>NZ_JBNPTK010000008.1:0-296438 GCF_051167615.1 Bradyrhizobium sp. HKCCYLS3013
CCGCAGAAGAATCCACGCCATGCACCATGTCCAGTCTGTCTGAACCGGACAGCCGTGGGTCAAGCCCGGCCATGACGATGTAGGACGACGGCGGAATTTGGTGAGGCGCTGTTGAAGAAGCCGAAGCGCCAACTAATTCGCGAACCGCGGCGGCGGAACGAAGCCGCCGAACTCGCGCTCGATCAGGTCGGCGAGCTTGAGCGGCGTGCGGTCTTCGAGGAATGGGCCGACGATCTGCACGCCCACCGGCAAGCCGTTGGCGAGGCCGAGCGGGATCGTGGTCGCCGGCAGTCCGGGCAAGGTGGCGATGCCCGGCCAAGCGAGCTGATCGGCGTAGCAATGCTCGACGCCGTCGATGCTGATGCGGCGCTGCTCCTGGTCGGGCGAATGATCGTGCGGATAGGCCGGAGTCGGCATGATCGGGCAGATCACGGCGTCGAACTGCTCGAACAGCGTTCGCCATTGCGCGCGCAGCCGCGCCCGCGCCCCGCCGGCCTGAACCCAGTCGCGATGGCTGAGCGCGATGCCGCGCAGTCGCTCGGCCGCGAGGCTCGCCGCCTCCTTCGGCAATTGCGCGGCCGCCTGGCTGGCGCCGGCGTGGACCTCCGCCGGCATGGTGGCGCCGATGAAGCCGAGCAGCAGGCGCATGTAGAGCCGGCTCGATGCGGCGAAGTCCGGCAGCAGCGGGCTCTCTGTCGCGACGTTGACGCCGGCCCGTGCCAGGTCGGCCGTCAGCCGCTCGATCGCGCCGCGCACGGCGCTGTCGGTCGGCAGCAGCGGATCGCTCGCGACCACCAGCACGCGGAAATCCTGCAGGCGACCGTGACGCGCCGGCGGCAGGTCGAGGCGATACGCCTTGCCGGCCTCGAGCGGGTCGGGGCCTGCGATCACATCGAGCAGCAGCGACAGATCGGCGGCCGAACGGGCCATCGGGCCGACGACGGCGAGGTCGGCCTCGCCGGGCAGCGGCTGAAATGGCGGCGGCGTGTGGCCGCGCGAGGCCACCAGGCCGTAGCTCGGCTTGTGCGCGGTGACGCCGCAGTGAAACGCGGGGACCCGCAGCGAGCCGCCGATATCGGACCCGAGCGACAGCGAGCCGTAGCCGGCGGCCAGGGCCGCGGCCGATCCGCCTGACGAACCGCCTGGCGTGCGGCCGAGATCGTAGGGATTGTTGGTGATGCCGTAGATGTCGTTGTAGCTCTGCCAGTCGCCGAGCCCGAGCGGCACGTTGGTCTTGCCGAGCACGATGCCGCCGGCATCCTTCACGCGCGTCACCGTCAGCGCATCCTCGGCCGCGATGAAATCCCTGTGCTGCGGAAAACCCCAGGTCGTCGGCAGGCCGGCGACGTTGTAGGATTCCTTCACCGTGAGCGGAAGGCCGAGCAAAGGCCGCCGTTCGCCGCGCGCCAGCGCCGCGTCGGCGACGTCAGCGGCAGCGAGCGCGCGCTCGAAATCGCGCACGCAGACGGCGTTGATCTCGGAGTCATGACGTTCGATGCGATCGATGGCGAGCCTGGTCAGCTCCACCGACGAGATCTGACGGTCTGCCAATGCCTTCGCCGTGTCGACGGCGGTTGCGAACGTCCATTGCGGTGCGGCCAATGTCGATCCTCCCGGTGCGATGTTTGCCGGGAGTCTAACCGATGCGGATGGCGATCACTTGACCAAAATTGCGGACTATCCTCTAGCCCGGCAGCATCCGCTGCATGACGCGGTCGCGATAGATGAAGACGTGCGCGATTGCGGCGGCGACGTGAGCGACGATCAGGATCAGCAGCAGCCATTCGGATGCCTGGTGCAGCCCGTCGATGGCGCGGTTACCGGCCGGGTTGCGCGCCGCCAGCATCGGCAACGGAAGCAGGTAGAAGAACGACACGCTCCAGCCGCGGAAGGAGGCGAACAGCCAGCCGGTGATGGTGCTCGCCATCACCATCACATAGAGCATCCAGTGCACGACCTCCGAGCTCAGCCGCTGCCAGGGCGGCAGCGAACTCTCCGGCGCGACCGGATGGGTGAGCCGCCAGACGAAGCGCACGGCGATCAATGCCAGAATGGTAAGGCCGAACGAAATGTGCAGGATCATCGGCGCGCCGGGGGGCGTGTTGGCATGCAGGTCCGGCATCAGCCAGCCGATCGGATACTGGATGGCGAGCAGCGCCACCACCAGCCAGTGCAGGATCTTCGCGGGCGTGCCGTAATGCAAGCGTGGCGTCATGACGATTTTCCGTTGTGATCGGTCCGGCGCCATCAGCCTCGCGGCTGGACGTTTTGCAAGACGCCGGGGTGCGGAGGCTAGGCCGCTCCTATGAGAATTCCGACGCCGAGCACGATGATGCCGCCGAGCACGATCTGGAACACCGCCTGCAGGAACGGCGTGTCCATGTAGCGCGCGCGGATATAGGCGATCGCCCACAGCTCGAAGAACACCACGAGGCTCGCGATCGCGGTCGCGATCCAGAACGCGTTGGTCCAGGAGTCCGGGACGAGATAGGGCATCGTGTGCCCCAGTCCGCCGAGCGTCGTCATCGCGCCGCAGACGGCGCCGCGCAGCCACGGCGAGCCGCGTCCCGTCAGTGAGCCGTCGTCGGACAGCGCCTCGGCAAAGCCCATGCTGATGCCGGCGCCGATCGAGGCGGCAAGGCCGACCAGGAAGGTCTGGAAGTTCTGATGCGTGGCGAAGGCGGCGGCGAACAGCGGCGCCAAGGTCGACACCGAGCCGTCCATCAGGCCGGCGAGACCGGGCTGGACATATTGCAGCACGAACACGCGCCGCCGCGTCTCATCCTCCTTGTGCCGGACGTCCGGACTGAGGATCTTGTCGGTCAGTTTCGCCGCAACCTTCTCGTGGCCCTTCTCGGCCTCGGCGAGATCGCCGAGCAGCCGGCGCACGCCGACATCCTTGGCCTGCTCGGCGGCCTTGGCGTAGAAGCGCTCGGCCTCGAACTCCATCGTGCCGACCTCGCGGCGGATGGCGTCGAGCGACAGGTTCTTGGTCAGCCAGATCGGCCGGCGCTGCAGGAAGCCCTTGACGTTCTCGCGCCGGATCGGCGGCAGGTTCTTGCCGAAGCGCTCCTCATAGAGCTCGAGCAGCATGTGGCGGTGGCCCTTCTCCTCCTCGGCCATCTGCTCGAACAGCTTGGCCGAGTCCGGATAACGTTCCGCCAGATCCTCCGCGAAGCTCATGTAGATGCGGCCGTCTTCCTCTTCGGCCGAGATCGCGATTGCCAGGATCTCGCGCTCGGTGAGGTCGGCGAAGTTCTTCATTCCAAGGTCCCCGGATCTGTCGCTCTCAACATTCGGCTGTTTAGAACGTTTCTAAAGTCTATATGGACTTGCCGCATCGCGGTCAAACTCCGGCCGCCGAGTGGTCGCGAACGCTTTCGTGACCCCGCATTCAAGCTCCAGTCATGGAACTGCGAGGATAGTCCGTCGTTCGCGTTCCGCTCAGCCACCTAAGGAGTTCCAATGGACAGCGTCAAATACCGGCTCAACGATCCTGGATTGGCGCCGCGCCGCACCCGGATGGATATTCCGGGCTGGGCAGGCGAACGCCAACCACGCGCGAATGGCTCGCATGAGCAGGTCTGGCATTGCGTACCATTCTCGGAAGGTGCGCAATATGGCATCGAGCTGTTTTATCCCTACGACTTCGAGCTGCAGGTCACCACGCGCGACGGCAAGCTCGAACTGTCCGGCGACTGGGGCGAGCCGCCGAGCCCGAGCCTGCAATGGCCGCCATTCCGCAATTTCGGCGATGCCTTCTACACCTACCAGATCCTGCTCGATCTCAAGGTGCCCAAGGGTTTCGCGATCCGGACCGAGCCGCATCCGCGCTTCTACACCGATCGCAGCGATACCTGCCCGATCGCGGTGCCGGCGCTGGTGCGCAATTTCTGGCCCATGCTGTTCTTCTGCGTCTTCAAGGCGCCCGCGGAAGGGCGGACGCATATCTTCCGTCCGGGCGAGCCGTTCGCGCAGGTGATCGTGATTCCGGAGGAGGCGAACTTCACGGTGGAGCCGATGAGCCCGGACGAGGCAGCCGAGCGCGAGCTGCAGTCACGCCGCATCCACGCCAGCCGGCCCGTGCTCGCCAAGGAGACCGAATGGGTGTCCAGCACCGATACCGTGTTCGACGGCACCTATCGCCATCTGCATCGCGCGGCAAAGGACAAGGCGCGCAAGGCCTGACCCTTCTTCCTTAAACGAAAGGGCGCCGACCTCACGGTCGGCGCCCCCCGAGCTGTCACCTCTCAACGATCAATAGCGATCGTAATACCAGTGGTGATGGTGATGATGGTGGTGGTGATGGTAGTACCGGCGCGGCACCACATAGACCCGGGGGCCGTAGCCGTACCCATAGCCGGGGCCGTAGCCATAGCCGCGCCAGTAGCCATGGTGGTGATGGTGATGATGATGGTGGTGATGGTACCACTGCGCGAGCTGCACCTTCGGCTCGGCCGCCGGCGGTCCCTGCTCGTCGAGCGCCTGCAGCACCCTGGCGGCATCGGGGATCGGCTCGAGCAGGTCGGCGTAGGAATTGGCCTTCAGGACATCGGTCGGGGCCGGAGCCGCCGACGCCTGCACCGTGCCGAGCGCGCCGACAGCGGCGACGGCGCCCAACAAGCCTGCGATCTTCTTATCCATAAATCATCTCCTGATGCGCATTGCCCGGATGCGGAAACGTCAACCCCGAATGTTCGTTCCTCGATTCGCCTGATAGTTCGAAACGGCGTCCGAAATCAGGCTGTCAGTCTGTTCAGGAACGTTAACAGGAGCTCATTGACTCGTTCATGTTGCTCCTGCTGCACCCAATGACCGGCACGATCGATCAGCTCGCACAGCATCATGTTGGTGCACACTCGGGATTGCATCGCTTCGAACACGCCGGGCCGTTGGTAGATGCCCCAGTCTTGCAGGCCGGAGATGAATGCAGACGGAACGTCGATGGTGCGATCCGACCACGTCTGCAATTCCGCTTCGAACAGGCCTGACGTGCCGCAGCGATACCATTGCAGCGCGCCCTGGAAGCCGGTCCGTTCATATTCGGCGGTATAGACCGCGAGCTCGCTGTCAGGCAGCCAGCGATTGGCCGCGATCGCCGCCGCGTCAGGCATCTCCTCGGCGGCGGTCTCGGCCATCGTCTTGCCGAGGTCCATTACGTAGTAGGTCGGCAGCTTGGCGAGCTCGGTCGCGTCCCAGGCCTGCAGGGGGTAAGGGACGTTGCCTGCCCAGTCGGCACTCTTGTGATGATAATAGGCGCGCAGGAAATCATGCAGCCCCTGCGGTGGATGATGCATGTCCGTACTGGCCTGCCGCGTCGCGTAATACCATTGATAGTGCTTGCGCGGCCGCGGCAGCGCCGCCAGTTCGCGATGCACGGGATCCTCCTGCGGCGCGAGGGCGTGGCTGGCGATGTCGAACGGCGCTGCGGGTGGCCCGGGAAACGGTGCGCTCATCATCACGACCGACCGGAAGACATCGGGGCGGATCACAGCGCACCACGCCGCGACGGGGCTGCCGAAGTCGTGGCCGATGACGGAAGCGACATGGCGATGGCCGAAGGCATAGACCACGCCGAGCGCATCACGGACCAGATTGGTGAATCGAAACGGCGCGAGATCACCGTCATAGTCCGCGCTCCAACCCGTGGTGCGGCCATAGCCGCGCTGGTCCGGCGCCAGCACGTGATAGCCGGCCGCCGCCAGCGCCGGCATCACCTTGCGCCAGCTATAGGCGAGCTCGGGAAAGCCGTGCAGCAGCAGCACGCAGGGACGGCCGGGCGTCTCGAACCCGGCTTCCAGCACATGCATGCGCAGGCCGTTGATGCCGTCGACGAAGCGCGAGCGGATGGTGGGCGCAAGGGGGAGCGGGGGAAGAGACTGAGACACGGCGTGTACTCTCCTCGCGTCGTCCCGGCGAACGCCGGGATCCACAACCACAGGACAATGTGGTGAGGCTGACTGGCAGCTCCAGCCTTCGCAAAACTCAAGACGGTGACTATGGGTCCCGGCTCAAGGCCGGGACGACACCGTTGGTGGGCTAAGCCGCGCCCTTCTTCGGCCAATAGCGCTCGCGCAGATGCCGCTTGACCAGCTTGCCGGTCGGTGTGCGCGGCAGCTCCGGCTCGAAGTCGATCGAGCGCGGGCATTTGATCGGTGACAGATGCTGGCGGCAGAACAGCATCAATTGCTGCTCGAGCTCCTTGCCGGCGCGCGCCATGTCGTGTGGCTGCACCACCGCCTTGACCTCCTCGCCCATCTCCTCGTTCGGCACACCGAACACGGCGACATCGGCGACGTCGGGATGCGTGATGAGGACGTCCTCGGTCTCCTGCGGGTAGATGTTCACGCCGCCGGAGATGATCATGTAGGACTTGCGGTCGGTCAGATAGAGAAAGCCGTCGGCATCGAGATAGCCGACGTCGCCGAGCGTTGACCATCCCTTGTCGTTGTAGGCGCGCTTCGTCTTCTCCGGATCGTTGTGATAGGAGAACACCGGCGCGTCGGCGAAATAGACCGTGCCGATCTCGCCGGTCGGCATCTCCTGATCGTCTTCGCCGAGGATCTTGATTTTGCCGACCACGGCACGCCCGACGCTGCCGCGATGCTCTAGCCACTGCTTCGAGGTGCAGACGGTGACGCCGTTGCCCTCGGAGCCCGCATAATACTCGATCAGGATCGGCCCCCACCACTCGATCATCCTGGCCTTGACGTCGACCGGGCAGGGGGCCGCAGCATGGATGGCGCCCTTGAGCGTTGAGACGTCATAGCTCTTGCGGACGTCCTCCGGCAGCTTCAGCATGCGCACGAACATGGTCGGCACCAGCTGGGACTGCGTGACCTTGTATTTCTCGACGAGTTTCAGGAACTCCTCGGCGTCGAAATGCTCCATGATGATGGAGGTACCGCCGAGCACCGAGACCATCATGTTGAAGCGCAGGGGGGCTGCATGATAGAGCGGTGCCGGCGACAGATAGATGCTCTCGGCATTCATGCCGCACATGTCGGCGCAGAGCACGCGCAGGAACTGGTTGGGCTGGTCGATCGGATTGCCTTCGAAATCCTTCTTGATGCCCTTGGGACGCCCCGTGGTGCCCGACGAATACAGCATGTCGTAACCGGCGACCTGATCGGCGATCGGCGTCGTCGGCTGGGCGCCGGCCTCCTTGTCCCAGGAGCGGAAGCCGGGCTCGGGCTCGTCGACCATGAAGAACAGCGGGCCGTCCTTGGCGGTGGCGAGATCGCGCACCTGCTCGGCGCATTTCGGCGAGGTGATGAAGACCTTGGCGCCGCAATCCCTGATGATGTAGGCGATCTCGTCCTTGGTGAGATAACGGCTGATCGCGGTGTAGTACAGGCCGGAGCGCTGCGCCGCCCAGGCGATCTCCATGAACGCGAGCCGGTTCTCCATCAGGAAGGCGACATGGTCGCCGGCCTTCAGCCCCAGCGCACGGAACAACTGCGCGCCCTGGTTGGAGAGCTCGTCGAGCTCGCGATAGGTGATGGCCTTGCCGGTGCCGGCCATCTGGTAGGCGATCTTGTCCGGATGGTTCTTGGCGTGAATGGAGGGGTGGGTCATGAGGGCTCACCGCTAAATTAGGAAAATGGTGTCGTCCCGGCCTTGAGCCGGGACCCATAACCACAGGGGCCTGTGGTGAGAGCGAGCTGTGGCTCCAGCTCGCCCGACATTCAATTCGGTGGCTATGGGTCCCGGCGTTCGCCGGGACGACACCGCTATTGGGGCGCGACTTACAGCCGCTCGACGATCGTCACATTCGCCATGCCGCCGCCTTCGCACATGGTCTGCAGGCCGTAGCGCTTGTTGCGCTGCTTCAGCGCATGCAGCAGCGTGGTCATCAGCTTGGTGCCGGAGCCGCCGAGCGGATGGCCGAGCGCGATCGCGCCGCCGTTGACGTTGAGCCGGCTGGGATCGGCGCCGGTGGTCTTCAGCCACGCGGTCGGCACGGAAGCGAATGCCTCGTTGACCTCGTAGAGGTCGATGTCGTCGATCGACATGCCGGCCTTCTGCAGCGCGCGCTGCGTGGCCGGCAGCGGCGCCTCCAGCATGATCACAGGATCGCCGCCCATCATCGTCATGTGGTGGACACGGGCGATTGGCTTGACGCCGAGCGACTTCAGGCCGCGCTCGTTGACGACCATCACGCCCGAGGCGCCGTCGCAGATCTGGCTCGCGGTCGCCGCGCTGAGCTTGCCGTTCTCGGCGATCAGCTTGACGCCCTTGATGCCGTCGAGGGTGACATCGAAGCGGATGCCTTCGTCGATGTGATGGGTGTCGGTCGAGCCGTCGGCCCTGACGATCTCGAGCGGGATGATCTCGTCCTTGAAGTGGCCTGCCTGCGTGGCGGCAATCGCGCGCTGATGGCTGTTATAGGCGTATTCGTCGAGCTCATCCTTGGAGAGACCGTACTTCTCCGCCATCATTTCCGCGCCGGTGAACTGGCTGAACTGGATGTTCGGATAGCGGCTCTCGATGCCAGGGCTCTTGTAGTGTCCGAAGCCGTTCTTCGCCGGAAGCGTGGAGGAGAGACCCATCGGCACCCGGGTCATCGACTCCACGCCGGCGGCGATCACGACATCCATCGCGCCCGACATCACTGCCTGCGCGGCGAAATGCAGCGCCTGCTGCGACGAGCCGCACTGCCGGTCGATCGAAGTGCCAGGCACGCTCTCCGGCAGCTTCGAGGCCATCACCGCATTGCGCGCGATGTTGTTCGACTGCTCGCCGGTCTGCATCACGCAGCCCATGATCACGTCCTCGACCTGGTCCGGCGCGGCGCCGGAGCGCTCGACCAGCGCGTCCAGCACCTTCGCAGCGAGGTCGGCCGGATGCCAGCCGGCCAGGCGGCCTCCCTTGCGGCCGCCGGCCGTGCGTGCAGCCGCGACGATGTAGGCTTCCGCCATGACGTGTCCTCCCTAGACTTGGTGTTCGTGATTGGCTGCGATTTAAATGCGCGATTGAGCCTTAGTCAATCGATCAATTAACTCTTGAGATCAACTCCGGCTTCGGCTTATCTGCCTCGATCAAGCGCGAGACATGTCTTGGGACCCCAGCTTCAGAACAGTGTGCCGGAGAAACTTCCCGCGGGGCGGAATGCGACGGCGGAGAAGCTGCTGGACGCCGCCAGCGAGCTGATGATCGCGAGGTCCTCGATCGAAATTTCGCTGAGCGACATCGCGCAGAAGTCCGGGGCCAATGCCGCGCTGGTCAAATACCATTTCGGCAACAAGGACGGCCTGCTGCTGGCGCTGCTCGCACGCGACGCCGCGACCGAGGTCGCCAATCTCGAATATCTGCTGGCGCAGCCGCTGCCGCCGACGGCCAAGCTGAAGCTGCACATCAGCGGCATCATCCGCGCCTATCACCGGTTTCCCTACATGAACCGGCTGATCCATTATCTGCTGCACGAGAGCAGCGCCGAAGCGGCCGACGAGGTGTCGAAGTTCTTCGTGGCCCCGCTGCTCGATTTCCATCGCAGGCTGATCGAGGAGGGCGTCGCTGAGGGCGACTTCCGCGCCGTCGATCCGGTGCTGTTCTACACCAGCCTGATCGGCGCCTGCGATCATTTGTTCTTCGGCCGCCACGCCATGTCGCGCGCGATCGGCGTCGGCCCCGTCACCGATGACGTCTGCCGCCAGTACATCGCCCATATGGAGGCGCTGATCTGCGGCGGCATATTGAAACGCGCGAATGGCGAATAGGGGGTAGTGAATAGGGGGATGCCCTACCTTCCCTGTTCGCTACTCCCTACTCGCCATTCGCCAACAACAAACAAACGGAGGAAACGCACCATGCAACTCAACAACGTTGCCGTTCTGATCACGGGCGGTGGATCTGGCCTCGGCGCCGCCACGGCGCGCGCCATGGCGGCCAAGGGCGCGAAGATCGCCGTGCTCGACCAGAGCAAGGAGAACGCGGAGAAGGTGGCGGCCGAGCTGAACGGCGTCGCCATTCATGCCGACGTCACCGACGAGGAGCAGGTCAAGGCCGGGATCGCCAAGGCCGAAGCCGCGCATGGAGTGGCCCGCGTGCTGGTGAACTGCGCCGGCATCGGCGGCTCGCAGCGCATCGTTGGCAAGGACGGCGTCTATCCGCTCGCCAAGTTCGCGCGCATCATCAACGTCAACCTGATCGGCACCTTCAACGTGCTGCGCCTGTTCGCCGAGCGCCTCGTCACCGCCGAGCCGATCGGCGAGGAGCGCGGCGTCGCCATCAACACCGCCAGCGTCGCGGCCTATGAAGGCCAGATCGGGCAGATCGCCTATTCGGCGTCGAAGGGTGGTGTCGTCGGCCTGACCCTGCCTGCCGCGCGCGATCTCGCCAGCCAGAAGATCCGCGTCAACACCATCGCGCCCGGCCTGTTCCTGACACCGCTGCTGATGGGGCTGAACGAAGAAGCGCGCAAGAGCCTGGGCGCCCAGGTGCCGCATCCGGCCCGGCTCGGCGACGCCTCCGAGTACGGCAACCTCGCCGTCCACATCGTCGAGAACCCGATGCTGAACGGCGAGACCATCCGCCTCGACGGCGCCATCCGCATGGCCCCGCGCTAGGCGGCATTCTCCGCTGTCGTCCCGGCCTTGAGCCGGGACCCATACTCCGCGGCGTCTGTGAGAGGCACTCTGGCAGACGCCGCGCTCTAACCAATCAGGCCGGTGGCTATGGATCCCGGCGTTCGCCGGGATG
This sequence comes from Bradyrhizobium sp. HKCCYLS3013, assembly GCF_051167615.1. Lineage (NCBI taxonomy): Bacteria > Pseudomonadati > Pseudomonadota > Alphaproteobacteria > Hyphomicrobiales > Nitrobacteraceae > Bradyrhizobium > Bradyrhizobium sp. HKCCYLS3013. The sequence continues at coordinate 10,702 of NZ_JBNPTK010000008.1, forward strand.
ACACTGAGGCTGGAGCGCGCGCCATGTCCCAACCGCTGCTGATCGAACACGACAATGGTGTCGATCGGGTGACGCTCAATCGTCCGGAGAGCCTGAATGCGCTCGACCCGGCCTTGATCGACGCGCTTAATTCCTATTTCGAAAGCCTGCAGCGCAATCGCACCACGCGGGTCGTCGTGCTCAGGGGCGCCGGCAAGAATTTCTGCGCCGGGCTGGATCTGAAGGCCGCGATGCAGCGGCGCGGCGGCGCCAATGAGCCGCCAAGCGTGACTGAGTCTTTGGATTCGCAGCGGCGCATCGCCGACATCGTGATGCTGATGCGGCGCTGCCCGCAGCCGATCATTGCGCTGGTGCAGGGCGCGGCGGCCGGCGGCGGCTTCGCGCTGGCGCTCGCGGCCGATATCCGCATCGCCGCGCGCTCGGCGCGGATGAACTGTGCCTTCATCAAGCTCGGCCTGGGGGGCTGCGACATCGGCACCAGCTACTTCCTGCCGCGCCTCGTCGGCGTCTCCGTCGCATCGGAGCTGATCCTCACCGGCCGCTTCATCGGCGCCGAGCGCGCGCTCATGGTCGGCCTGGTGTCGGAGATCGTCGAGGACGATATGCTCGAGAACGCGGCCGCGCCGTTCGTCGACGCGATGATGACGGCCTCGCCGGTCGGACTTCGACTGTCGAAGGAATGCCTCAACATGAGCGTCGATGCGTCGTCGATCGAAGCCGTCATCGCGATGGAAGATCGCAACCAGGTGCTGTGCAGCCGCTCGGAGGATTTCAAGGAAGGCATTACAGCCTTCCTCGAGAAGCGAAAGCCGGTCTATACCAACCGCTAGATATCAAGATCCGCAAAGGACGATATTTCGGGAGACGCAAAATGGACGGGACGGCAGCGAAGGTGTTGGAGAAGCCGGCATTCCGCAAGGTCAACTGGCTGGCGCGCGACATCGACGTCGAGCGCCGCACTGACGGCACGATCATCATCAAGTCGCGCATTCCGCTGCAGGCCTATGAGCCGCATCTGGCGGCGCCGCTCGCCCGCTGGGCCAAGGAGGCGCCGACGCGGACCTGGCTCGCGCAACGCAGCGGGGCCGAGCGGCAATGGCGCAAGCTGTCCTATGCCGAGGCCAAACGCACGGTCGATGGGCTGACGCAGGGCCTGCTCAATTTGAGGCTGGACGGCCGGCCCGTCGCGATCCTCTCCGGCAATTCGATCGAGCATGCGCTGATGACGTTCGCGGCCATGCAGGCACGGTCGCCGGCGGCGCCAGTGTCTCCGGCCTACTCGTTGATGAGTCACGATCACCTCAAGCTGAAATACCTGTTCGGACTGGTGAAGCCGGGCGTGGTCATGGTGCAGGACGGCCCGACCTTCGAGAAGGCGCTGAAGGCGCTCGATCTCGACGGCGTCACCGTCGTTCATGTCGCGCGTCCGTGCGAGGGCGTTGCGAGCATCAGCTTCGCTGATCTCGCCGCGACGCCGGTCACCGGCGCGGTCGACGCGTCGATTGCGCAGATCACACCGGACACGGTCGGCAAGCTGCTGTTCACCTCCGGCTCGACCGGCATGCCCAAGGCGGTCATCAACACCCAGCGCATGATGTGCGCCAATGCGGCGATGATGATGCAGACGCGGCCGCGCGGGCCGGAGGCGCCGATCTCCACGGTGCTCGACTGGATGCCGTGGAATCACACCATGGGCGGCAATGCGCTGTTCAATCCGCTGCTGATCGAGGGCGGTACGCTCTACATCGACGACGGACGGCCGATGCCCGGCATGTTCGACGAAACCATCCGGAACCTGCGCGAGGTGTCGCCGACCTATTACGCCAATGTGCCCGCCGGCTATGCGGCGCTGGCGGCGGCGATGGAGAAGGACGACGCGCTGTGCCGCTCGTTCTTCAAGGATCTGGGCATCATGGCCTATGGCGGCGCGCGGCTGCCGGACGATCTCTACGAGCGGATGCAGGCGCTGGCGGTGAAGACCACAGGCGAGCGCATCGTGTTCTACACCGGCTGGGGCTCGACCGAGACCGCGCCGACCTCGACCGGCACCTATTGGAACACCGAGCGCGTCGGGCTGATTGGGCTGCCATTCCCCGGCGTCGAGCTGAAGATGGTCCCGGTCGGCGACAAATACGAGCTGCGCCTGCGCGGCATCAACGTGATGCCCGGCTATTTCGGTCAGCCCGAGCTGACGAGGAAGGCGTTCGACGAGGAGGGCTTCTACTGCATCGGCGACGCCGGCGTATTCGTCGATCCCAACGATCCGGCGCAAGGCATCATCTTCGCCGGCCGCGTCGTCGAGGATTTCAAGCTCACGACCGGCACCTTCGTCCATGTCGGCTCGCTGCGCACCGATGCGATCGCAGCCGCAACGCCGGCGATCCACGATGCACTGGTGACCGGGCAGGACCGCGAATATGTTGGTCTGCTGGCGTGGCCGAACCTGCACGCCTGCCGCCAGTTGGTCGGCGATCCCAATGCGACGTTCGAGGATGTGGTGAAGCATCCCGGGGTCATCGACTGCGTCCGCCGCGGCCTTCAGGCGTACAACAAGGACTGCGAAGGCGCGAGCAGCCGGCGAATCGGTCGCGCGATGCTGATGGTCGAGCCGCCGTCGATCGACGGGCACGAGCTGACCGACAAGGGCTACATCAACCAGCGCGCCGGCCTCGAGCGCCGCGCCGCGCTGGTCGAGCGGCTTTATGCGGCTACGCCCGACAGCGACGTGATCGTGCTGTGATGCGGAATTTTAGAACCGTCATTCCGGGGCACTCGCGAAGCGAGTGAACCCGGAATCCAGAGATGAATCAGATCGAGATTCCGGGTTCGATGCTGCGCATCGCCCCGGAATGACGATCAGGAAGCAGGTGAGGCCATGAACTTCGATTTCTCCGACGACCAGAAGCAGTTGCGGGACCAGGCGCGGAAATTCCTCGCCGAGAAGTGCCCGCCCAAGGCGGTGCGCGTGGTGCTCGACGGCAAGGAGCCGTATGACCGCGCGTTGTGGAAAGGCTTTGCCGAGATGGGCTTCCTCGGCGTCGCCATTCCGGAGGAGTATGGCGGTGCGGGCGCCGGCCATCTCGAGCTTTGTGTGATCGCCGAGGAGGTCGGCCGCGCGCTGGCGCCGGTGCCGTTCTCATCGACCGTGTATCTTGCCGCGGAGGCGCTGATGCTGGCCGGCAGCGATGCGCAGAAGCAGGCCTGGCTGCCGAAGATCGCGAGCGGCGAGACGATCGGCGCCTTGGCGCTGTTCGAGGGCACCGGCAATCCGTCGCCGAAGGCGATCAGGCTCGAGGCTGCCAACGGCGTGCTCAACGGCACCAAGAAGCCCGTCGCCGACGGCGCCATCGCCGATCTCGTCATCGTTGCCGCGCGCACCGGCTCGACCGGCCGCGACAGCGACATCTCGCTGTTCCTGGTCGACACCAAGGCGGGCGGCGTCGAAGCCAAGGCGCTGACCAATCTCGATCCGACGCGCGGCCAGGCCGAGCTCACCTTCAAGAACTGCAAGGCGGAGCCGCTCGGCGCCGCCGGCGAGGGCTGGAGCATCATCACCCAGGTGCTCGACCGCGCCGCGGTGCTGACGGCGTTCGAGCAGGTCGGCGGCTCCGACCGCGCGCTGGAGATGGGCCGCGACTACGCGCTCGATCGCATCGCCTTTGGCCGTCCGATCGGCTCGTTCCAGGCGGTCAAGCACATGCTGGCCGACATGTATGTGTCTGCGACCCTGGCGCGCTCGAATTCCTACTACGGCGCGTGGGCGCTCTCGACCAACGCCCCGGAGCTGCCTGAAGCCGCGGCCTCGGCGCGCATCAGCGCGACGCAGGCGTTCCAGCACTGCGCCAAGAACAACATCCAGGTCCATGGCGGCATGGGCTTCACCTGGGAGTTCGACTGCCACATGTACTACCGCCGCGCCAACGCGCTCGCGCTCGGTCTCGGCAGCCTGTCCTATTGGGAGGACCAGCTGATCGACCGCATGCGCAAGCGCAATGCGGCGTGACGCACGATGGGAATCCGTAGGGTGGGCAAAGCGAAGCGTGCCCACCATCGGTGGCGCAGGATTGAATCGGTGGCCACGGCGCGTTGCGCCTTCGCCCACCCTACGAGATGAGAGGCTTGCCGATGAACTTCGATGACACTCCGCAGGAGGCCGCGTTTCGCAGCCAGGCGCGGGCCTGGATCGCTGCCAACGCGCCGAAGCAGTATGAAGACGAGCTGCGCGCGACCTCGCTCGGCCGCGTCGCGCTGAAGGACGCCAATATCCTCGAGGTTGCCAAGGCGTGGCAGAAAAAGAAGGCTGATGCCGGCTGGGCCTGCCTGCATTGGCCGAAGGACTATGGCGGACGCGGCGCCTCGCCGATCGAGCGCGTGATCTGGCAGCAGGAGGAGGGGCCCTACGGCAAGCTCTCCGGCCTGTTCATCATCGGCCACGGCATGTGCGGGCCGACCATGATGGCCTACGCGTCGGAGGAGCATAAGCGGCAGTATCTGCCGCCGCTCGCCTCCGGCGAAAAGGTCTGGTGCCAGCTGTTCTCCGAGCCGGCCGGCGGCTCCGACGTCGCCGGCCTGCGTACCCGCGCCGAAAAGCGCGGCGACGATTGGGTGATCAACGGCCAGAAGATCTGGACCTCGGGGGCGCATTATTCCGACTACGGCATCCTGCTGACGCGCACCGATCCGACCGTGCCGAAGCACAAGGGCCTGACGATGTTCTTCCTGGACATGAAGAGCCCTGGTGTCGAGGTCCGGCCGATCAAGCAGGCGAGCGGGCACTCGGATTTCAACGAGGTCTATTTCACCGACGTCGTGATTCCGGACTCGCAGCGGCTCGGCGCCGTCGATGACGGCTGGAACGTCGCGCTCACCACCTTGATGAACGAGCGCATGTCGATCGGCGCCGGCGTCGCCACCGGCTTCCCGGAGCTGTTCGACTTCTGCTCCAACCTGATGCTGGACGATCGTCCCGCGATCGAGGATCGCAACGTGCGCTCCAAGCTCGCGAGCTGGGCGGTGAAGGCGAGCGGGCTGAAATACACCAGCATGCGCGCCATCTCGGCGCTGTCGAAGGGCGAGCGGCCGGGACCTGAGAACTCGATCGGTAAGCTGGTCGCCGGACCGATGATCCAGGACGTCGCAGCCTACGCGCTCGACCTGCAGGGTGCGGCCGGCGTGCTCAGCGGTCCCGAGGCCGAGCTTGCGGGCAAATTCCAGGCGATGCTGCTGCGCGCGCCCGGCACCCGTGTCGAAGGCGGCACCGACGAGATCATGCGCAACATCATCGCCGAGCGCGTGCTCGGCCTGCCCGGCGACATCCGTGTCGACAAGGACGTGCCGTTCAACCAGGTGCCGACCAAGGGACGTGCCTAGCAAGCGGAGTCGTAGGGCGGGTTAGCGCAGCGTAACCCGCCCTTGGCTCGTGCAATGCTGATCAAAGCGGCGGGTTACGCCTTCGGCCAACCCGCCCTCCGCATACGAAGCGAGGTTAGATCATGAACTTCGACGATACCCCTGAAGAAGCCGCCTTTCGCGACACCGCGCGCGCCTGGATCGCGGCCAACGCGCCGAAGGAGCTGGAGGGCGAACTCGCGAGTTCCTCGCTCGGGCGCATTAGGCTCAAGCACGCCGATATCGTCGAGGTCGGCAAGGCCTGGCAGAAGAAGAAGTCCGATGCCGGCTGGGCCTGCCTGCACTGGCCGAAAGCGTATGGCGGCCGCGGTGCTACGCCGATCGAGCGCGTGATCTGGCAGCAGGAGGAGGGCGTCTATGGCAAGCTGACGCAGCCGTTCCAGATCGGCGAGGGCATGTGCGGCCCGACCGTGATGGCCTATGGCAGCGAGGAGCATAAGCGGCGCTATCTGCCCAAGCTCGCCTCGGGCGAGGAGATCTGGTGCCAGCTGTTCTCCGAGCCCGCCGGCGGCTCGGATGTCGCGGGCCTGCGCACCCGCGCCGAGAAGCGCGGCGACGACTGGGTCATCAACGGGCAGAAGATATGGACCTCGGGCGCGCACTACTCGGATTACGGCCTGCTGATCACGCGCACCGATCCCAACGTGCCCAAGCACAAGGGCCTGACGATGTTCTTCCTGGACATGAAGAGCCCGGGCGTCGAGGTCCGTCCGATCAAGCAGGCCAATGGCATGCAGGAGTTCAACGAGGTCTATTTCACCGACGTGGTGATCCCCGACAGCCAGCGGCTCGGCGCGGTCGGCGACGGCTGGAACGTGTCGCTCACCACCTTGATGAACGAGCGCATGTCGATCGGCGCGCGGCTCGCCACGGGCTTCCCGGAGATGTTCGAGTTCTGCGCCAACCTGATGACCGAGAATGGTTTGGCGATCGATGACCGCGCCACGCGTTCGAAGCTGGCCTCCTGGGCGGTCAAGGCGAGCGGATTGAAGTACACGAGCTACCGCGCGATCTCGGCGCTATCCAAGGGGGACCGGCCGGGTCCCGAAAACTCGATCGGCAAGCTGGTCGCCGGCGTCATGCTGCAGGATATCGCGACCTACGCGATGGATCTCGAAGGCGGCGCCGGCGTGCTGACCGGCGCGGACGAGGCGGTGACGCAGGGCCAGTTTCAGCAGATGCTGCTGACCTCGCCCTCGATGCGCATCGCCGGCGGCACCGACGAGATCCTGCGCAACATCATCGCCGAGCGCGTGCTCGGCCTGCCCGGTGACATCCGGGTCGACAAGGACGTGCCGTTCAACAAGGTGCCGACCAAGGGACGTAGCTAACCCTCATGCTGAGGAGCTGGGCAGCAGCGTCTTGAAGGATGAGGCCGATATCCGGGCCTCATGGTTCGAGACGGCGCTGCGCGCCTCATCATGAAGGGACGTTTCTCCGTTGTAGTGAGAACCATAAATGAAAGCTGACGCCGCAGCCGCACAGGCCACTCCCATCACCGTTCTCGAAGAGCTGATGGCCGCGCGCTTCTCCTGTCGCAGGTTCCTGCCCGAGCCCGTGCCGCGCGCCACCATCGAGCGCATCCTGGAGGCGGCGCAGAAAACCGCGTCGTGGTGCAACAGCCAGCCGTGGCGTGTCGAGATCACCTCCGGTGTGGCGACCGAGGCGTTCCGGAAGGTGATGTATGCGGCGGCCTCCAGCGGCAAGGCGGCGTCAGGCGACTTTCCTTTCCCGCGCGAATACACCGGTGTCTATCTCGAACGGCGGCGCGAGAGCGGTTTCCAGCTCTACAACGCGCTCGACATCCCGCGCGGCGACAAGGCGGGCTATGCCCGGCAGGCGCTGGAGAACTACAATTTCTTCGGCGCGCCGCATGTGGCGATCATCCACAGCGACGAGGCGCTCGGCACCTATGGCGCGATCGATTGCGGCGGCTACGTCACGAGCTTCATGCTGGCGGCGCAGGCGCTCGGCATCGCCACCGTGCCGCAGGCGGCGCTGGCGTTTCATTCCGACGTGGTGCGGCAGCACTTCGGGCTCGGCGCCGACCGCAAGGTGGTCTGCGGCATCTCGTTCGGCCATCCCGATCTCGGTGACAAGGCCAACTCCTACCGCACCCGCCGCGCCACGGTCGCGGAGACCGTCCGCTTTCACGACAAATAACTTCCCGTCCGTGGGGTCGCGCGCGCCTATTTGTTGCCGGTGGAGTTCCGTTATCCGGGACTCCGGAGGAGGGCGAGACGACCCGCGAGTCCATTTTTGTAAACCGAGTTTGCTGAACAAGGAGCAGCTCGGGCGGCGGCGCCATGATTTTGCCGAGGTGTCGTCCGAGTTCGGCAAGCGCGTTTCGGCAACGATGCGCGCGCTCTCCTGTCCGACCTTCACATCGAAAGCCGCCCTGAAATCAACAGTTTGTGTCTGTGATGCGCCAACCGAGACGCGTTGCTACGGGGACCAGACGTGTTGCGAGAGTCGGTGCAGGAGCGCTAATGGCTGCTGTTTGTCGAATTGGGCGCGCACTTTTCCTTCAGCTCGTGGGCTTCAAGCAATGATATTGACAAAATTCTCTCTAACATTTTGAGTTGCATCGCCCGAGCGTCAACGATGCAAAATTGCAGACGCTCGATGATCTTCTCGATTGAAGGTTCAGTCACGGCTCGAAACCTGAAGTGTCAGCGATGGATTCCATGAACACGCCGTCCAACCTTTATGCCCTCGAGGTGGATGAGGCGACGCTCCTTGGTCACCGCCTCTTGAAGGCCTTCCATAAGCTCAGGCTGAAGCGGCACCGGGAACAGCTCATTGCGCTGGCTGAGCGGCTGGTGGAAGATGAAGAAAGATATCCGGCAGGGCCTGGCGGCTGACGTCTTCGAGCCCTTGCCACGTCAGCGTCGGCCGCGTCAGGCCGATCTGCTCGCAGAGTGACTTCCATGTCGTTTCATCGCAGTCGACGAGCACGGCCATCACCGACATCCCGTCCATCATGTGAGGTACGCCGAGCGGCCGCGCCTTCCAGCCGCACTTCTCGAACCGCGGCAGCCACCAGGTTTCGAGCACGATCGAAAAGCCGGTCAACCCGATCGAGATGCCGTATTCCATGATTGCAGTGAGCAGCAGCATGTCGATCCGCGGGCCGGCATGCTCGCCGCGGCGCTCCGGGATCACGAAGATGCGCGACAGTTCGTAGACGTCGGGGCGCTGGATCGGGCCGCGCAGATTCAGATACGGGAAGATGTCGCTCATCAGCGTCGGCAACAGCGTCGGCACCGCGCGCATCGAGCCGATCAACTGGCCCTTGTCGATGCAGAACAGATAGACCGAATCCTCGGTGTCGAACTGATCGATCTCGCGCCCGTCCGGACGATCGAGCGCCATCCAGTTGCGCTGCTTGACGTAGATCTCGTGGCGCAGACGGTAATATGAATCGAAATATTTCTCGTACAGAGCGCGATTATCTTTTCGAACGACATGAATCTCAGGCATCGAAACCCCCGGTCGTCTGAATCAAATTGGGGTTTGCAGATTGCCGATGCGCTCGAATTGATCCAGTGGGAGAAACGCCAGATCAGATCGAGATCTCGCCGTTGACAAGAGCGGTCGCAACCGTCGCCGTCTTGTTCTTGGTTGCTAGCTTGCGCTGCGCCTCTTCCAGATGCCACCTGACGTTGCGTTCGGAGACGCCGAGGATGCGTGCCGTCTCCCACGCGGTCTTGCCGCGCGCCGCCCAGCTCAGCACCTCGGCCTCGATCCGCGACAGGCGTCGGCCCTGGTTGCTCGCGGCGGAGCGCGCCAATGCGCGAAGCCTGCTGTGCGTGAAGATGCTGATCAGGTGCAGCGCGCCCCGCGCATCGGGAGCGAGATTCGGATTTTCGCCTGCAAGGCTGACGGCGCCCACGGCATCGTCGTAGTGGATGGGGACGCAGAAGCCTTCGTTCAATCGGAAGTCCTTCGCGCGCATCATCACCTCATGCGCGCCGGGCTCGTCCTCGCGGTCATAGGGAGCCTCCGACCACGCGAATGGATTCAATGTCGAGATGCAGTGTCGCGGAATCGGATCGCAGCGGTGAAACTGCTCGCGCGCATACATGTCGAACCATTCCCGCGGCCAGCCGTTGGCGAGAATGGTTTGCTGCAGCGATTGGCCCGAGGTCGGCACGCCGGCCATGATGTAGGCGTGAAAGCCCAGGTCGCTGATCATCTTCTCGAACTGGGAGAGCACGCTCGCGCTGGTCTTCGACGCTTCGATCGCATCGACGTACTCCAGAGCTCGTCGTCCCCAATACGCGTCCATCACTTGCATGTGAAAGTCTCCGCCCGTGGTTCAAGCTAGCCACGGACAAAAGGCTGTCAACCGCAAATTGGAGATTTAGGTCGATAGTTCGTTGAGCGTGTGTCGGAGCACCGGCTGGATACAGACATTTGCATGCAAAATTTATGAGTTCGGAGCGCGGCTGCGCTCAGAATTTCGGGGTTCTTTTCTCTGCAAACGATTTCATGCCTTCCTGGATTTCGGCGCCGCGCATGCTGTCCTGATGCCTGCGGCGCGCCGCCGCATCGTCGAGGGCTCCGCGCGCGAAATCGTTGATGGCGCGCTTCATGCCGCGCATGGCCTGGGGGGCGTTGCCGGCCAGGACCGTCGCCAGCCGGTCGACCTCCGCATCGAGCGCATCGGCCGTCACCATGCCGGTGAGATAGCCGATGCGCAGCATCTCGGCCGCGCCGATCTTCTCCGCCGTCAGGAACAGACGCTTCGCATTATCGACGCCGAGGCGGGACACGTAGCGCTTGATGCCGTTGGGGTAATAGTGCAGCCCGAGCCGCGCCGCCGGCATGAACATCTCGCTGGTATCGACTCCGATCCGGAAATCGCAGGCCAGCGCCAGATCGGTCGAGCCGCCATAGACCCCGCCGTTGAGCCGGCAGATCGTCGGCAGGGCGAGGTCCTCAAGCCGGTCGACGACCTCCTCGAATGCCGGGCTGGAAGCCTCGGCCTTATCCGCCGGCGTTGCGCCGATGGCGCCAAGGTCGAAGCCGGCGCTGAACGCCCGCCCGGTGCCGGTCAAGACCAGCACGCGCAAGGCGGCGTTGGCCTCGACCCGGTCGAACAGCGCCAGCAGCTCGGCGAGGTCCTCCGGCTGGAGCCGGTTGAGATGGCGCGGACGATTGAGCCGAATGGTGGCGCGGGCGCCGTCGATGGTGAGGAGCGGCATGCTCGGCGCGTCATCGGCCTGGGTGGTCCGTCCGGTCGTCATGTCCTGTTCTCCATGGTTCGGCGCCTCGCCTCGGCAGCGATGCTCTGCGCCAGATCGGGGTGGCGTGCCATCAGCACGCGGAAATCGACGAGGTCGAGGACCAGCAGCTTCGACAGCCCTGTCGTGCTGATGTCGGCCGAGCGCAGGTTGTTCCCGAGCAAGGCCATCTCGCCGAAGAACGCGCCCTCGCCGAGCCGGACCTTCTTGCCGGGAAGGTCGACCTCGACCTCGCCGGAGGCGATGAAATACATGCAGTCGCCCGGCTCGCCCTTGCGGATCACGGTGGCGCGGGGCGGCAGGTCGATGGTGCGCAGCATTTGCGTGACGTCGGCGATCGTCGAGGGCCCGAGGCTGGCGAAGAACGGTACCTTGCTGACCGATTCCCAGGTCTTGAGAAAGTTGTCGCGCCGGGTTTCCGCGGCGAAGCCGGTCGCCAGGATGCCGGTCCATAGGCCGAACACGCCGAGGCCGGAGATCATCACCGTGGCGGCGACCACCCGCCCGAGCGGCGTGACCGGCACCACGTCGCCATAGCCCGTGGTGGTGAGGGTCACGACCGCCCACCACAGCGCGGACGGGATGGTGCCGAAGGTGGCCGGCTGCTCGTCATGTTCGAGCGCGTATTCGGCGACCGATCCGACAAACAGCACCACCAGGAACAGCACCAGCACCGACAGCAGCGGGCGCGCTTCCAACACCAGCACCCGGCGGAGCCGGCGCAGGCCGGGCACGCCGGGGATCACCTTGAGCACCCAGATGACCGCCAGCAGCCACGCCGTGCGTGCCTCCATGCCCGAGACCAGCGCGGTCGGCACGGCGAGAGCGGAGATCGTGTCCAGCAGTCCCCGGCCCGACATGAGGTAGGCGGCGACGCGATGCGCCCGGGCCGCCTGCTGAACCCGAACCGCCCATTCGACGACGAAAAAGACAAGGCATCCGCACAGCAGGGCGATGATCCAGCGCCGTCCGGCCTCGTAGGCCGGGTCCATCGTCAACAGCACCGTGGCGCTCATGCCGAGCGCCACGGCCGCAAAGGCCGCCTTGGTCATGTTGCGTCCGGCCAGCGCGGTGACGAATGCCGCCAGGGCAGGGTGCTGCGGTTTGGTCATTGCTGGCGGGCGTCGGTCGCTGATCTCAGAGCCGCAGGAGATCGCGGCGGCGGCAAGGTGCCCCGATCGGGGGAATCCCGTCAACGATGCGGGCCGGTCGGTTGCGCGGGTGCCTCCGGCAGGTCCAAGCCGTCCTACTTCGAGCGGGAATTTTTGAGTGTCGGCTCAAATACCGGTTCAAACGTCGTCTGTTCGCCGTATATCAGAGGTCGGCATGGACACGCTAAATTAGGCAAAAGGAGGCCGGAACCGAGCGTCCGCCCTCCTGCGTCCCAAGAGTCTGGTTGATCCCAATGGATACCTCACACCTGGTCGAACATGCGGGCGCCGCCGGCAGCCTCTTCGCCTCGATCTTCGTGGTCGCCACGCTGTCGATGCGGACCATGATTCCGCTGCGGGTTTTCGCCATCCTCACCAACATCGTCCTGATCGCGACCGCGGTGCCGATGCACAACTATCCGGTCCTGATCCTGCACGGGGTGCTGCTGCCGCTCAACAGTTACCGGCTCCACCAGATGCTGCAACTGGTCCGCGACGTGAAGCAGTCGGTCAACAGCGACCTCTCCATGGAATGGCTGAAGCCGTTCATGACCGAGCGCAAATGCGGTCCCGGCGAGGTGCTGTTCTACAAGGACGAGAAGGCCGACAGCATGTACTACATCGTCAGCGGCCGCTTCCGCCTGGTCGAATCCGGCATCGAGCTGCCGGTGGGCGCGATCGTCGGCGAGTTCGGCATGATTTCCCCGTCCAATACGCGCACGCAGACCTTGGAATGCGTCGAGGGCGGGCTGATCCTGTCGGTGTCCTACGACCAGGTCGAGCAGCTCTACGTCCAGAACCCCGCCTTCGCCTTCTACTTCCTGCGCCTCGCCAGCGCCCGGCTGTTCCAGAACATCGAAACGCTCGAGCGGCGGCTGGCGCAACAGACCACCGCGCCGGCGCCCGTCGCCAAGCCGGCGTGATCCGGGGAGCCTGAAGCCCAGTGGAAAGCGTCCGGTCCTCGCTGCGATATCTGTTCGCCGACGTCATCGGCGACGACGATGGCGAGCCGCCTTTTCTGCCTCAGGGCCTGCCTGACGCCGCCGTGCCGACGGTGAGCGATGGCATCCATCTGCTGATGGAGTATCAGGGCGCGAGCTATGCGCAGCTCTACGTCGATCGCATCAAGCGATTCGTGCGCAGATCGAACGTCGATGCCGGCATGCTGTCTCAGATCGCGCAGCTGCTGGCCGCCCGCATGGCCTACGAGGATCCGATCCGGATCGCCCAGCTCAGATTGATCAGCCTCGACATGGGGCAGCGCCCGGGGGGACGCGAGAGCGATGACGTGCGGCGGTTTCGCCTCGACGAACTGATCGGTGCGCTGCCGCAGGCCGTGGCGGAATCGTTGCTGGCAGCCTTCGAGCAGGTCGGCTGGCTGGGCCGGCGCCGGGTCAAGGTCCGCTTCTCGGTTCGATCGCCGCTCGCCATTCGCCGTCTCAAGCTGATGGCCGGCCTGCGGCGCTGGCGGCTGCAATCGGTGCGCTATGGCGAGGAGCGCGCCTGGGCCGAACGGTGGCTGCACATGATCGCGCGCGCGCTGGACAAGCAGCCTGCGGCGGCGTCCGCCGTGATCGGCACGGCGACCATGATCCAGGGGCAGGGCGACGGCTACCGGCAGGGTCTCGCCGATTGGCATGCCATCATCGATGGCCTGGCCAAGCCCACCTTCGATGGCGTGCTGCCGATCTCGGATCTCGCCTCCGCCATCGCCGAGGCGCGCGCCGTTGCGCTGGCAGAGCCGGGACAGGGCGCGCTGAAGCGGACCATCGCGCAGATCCGGGCGAGGGCGCTGTCGGCACCGAAGACCGACGCCGCGGAATGAAACGCCGCGACTGCGGCCGGTTCGCAGATGCACGGTGGCGGGTAACCTTACCCCCGCGGAATTGCCGGGAAGAGTAGCAGGGTGCGATTTGAGGTTCCCTTTCGCGTGCAATTCGCTACCGGAGATGTCATAAGCGTCGCATACGCGTCGAATTGGCCGGGTATTCTCATCAGATTGCGCTGAACGCCTCCAGTTCCCCGTGCGTCCAAGGGTTGGTTCCCAGGGTTGGTTCCAAGGGTTAGTCGTAGCGAGAGCGTCAGCTTTGTCTTTTCCCTCTTTGTCGTCGCAGGTTCCGGTTGGTGCGCTGGTCGGCTGGATGCTGCTGCTGACCTTCAAGCACATCATTGGCGACTTCGTTCTGCAGAACGCCTGGATGGCCTATGGCAAGGACCAGCGGAAGGGCTGGGCGCTGCCGCTGTTGGTGCACTGCCTGATCCATCTCGCCGTCGCCATGGTCCTGATCCTGATCGTCGCGCCGCGATTCTGGTTCGTCGCCGTGATCGACTTCGCCATTCACATCACCATCGATCGCATCAAGGGCATCTGCTCGTCGCGGTTCGGCATGAACACCGAGCACCGATGGTTCTGGACCCTGATCGGCGTCGACCAGGCGCTGCATCACCTCACCGGATTCGGGCTCTCGATCTTCATGGCCGCGAACGGCTGAGTCCGGTCGCGGTGCGTCGCGGCGAAGCTGCGCCGACGGCGGCAGCCCCGTGTCAAGCCGGGGGTGGGACGACCGTTCGGTTTGGTTAACCGGACGTTAGCGATTCGCGCCGCATCGTCGCGCCATGGCAATCAAACAGATGCTTCAAAGTCGCGATGCGTTCGACAGCGATTCGTGCCCGGTCGGCGACGAGCTTCTCGGCGAGCTCTACCGTGCCGACGCCAACGGGCTGCCCGCGCTGGTCGAGAGCGTCTCCGCCGATGTGAGGGCCATGCTGGCGCTGTTCTGTTACAGGCGCACGCATCTTCACCCGCTGGCGCTTGCGATTGCATCCACCTGCAGCGAGCAGGACCTGTCGCAGTTCGGCGGCCGGGTCGGATCGGCGCTGTATGCGCAGTCCCGCGGCGGTCGGGCGGGTCCGGCCAGCGCGACCTCGAGCCGCAAGCCGATCTCGCTGTCGACCAAGCCGCTCTCGGTGATGAAGCCGTTCGAGGACGATCTCGACGACAGCCCCGAGCCGGTCACGGCCTGACTCCCCGTCTTCCTGGCCTTTGGCTCAGGCGAGCACCGGCAGACCGAACTTGCGCCGGGCCATCGCGCATTCGGCGTCACCCGGCATGCAGATGCGGCACACCTCAGGGCGGATCGCGTAGATCCGGCACGAGACCGCGCGCGCGATCTCGCCATCGAGCCCGCAGCAGCGGTCGCCGTCGCAGCGCATGCCCGACAGCCGCTCGTTGACCAGCTCGGCCGGGATCAGGTCGAGGGCTTCATCCTCCTCGATCGTGAAGCGCGGCCAGTTCGACGAATAGGCGCAGCACGCGCCGCAGCTCTGACAGGGGCTGCTGTCAGTCTCGCCAGACACCGGTTCAGACATCCTTGGGAACCTCCCACACCAGGCTGCGCCGCCATTTGGCGCGCAGCGCCTCGCGCCTTTCAGGATATTTGTCGTCGAGATAATCCGCCTCGACGACACGGTCGGTCCTGAAGCTGCGGAAGTCGCGACGCAGCTCGCACCAGGCGGCGAGGATGCGCACCGCGTCATGATAGCCGATCGCGATCGGCCAGATCACGCGCTCGCTGTCGCGGCCCTGCTCGTCGCGATAGCGTAAGCGGATCTTGCGTCCCTCGTGGATCTGCGAACGCGTGCGTGACATGTCGATGCGGTCCGGCTCGCGCATCCACGGCCGCGGCGCGCGGCTCGCCGGCTCCAGTACGAATGGCCTTAAGCGCTCCGGCACGGTGTCTGCGATCTTGGCCATCAGGTCTTCCGCCGCGCGCGCCAGCACCGGGTCGGCGTTGACCGCGACCCATTGCGCGCCAAGCACCGCCGCCTCGATCTCGTCCGGCGTCAGCATCAAGGGCGGCAGATCGAAACCCTTCTCCAGGATGTAGCCCATGCCGGCCTCGCCGCGGATCGGCACGCGCTGCCCGATCAGGGTGGCGATGTCGCGATAGATCGTGCGCTTCGAGGTCTCGAGCTCGGCGGCGATCGCATCCGCCGTCAATGGGCGGCGCGTGCGTCTCAGCACCTGGATGATCTGGAACAGCCGGTCGGCGCGTCTCATGGTGTGTCCTGCGAGCGGCGAGCACCCCCGCCGATGCTGACAGGATGCTGGCAGCAGCCTGTCCTTATACCGGGCCAACAACGAGATTGAAGGGGTGATGTCGATGATGATGTTTTATGGCCTTGGCCTGGCCACCACGCTACTGCCGCTGCTGACACCATGGTGGCAGCAGCACGTTCGTAGCGTCCGGCGTCTGCTCAGGAAGTCGGGAGTGCTGTCATGATCACATTGTTCGGTTTGGGCGCGGGCTTCGGCCTGCCGGAGATCAGCCCCTTCGTCACCAAGACGGAGGTGCAATTGAAGATGGCGGGCCTCGACTATCGGAAGCAGCGGGCGATGCCGCCGGCGTCGCCGAAGGGGCAACTGCCCTTCATCGACGATGGCGGCGAGCTGATTGCCGATTCGACCTTCATCCGTGCCCACATCGAGCGCAAATACGGCTTCGACTTCGATTCCGGACTCGACGTGCGCGCGCGGGCGCAGGCCTGGGGGTTCGAGCGCATGATCGAGCATCATCTGTATTTCGCGCTGGTCGGGGCGCGCTGGGTCGATCCGGTCAACTTCGCCAAGGGGCCGGCGCATTTCTTCGACGGCGTGCCGGCCGACAAGCGCGAGAAGCTGCGCGAGGACGCGCAGTTTCGTGTCGCCGAGAACTATCTGATCTCCGGGCTCGGCCGGCACGCGCCGGACGAGGACGTCGATCTCGCCGCGCGCTCGCTGCGCGCGCTGTCGGTGCAGCTCGGCGACCGGCCTTATCTGATGGGTGATCGTCCATGCGGCACCGACGCGACCGCGTTCGCCGTCATCGCCGGCATTCTCACGCCGTTCTTCGACTCCGAGCTCCGCCGCAGGACCGAAAGCTTCGGCAATCTCGTCGCCTATGCCGAGCGCATGATGGCGCAGTACTATCCTGAGTTCGATTGGGGCAGGGCGGCCGAGGCCGCCTGAGTTCTTAAGCCCCACCCACGTCATTCCGGGGGCAAGGCCGCAGGCCTTGAACCCGGAATCTCGAGATTGTTTTGCGCTCTACTCATGTCGAGATTCCGGGTTCAATCGCCCGTGCACTACCGCGCACGAACGATTTGCCCCGGAATGACGACCAAGCACAGGTCCACAGTGCTGAAGGCAGAGGACTTCGTCAGAGGGCCTCGCCCTTCAACCGCGTCACCTCCGCCTCCAGCTCCGCGATGCGCGCATCGCGCACGGCCAGCGCTTCCGCGACGTCGGCCGCGTCGAACTTCTGCGGGATGTGCTGCGGGCAGTTGGTGTCCCAGGCGCTGATCGTGAACAGCATTACCTGCTCGGGCCGCGCCCTGTAGCCTCTCGGCATCAGCGAGGCCGTCAGCGCGGCATCATCCTCGACCACTCGCGCCGTCCCCCAGATCTTCACCCGGCGGCGATGCGCGTAGTCCATGATGAAGATGTAGGCGTGCGGGTTCTCCGACAGATTGCCCTGGGTGATGTATTGCCGGTTGCCGCTGAAGTCGGCGAACGCCAGCGTGCGGCTGTCGAGCACCTTGAGAAAGCCCTTCGGTCCGCCGCGATGCTGGATATAGGGCTGGCCGTCGGCCGAGGCGGTCGCGAGATAGAAGCTCGTGGCCTCGGCGAGGCGGCCGGCGAGATCGGCGTCGACCTCGTGGCGAAAGCCGCGGCTCTGCTCCACATGCGCGTAGCTCTCGCGCGACCCCTTGCGGGCCTGGATCGCCTTGACGGCGGGTGAGAACATGACGTCGCCGGGTGCCTGGATGGTTGGCTGGGTCATCGCAATGACTCCTTGTCGCTGCGGCCGTGGCTGCCGCCGTGAAGGCAATATGGTCCCAATCCCCCAGGGAAATAATCTGACCAGTTGACATTGGATCGTTGCAGATGTTGCAATAATCCCATGGACCGCATCGATGCCATGCAGGCGTTCGTCACCGTCGCCGAGCTGAACGGCTTCGCACCGGCGGCGCGCCGGCTCAAGCTGTCACCATCGGCGGTCACCCGTTTGGTCGCCGCGCTCGAAGCGCATCTTGGCGTCCGCCTGCTGCAGCGGACGACGCGCTCGGTGACGCTGACCGATTCCGGACGACGCTATCTGGAACGCGCTGGCCGCATCCTGGCCGATCTGGCGGAGGCGGAGCGCGCCGCGGAGAGCGAGCGCCTACAGCCGGTGGGGCGGTTGGTGGTCTCGGCGCCGGTCGGTTTCGGCCGGCTCCATGTCGGTCCGGTCATGGCCGCCTATCTGAGCCGCTATGCCGAGGTCGCGGCCGAGCTGCGCCTCGAGGACCGCCAGATCAATCTGGTCGAGGACGGCGTCGACTGCGCCGTTCGGATCGGCCATCTCGGCGATTCGTCGCTCGTGGCCCGCCAGGTCGGCAGCATGCGCCGGATCGTGGTCGGGGCTCCCGCCTACTTCAAAGGCCAAGGCGAGCCGCGGACGCCCGATGCGCTGGCGAAGCACCAGACCATCCAATTCGGCCCGGCCGACGAATGGCGCTTCGTCAAGGAGGGCAGGGAACTGCGGATTGCGGTCAGCCCGCGGCTCGTTACCAACAATGCCGACGCCGCGATCCAATATGCCGAGGCGGGCGGCGGCGTGACACGGGTGATGGCCTATCAGGCCGCCGACGCGCTGCGTGGCGGCCGCCTCAAGCGGGTGCTGGCGAAATACGAGCCGCCGCCACTTCCCATCCACATCGTGTTCCCGAGCTCCCGGCTCCTATCAGCCAAGGTCCGCGCCTTCATCGACCTGATCGCCACGACCTGCGACTGGCGCTTCGGCTGACGACGTCACTCCTTCTTCGGCACCACGCGAAACGTCGCGTTCGCCCGCGCGATCACGGCGTCGTCGGCCAGCACCAGGCTCTGCACGAAGCAGACGGTGCGTCCGCTCTTGATGACGTCGCTCTCGACGCTGAGCCACTGCCCGATCCCGGCGCTGCCGATGTAGTCGACTGCGAGGTTGATCGTCACCAACGACGCCTCCCAGCCCAGCGTCTGGGCGCAGCTATAGCCCATCGCATTGTCGGCCAGCGATGCGATCAGGCCGCCATGGATCAGCCCGCGCGAATTGGTGTGCGGCACGGCGAGCCGCAGGCCGAGGATGACGGCCTTGTCGGTTCTCCTGGCGTAGAGCGGCTCCCAGGGATCGGTGAACGGGCTCTTGCGGAAATGCGGCTCGAAGCCGGCGGGAATGCTGCTCACGGGTGTCTCGATCGTTGCTGGCGATGTCCGCAGTCAACGACGTCTCCGCGCGTTTTGCACCGCCTACAAAGTTTCAAACGTGTTTTGCGCCGATGTTTGAAACGGTGCGCGCCGACGCCGGCGGAGATGGCGCACGATGTCGCAGGGCCGCTCGACCCCTCGTGGCAATTTCGCGGTGTGCCGACGCAGCCGTGCAATTTCGGGTGCACTCAAGATGCTTAACGTGTTAATGAATTGGTCGCGCGGCTGCAACTTTCGTCTGCCAGGCTTGCGCTGGCTGGCGCGATAGGGGCAGGCTCGCGCGTGCCGCGACGGCGGGTCTGCCGTCACGCTTGCAATGATGGTTATATGCTATAACAATGAAGCAAAGGGCCCTCGAAGGCCCATGATGGAAGGAGAGGATCCCGATGAGGAAGACGCTTCTGGCGTTGGCGCTGGCTGCCGGTGTGACCACCCCCGCGCTCGCGCAAGACAAGACGTTCGAGCTGAAGATTTCGCACTGGGTGCCCGCCAGCCATCCGCTGCAGAAGGCGCTGGAGGATTGGGCCGCATCGGTCGAAAAGGCCTCGGGCGGCACCATCAAGGGCAAGGTGTTCCCGGCCCAGCAGCTCGGCAAGGCGTTCGACCATTACGACATGGCGCGCGACGGCATCGCCGATGTCACTTACGTCAATCCCGGCTATCAGCCCGGCCGTTTCCCGATCATCGGCGCCGGCGAGCTGCCGTTCCTGGTCTCCGACGCCAAGGGCGGCTCGGAAGGTCTGGACGCGTGGTACCGCAAATATGCCGAGAAGGAGATGAAGGACGTCAAGTATTGCCTCGCCTTCGTCCACACGCCCTCGGCTTTCCACACCCGCACCAAGAAGGTCGTCGTGCCCGAGGACGTCAAGGGCATGAAGATCCGCCCGGCCGATGCGACGATCGCCAATTTCGTCACCCTGCTCGGCGGCACCAATGTGCAGTCGTCGGCGCCGGAAGTGCGCGACATCATCGAGCGCGGTGTCGCTGACGGCGTCACCTTTCCGGCGGGCTCGCTGGTGCTGTTCGGAGTCGACAAGGTCACGAAGTACCACATGGACGCGCCGTTCTACGTGACGACCTTCGTGTTCGTCATGAACAAGGACAAGTACAACCAGATGTCGGCGATGCAGAAGAAGGCGATCGACGACAATTGCAACACGGAGACCGCCGGCAAGGTCGGCGAGCCCTGGGGCAAGTTCGAGGACGCCGGCGTCGACAAGATCAAGGCCGAGTCCGGCCAGGAGGTCTACAAGCTGACGCCGGAGCAGACCGCTTTGTGGAAGAAGGCCTCCGAGCCGCTGTTCAAGACCTGGGCCGACGGCGTCAAGAAGACCGGCGTCGACGCCGAGGCCGCCATGACCGAGCTGAAGGCCTCGCTCGCCAAGTACAACGCGCTGGCGCAGTAGCGCTCTTTACATCGCGCTGTTGCGCAGCAGACGGTGCGCTCCCTCTCCCCGTTCTGACGGAGAGAGGGTCGGGGTGAGGGGCAGCCGCACGGGTGGTGCGAGCCGTTAGACCTGTACCCCCTCACCCCAACCCTCTCCCCGCCTTAGCGAAGCTTCGCTTCGCCCTGGCGGGGCGAGGGGGCCCACCGCCTGCTGCGCGGCAGCGCGCGCTCCAATCTTCAAGCCTACGACCAGATTTCAAACGGGGACGCCATGCAGCGCGCCTACATGGACCGGATCATCGATGCGATCGAATGGATCGCCGCGTTCTTCGTCGGCATCGTCGCGCTCGACATCTTCCTGTCGGTGCTGCTCCGCAATACGCTGAACTATTCGATCCCCGATTCCTTCGACATCGGGCGCATGCTGCTCGGCATCCTGATCTTCTGGGGCATCGCTGCGACATCCTATCGCGGCACACACATCACCGTGGATCTGATCTGGGGCAATGTCGGCCCGCGCTATCAGCGCTGGATCGACATCTTCGCAACGCTGGTGCTGCTGTTCGTCGTCACGGTGCAGACCTGGACCCTGTTCGACAAGGTGCGCGGCACCTATGAGGACAACGTCCTCACCTTCGATCTGCACATGCCGACCTGGCCGTTCTTCGCCATCGCCTGGATCGGCGACGTTTCGGCGGTGCTCCTGATCGCCATCCGGACCTATCGCCTGATCTTCCACCCCGAGGAGATTCATGACCCTCACGTCAAGCCCACGGAGTAGTGCCGCATGAGTACGGATGCGGTTGCCGTCATCGGCTTCGTTGCGCTGTTTGCGCTGATGCTGCTGCGCGTGCCCGTCGGCATGGCGATGGGACTCGTCGGCGTGTCCGGCTTCGCCTATCTCGTCAACGGCACGGCGGCGTTGAAGCTGGTCGGCCAGACCTCGATGCGCACGGTCACGGACTACACGTTCGGCGTGATCCCGATGTTCCTGCTGATGGGAACGTTCGTGTCCAACTCCGGCATGAGCCGCGAGCTGTTCCGCGCCGCCAACGGCTTCGTCGGCCATCTGCGCGGCGGGCTCGGCATCGCCACCGTCGCCGCCTGCGGCGGCTTCGCTGCGATCTGCGGCTCGTCCGTGGCGACTGCCGCGACGTTCTCGGCGGTGGCCTATCCCGAGATGCGCCGCTTCGGCTATCCGCAGTCCTTCGCCACCGGCGTCATCGCCGCGGGCGGCACGCTCGGCGCGATGCTGCCGCCGTCGACCGTGCTCGCCGTCTACGGCATCATCACCGAGCAGGACATCGGCAAGCTGTTCATCGCCGGCATCATCCCCGGCCTGTTGGCGATGACCATGTACATGATCACCATCACGGTGATCGGCCGTGTCAGGCCGGATTTTCTCCCGAAGGGCGAGGCGCCGCCGTGGCGCGAGCGCATCGCGGGCCTGAAAGGCATCTGGGCGCCGGTGCTCCTGTTCCTGTTCGTGATCGGCGGTCTCTATGGTCTGCCGTTCCTGCCGCGCTTCACGCCGACGGAAGCCGGCGGCGTCGGCGCCACCGGCGCATTCCTGATCGGCGTGTTCACCGGCCGGCTCGACAAGGACAAGATCCTGGCTTCGCTGCTGCAGGCCACGCGCACCGCGGCCGCGGTGTTCACCGTGCTGATCGGCGCGCTGATCTTCGGCTACTTCCTGACGGTGACGCAGACGCCGCAGAAGGTGACGGAGTTCCTCACCGGCCTCGGCCTCGGCCCCTACGGGGTGCTGGCGCTGATCATGGTGATGTATCTCGTGCTCGGCTGCCTGATGGATGCGATGGCGATGATCATCCTGACCGTGCCGATCATCTTCCCGGTCATCTCCCATCTCGGCTTCGATCCGATCTGGTTCGGCGTCATCATCGTGATGACCGTCGAGCTCGGCCTGATCCATCCGCCGGTCGGCATGAACGTCTTCGTCATCAAGAGCGTGGTGAAGGACGTGTCGTTCTCGACGATCTTCAAGGGCGTGCTGCCCTTCGTCGTCACCGACCTGATCCGCCTGGTGATCCTGATCGCCTTCCCGCTGCTGGCCACCTGGCTGCCGCAACAGATGATGGCCCGCTGATGACGACCCCGATCCTCGAGACCCGCTACGTCTTCACCCTCACCGTGATGATCGGCGACGTCACCAGTGCCGGCGAGACCGGCATCGGCGTGCGCCGGATCATCCCGATCCATGGCGGCGAGGTGAAGGGCCCCGGCCGCGCCGGTGAGGGCATCAGGGGCAGGATCTGCAATTTCGGCGCCGACTTCCAGGTCATCCGTCCGAACGAGCTGATCGACCTCGAAGCCAAATATGGCTTCGAGACCGACGACGGCGCGACGATCTACGTCGAGAACCGCGGCATCCGCTTCGGACCGGTCGACCTGTTGCAGAAGCTCAAGCGCGGCGAGCCCGTGGACCCCAAGCTGATCTACTTCCGCACCCATCCGCGCTTCGAGACCGGCCACGAGAAATATCGCTGGCTTATGGAGCACGTCTTCGTCGGCTCCGCCGCGAGGCACGCGGACCGCGTCATCATCGACGTGCACGTGGTGCTCTAGGCCGCACGGCCTGCCCCAACTCCGTCATTGCGAGCGCAGCGACGACGTGGCCGACGTGCTGCTTATGGCCGGGCTTGTCCCGGCCGTCCACGTCGCTAGCCTGCTGGGGAAGACGTGGATGCCCGGGACAAGCCCGGGCATGACGGAGCCAAAATAATGGCAGTTGGTCTCTCGTTGAGACTAGTCCTCGTCGTCCCAATCCGCCGCCCGGCCATAGCCGCCGTGGTCGCAATTGCGATAGCGCTGGGCCGGCACGTAACGGTAGCGCTCGTAGCCGTAGCCGTCATACGCCGCGTCGCGATAGTGCGACCGGTAGACCGGCGCGGGCTCATAGGCTTGCGCTTCCGACGCCAGCGCGCCGCCGACGAGAGCGCCGACCAGGAGACCACCGATGAGCGCCGCGTTGCGGCCGTCATGGGCCTGAGCCGGCGCCGCGCCGGCGAGCAGGGTGGCGGTCACGGCGAGCGCGGCGATGCCGCCTGCGAGAGATGTCTTCAGCGAAACCATGATCCCCTCCATTGGGAAGTGTGGTGACGGTAGAGGTTCTACAGCGCGCGCTTTGAAGGCACCCTGAATGCGATGTTGTCGGCCGTTCACTTTGCTGTCGGCCACGCTGCCCGCCGCAACGGCGGTGTCGTCCCTGCGAACGCAGGGACCCATACCGCGGAATCTGTCGGTTGGGCATAACTGGCAGTCCTCATCTCACGAGGGCCGGTGGTTATGGGTCCCTGCGTTCGCAGGGACGACAGCGGAGAGCGGTGAGGCGCCGTTGCCTCCGATCCTTGATTTTTGCAAAACAAAAATATCTTGCGTTTTTCCAGAAGTTATGATCATATCGCGCCATCCCGTCCCAAGCCGAGGGGCGTAGCGCGCGATCGTCACGACACGCGGGGCGGGGAGCGGTGGCCGCGATCATGTCGCAGCGTGTCTTCGGGCGCGCGGACGAACGATGTGACGCGGACGTGAAATCGCAGCGTCCTGATACCCCGACGCTGGTATCAAGCCGTGATGGCGCCGCAGGCGCTGCGCGGTGATGGTGGCCAAAAAGCCCGGCGCACCAGGGAGACTGCGTATAAGCGTGAAGACCATCGCGCAGGGAAGGCCGGGCGTTCTCGGCTGCACCTGTGGTACCTGCCGCCTGCATTCTTTTCGCAGGCGGGCCGCAGGCGTCAGCCGACGCCTGGCCTTCCCTGCGCCCTCCGCACCGGAGGGTGAACACGATCAGCAAAGCCCCGGGCGTGATTTCGCCGCGGGAATGCCGGATCATGTCATTTGCCTTTGCGCGCAGGCGGGCCTTACCATGCTGCGTCTGGCCGCGCCCCCCGCGGCTTGTTGTTTTGCATCGCACAACATGATGTCGGGCGCCGCTTATTGACTCCCGCGAAGATCGTTATAAAACATAACTATTCTGAACAGGACACAATCAAGCGATGGGAAACGCCGACACCGCCACGCCAGCGGGCGATCCGTCTCTGCTGCAGATCGAACAGCAGGGCGCCGTCCTGACGATCGGGCTCAACCGCCCGGCCAAGCGCAACGCGCTGAATGACGGCATCATCCTCGCCATCGGCGAGCGCTTCACCAGCCTGCCCGACGACGTCCGCTGCGTCGTGATCCACGGCCTCGGCGACAATTTCTCTTCCGGCCTCGATCTCTCCGAATTGCGCGAGCGCGACGCGACCGAGGGCCTGGTGCACTCGCAGATGTGGCATCGCGTGTTCGACCGCATCCAGTATTGCCGCGTGCCGGTGATCGCCGCACTGAAGGGGGCCGTCATCGGTGGCGGTCTCGAGCTCGCCTGCGCCGCGCATATCCGTGTCGCCGAGCCGTCGGCTTACTTCGCGCTGCCCGAAGGCCAGCGCGGCATCTTCGTCGGAGGCGGTGGCTCGGTGCGGCTGCCGCGCCTGATCGGCGTCGCCCGCATGATGGACATGATGCTGACCGGTCGCGTCTATTCCGCGACCGAAGGCTCGTCCTACGGCTTCGCCCAATATCTCGTCGAGGCCGGTGCCTCGATGACCAAGGCCATGGAGTTGGCCGCCAAGATCGCGGGTAACGCGCCGCTGACGAATTTCGCGGTGCTGCAGGCGCTGCCGATGATCGCGGAGGCCAATCCGCAGACCGGTCTGCTGATGGAATCGCTGATGGCCACCGTCGCGCAGAGCGACAAGGAGGCCAAGAGTCGCATCCGCGCCTTCCTCGATCACAAGACCGCCAAAGTGAAGCCGACGTGACATGACCACACAAACAATAAGAAGCACACAGGGAGGAACGGACGACACGGCGCGCACCGCCAGTGTTCATCCGTTGCGCGCGATCTCGTTCAACGATCCCGCGGTCACCGTCGATCGCCGCGACGACGGCACCATCTATCTCCGTCCGAAGCAGCCGCTCGGCGACTATCCGCAGCGGATCACGGATCGGCTGCATCACTTCGCCAAAGCCACACCAGAGCGCGTGTTCATGGCCGAGCGCGTCGGGCCCGAGGGCTGGCGCGAGCTGACCTATGCCACACTGCTGGCGGCGAGCCGGCACATCGCCTCGGGGCTGCTCGCCCGCGGACTCTCGCCGGACCGCCCGGTGATGATCCTGTCGGGCAATTCGATCGATCATGCCCTGGTCGCGTTCGGCTCGCTCTATGCCGGCGTGCCCTTCTGCCCAGTGTCGCCGGCCTACTCGCTGGTGTCGCGCGACTACGGCAAGCTCGCTTATCTGATGAAGCTGCTGACGCCGGGCCTCGTCTTCGTCGACGACGCCGACAAGTTCGCCGACGCGCTCGTCGCCAACGTGCCCGATGGCACCGAGATCGTGGCCTCGTTCGGCTCGGTGCCGGGCCGCAAGGTCACGATGCTCGCCGATCTCATCGCGTCGCCGCTGTTTGCAGGCCTCGATGCTATCAACGACAAGATCGGTCCGGACACGATCGCGAAATTCCTGCTCACCTCTGGCTCGACCGGCAATCCGAAGGCCGTGATCAATACCCAGCGCATGATCTGCGCCAACCAGGTGATGATCCGCGAGACGCTCGCCTTCCTCAAGGACGAGCCGCCCGTCATCATCGACTGGCTGCCCTGGAATCACACCTTCGGCGGCAACCACAATATCGGCCTGACCTTGTTCAACGGCGGCTCGATGTATCTCGACCAGGGCAAGCCGGTGCCTGGCGGCATCGAGGAGACCGTGCGAAACCTGCGCGAGATCTCGCCGACGGTCTATTTCAACGTCCCCAAGGGCTATGAGTCGCTGCTGCCCTATTTCCGCGAGGACCCGGCGCTGCGGAAGTCCTTCTTCCAGCGGCTGCACGCGATGTTCTTCTCCGGCGCCGCACTGGCGCCGCATGTCTGGAACGAGCTCGACGAGCTCTCGGTGGCCGAGACGGGCTATCGCGTGCCGATGCTGACGGGCCTCGGCTCCACCGAGACCGCACCGTTCTTCATGTCGGTCAATCCACGCACCAGCCGCTCCGGCCATGTCGGCCTGCCGGTCTCCGGCAACGAGGCCAAGCTCGTTCCCAACAACGGCAAGATGGAAGTGCGCGCCAAGGGGCCGAACGTGACGCCGGGCTATTGGCGCCTGCCGGAGGTCTCGGCCGCGGCCTTCGATGACGAAGGCTACTACAAGATGGGCGACGCGCTGAAGCCCGTCGATCCCGACGACTTCAATGCCGGCTTCGATTTTGACGGTCGTGTTGCCGAGGACTTCAAGCTGGCGAGCGGCACCTGGGTTTCCGTCGGCCCGTTGCGGGCCCGCTTCGTGGCTGCGTGCGCGCCGCTGGCGCGCGACGTGATCATCGCCGGCATCAACCGCGACGAGATCGCGGCCATCGTCGTGCTCGATCTCGATGGTTGCCGCCTGATCAACGCGACCTTGCCGTTCGACGACCTCGCCGCCACGGCGGCCGATCCGCTGATCATCGAGGCCTTCCGTCAGCGCTTCGCAAAATTCCTGCAGACCGCGACCGGCTCGTCGACGCGCATCACGCGCGCCGTCCTGCTCGGCGTGCCGCTGTCGATCGACAAGGGCGAGGTCACCGACAAGGGATCGATCAACCAGCGCGCCGTGCTGGAGAACCGCAAGGACCTGATCGAACGCATCTACGCCGCGACGCCGGACGACGACATCATCATCGCCGGCTGATCGACGCATCCAAGGGAGAAACGACAATGTTGTTGAAGGACCAGGCCGCCATCGTCACTGGCGGCGCTTCCGGCCTCGGGGCCGCCACCGCCCGCAAGCTCGCTGCGCAGGGCGCCAAGGTCGCGGTGTTCGATCTCAACGCCAAGCTGGCGGCGGAGGTCGCGGCCGAGATCAAGGGCGTGCCGGTGGTCTGCGACGTCTCGGACGCCGCCGGCGCGGAAGCGGCCGTTGCCAAGGCCGTCGAGGCGCTCGGGCAGCAGCCGCGCGTGCTGGTCAACTGCGCCGGCATCGGCGTCGCCAAGCGCGTGGTCGGCCGCGACGGCCCGATGCCGCTGGCCGATTTCGAGAAGGTCATCAAGGTCAACCTGATCGGCTCGTTCAACATGCTGCGCCTGGTCACCAACGGCATGACCAAGCTGGAGCCGCAGGCGACCGGCGAGCGTGGCGTCGTCATCAACACCGCGTCCGTTGCCGCCTATGACGGCCAGATCGGACAGTCGGCCTATTCGGCCTCCAAGGGCGGCATCGTCGGCATGACCCTGCCGATCGCGCGCGAGCTCGCACAGTTCGGCATCCGCGTGCTGACCATTGCGCCCGGCCTGTTCCTGACGCCGCTGCTCGCCAACCTGCCGCAGGAGGCCCAGGACTCGCTCGCCGCCGCGATCCCGTTCCCGCGCCGTCTCGGCCACGCCGACGAGTTTGCCGCGCTGGCGCTGCACATGGTCGAGAACGCCTACCTCAACGGCGAAGTCGTCCGCCTCGACGGCTCGCTGCGCATGGCGCCGAAGTAGGATTGATGCGCCGAGCTACTCGCCAGAGGCTCGCTGCCAGCCTCTCCCCGCGCGCGGGGAGAGGCCGGATTGCATCGCCAGATGCAATCCGGGTGAGGGGGCTCTCCGCGAGTCTGGTGCGCGTGGCTGCCCCTCACCCCAGCCCTCTCCCCGTAAAGAACGGGGAGAGGGAGCGCACCGTCTACACGGCTGATAGCGAGGCCAAACCAATGTTCATCCACCGCCGCGACGTGCAGATCCAGTGGGGCGACTGCGATCCCGCCAATATCGTCTACTACCCGCGCTATTTCGCGATGTTCGACGATGCAACCTCTGTCATGTTCGAGGCGGCCGGGTTCTCCAAGCAGGACATCGTCCGTCGCTACGGCCTGGTCGGCATCCCCATGGTCGACACCCGCGCCAAGTTCTACATCCCATCGACCTATGGCGACTGGATCACGATCGAGAGCCGGATCGAGAGCATCAAGCGCTCGTCCTTCGACGTCACCCATAAGGTGTTCAAGGGCGAGGCGCTGGCGATCGAGGGATTCGAGACGCGGGTGCTGGTCGGGCGCGATCCGGCCGACCCGGACAAGCTGAAGTCGGCGCCGTTTCCCGAGGAGATGCGCGCCAAGTTTCTCGGTGGATGAGGCTGGAATGGGTGCGACATGCGACCGTCTTAAGGATGTTCAGCTGTCATGCTTTGGTCGACTGGTGAGGCGTGATCTTCTCGTGTTCAATGCTATGATCACGTTTGGACACATATCGGCCGGCCATGTTGGAAGGCGCCCCGGACAAGGGGCGGGACTGCAAACAGGATCGGCGGATCACGAGCTGAACCGAAAAGATCAAGGGAGGATTTTATGAGGAAGGCCTATCTGGCGGCGGCTGGCGTCATCGCGATGCTCGCAGCTGCTCCTGCGCTGGCGCAGACCAGCGAGATCACCATCGGCATCACCACGACCACGACGGGGCCGGGCGCGGCGCTCGGCATCCCCGAGCGCAATGCGCTCGAGTTCGTGCCGAAGGAGATCGGCGGCGTGCCGCTCAAGGTGATCGTGCTCGACGATGGCGGCGATCCGACCACGGCGACGACGAATGCGCGCCGCTTCGTGACGGAGTCGAAAGCCGACATCATCATGGGCTCGGCGCTGACGCCGCCGACCATCGCGGTGTCCAACGTCGCCAACGAGGCCGGCATTCCGCATTTCGGCCTGGCGCCGTTCCCGGTCACGCCTGAGCGGATGAAATGGTCGGTGGTGATGCCGCAGCCGGTGCCGATCATGGGCAAGGTGCTGTACGAGCACATGAAGGCGCACAACATCAAGACCGTCGGCTACATCGGCTACTCCGACTCCTACGGCGATCTCTGGTTCAACGATCTGAAGAACCAGGCGGTGCCGATGGGCATCACGATTGCCGACGAGGAGCGGTTCGCGCGCCCCGATACGTCGGTCACCGGCCAGGTGCTGAAGCTGGTCGCCGCCAATCCGGACGCGATCCTGGTCGGCGCCTCCGGCACCGCGGCGGCGCTGCCGCAGACCGAGCTGCGCGAGCGCGGCTACACCGGCCTGATCTATCAGACCCACGGCGCCGCGAGCATGGACTTCATCCGCATCGCCGGCAAGGCGGCGGAGGGCGTGATCATGGCCTCCGGCCCGGTGATGTCGCCGGAGACGCAGGACGACAGCGCGCTGACCAAGAAGCCCGGCCTCGAGCTGAACAAGGCCTATGAAGCCAAGTATGGCCCGAACAGCCGCAGCCAGTTCGCCGGTCACTCCTTCGATGCGTTCGAGATCCTCAAGCGCGTCATCCCGGTGGCGCTGAAGACCGCCAAGCCCGGCACGCCGGAGTTCCGCGAAGCCATCCGCCAGGCGCTGATGACCGAGAAGGACATGGCGGCCTCGCAGGGCGTCTACAACTTCACCGAAAAGGATCGCTCGGGCCTCGACGACCGCTCCCGCATCATCCTGACCGTGAAGGACGGGAAGTACGTCCCGGCGAAGTGAGCCGCGAGACCATAGCTTCTGATTGAGAAAGGCCGGCTCCGTGAGCCGGCCTTTCGGCCATTTGGACGAGGATCTTTGTAGTTTTCCTGGAGGCCCGCCATGATCCCAGCCCCCACCGGCGCCACAAGGCTCCACATCATCATCGGCGATCCGATCGCACAGGTGCGTGCGCCGGCCGGCGTGAGCCAGGCGTTTGCCGAGCAGGGCAGCGATGCGATCCTCGTCCCGGTCCAGGTCGCGCCGGGCGATCTCGCGGACTTCCTGGCGGCAATGACTCGGGTCAGGAATCTCGACGGCATCGTCGCGACGATCCCGCACAAGTTCGCCTGCTACCGCGCCTGCGCGACCGCCACCGAGCGTGCGCAGTTCATCGGCGCCGTCAACTTGATGCGGCGTGGTGAAAGCGGCGGGTGGCACGGTGACATGGTCGATGGCCTCGGCTTCGTCGGCGCGGCGAAAGCCAAGGACTTCGATCCCGCAGGCTGCCGGGCGTTGCAGATCGGCGCGGGCGGAGCGGGTTCGGCGATTGCGCTGGCGCTGATCGATGCCGGCGTGCGCGAGCTTGCCATTCACGACAGCGATCCCGGACGCCGCGATGTGCTGATCGCGCGCCTCAACGAGCGGGGCAAAGGCCGCGCCGTTGTCGGCGGCACCGATGCCAGCGGCTTCGACCTGGTCGCGAATGCGACGCCGGCGGGCATGCAGCCCGGCGATCCCTTGCCGGTCGACATGGCGACCGTCAGCCCGTCGGCCTATTGCGGCTGCGTGATCACCCGGCCGGAGGTGTCGCCGTTCATCGCCGCTGCGCGCCAGCGCGGCTGCCTGACGGCGACCGGCACCGACATGTACCGGGCGCTGGAGCGCGTGATGGTCGATTTCCTGCTGTCGAAGGAGGCGCCCTCCTGAAGCAGCGCCTCACCCCATCGACATCAGGCTCAGCTCGCAGCCGCCTCGGCGAAGCCGAGATAGCTCGCCGCCACGCGCTCGTCGGTGGCGATCTCGCTGGCCTTGCCGTTGAGCACGAACTCGCCGAGCTCCATGACATAGGCGCGGTCGGCGACCTTGAGCGCGGCCTTGGCGTTCTGCTCGACCAGCAGCACCGAGACGCCTTCCTGGCGCAGCCTGGCGACGATCTCGAAGATGCCGGCGACGATGATCGGCGCCAGACCGAGGCTGGGCTCGTCCAGCATCAGCATCTTCGGCGCGCCCATCAGCGCCCGGCCCATCGCCAGCATCTGCTGCTCGCCGCCGGAGAGCGTGCCGGCAAGCTGCTTGCGCCGCTCCTTGAGCTTCGGAAACAGCGTGTAGACGTGCTCGAAGCCGCGCGCGGCGTGCGCCTTGCTCATGCGGAACGCGCCGAGCTGCAGATTGTCCTCGACGTTCATGGTGGCGAACAGCTCGCGATGCTCCGGCACCAGGCACAGTCCACGCGCGACGCGGTCCTCGATCTCATAGCGTGCCAGGTCCTCGCCCAGGAAGGAGACGCGGCCCTTCAGCGGAAACACGCCCATGATGGCACTGAGCAGCGTGGTCTTGCCGGCGCCGTTGGCGCCGATGATGGTGACGATCTCGTTCTCGGCGACGGTCAGCGAGACCGATCTGACAGCCTCGACCTTGCCGTAGGAGACGTGGACGTCGGCGACTTCCAGCAAGGTGCTCATGCAGCGGCTCCGAGATATGCCTTGATCACCTCGGGATTGGTCTTGATCGCGGCTGGTGTGCCCTCGGCGATCTTGGTGCCGAAATCGAGCACCACGATGCGGTCGGCGAGATCCATGACAAATCCCATGTCGTGTTCGACCAGCAGCACCGACATGCCGCCGGCGCGGAGGTCGCGCAGCAGCGCGCCGAGGCGCTGCTTCTCCATGTGGCGCAATCCCGCGGCCGGCTCGTCGAGCAAGAGCAGCATCGGATCGACGCACAGCGCGCGGGCGATCTCGACGATGCGCTGCTGGCCGAGAGACAACGAGCCAGCAAGCTGGTGCATCTGGTCGCCGAGCCCGACGCGCTCGATCTGGCGCGCGGCTTCCGCGAGCAGCTTGGCCTCGTCGGCGCGATCGAGCCGGAACATGCTGGTAAGCGCATTGGAATGGCCGCGCAGATGGGCGCCGATCGCGACGTTCTCCAGCACCGTCATGTCCGGCACCAGCTTGACGTGCTGGAAGGTGCGGGAAATGCCGAGCTTGACGACGTCCTGCGGCGGGGCGTTGCCGACGGCCTTGCCGAGCACCGAGATGTTGCCGGAGGTCGGCGGCAGCACGCCGGTGATCAGGTTGAAGGTCGTGCTCTTGCCGGCGCCGTTCGGGCCGATCAGCGCGACGATCTCGCGGGCCTGGACGTCGAAGGAGACGTTGTTGACCGCAACCACGCCGCCGAACTGCTTTCGCGCGTTGTCGACCTGCAGCAGGACGTTGGGCGTCGTCGCGGACCGCTCGCGGGCCGGCAGCTTGATTGTGGTGTCCGGCTTCTTCGCCAGCGGCTTGAACGGCAGGCGCGCCGTCAGCCACGGCCACAGGCCGGTCGGAGCGAGCTGGAGGAGCGTCACGAGCAGGATGCCGAACACGATGGTCTCGAGCTGGCCCTCGCCATGCAGCAGCAGCGGGAGGTAGCTTTGCAGGACCTCCTTCAGCACAACGACGATCGCAGCACCCAGCACGCCGCCCCAGACATAGCCGGCGCCGCCGACGACGGCGACGAACAGATATTCGATGCCGGCCTGGGCACCGAACGGCGTCGGGTTCACGGCGCGGGTGAAGTGCGCATAGAGCCAGCCCGAGAGGCCGGCGAGCACGGCGGCATAGATGAACACCAGCAGCTTGGCGCGGGGTGCGTAGACGCCGAACGCTTCCGCCGCGATGTGGCCGCGGCGCAGGGCGCGAATGGCGCGGCCGGTGCGGGAGTCCAGCAGGTTCATCGTCAGCAGCGCAGAGATCAGAACGGCGGCCCAGATCGCGAAATAGATCGTGCCGGGATCGAGCATCTTGAGGCTGCCGATCGACAGCGGCGGGATGCCGGAGATGCCGTCATTGCGGCCGAGGAAGGCGAGCTTGCTGAACAGGTAGTACAGGCCGAGACCCCAGGCGAGCGTGCCGAGCGGCAGATAGTGGCCGGACAGTCTGACCGTGACGAGGCCGAGCAGCACCGCGGCGAGGCCGGAGACCAGCAGCGACAGTGGCAAGGTCAGCCAGGGCGAGATGCCATACTGCGCCGAGAGCACCGCGGTCGTGTAGGCGCCGAAGCCGACGAAGGCGGCCTGGCCGAACGAGGTGAGGCCGCCGACGCCGGTCAGCAGCACCAGGCCCATCGCGACCAGCGCGGACAGGCCGATATTGTCGAGCAGCACGATCCAGAACGGCGGCATGCCCGGAATGAACGGGATCGCCGCAACGATGACGGCAAAGACGATGAGAGGCCAACGCTCGCGCACGGCTCAATCCTTCTCTTCTTCGACCGCGGGCGCGGCGAGCGAACGCAGCAGCAGGACCGGGATCAACAGCGTGAAGACGATCACTTCCTTGAAGTTCGAGGCGTAGAACGAGGAGAACGCCTCGACGATGCCGACGACGAGCGCGGCGACGGCGGTCAGGGGATAGCTGATCAGGCCGCCGATGATCGCGGCGATGAAGCCTTTGAGGCCGATCAGGAAGCCGGTGTCGTAATAGAGCGTCGTGATCGGGACGATCAGGATGCCCGAGAGCGCGCCGATGCTGGAGGCCAGCAGGAAGGCGATCTGGCCGGACAGCGTGGTGCGGATGCCGACGAGGCGGGCGCCGAGCCGGTTGACGGCGGTGGCGCGCAGCGCCTTGCCGTAGAGGGTCAGGCCGAAGAACAGCCAGAGGCCGACGATGAAGGCGATGGTGATGCCGTAGACCGCCATGCCCTGTCCGGTAAAGCGCAGCGAGCCGAGCGTCGCGCTGGCATTCAGCAGCGTCGGGCCACGCTGGCCTTCGGCGCCGAAGAACAGCAGGCCGAGGCCCTGCAGCGCCAAGTGAACGCCGACCGAGGCGATCAGCAGCACCAGCACCGAGGTGTGCGCGAGCGGCTGGAACACGATGCGGTAGAGCGACAGGCCGATGCTGGCCACGATCAGCAGCGATAGCACCAGGCTGACGCCGGCGGGCATGCGCTGGTTCGCCGCCCACATGCTGGCGAGCAGAATGGCCACCGGGAGGACCACGTTGAGGCCGAAGGTGCGCGCGATCTTCGGCGCGTGCAGCGTCTTGCGCATGGCGTAAAGGTCGAAGGCGAAGGCCACGAGCCCGATCACGACGGCGAGCTTCGCCGTGCCCGGCATTTGGCCGGCAGCGAGCGAGGCATAGGTGAGGGCGCCGTAGGTGACGAATTCGCCCTGCGGGATCAGGATCACCCGGGTGACGGCAAACACCAGCACGAGCGCCAGCCCGAGCAGCGCGTAGATCGCGCCATTGGTAATGCCGTCCTGCAACAGGAACAGCAGGATCGTTGTGTTCAAGACCGGACGCTCCCCCTCTGTGGTGACCGGATGCGGGCGACGCCATGCGCCGTCCGCAGGTCGGGGCAGTTGAATTGGGCTGCCCGTGTTTGATATAGTGGATAACAATTATCGATTATAATCTCAAGGCCGCTGTTCCGGCTGCGGCGTTCGAGACCAGGGATGGAAGCAAATGCGATGAATTTGGCGGACCGTGATGGCCGATAGCGCCAAGCCCGTCAGCAAGAGGGAAAGCCGCAAGGAAGCTGCCGTAGCGGCCGATGAGACGCAAGCGGTCCAGCTCGGCGAGCTGTCGGATCTGCTTGGCTATGTGCTGAAACGGGCGCAGTTGAAGGTGTTCGAAGACTTCCTGCGCTGCGTCGCGCCGCTGCAACTGACGCCGGCCCAGTTCTCGGTGCTGCTGCTGCTCGACGCCAATCCGGGCCGGAACCAGACCGAGATCGCCAACACCCTGGGCATCCTGCGGCCGAACTTCGTGTCCCTGCTGGACAGCCTCGAGAGCCGCGACCTGTGTGCGCGAGTGCGTTCGGCCAACGACCGGCGCTCGCACATCCTGATGCTGACCGAGAAGGGCCGCGCCGTGCTGGCCCGCGCCAAGAAGCTGGTGGTGTCGAAGCACGAGGCGCGGCTCAACGAGCTGCTGGGCCCGGATGGGCGCGACGCGCTACTGGCGATGCTCACCAAGATCGCGGAGGAGTTCTGAAGGACGCAGGCGCGCCCCTCAATCGACCAGGATGACCCTGACGTCGTTCACGTTGGTGAGCGTCGGTCCGGTCTGCAGCAGGCCGCCGGTCGCGGCGAAAAATGCGGTGGCGTCGTTGTTGGCGAGATAGGCCTGCGGATCCAGCCCCTGCGCCCGCATCGCGGCGATGACCTCGGCATCGACAAGCGCACCGGCCGGATCGGAGGCGCTGCCGCCGCCGCCATCGGCGCCGTCGGTGTCGCCGGCGAGCGCCGCTATGCCCTCCATGTCCTTGAGGAGGTCGGCGAGCGCCAAGGCATATTCCTGGTTCGGGCCGCCGCGGCCCTGGCCGCGCACCGTCACGGTGAGCTCGCCGCCGGAGATTATCGCCATGCGGCGGCCGAGCGCGCGGGCCTCGCGCGCCAGCTTGGCGTGATCGGCCGCGACATCGCGGGCCTCACCCTCGAGATCGGCGCCGAGATCGAGCACGTCGTAGCCCGCCGCCTTGACGCTGGCCACGGCGGCCTCGAGCGAGCTGGCGGGGCGCGCGATCAGCTCGAACGAGGCGCGGGCGAAGGCGGCATCGCCGGGCTTGCAGCTCTCATTGGCGGCATCATCGAGCGCCCGGCTGATCGCCGGGTCGACCTCGAGCTTGTATTTGGCGACGATGCCGCGGGCATCGGCCAGCGTGGTCGGATCGGGCACCGTCGGACCCGATGCGATCGCCGAGGGATCGTCATGCGGCACGTCGGAGATCGCCAGGGTCACGATCTCGGCCTTCTGCCCGGCCCGCGCCAGCCGGCCGCCCTTGATCCGCGACAGATGCTTGCGGACCGTATTCATTTCGCCGATCGGTGCGCCCGAGCGGAGCAGCGCGCGGGTCAGTTGCTGCTTCTGCGCGAAGCTGACGCCGTTCACCGGCGCGACCCAATTGGCGGACCCACCACCGGAGAGCAGCACCAGCATCAGGTCGCCGGGCTCGGCGGTTGCCGCCAGTTGCAGCGTCTCGTCGGCGGCCTTCAGCCCGGCCTCGTCTGGCATCGGATGTCCGGCCTCGATGACCTTCACCCGCCGGGTCGGCACGCCATGGCCATGGCGGGTGGTTGCGATGCCGGTCAGCTTCGCGGGATCGAATCCCAGCGTGTCCAGGTAGTGGCGCTCGGCCGCGACCGCCATCGCGGCCGCGCCCTTGCCGGCGGCGAGACAGATGATTCGTCCTTTGGGAGCCGCCGGCAGGAATGCCGGCAGCACCATGTCAGGATGCGCCGCGGCGACCGCGGCATCGAAGATCGCGCGCAACAACGGACGGCGGCTGGTCATGCGGCGCCGCCCACGTGCCGTGCGCAGCCTATTTCAGTTCGCCGCTCATGACCTCGCCGAACAACTGCCAGCGCTCGCCCTTGAACTGCATCAGCTGCAGCTGCTCGATCGGCTGGAAGTCGTCCGGACCGGTGGTCAGCGTGATGCCGGGCAACAGCCCGCCCTGCGCAAACTGCTTCAGGCTTGCCGCCTGCTTCATGACATTGGCGCGGGTCAGTTCGTCGCCGCATCGCTTCAGCACCTCGACCATCGTGGTGGCGATGTTGTAACCGGTCAGCGCCGACGAATCCACGGGGTTGATCTCCGGCAGATATTTGGCGAGCAGTTCCCTGAACGCGCCGAGACCGGGGTCGTTGGCCCATTGCGGATCGGAGGCATCCTTGGCATAGGCGGCCGAGATCACCCCTTGCGAGTTCTCGACGCCGGCCGGCCGCATCACGGCCGCGGTCGAGGCGCTGACGTTCGAGATGATGGTCAGCGGCTTCCAGTTCATCTCGCCGAGCTTCTTGATCGCCTGGGCGCCGGACTTCGGTGTGGTGAACAGCACGACGATGTCGGGATTGGCCGACTTCATCTTGACGATGTGCGACTCCACCGTGGGTTCGGCGATCTCATAGCTCTCCTCCAGCACGACGCGGGAGGTGTCGCCAAGGCCGTCCTTGAGACCCTTCAGATAGTCCTTGCCCATGTCGTCGTTCTGGTAGAGCACCGCGATCTTGCCGGTCGGCTGCTGCGCGGTGAGGTATTTGGCGTAGATGCGGGCTTCCGACTGATAGCTCGGCAGCCAGCCCATGGTCCACGGATTGGTCTTGGGCTCGTTCCACTTGGTGGCGCCGGTCGCGACGAACAGCTGCGGCACCTTCTTGGCGTTCATGTATTTCTGGATCGCCGTGTTGGGCGCAGTGCCGAGCACGCCGAACAGGAACAGCACCTCGTCGCTCTCCACCAGCTTGCGTGCCTGCTCCACCGTCTTCGGCGGCGAATAGGCGTCGTCGTACGAGATGAAATTGATCCTGCGGCCGTTGATGCCGCCCTCATCATTGACCTTCTTGAACACAGCCGACATCGCCTTGCCGACCGAGCCGTAGGCCGAGGCCGGGCCGCTATAGGGCACGATGTTGCCGATCTTGATCTCGGTGTCGCTGGCGCCGGTGTCGTATTTCTTGTCGGCATAGGCGCCGCCGGCAGCGGCGCCAACCAAGGCGAGGCCGAGCAGGCTGGAGAGCGTGCGGCGGGTGAGGGCAGTGGTCACGTGGGGACTCCTTCTCGGCCTTGGAGCTTGGCCTTGTTGTTGGATTCGCCCGCAGCACGGGCGACTCGTTTCACTCCGGACGAGTCCCCATAGCGCAGCCGCGCGCTCGGCGTAACCGCCGCCGCTGCATGACCGCCTCTCTTTCAACTCCTAGCTTAAGAAATTCTTGGCAAAGACAGCAAAGATGCCTGGAGAGAGCGCCTCCTGCGGCGCGAAGCCGCAGGAGGCGGTTTCAACTGCGTTCCGTCGTTAGCCGCCGACGTCGGCGGAAATCACGTCGCCGAACAGCTCCCATTTCTCGCCCTTGAAGCGCATCAGCTGCAACTGGCTGACGGGCGCGAAGTCGGTTGCCGAGGTGTTGATCGTGATGCCAGGCAGCAGCATCTCGGTGCGGAAGTTGCGCAGGGATGCGGCCTGCTTCATGACGTTCTCGCGGGTGAGGTTGTCGCCGCACTGCTTCAGCACCTGCACAAGCGTCTGGGCCACGCTGTAGCCGACGACGGTGCCGCCATCGAGCTTGTCGCCATCCGGGAAATCCTTCGCCATGAAGTCGAGGAACTGTTTCATCCCGGCATCATCCTTCCATTGCGGATCGGAGACGTCCTTGAGATAGGCCGCCGAGAGGATGTCCTGTGAATTCTCATAGCCGGCCGGTTTCAGCACGCTGCCGACGGAGGCGGAGACGTTGTTGAGGATATGCAGCGTCTTCCACTCGATCTCCTTGACCTTCTTAATTGCCTGCGCCGCAAATTTCGGCGTGGTGATGTTCACGAATACGTCGGCGCCGGTGGACTTGAGCTTGACGATGTGATTGTCGATCGAGGGTTCGGCGGTCTCGTAGCTCTCCTCCATGACGATCATTGAGGCGGCCTTGGCTCCAAGCCCATCCTTCAGCCCTTTCAGATAGTCCTTGCCGTAATCATCGTTCTGATACAGCACCGCGATCTTCGCGTCCGGCTTTTCCTTCAGCAGATATTTTGCGTAGATTCTGGATTCGCTCTGGTAGTTGGGCTGCCAGCCCATGGTCCAGGGGAAGTCCTTCGGATCGTTCCATTTGGTGGCGCCGGTGGCGACGAACAGCTGCGGGACCTTCTTCGAGTTCATGTATTTGTGGATCGCCGAGTTCGGCGGCGTGCCCAGCGAATTGAAGATGAACAGCACTTCATCGCTCTCGACCAGCTTGCGTGCCTGTTCGACCGTCTTCGGCGGCGAATAGGCGTCGTCATAGGAGATGAAGTTGATCTTGCGACCGTTGATGCCTCCCTCGGCGTTGATCTTCTTGAAGTAGGCCGCTTCCGTCTTGCCGATGATGCCGTAGGCCGAGGCCGGCCCGCTATAGGGCATGATGTTGCCGATCTTGATCTCGGTGTCGGAGGCGCCGGTATCGTATTTCTTGTCGGCGGCGATTGCGGAGCTCGAGGCGAGAACGATGGCGGCAGCCGAGGCGAGGGCGGCCCTTCGCGTGATCATCATGGTGCGTTTCTCCCGTGTTGGTTTGGTTGACGTGTCTCGGCCGCCTTGATGGCGGCTCTTGTTCTGGCTGGAACTATAGCAGAGCTGCACCGGGGTGGTTGCGACATCACGGCACGGTCCGTGTTTTCGCGGTGCCTTGGCGGTCCATATCATGTGCAACTGCGAGAGGTCTCCGCAATCTCGGCGGGTGAGTGCTCTGCAAGAACAGCCTGAGATGAATAGTTCGACGCCGATCCAGATATGA
This sequence comes from Bradyrhizobium sp. HKCCYLS3013, assembly GCF_051167615.1. Taxonomy (NCBI): domain Bacteria; kingdom Pseudomonadati; phylum Pseudomonadota; class Alphaproteobacteria; order Hyphomicrobiales; family Nitrobacteraceae; genus Bradyrhizobium; species Bradyrhizobium sp. HKCCYLS3013. The sequence goes on from NZ_JBNPTK010000008.1 coordinate 50,109, forward strand.
AAAAGCCCTCCGCGCCGATGGCGCGGAGGGCCAGTGGAGATCGGCACCGCTTTCTGCGGCGATGCGCGATTACTCGATGGCGCCGCTGATCGCCTCGCCGAACAGCTCCCACTTCTCGCCCTTGAACCGCATCATCTGCAATTGCTCGATGGGCGCGAAGTCGGTAGCCGAGGTGTTGATCTTGACGCCCGGCAGCAGCGTGTCGGGCGCGAAGTCCTTAAGGCTCGCGGCCTGCTTCATCACGTTGGCGCGGGTCAGGTCGTCACCGCACATCTGCAGCACCTTCACCAGCGTCTGCGCGGCGCCGTAGCCGTAGACGGTCGAGCTGTCGAGCTTGTTGGCGTCGGGATAGTACTGCGCGAGGAAGTCGAAGAACTTCTTCATGCCGGGATCATCGTTCCACTGCGGATCCGCAGCATCCTTGGCGTAGGCGGCCGAAAGAATCCCTTGCGAGTTCTCGAAGCCGGCCGGCTTGATCACGCTGCCGACCGAGGCCGACACGTTGACGACCAGATGCGTCGGATGCCAGTCGATCTCGGCAAGCTTCTTGATCGCCTGCGCCGCGAACTTGGGCGTGGTGACGCTGAAGAAGACGTCGGCGCCGGAGGCCTTCAGCTTGACGATGTGGCCGTCGATCGAGGGTTCGGACGTCTCGTAGCTCTCCTCCATGACGATCATGGACGCGGCCTTGTCGCCGAGGCCGTCCTTGAGGCCCTTCAGATAGTCCTTGCCGAAATCGTCGTTCTGGAACAGCACGCCGACCTTGGCGCCGGGCTTGTCCTTGAGCAGGTACTTCGCGTAGATGCGGCCCTCGCTCTGGTAGCTCGGCTGCCAGCCCATGGTCCAGGGGAAGTTCTTCGGGTCGTTCCACTTGGTGGCGCCGGTGGCGACGAACAGTTGCGGGATCTTCTTGCCGTTGAGATATTTCTGGATCGCCGAGTTCGAGGGCGTGCCGAGCGGGTTGAAGACGAACAGGACCTCGTCGCTTTCGACCAGCTTGCGCACCTGCTCGACCGCCTTGGGCGGCGAATAGGCGTCGTCATAGCTGACGAAGTTGATCTTGCGGCCGTTGATGCCGCCCTCGGCGTTGATCTTCTTGAAATACGCCTCCTCGGTCTTGCCGATCACGCCGTAGGCGGACGCCGGTCCGCTGTAGGGCATGATGTTGCCGATCTTGATCTCGGTATCCGACGCGCCGGTATCGTATTTCTTCTGGGCGAGTGCTGCGCCCGAGGTGAGGGCGATGACCGCCGTCGCGATCGCGGCGATTCGTAGTTGTTGAACGACCTGCAAGAGTTCCTCCTTAGTTCTTTCTGAGTTTGCCGAGCAGCTGCTGCGCCACCATCGCCACCTGCCGCGAGCCGTGCGGCACGAGGAAGATGACGAGGAACAGCAGCACGCCGAACACCGCGCCGGACAGGCCCTTCGAAATGCCTTCGGCGATGTTGGGAACGAAGATGATGAAGGCCGCGCCGACGAACGATCCGGGCAGCCAGCCGACGCCGCCGACGACCATGCCGAGGAACAGCGAGATCGCGAGCACGATCGTGTAGCTGTCGGGTGCCACGAACTGCACGGCGATGGCGCCGAGGCCGCCGGCGACGCCGGTGATGCCGGCGCTGACGCCGAACGCCAGCGTCTTGTAGGTCGCGACGTCGATGCCCATGGCGGATGCCGCGATCTCGTTGTCGCGGATCGCCATGAAAGCCCGCCCCGACCGCGAGCGCAGGAGGTTCACCGAGAACACGTAGATCGCGATCGTGATCGCCAGTGTGAAGTAGTACAGCCACATGTCCTGCGACATCGGCAGGCCGAACGGCGCGTCCGGCTTGGTGACGACGAGGCCCTGCACGCCGCCGGTCCATTCCTCGAAGAAGCCGAGCTTGAGGATCTGCGGCATCGCGGTGGCGAGCGCGAAGGTGGCGAGCGCGAGATACACGCCCGAGAGCCGCAGCGCCGGCTGGCCGAACAGGAAGCCGGCGCCGAAGCAGATCACGCCGGCGACCGGCAGGGTCAGCGCGTAGTTGACATTGTACTGCTCCATCAGGATCGCCGACGTATAGGCTCCGATGGCGTAGAAGGCGCTGTTGCCGAGCGAGAACTGGCCGGATCCGCCGGTCAGGATGTTCAGCGCCAGCACGGCCAGCCCGTAGATCAGCAGCATCGTCATCTGGAAGATGATGAAGTTCTTGACGAACAGCGGCACCACCAGGAGCAGCAGCACGACCACGAAGGTGGTGCCGGAGCTCAGGGTCATGGCCCGCTTCGGAACGGCCTCGACCGCGGGCGCCTGGGATGTGATGTCCTCGATTGCGCTCATGATCAGACTCGCTTCACGATGTTGCGGCCGAACAGGCCGGCGGGCTTGATGACCAGGACGGAGATGATGAGGGCCAGCGCGATCGGCAGCTTCATCTCGTTGCCGACATGCGGGATGTAGGTTCCGGCGAGATTTTCGAAGATGCCGACCAGGAAGCCGCCGAGCACCGCGCCGAACGGGCTGGTCAGGCCGCCGAGCACGGCGGCGGCGAACCCGTAGATCAGCACGCCGCCCATCATGTTCGGCTCGAGGAAGACCACCGGCGCGATCAGCATGCCGGCGATCGAGCCGATCGCCGCCGCCATGCCCCAGCCGAGCGCGATCATCCACGACGTGTTGATGCCGACCAGCCGCGCCGACTCGGGCACCGCCGCCGCCGCACGCATCGCAAGCCCGACCCTGGTGTACTGGAAGAAGAAGTACAGGCCGATCAGCAGCAGCAAGGTGATGCCGATCATGCCGGCCTGGTGCGTCGAGATCAGCTGGCTGCCCAGGAACGGCGACGATCCGAACGGCGTCGGATACTGCTTGATGGTGAAGTCCCAGGTCAGTCCGGCAAAGGAGTTGATGATCGAGTACAGCGCGATGAAGCCGGCGACCTGGGTCAGGATCGGTGCCTTGGTAAGCGGCTTGAACAGCACGCGCTCGATCGCGATGCCGCCGGCAAAGGACAAGGCCAGCGTCGCCACGAAGGCGACCCAGTAGGGCAGGCCCCATTGCATCAGCTGCCAGGAGATGAATGTCGAGAACATCGCCATCTCGCCTTGCGCGAAGTTGAGATGGTCGATCGCCTGGTAGATCATCACGACCGCGAGCGCCATGCAGGCGTAGATCGCGCCAGTCGCAATGCCGGCCAGGACCTGGTTGGTGAACAGCTCCATTGTCCCGCCTCCGTTAGTAGCCCAAATAGGATTTGCGGACGTTCTCGTCGTTCGCGATGTCCGAGGCCGCGCCGGACATGACGATGCGGCCGGTCTCGATCACATAGGCCTGATCGGCGAGCTCCAGCGCGAGCTGCGCGTTCTGCTCGACGACGAGGATCGAGACCTTTTCCTCGCGGTTGATCTTGCCGAGGATGCCGAAGAGGTCGCGGACCACCAGCGGCGCGAGGCCGAACGACGGCTCGTCGAGCAGCATCAACCTGGGACGCAGCATCAGCGCCCGCGCCACGGCCAGCATCTGCTGCTCGCCGCCGGACAGGGTGCCGGCCTGCTGCGTATGACGCTCCTTCAGCTTGGGGAAGTAGGAATACATCCGCTCGATGTCGGCGACGATGCCCGCCTTGTCGGAGCGGGTGATGGCACCGAGCTGCAGGTTTTCTTCCACCGTCATGTTGGTGAAGGTGCCGCGACCCTGCGGCACATGGGCGATGCCGAAGCGCACGATGCTCTCGGTCGATTTGTTGTTGAGCGGCTTGCCCTCGAACTCGATCGCACCGGTCGAGCGCACCATGTTGCAGATCGCGCGCAGGGTGGTGGTCTTGCCGGCGCCATTGGCGCCGAGCAGGGTCGTCAGCGAGCCTTCGTTGAGAGAGAAGGAGAGGCCGTGCAGGGCCTGGACCTGGCCGTAATAGGCGCGCAGGTCCTTGACGTTGAGCAGCGCCGTCATTGATCCTTGCTCCCGAGATAGGCCTTGATGACGTCGGGATCGGCCTGCACCTGCGCGGGCGTGCCCTCGGCGAGCTTGCGGCCGAAATTCAGCGCCACCACGTGGTCGGCGATCGACATCACCAGTCCCATGTGATGCTCGACCAGCAGCACGGTGATGTGGCGGTCGTCGCGGATACGGCGGATCAGGTCGCCGAGCACATAGACTTCCTCGTGATTGAGGCCGCCGGCGGGCTCGTCAAGCAGCAGGATCTTCGGGTCAGCGGCGAGCGCGCGCGCCAGCTCGACGCGCTTCTGGGTGCCGAACGGCAGCCCGGACACGGTCTTGTGCGCGACCTCCTCGAGGTTGAGATAGGCGAGAATCTCGTGAACCTTGGTATTCACCGAAGTCTCGCTGCGGCGGATCCAGGCGAGACGAAGCGAATCGGAGATGATGTCGCTCGAGGTCCGCGCATGCGTGCCGACGCGGACGTTGTCGAGCACCGACAGGTTCGGGAACAGCGCCACGTTCTGGAAGGTGCGGCCGATGCCGATCTCGGCGATGCGGTGTGGCGGCCGCTTCAGGATGCTGTGGCCTTCCATCAGGATGTCGCCGGAGCTCGGCTGGTAGAGCCGGCTGAGGCAGTTGAATAGCGTGGTCTTGCCGGCGCCGTTCGGGCCGATGAGGCCGAGGATCTGGCCCTGGCGCATGTCGAACGAGACGCCGTTCAGCGCCACGATGCCGCCGAACACGACGCTGACGTCGCGGACGGCGAGCAGCGGATCGTTGGTCTGGGCGAGTTGTGCCTGCGTCATCTCGTCTCGCCCCTCCCGAAATCGTTCAGGTCAGGACGCGGCGCCAGCCGACCGCGATGATGCAGGCTATCTGATACCCTCGGCAACACGGGCAACTTTTCCTCCTGGCTTCGGCTTTTTATTGAGTTCTTTGTGAGACGAATTGTTCGCATGAACATTCGTCTGATTAGTTTGCGGCGCAAGTCCGCCAAGCGCTGCTTCGATTTTCCTTACCATCGCCACGAGACGAGGTCCAATGTCGGTGAGCAGGCGCTCTTCCGTGAAGCGGAATGCAGGCGCGCCGCAATTGATCGCGTAAGGACCCGTTCCATCGTTGAGCCTCAACGCCGCGCCGACGGCGTGAACGTCATCCTGCCATTCGCCGGCCGAGATCGTGAAGCCGTACTTGGCGACGGTTTCGCCGGCGCGCTCGATCCCGTCACGGATCTTGGGCCAGCGGTTGCCGTAATGCTCGCGCATCTCGCGCATCAGCACGGCGCGTTCCTCTTCGGGCAGCGCCCAGAGATAGGCCCGGCCCATCGCGGTGGTCGCAATCGGAATGCGCGAGCCCACGTCGAGCTCGACGTTGACGACGCCGTGCCGGCTCTGGCCGATATAGATCATGCTGAGCCGGTCGCGGCCGCCGATTGCCACCGCACCGCCGGTCTCGCGCATCAGCTGCTCGCGGAACGGCTCGGAGAGCTGGCGCACGCCGAGATTGGCGAGCGCGGCGTAGCCGAGCAGCAGCGCTGACGGCGCCAGCTGATATTTCTCGAAGCGGGGAACGGGCGTGAGATAGCCGAGCTTGGTCAGCGTGTAGGTCAGGCGCGACACGGTCGGCTTGGGCAGGTTGGTGCGCGCCGCGATCTCCTGGTTGCCCAGCAGGCCGTCATTGGGCCGGAAAGCCCTGAGCACCTCGAGGCCGCGCGACAGCGCAACGACGAAGTTGCGATCGGTCGCAGCTTTTTTCCCTGGGCGTTTCATGTCATCGGCTGTTGATTGATGAGCCTCGTTGACAACGCTCGTGCTTCAAAATAACCCTGGCTGTCAAGATGTGGAATTAGATTTCGCACTGCGGAATTGATGTCCGGCAGCGGGTAGACGCAAGCAAGGCTGAACCTCTGCGCAAATGAAGAGCCAAGAAGGGGTCGGAACGTTAACCGGCCGCAAAGAAACGACATCCCAAGGAGCTTACGCGTGAGCGAAGTGGCAAAGCTTGATCGTCATGACATCATCGGCATCGTCACCATCGACAGTCCGCCCGTCAATGCGCTGAGTGCCGCAGTTCGCGGCGGCATCCTGGACAACGTCAAGGCGGCGATCGACGATCCCGCAATCAAGGCCATCGTGCTGACCTGCGGCGGACGCACCTTCATTGCCGGCGCCGATATCACCGAGTTCGGCAAGCCGCCGAAGCCGCCGGCGCTCAACGACGTGCTGAGCACGATCGAGAACAGCCCCAAGCCGGTCATCGCGGCGATTCATGGAACGGCGCTGGGCGGTGGTCTCGAAGTGGCGCTCGCCTGTCATTATCGTGTCGCCACCAAGGAAGCGAAGCTCGGACTGCCCGAGGTGAAGCTCGGCCTGCTGCCGGGCGCGGGCGGAACGCAGCGCCTGCCGCGCGCGGTGGGGCCGGAGCTCGCGGTCAAGATGATCGTCGCCGGTGATCCGATCGGCGCAGCCGAAGCGCTGAAGGCGGGCCTGATCGAGGAGATCGTCGAGGGGCCGGCATCGGGCGGCGAAGCCTTCGCGCGCAAGGTGGTGGCGGAGAACCGTCCGCTGCGCAAGCTGCGCGACGATGACTCCAAGATCGCCGCGGCCAAGGCCGATCGCTCGATCTTCACCAATGCGGTCGCTGCGATCACCAAGAAGTCGCGCGGGCTGGAGGCGCCGTTCGCGGCGGCCGATGCGGTCGGCTATGCGATCGATCTGCCGTTCGACGAGGGCTTGAAGCGGGAGCGCGAGGGCTTCCTCAAGCTGCTCACCAGCGACCAGTCCAAGGCGCAGCGCTACGCGTTCTTCGCCGAGCGCGAGGCGGCCAAGATTGCCGGCGTGCCCGAGGGCACGAAGGGCCGCAAGGTCGAGCGCGTCGCCATCATCGGCGCCGGCACCATGGGCGGCGGCATCGCGATGTCGTTCGCCAATGCCGGCATCCCGGTCACCCTGATCGAGACCGCCGAGGAGCAGCTCAACCGCGGCATGGGCATCATGCAGAAGAACTGGGAGGCGACCGCCGCGCGCGGCGGCATTCCGGCGGACGCCCCGGCCAAGCGCATGGCGCTGATCGACGGCAAGGTCGGTCTCGAGAACGTCAAGGACGCCGACCTCGTCATCGAGGCGGTGTTCGAGACCATGGCCGTGAAGAAGGAAGTGTTCGGCAAGCTCGATCAATATGCCAAGCCGGGCGCGGTGCTGGCCTCGAACACTTCGTATCTGAACATCGACGCAATCGCCGCCGAGACCAGCCGTCCGCAGGACGTGCTCGGCATGCATTTCTTCTCGCCGGCCAACGTCATGAAGCTGTGCGAGATCGTGCGCGCGGAGAAGACCGCGCCGGATGCGCTCGTCACCGCCGTGTCGATCGCCCGCAAGATCGCCAAGGTGCCGGCCGTGGTCGGCGTCTGCGACGGCTTCGTCGGCAACCGCATGCTGGCGCAGCGTGGCAAGCAGGCCGAGAAGCTGTTGTTCGAAGGCGCGCTGCCGCAGCAGGTCGATGCCGTCGTCACCAAGTTCGGCATGCCGATGGGCCCGTTCGCGATGGGCGATCTCGCCGGCCTCGACATCGGCTGGCGCTCGCGCAAGGACCGCGGCATCAAGAGCGAGATCGCGGATGCGCTGTGCGAAGCCGGCCGCTTCGGCCAGAAGACCGGCAAGGGCTACTACAAATACGAGGCCGGCTCGCGTGCGCCGCTGCCGGATCCCGATGTCGAGAAGTTGATCGACGAGACGCTCGCCAAGCTCGGCCTCAAGCGCCGCGCGGTCAGCGACGAGGAGATCCTCGAGCGCATGATGTATCCGATGATCAACGAGGGCGCGAAGATCCTCGCCGAGGGCATCGCCGCGCGTCCGTCCGACATCGACGTTGTCTGGCTCTACGGCTATGGCTGGCCGATCTATCGCGGCGGCCCGATGTACTGGGCCGACAGCGTCGGCCTGAAGCACATTGCCGAGCGGCTGGCGTTCTATGCCAAGGAGACCAATGACCCGTCGCTGGAGCCAGCGCCGCTGCTGAAGAAGCTCGCCGACGAAGGCAAGACCTTCGCCTCGCTGGCGCAGGGGAAGGCCGCTTGAGGCGGCCCAACTATCACTCTGCGCCCGGCTGCGCTCCCCTCCCACTTGCGGGGAGGGGTTGGGGGTCCACACGGGCAGTCTCGCCCGGGGCCACCCCCCTCCCTGACCCTCCCCCACAAGGGGGGAGGGAACGGAGACAGCGGGGCCGTCTTACGCCAACGGACATTGAGCTCGCATGACCCATCCTGGCGAACAGTTCTATCCCGAAGGCGTCCGCTGGGACGCGCCGATCGCGCGTGGCACCTTGCCGGATCTGCTGGCAAAGGCGGTCAGTGACTTCGGCGATGGCGACGCGCTGGAATTCCGCGACCGCCCCATCACTTTCAAGCAACTCGCGGCGCTCGTCGACCAGGCCGCCGCCGCGTTCCTGCGCGCCGGCTTCGGCAAGGGCGCGTCGATCGCGCTGTTCCTCGGCAATACGCCGGATCATCCGATCAACTTCTTCGGCGCGCTCAAGGCCGGCGCCCGCGTGGTGCACCTGTCGCCGCTCGATGGCGAGATCGCGTTGTCGCACAAGCTCAGCGATTCCGGCGCGCGCATTCTCGTCACGTCGAACCTATCAGCGCTGCTGCCGACCGCGCTGAAGTTCCTCGCCAAGGGACTGATCGATCGCCTGATCGTCTGCGAGGATGATGATTGGGGCAAAGTCGGCACGCCGCAGACGGCGCTGCCGGACAATCCCGCGGTGATCACGCACCGCGCCTTCGTCGAAGGCGCCGTTGCGCCTATGGCGTGGCCTTCGATCTCGCCAGACGACATCGCCCTGCTGCAATATACCGGCGGCACCACCGGCCTGCCCAAGGGTGCGATGCTGACCCATGGCAATCTCACCTCCGCGGTGTCGATCGCCGAAGTCTGGGGCCGCGCGACGCGTGCAAACGGTAACGGCTCCGACCGCGTGATCTGCGTCTTGCCGCTGTTCCACATCTATGCACTGACGGTGGTGCTGCTGACCTCGCTGCGCCTCGGCAGCCTGATCTCGCTGCACCAGCGCTTCGATCTCGACGCCGTGATGCGCGACATCGAGGTCAAGCGCGCGACCTATTTTCCCGGCGTGCCGACGATGTGGATCGCGATCGCCAACCTGCCCGATCTCGACAAGCGTGATCTGTCGTCGCTGACCAGCGTCGGCTCCGGCGGCGCGCCGCTGCCGGTCGAGGTCGCGCGCATCCTGGAGCGACGCGTCGGCATGAAGCTGAAGAGCGGCTGGGGCATGACCGAGACCTGCTCGCCCGGCACCGCCCATCCCAAGGGTGGCCCGGACAAGCCCGGCTCGATCGGGATCACGCTGCCCGGCATCGAGATGGACGTCGTGTCGCTCGAGGATCCCGCAAAGGTGCTCGGCGTGAACGAGGTCGGCGAGATCCGGATCAAGGGGCCGAACGTCACCAAGGGCTATTGGAACCGGCCGGAGGAAACGGCGCAGTCGTTCGTCGGCGATCATTTCCTGACCGGCGACATCGGCTATGTCGACGCCGACGGCTTCTACTTCCTGGTCGACCGCAAGAAGGACATGATCATTTCCGGCGGCTTCAACGTCTATCCGCAGATGATCGAGCAGGCGATCTACACCCATCCGGCGGTGCAGGAGGTCATCGTGATCGGTATTCCCGACGCCTATCGCGGCGAGGCGGCCAAGGCCTTCATCAAGCTGCGCGACGGCTTTGCGCCGTTCCCGGTCGAGGATCTCCGCGCCTTCCTCACCGGCAAGCTCGGCAAGCACGAGCTGCCGGCGGCGGTCGAGTACGTCGACGAGCTGCCGCGCACGCCGGTCGGCAAGCTGTCGCGTCACGAACTGCGCCAGCAGAAATCACCCGCGTCTCAAATCAAACATCAGTGACAACAACAGGAGGTCGCCCATGACCGATGCCGTCATCGTTTCCACCGCCCGCACGCCGATCGGCAAGGCCTATCGCGGCGCGCTCAATGCCACCGGCGGCGCGACGCTGCTCGGCCACGCCATCGGCGAGGCGGTCAAGCGCGCCAAGGTCGATCCGGCAGAGATCGAGGATGTCGTGATGGGCGCGGCCTTGCAGCAGGGCTCGACCGGCGGCAACATCGCGCGCAAGGCGCTGCTGCGTGCCGGCCTGCCGGTGTCGGTCGGCGGCACCACGATCGACCGCCAATGCGCCTCCGGTCTGCAGGCGATTGCGCTCGCGGCGCGCTCGGTGATCTTCGACGGTGTCGAGATCGCAGTCGGCGGCGGCGGCGAATCGATCTCGCTGGTCCAGAACGACAAGATGAACAGCTTCCAGGCCACCGATCCGGCGCTGCTCGAGATCAAGGGCGACGTCTACATGCCGATGATCGACACCGCCGAGATCGTCGCCAAGCGCTACGGCATCTCCCGCGAACGGCAGGACGAATATGCGCTGGAGAGCCAGCGCCGCACCGCGGCCGCGCAGCAGGGCGGCAAGTTCAACGACGAACTGGCGCCGATCACCACCAAGATGGCGGTCACCGACAAGGCCACCGGCAATGTCTCGTTCAAGGACGTCACCTTGTCGCAGGACGAGGGGCCGCGTCCCGAGACGACCGCCGAAGGTCTTGCCGGCCTCAAGGCCGTGCGCGGCGACGGCTTCTCGATCACCGCGGGTAATGCCAGCCAGCTCTCCGACGGCGCCTCGGCCTGCGTCATCATGAGCGACGCCACTGCGGCGAAGCGCGGCCTGCAGCCGCTCGGCATCTTCCGCGGCTTCGTCGCGCATGGCTGCGAGCCCGACGAGATGGGCATCGGCCCGGTGTTCGCGGTGCCGCGCCTGCTCAAGCGCCACGGGCTGACCGTCGACGACATCGGCCTGTGGGAGCTCAACGAGGCGTTCGCCGTGCAGGTGCTGTACTGCCGCGACAAGCTCGGCATCGACCCCGACAAGATCAACGTCAATGGCGGCGCCATCGCGGTCGGCCATCCCTACGGCATGTCGGGCGCGCGGCTCACCGGCCACGCCCTGATCGAAGGCCGCCGCCGCAAGGCCAAGTACGCCGTCGTCACCATGTGCGTCGGCGGCGGCATGGGCGCCGCCGGCCTGTTCGAGGTGCTGCAGTAAACAACAGCCGTCATCCCGGGCGAGCGTCGCGCGGGATTTCAAACAGCTGTCGTCCCGGGCAAGCCCGCGCGCGCAACAGCGCTCGCGGGCGCAGACCCGGGACCCATACCGCGTGATGTTGCTTGGGGCACAATGGCAGTCGCCTGTGCCTCCAACGTTAGCCGGTGGTTATGGGTCGCTTGCGCCGCGTGCGCAATTGCGCACTAGGCAGGGACGACAGCGGAGCGAAACGAACCATTCGAGTACCTAAGGGAGCGATCCAATGGATCTTGCATTCACGAAGGAAGAGCAGGCGTTCCGCGAGGAAGTCCGGCAGTTCTTCAAGGACAACGTGCCGCCGGAGACACGGCGGAAGATGATCGAGGGCCGCCATCTGTCGAAGGACGAGATGGTGACCTGGTGGCGCATCCTCAACAAGAAGGGTTGGGGCGTCTCGCACTGGCCGACGGAATATGGCGGCACCGGCTGGACCTCGGTGCAGCACTACATCTTCAACGAGGAGCTGCAGGCCTATCCGGCGCCGCAGCCGCTCGCCTTCGGCGTCAGCATGGTCGGCCCGGTGATCTACACCTTCGGCAACGAGGCGCAGAAGAAGCAGTATCTGCCGCGCATCGCCAATGTCGACGACTGGTGGTGCCAGGGCTTCTCGGAGCCGGGCTCCGGCTCCGACCTGGCCTCGCTGAAGACCAAGGCCGAGCGCCGCGGCGACATGTGGATCATCAACGGCCAGAAGACCTGGACCACGCTGGCCCAGCACGCCGACATGATCTTCTGCCTGTGCCGCACCGATCCCTCCGCGAAGAAGCAGATGGGCATCTCCTTCATCGTCTTCAGCATGAAGTCGAAGGGCGTCACCGTGCGTCCGATCCAGACCATCGACGGCGGCCACGAGGTCAACGAGGTGTTCTTCGACGACGTCGAGGTACCCTATGAGAACCTGATCGGCGAGGAGAACAAGGGCTGGGACTACGCCAAGTTCCTGCTCGGCAATGAGCGCACCGGAATCGCCCGCGTCGGCGTCTCCAAGGAGCGCATCCGCCGCATCAAGGAGCTCGCCGCCAAGATCGAGTCCGGTGGCCGTCCGGTGCTGGAAGACCCGTCGTTCCGCGAGAAGCTCACCGCATGCGAGGTCGAGCTCAAGGCGCTCGAGCTGACCCAGCTGCGCGTCGTCGCCGACGAGGGCAAGCACGGCAAGGGCAAGCCCAATCCGGCGTCTTCGGTGCTGAAGATCAAGGGCTCGGAGATCCAGCAGACCACCACCGAGCTGCTGATGGAGGTGATCGGCCCGTTCGCCGCGCCCTACGACATCCATGGCGACGACGACAGCAACGAGACCATGGATTGGACCGCCCAGATCGCGCCGAGCTACTTCAACAACCGCAAGGTCTCGATCTACGGCGGCTCCAACGAGATCCAGCGCAACATCATCGCCAAGGCGGTGCTGGGGCTCTGACCTGTGAGCCGCGGCGCCTCGACAACGCACGCCGTCATGGCCGGGCTTGACCCGGCCATCCACGCGCAGCCCTGCCCGGGCACGACGTGGATGCCCGCGACAAGCGCGGGCATGACGGAGAATGGGGATACTGGAGAGTCAACCAATGGATTTTGATCTCACCGAGGAGCAGCGTCTCCTCAAGGACAGCATCGACGGCCTGCTGGCGGATGCCTATGATTTCGACAAGCGCAAGCTGTACATGAAGGAGAAGGGCGGCTGGAGCCGGACGATGTGGTCCAAGCTCGCCGAGCAGGGCCTGCTCGGTCTGCCGTTCTCCGAGGACGACGGCGGCTTCGGCGCCGGCGGCGTCGAGACCATGATCGTGATGGAGGCGATGGGCCGCGCGCTGGTGCTCGAGCCTTACCTCGCCACGGTCGTGCTTGCCGGCGGCTTCCTCCGCCATGGCGGATCGGCGGCGCAGAAGGCCGCGCATCTGCCAGGGATCATCGACGGCAGCAAGACGTTTGCGTTCGCGCAGCTCGAGAAGCAGTCGCGCTACGACCTGTTCGATGTCGCCACCTCCGCCAAGAAGAAGGGCGACGGCTGGGTCATCGACGGCGAGAAGTTCGTCGTGCTCAACGGCGAGAATGCCGACACCCTGATCGTCACCGCGCGCACCTCCGGTGGCCAGCGCGACAAGACGGGCATCGGCGTGTTCATCGTGCCGGCCGACGCGACGGGCGTCACCCGCAAGGGCTATCCGACCCAGGACGGCCTGCACGCGGCGGACATCACCTTCACCGGTGTGGAAGTGGGCGCCGACGCCGCGATCGGCGATCCTGCGAACGCCCTGCCGCTGATCGAGCGCGTCGTCGACGAGGCCCGCATCGCGCTATGCGCGGAAGCCGTCGGCCTGATGGACGAGTCGCTCAAGACCACGGTCGAGTACATCAAGACGCGCAAGCAGTTCGGCGTCGCGATCGGCTCGTTCCAGTCGCTGCAGCACCGCGCCTCCGACATGTTCGTCGCGTTGGAGCAGGCCCGCTCGATGTCGATGTTCGCCACCATGGCCGCCGACTTCGACGACGCCAAGGAGCGCGCCACCTCGATCGCCGCGGCCAAGGTGCAGATCGGCAAATCGGCCAAGTTCGTCGGCCAGCAGGCGATCCAGCTCCACGGCGGCATCGGCATGACCATGGAGGCCAAGATCGGCCACTACTTCAAGCGTCTGACGATGATCGAGATGACGCTCGGCGACACCGACTACCACATGCGCCGCGTCAGCGAGGCGGGTGGGGTGATCTAGGGCAATGCGCCGTTGCCGGGCTGGACCCGGCAACCCATCGCTCCTTGATGATGGATGCGCGGGTCAAGCCCGCGCATGACGAGCGTGAGAGCCTACGCCGGCTCGGTTGTTTTGAGCCGTCATTGCGAGCGTAGCGAAGCAATCCAGGGCGTCACGCGTCGCCCTGGATTGCTTCGTCGCTTCGCTCCTCGCAATGACTCGGAGGACGCAGAATATGATCCCCAATCCCTTCAACCTCTCCGGCCAGGTCGCCGTCATCACCGGCTCGAGCCGTGGCATCGGCCGTGCTTCTGCGGAGCTGCTGGCGCAGCTCGGCGCCAAGGTCGTGATCTCCAGCCGCAAGGCCGACGCCTGCGAGGAAGTGGCAAGCGGCATCCGCGCGAGCGGTGGCGAGGCCCGCGTCATCCCCTGCAACATCTCGCGCCGCGCCGAGGTCGATGCGCTGATCGACGGCGCCGTCAGCCAATACGGCCAGGTCGACATCCTCGTCTGCAATGCTGCGGTCAACCCGTATTACGGTCCGCTGCTTGACATCACCGACGAGGCCTTCGACAAGATCATGGCCTCCAACGTGAAGAGCAATCTCTGGCTCTGCGCCAAGGCGATCCCGCCGATGGCCGCGCGCGGCAAAGGCTCGGTCGTCATCGTCTCCTCGATCGGCGGCCTGCGCGGCTCGACCGTCATCGGCGCCTACGGCATCTCCAAGGCCGCCGACTTCGCGCTGTGCCGCAGCCTTGCCGGCGAATGGGGCCCGCAAGGCGTGCGCATCAACTGCGTCGCGCCGGGCCTGATCAAGACCGACTTCGCCCGCGCGCTGTGGGAGGACGAAGCCCGCCTGAAACAGCGCTGCGCGACGACCCCGCTCCGCCGCATCGGCGAGCCGCATGAGATCGCCGGCGCGGTGGCGTATCTGGCGTCGGATGCCTCGACCTTCATGACGGGGCAGACCATCGTGGTCGACGGCGGCGTCACGACGGCGGCGGTGTAAAAATCTCCCCACACGATAGCCGCACCCTCTCCCCTTGTGGGAGAGGGTGGTTGCGCGAAGCGCAACCGGGTGAGGGGTCTCTCTCCGCGTACTCAGAGCGCGCATGTGGCGCCAACCGCTCACCCGAGTGAGCTTGCGGCTGTCGGCGGTGTGGCCCTCTCCCACAAGGGGAGAGGGCCCAGCCATGCGCAGCGCAGTGGTCCCAGCCAAGTTCGGACACGGGGTTGGATGCTCGTAAGGTGCGAACTCTCCACTTTTTCCAGAAGGACGTTGCGCGCTCCCAACCTCCTTGACCTTCCCCCGCCAATCCGCTTGCTTGTCGGCCCAACGTCGTCAACTCCCGGGAAGAAGCCCCATGTCCTTCGTGCTGGCCATCGATCAGGGCACCACGTCCTCGCGCGCGATCGTGTTCCGCTCCGACATCTCGATCGCCGCGGTCGCGCAGCAGGAATTTCCGCAGCATTTCCCGGCCTCGGGCTGGGTCGAGCACGAGCCGGAGGACATCTGGACCTCGACGGTGATGACCTGCCGCGACGCGCTGGAGAAGGCGGGACTGACGGCGAAGGACATCGCGGCGATCGGCATCACCAACCAGCGCGAGACCACCGTGGTGTGGGACCGCGCCACCGGCCAGGCCGTCCACCGTGCCATCGTCTGGCAGGACCGCCGCACGGCCGACATCTGCGCGCGTCTCAAAGCCGAAGGCCATGAGCCGGAGGTCAGCGCGAAGACCGGCCTGATCATCGATCCCTATTTCTCCGGCACGAAGGTCGCATGGATCCTCGATCACGTGCCGGGCGCGCGCGAGCGCGCCGAGCGTGGCGAGCTGATGTTCGGCACCGTTGACTGCTACCTGCTGTGGCGGCTGACCGGCGGCAAGGTGCACGCCACCGATGCCACCAACGCCTCGCGCACGCTGCTGTTCAACATTCACACCGGGCAGTGGGACGATGCGCTGCTGAAGCTCTTGCGCGTGCCGCGCTCGATGCTGCCGGAGGTGAAAGATTCCTCGGCTGAGTTCGGCACCACCACGCCCGACCTGTTTGGCGGTCCGATCAAGGTCGCGGGCATCGCCGGCGACCAGCAGGCGGCGACCATCGGCCAGGCCTGCTTCACGCCGGGCATGATGAAGTCGACCTACGGCACCGGCTGCTTCGCGCTGCTCAACACCGGCGCCACCCCGGTGAAGTCGAACAACAAGCTGCTGACGACCATCGCCTATCAGCTCGACGGCGTCCGGACCTACGCGCTCGAAGGCTCGATCTTCGTCGCCGGCTCGGCCGTGCAATGGCTGCGCGATGGGCTCGGCATCATCAAGCATGCCGCCGAAACCGGCCCGCTCGCCGACAAGTCAGATTCCATGCAGTCGGTCTATCTGGTGCCGGCCTTCGTCGGCCTCGGCGCACCGTATTGGAATCCGCGCGTGCGCGGCGCGCTGTTCGGCCTGACCCGCAACACCGGCCCCGCCGAGCTCGCGCATGCCACGCTGGAGAGCGTGTGCTACCAGACCTACGATCTGTGGGCCGCGATGCGCGCCGACTGGCCCGATGCGTCCGCAGCCACGATCGTGCTGCGCGTCGACGGCGGCATGACCGCATCGGACTGGACCATGCAGCGTCTCGCCGACCTGCTCGACGCACCAGTCGACCGTCCGATGATTCAGGAGACCACCGCGCTCGGCGCCGCTTATCTCGCCGGCCTCAACGCCGGCGTCTATCCGGAGCCGGAAAAGTTCGCCGACAATTGGCGGCTCGAGCACCGCTTCCGGCCGGCGATGAGCGCGGCCACGCGGGAGCGCAAGCTCGCCGGCTGGGCCCGCGCCGTGAAGGGCGTGCTGGCGAGCGACGAGGGCGAGTAGGTGAACGGCATGTCGGTCCCCGACGGCCACTACGACGTTCCACACGGCAAGGTCGCGGCCGTGGTGACCTCGCTGGAAATGGTGGCGCCGCCGGTGTTGCCGCCGGATCCGATCGGCGACTGGAGCATTCGCCGCGTCGCGCAGCCCGATCTCGATTGGTACCGCGACCTCTATGCCCGCGTCGGCTGGGAGTGGCTGTGGTCGCAGCGCACGCGGATGAGCGATGCGGAGCTTGCCAAGACAGTTCGCGCCGACGGAGTCGAGATCTACACCTTGGCGCATGACGGCGGTGACGAAGCCCTGCTGGAGCTCGACTTCCGCAACAAGACCGATTGCGAGCTGGTGCTGTTCGGCGTCACCGACAGGCTGATCGGCACCGGCGCCGGACGCCTGCTGATGAACCATGCGCTGCGCCGCGCCTGGGCGCAGCCGCTGACGCGGCTCTGGGTCCACACCTGCAGCTTCGATCATCCGCGCGCGCTGGCCTTCTACCAGCGCTCCGGCTTCCGCCCCTATCGCCGCCAGATCGAGATCGCCCCCGATCCCCGCCTCGACGGTACCCTGCCGCGTTCTGTCGCCGCGCATGTGCCGCTGCTCGCCTGAACGTGGCAGCTGACAACGGCGCCGAACGGCGCTTCAATGCGCCGCACAGGAGGATAACCGATGTTCCTGATCGGCCAATACGACTCGCCTTTCGTCCGCCGCACCGCGATCGCACTCGAGCTCTACGGCATCCCGTTCGAGCACAAGCCGTGGTCGACCTTCGGCGATGCCGACAAGATCGCGCCGTACAATCCGCTGCTCCGGGTGCCGGTGCTGGTGCTCGATGACGGCGAGGCGCTGATCGATTCGGCGGCGATCCTCGATCACCTCGATGAGGCCGTCGGGCCCGAGCGTGCCATGCTGGCGCGCAGCGGCGCGCCGCGCCGCAGGCAGCTGCATACGATCGCGCTCGCGACCGGTCTCGGCGACAAGGCCGTCAGCCTGATCTATGAGCGCGTGCTGCGCAAGGACCGCCTGGCCCTGTGGGTCGCGCGTTGCGAGACGCAGATCTCCGGCGTGCTGGCGATGCTGGAGGCCGAGCGCGCCGCCGCGACGACGGATTATTGGTATGGCGAGCGCATCGGCCACGCGGACATCGCCGTCGCCTGCGTCCTGCGCTTCACCCGCGAGGCGCATCCGCATCTGTTCGACGCGACGCGTTACCCGGCGCTGGCCACGCACGCCGCCCGCTGTGAGGCGCTGTCGCCATTCCAGGCTATCGTCCAGCCACTGGCGCCGCCGAGCGGGGATTGAGCTCGTTGGAGCGAGCCGTCGCCCCGGCGATGGTGCGCTCCTTCTCCCGTTCCTCACGGGGAGAGGGGCAGCCGCACGAGAAGTGTCAGCGGAAAGACCTGCACCCCCTCACCCGGATTGTATCTGGCGATGCAATCCGACCTCTCCCCGCAAGCGGGGCGAGGTGCACCGCGCCAGCGGCGAGAGATGTTCTCACCTCAGCCCGCCAAGAGAAGCTGTGCAGCCAGGCGCGGAGCGCAGTCGAGCCACCAGCCCTCACGGCTTGAAATACACGTCCACCTTCATGCCCACCGCGAACGGACCCGGCTCGGCGAGATCGACCAGCACTTCCACCACGTCGACATCGGTCATGTTGCGCTGGCTGAGCGCAGCCGTGCGGCTGCTCTCGACCAGCGGGGCGATGGCGGCGACCTTGCCGGCGACGTCGCGGCCCCGGAAGGCGTCGGAGCGGACCACGGCCTGCTGGCCGACCTTGATCTTGTCGAGGTCGCGCTGGTCGAGCTCGGCGCGCACGCGCAGCGAGGACGTATCGCCGAGCAGCACCAGCGGTGGCGTTGTCTGCGGCGAAGCGATCTCGCCGGTGCGCGCATTGACCTGCAGCACCGCGCCGTCGAGCGGCGCGCGGATGGTGAGCTTTTCCAACGTGGCGCGGGCGCCCTGCAGATCGCTGCGGGCAATGTTGAGCTGGCCCTCGGCGCTGACCGGCAGCGGCGCATCCGCGGTGACCTTGCGCAGTTCGTCGGCCTGCTGCTCCAGCTTCGCCTGCGCGGCTGTCAGTTGCGTGCGTGCGGTGTCGACATCGGCATCGGCGCCGCGCCCGGCGCGCCGCTCGGCCACGGCCTTGTCGAGCGCAGCACGCGCGTCGAACACCGCCGCCTGCGCATCGGCGAGGCCGTCTTCGGCGCGGCGCCGCGGACCCGCGCCAGACGGCGTCGACTCCTTGTTGCGCACGCGCTTGCGCATCGCGACCTGCGCCTCGGCGCTGGCGAGCTGCGCGCGGGCTTCGGCGTCGCCGAGCCGCACCAGCGCCTGGCCGGCGAACACGGTCTCGTTCGGCTTGACCAGCACCTCCTGGATCGGCCCGACCACCGGCGCGCCAAGCTTGATCAGGCCGGATGCCGGCTCGACCCGGCCGGGTGCGACGGCCAGCCAGCGTTCCTCCTGGGCATTGGCGGCGCGCGCTGTCGGTGGAATCGAGGTCGGCGTGACGATGATCGCCAATGCAGCCGCGGCGACGAGCCCGAGCAGGTGAGCGCGTTCTGGAATTCCCGATATCATGCGTGCGAGACTTTCTTCATGGACTCGCCGCCGCTCTCCTCGCGGACGATGCGGCCGTCCTCGATGTGGATGACGCGATTGGCAAACGGCAGAATGCGCGGATCGTGCGTCACCACCAGCACCGCGCGCGACGGATCCCTGGCGATATCGGCGAGCAGGGTCATGATCGCCTGGCCGTTGGCGGTATCGAGCGCGCCGGTCGGCTCGTCGGCGAGAATGACCTGCGTCCTGCCGACGATGGCGCGGGCGATCGCGACGCGCTGCTGCTCGCCGCCCGAGAGCTGGCGCGGGAACGACCGCTTCTTCGGGCCAAGGCCGACCCTGTCGAGCACCTCGCGCGCCGCCTTCTTCGCCGCCCGCGCGCGCTCGCCGCGCACGTCGAGCGCGAGCCGGACGTTGTCCTCGGCGTTCAGCGTCGGAAACAGATGATAGGATTGGAAGATGAAGCCGATGCGCTCGCGGCGCAGCTTCGCCAGCGCCTCGGGATCGAGCCCCGCGACCGGCTGGCTGGCAACCCGCACGGTTCCGCCATCCGGCGTCATCAGGCAGCCCAGGATCGACAGCAGCGTCGTCTTGCCGCTGCCCGAGGGACCCATCAGCAGCGCCAGCTCGCCGCCCTTCAGCGACAGGCTCACGCCCTTCAGCGCCTGCACCCGGCCGGCCCCCTGGCCGAGGTGATGCACGAGATCGGTGGCCTCGAGCACGGTCTCGGTCATCGCGAGAACACCAGCGTCGGATCGATGCGCATGACCTTGAGGATCGCCGCGATCGCCGAGCCGATGCACATCGTCACCGTCAGCACGAACAGCGCGACCGTCAGCGCCGCCGTCATGATGACCGGCAGCGCCGATTCCGCCGTCGCCGCCGCCACGATCTTGCCGATGCCGGCGGCTCCGGCGAAGCCGACGATGGCGCTGAGCAGCGCCTGCCAGATGATGACGGTGTAGATGTAGCGGCTGGTCGAGCCGATCGCGCGCAGCGTCGCGAACTCGTTGATATGATCCTTTGTGCTGGAATAGAGCGTCTGCGCCACGATCACGGTGCCGACGATCAGTCCCAGCAGCGCGCCGGCGAACAGCGCCGCGCCGGCGCCGGTGCCGAACAGCCAGAACGAGCGGCTGCGGCTGCGGAACTCGGCTGCGGTCAGCACGTCGACGTTTCCGAGATTGCCGCGCAGCGCCTGCTGCACCGTGCCGAGATCGGCATCGGGCGTCAGCTTCACCAGCAGATAGGACGCCTTGTTCGGCGCGATGCCGGTATAGGTCCGCGCGCGCTCCACGTCGGTAAAAACGTAAGGCGTCGTCGTGAACGAGCGGATGCCCTTGGTCACCGCCATCACCTGCACCTTGCGATCGCGCAGCTCCGCGGCCTGCTCGACGCCGGTGATGCCGAGCCGCTCGAAATAGGTCCGGTCGATCGCGACCGCGCCCGGCACCGACAGGTCGTCCAGCCGTCCCTCCACCACGTTCCAGGGATGCAGCCCGAGTCCGCGCAGCTCCGAGCCGACCACGAAGACCGGCGTCGTCGTGCCCTGCGGCAGCCGCCATTGCGCATAGCCGATCACCAGCGGCGTCGCCTCCGCCACGCCGGGAACCGCAAGCGCGCGAAACCGCTGCCGCTCGTCGAGCAGCGAGGGGTCCTCGAAGCATTTGGTGCCGACTGGCATGATCCACAGCTCGGCCGGGGAGTGGTCGATCATGGTCGTGACCATCCGGCGGAAGCCGACATAGAGACCCATCTGCACGGTCACCAGCACGATCGAGAAGATGATGCCGATGATGGTCGCGATGAAGCGCAGCCTGTCATGGAACAGGTTTCGCGACGCAAGCCTGAACTGCAACGACATGAACCAAAACCACCCGAAGGCCCCGGGCCTATTTCAGCCGGTTACGGCGGCGATGTCCACGCCGCATCGCCTGGCGGCGACTGTGGCGCTTTGTCATTCGGAGCGGTCGTGGCGCTGGAGACACGGAGGATGGCTCCAACCCTCGGTGTCGCGAACGCCGATGAGAGGCGAGAGCCGTCCGCCATCACGAGGTGTCGTCCCGGCGAACGCAGGGACCCATAACCCCGGAAAGTTGTTGGTGAGCTCGGTCTCCGCGATCGCGTACGACCGATACATCACGCGGTATGGGTCCCCGCGTTCGCCGGGACGACAGTTGTGGGCGTGGTGACTGCGCCGGCTACTTCGCGCCGACCGCCTTCTTGCGCCAGGCCAGATGCACGGCGCAGGTGCAGCCGGCCGGATGACTGGCGAGCTCCGCGGGCGCGGCGTCGTTGGCTGCTGCGGGAGCGGGCGCAGCGGTTGCGCGAGGCGTCTCTGCCTGCTGGCCGCCCCTCGCCGGGATGTAGTTCAGGATCGGCGCCAGCCAGCGCTCGACCTCGGTCACCGTCATGCCCTTGCGCGCGGCGTAGTCCTCGACCTGGTCGCGCTCGATCTTGCCGACGCCGAAATAGAAGCTCTCCGGCGAGGCGAAATAGAGGCCCGAGACCGACGAGCCCGGCCACATCGCAAAGCTCTCGGTCAAGCGGACGCCGGCATTCTTCTCGGCATCGAGCAGCTCGAACAAGGTCGCCTTCTCGGTGTGGTCGGGCTGCGCCGGATAGCCGGGGGCCGGGCGGATGCCCTGATACTTCTCCAGGATCAGGTCATCGGCGGAGAGAGCCTCGTCCGGAGCGTAGGCCCAGAACTCGCGGCGGACGCGGGCATGCAGGCGTTCGGCAAAGGCTTCGGCAAGGCGGTCGGCCAGTGCCTTGACCAGGATCGAGGAGTAGTCGTCATTGGCGTTCTTGAAGCGGTCGGCGACGGCGTCCTCGCCGAGGCCCGTCGTGACGACGAAGCCGCCGACATAGTCCGGCACGCCGGCATCCACAGGCGCGACGAAATCGGACAACGCGGTGTTGAAGCGGCCCTCGCGCTTCTCGAGTTGCTGCCGCAGCGTGTGCAGCGTCGCGATCTCCTGGGTGCGGCCGTCGTCGGCATAGAGCACGATGTCGTCGCCGACGGCGTTCGCCGGCCAGAAGCCGATCACGGCGCGCGCCGTGAACCACTTCTCGTCGACGATGCGCTCGAGCATCTTCAGCGCGTCGTCATACAGCGCCCGCGCGGCCTCGCCGACCTTGGCATCGTCGAGGATGCCAGGAAAACGACCGGCGAGCTCCCAGGTCTGGAAGAACGGAGTCCAGTCGATATAGGGCACGAGCTCGGCGAGGTCATAGTCGACGAACGTCTTGGTGCCGAGGAAGGTCGGCTTCACCGGCTTCGCCTTGGCGAAGTCGATCTTCGGCGCGTTGGCGCGGGCGTCCGCGAGCTTCAGCCGCTTCTTGTCGGCCTGGCCGCGCAGATGCGCCGCGGCGATCTTCTGATACTCGCTGCGAACCTCCGTGGCGTAGGCATCCTTGCGCTCCGGCGACAGCAGTGAGGAGGCGACGCCGACGGCGCGGCTGGCGTCGTTGACGTGAACGACCGGGCCATTCTGGTAGTTCGGATCGATCTTGACCGCAGTATGGACGCGGCTCGTCGTGGCGCCGCCGATCAGCAGCGGCACATTGAGACCCTGGCGCTCCAGCTCGGACGCCAGATAGGCCATCTCGTCGAGCGAAGGCGTGATCAGGCCGGACAGGCCGACGATGTCGGCGTTCTCGGCCTTCGCCGTCTCGATGATCCTGGCCGCGGGCACCATGACGCCGAGGTCGATGACCTCGAAATTGTTGCACTGGAGCACGATGCCGACGATGTTCTTGCCGATGTCGTGCACGTCGCCCTTGACGGTGGCGAGCACGATCTTGCCGGCGTTGGAGCGCTCATTGGCGCGGCCCTTGTTGGCGGCCTTCTCCGCCTCCATGAACGGCATCAGATAGGCGACCGCCTGCTTCATCACGCGCGCCGACTTCACCACCTGCGGCAGGAACATCTTGCCGTCGCCGAAGAGGTCGCCGACCACGTTCATGCCGGCCATCAGCGGGCCTTCGATGACGTCGAGCGGCCGGGTCGCGGCGGCGCGGGCCTCTTCGGTGTCCACATCGATGAACTCGGTGATCCCATGCACCAGCGCGTGGCTCAGCCGCTTGCCGACCGGCCATTCGCGCCACGCGAGATCGGCCTCCTTGGTCTGCTTGCCCTGGCCGCGAAACTTCTCTGCCAGCGCCAGCAGCCGCTCGGACGCGCCGGGGTCGCGGTTGAGCACGACGTCCTCGCACACCTGGCGCAGCTCCGGATCGATGTCGTCATAGACGATCATCTGGCCGGCATTGACGATGCCCATGTCCATGCCCGCCTTGATGGCGTGATACAGGAACACCGAATGCATGGCTTCGCGCACCGGCTCGTTGCCGCGGAACGAGAAGGAGAGATTGGACACGCCGCCGGAAATGTGGGCATGCGGCAGGTTATGGCGGATCCAGCGTGTCGCTTCGATGAAGTCGACGCCGTAGTTATTGTGCTCTTCCAGCCCGGTCGCGATCGCGAAGATGTTCGGATCGAAGATGATGTCTTCCGGTGGGAAGCCGACCGTCTCGACCAGGATCTTGTAGGCGCGGGCGCAGATCTCGGTCTTGCGCTGATAGGTGTCGGCCTGGCCGGTCTCGTCGAATGCCATCACCACGACCGCGGCGCCGTGCCGGCGCGCGATCTTCGCTTCGTGAATGAACTTCTCCTCGCCCTCCTTGAGCGAGATCGAGTTCACCACCGGCTTGCCCTGCACGCATTTCAGGCCGGCCTCGATGACGTGGAATTTCGAGGAGTCGACCATCACGGGAACGCGGGCGATGTCCGGCTCCGCGGCGACGAGGTTGAGGAAGGTCCGCATCGCGGCTTCCGAATCGAGCAGGCCCTCGTCCATGTTGACGTCGATGACCTGGGCGCCGTTCTCGACCTGGTCGCGCGCGACCTGCAGCGCCGCGGTGTAGTCGCCGGCGGTGATCAGCTTGCGGAATTTGGCCGAGCCGGTGACGTTGGTGCGCTCGCCGACATTGACGAAGGGAATGGCGGGCGTCAGCTCGAACGGCTCCAGGCCCGACAGCCGCAGCCGCGGCGCGATCTCGGGCACGGCGCGCGGCTTGTGCGGGGCAACGGCGGCGGCGATCGCGGCGATATGGTCGGGGGTGGTGCCGCAGCAGCCGCCGACGATGTTGACGAGGCCGGCCGACGCGAACTCGCCGATCAGTCGCGCCATGTAGGCCGGCGTCTCGTCGTACTGGCCGAACTCGTTGGGCAGGCCGGCATTGGGATAGGCGCAGACCAGCGTGTCGGCGACGCGGCCGATGTCGGCGACATGCGCGCGCAAATCCTCGGCGCCGAGCGCACAGTTGAAGCCGATGGTCAGCGGCTTGGCATGACGCACCGAATTCCAGAACGCCTCCGGCATCTGGCCCGAGAGCAGGCGGCCGGACTTGTCGGTGATGGTGCCCGAGATCATGACGGGCACGTCGATGCCGCGCTCCTCGCAGAGCTCGGCGATGGCGTACAGCGCCGCCTTGGCGTTGAGCGTGTCGAAGATGGTCTCGAGCAGCAGGATGTCGGCGCCGCCGTCCAAGAGCCCGCGCGCCTGCTCGCCATAGGCAAGCCGGAGATCGTCGAAGGTCACGGCGCGGTAGCCGGGGTTCGACACGTCAGGCGAGATCGAGGCGGTGCGGTTGGTCGGACCCATCGCGCCGGCGACGAAGCGCTGTTTGCCGTCCTCGGCGGCAACGCGGGTCGCGGCATTGCGGGCGAGCCGGGCGCCCTCGCGGTTGAGCTCGTAGATGATGTCGGAGAGGTCGTAATCGGCCTGCGCGATCGAGGTCGCCGAGAACGTATTGGTGGCGACGATGTCGGCCCCGGCGCGCAGATATTGCGCGTGGATGTCCTCGATGGCGTCGGGCTGCGTCAGGATCAGCAGGTCGTTGTTGCCGCGGAGGTCGCGATGGAAGTCCTTGAACCGCTCGCTGCGGAAGGCGGCCTCGTCGAGCTGCAGCGCCTGGATCATCGTGCCCATGGCGCCGTCGAGAATCAGGATGCGCTCGCGGGCAGCGGCAAGGAAGGCGGTACGCGCTGGAGATACAGGGGCGGACATCAGGCGGCAGCCTTGTTGGCGGACTTCGGACGGATGCCGAGCAGATGGCTGATCGCGAACACGAGGTCGGCGCGGTTCATGGTGTAGAAATGGAAGGTGTCGACGCCATGCTTGGCGAGCTTTTGCACCTGGCCTGCGGCGACGGTCGCCGCGACCAGCTTGCGGGTCTCGGGATCGTCGTCGAGACCGTCGAATTTTTCGGCCAGCCAGTCCGGCACCGTCGTGCCGGCGCGGGTCACGAAGCCGCGCGCCTGCTTGAAATTGTGCATCGGCATGATGCCGGGCACGATCGGGATCGTGATGCCGCGGGCGCGGACACGGTCGAGGTATCGGAAGTAGAGATCGTTGTCGAAGAACACCTGGGTGATGGCGCGGGTGGCGCCGGCGTCGACCTTGGCCTTGAGCATGTCGATGTCGGCGTCGAAGTCGCGGCTCTCGGGGTGCTTCTCCGGATAGGCCGAGACCGAGACCTCGATATCGGGATGGCGCTTCTTGATGCCGGCGATCAGCTCGGGCGAGCTCTGATAGCCTTCGGCATGGGTGTAGTAGGGCGTGCCGATGCCGCCGGGCGGATCGCCGCGCAGCGCCACAATGTGGCGGACGCCGACCTCGTGATAGCGGTCGACGACCTCGTCGATCTCGTGGCGCGAAGCGCCGACGCAAGTGAGATGCGCCGCCGGCAGCAGCGCGGTTTCCTTCAGGATGCGCGCGATCGTGGCGTGGGTGCGCTCGCGCGTCGAGCCGCCGGCACCATAGGTCACCGAGACGAAGCTCGGCTCCAGCGGGGCGAGGCGCTCGATCGAGGCCCACAGCGTCCGGTCCATCTCCTCGGTCTTCGGCGGGAAGAACTCGAACGAGATCTTCGGCCGGGGAATCGCGGTGTGGCCGTCGGCAATGGCGGTGGCGAGGTCGGTCATGGCAACGCAGGTTCCGGCTGGGGCGTAAATTTCAACTCAAGAGGGGATCGGCCTCTGGATGTGCCAAGATAAGGGAAGGGCGCTGCAATAAACAGCCCACCAGAAATGGGATTTGGCCCACTGATATGGCAAGAAGCGGATTTTTGAGGAGCTATTGGAAATGCAGAGTGGGACAATAAAGGTAAACAATATCAAAGGTTATCGATTATGGCGAAGGGGTTTTTATCAATTTTGAATGTGGGATAGTTTGGTTTCGTTGATGTATACAATCGTATTTTCCCAACATTAGGTCCAGCCATCCACTGCATTTCCGGCAGGTCACCATCGCTTCCAGCCCATTGTGGCGCGCCTCGCAGTCATTAGGTTGAAGCCATGATCCCGATTTCAGTCCTCGACCTCTCCGTTACCACCACCGCCACGCCGGCGTCAGTGGCGCTGCGTAACAGCATCGACCTGGCCCGTCACGTCGATCAGCTCGGCTACGTCCGCTACTGGCTGGCCGAGCACCACAGCCTGCCGTCGGTGGCGAGCCCGTCGCCCGACATCATGATTGGGCAGATCGCGGCAGCGACGCAGCACATCCGCGTCGGCTCCGGCGGCGTGATGCTGCCCAACCATGCGCCGCTGGTGGTCGCGGAGCGCTTCAAGATGCTGGAGGCACTGTTTCCCGGCCGGATCGATCTCGGCCTGGGCCGCGCGCCCGGCACCGACGGCACCACGGCCTATGCGCTGCGCAGCCGGCTCGACCGTCGTGAGGGCGATGACTTCCTGGAGCGGCTGCATGAGCTGATGCTGTGGGAGACCCGCGAGTTCCCCGCCGGCCATCCCTACAACAACGTGATCGCCATGCCCGATGATGCGCCGCTGCCGCCGATCTGGCTGCTCGGCTCCAGCGACTATTCCAGCGAGCTGGCGGCGCAGCTCGGCATGGGGTTCGGCTTCGCGCATCATTTCGCGAGCCACGATGCCGTGGATGCGATGCGGACCTACCGCGCGCATTTCACACCGTCGCGCTGGCGCTCGCAGCCGCATGCGATCCTGGCAGTCGCAGTGGTGACAGCCGAGACCGACGCCGAGGCCGAGCGGCTGGCGTCGTCGATGGACCTCAACCGCTTGCGGCGCGACCGCGGCCAGTTCCTGCCGCTGCCGAGCCCGGAGGAAGCGGCGGCGTACATGTATACAGACGCGGACCGGGCCTCGATCGCGCGCAACCGCTCGCGGCTGTTCGTGGGCGCGCCGGCGACGGTGCGGGCCAAGCTCGATCCGATGATCGCAGCGAGCCAGGCCGACGAGCTGATGGTGATCACCGCGATCTACGATCACGACGCCCGCAAGCGCTCCTACAGCCTGCTCGCCGACGCCTTCGGCCTCGAGCGGAAGGCGGCGGCATAAGCAGGACGGCGCTGGTCTCACCATGTGATCAGCGGCGCGCGATGCAGAAAGCTGTCGTCGCTCACTTGGTCCACCACGAAGCGCGCGACGTCGGCCCGCGCAATCGTGCCGCCGTGAAAGCCGGCGAGATCCGTCAGTGCACGCAGCTTCTGCCCGCCAGGCTTGTCGTTCAGCATGGCGGGGCGAACGATGAGCCAATCGAGCCCGCTGTCGCGAATGACGGCCTCCTGCCGGTTCTTGTCCGCGTAGACGTTGCGCAGCAGCAGCGGCAGGATCAGCCGGTCGTAGACGAAGCCGCCATGGCCGCGGCTGTCGCCGGCGCCGATGCCGGTGATGGCGACCAGACGCGCGACATGCTCGGCCTTCATCGCGTTGACGAGCGCGCGCGTCGAGGTCGAGAGCGTCGTGACCTCGCGGAATGGACTGAGCGGTGTGCCCAGTGAGCTGATCACGGCGTTCTGTCCCTTGAGCGCCTTGCGCAGCGTAGCTTCGTCGCGGGCATCGCCGACGATCAATTGCGCGCCTTGCAGATCCCCGGCCCTCTCCGGCGAGCGCACCAGCGCGGTGACGTGATGGCCGCGCGCCAGCGCGTCGCGCACGATCAGCCGTCCGGTGCCGCCGGTCGCGCCGAGCACGAGGATGTTGGGCTTCATGGTGACGCCATCGTTCGTTTGATTGGTCATGATGACCTCCTTGGATTGCGCGGGACGCTCTCATGGAGACGTCCCGCAGACGCATGGGGTGTGCCGTCAGGCGACGGTCGCGCTCTCGGCGACGAAGTCGCGATAGGAGCGCAAGGGGCGGCCGAGCAGCGCGGTCAGGCGGGCGACGTCGCCATCGTCCGGCACCATGCCGTCGGTCTGAAAGCGCTCGCTCATCAGCCGCATGTCGAACGCCATCCAGCTCGGCATGAGCTGCCGCAGGTTGGTCTCGAAGCCCGCGGTGTTGTCGCCGCCATAGCCGATCGGACGCCCCAGCACCTCGGACCAGACAGCGGCGGCATCGGCGCCGTTCAGCGTGTCGGGGCCGACAAGGTTGATCCGCGTCAGCGGCAGCGGCGTCGAGGACTGCTCGCGGCGGATCAGATCGATGGCCGCGATCTCGCCGATGTCACGGGCATCGATCATGGCGAGGCCTTTGCTGCCGATCGGCATCGGGTACACGCCGTAGCCGCGCACGACGTCCCTGATCGTGAGATCGTTGTTCATGAAGTAGGCCGGCCGCAGGATGGTGGCGTGGAGGCCCATCTGCTCGATCATCCGCTCGACGGCGAATTTGCCGGCGAAGTGCGGCACGTTGACGTAGACGTCGCTGTGGATCACCGAGAGATAGACGATCCGCTCGATGCCGGCCTCGCGAGCGATGTTGAGCGCGACCAGCGCCTGGGTGAATTCCTCTGATGTGACGGCGTTGAGCAGAAACAGCGTCGAGACGCCAGAGAACGCGCCGCGGAGCGAATCGATGTCGAGCAGGTCGCCTTGGGCGATCTGAACGCCCGCTGGAAAGTTGGCCTTGGCGGGATCGCGGACGAGGGCGCGGACATCGGCGCCGCGCTTGACGAGCTGTTCGACGACGCGGCGGCCGACATTTCCAGTGGCGCCGGTCACGAGGATGGTCATGGGGATCACTCCGGGTTGGCTTGTTGGGACACCCGGAAGATATCGATCCACACGCGAGCCAATAGACGCTATATCTGTACAGGTCGTCTCACTGGTGGAACGGATGGATCTGCTTGCGCTCGCCGATTTCAACCTCGTCGCCCGCCACGGCGGCTTCGGCCGTGCCGCCCGCGCCAGCGGTCGTCCCAAGGCGACGCTGTCCCGCCGGGTCGGCGAGCTGGAAGCGAGCCTGGATCTCAGGCTCATCGAGCGCGGCGGACGCGCGCTGAAGCTGACCGAGGAGGGGCGGGCGCTGTTCGAGCGCGCGGGGGCGCTGCTGACCGAGCTCGACGAGACGGTCGCCGCCATTTCCTCCGGCGGCGACAAGCCGCGCGGCCGGTTGCGGATCAGTGCGCCGCTGCTGTTCTCGCAGACCGCGATGGGCAAGCTCGCCGCCGCGTTTGCGCTTCGATATCCGGAGGTCCGTCTCGACGTGACCACCGACGACCGCACCGTCGACATGGTCGAGGAAGGCTATGACCTGGTGATCCGGGTCAATCCCGATCCCGATGAAAGTCTGGTTGGACGCATCTTCCTGCGCGACCAACTGGTGGTCGTGGCGAGCCCAGGCCTGACGCGGCCGGCGGATCACGCCGTCATTCCAGCGGTCGTGCGCGGCAGCGATCAGAACGCAGTCTGGGAGGTGAAAGGGCCGGCGGAACGATCGCGCATCGCGTTCGACCCCATCCTTCGCCTGTCGTCGCTGATCATGGTTCGCGATGCGGTCCGCGCGGGCGTCGGCGCCGCGTGCCTGCCGCTGTCGCTCGTCAGCCACGATCTGGCGGCCGGCCGGCTGGCGCATTGGGGCGATCTGGACGCGCCCGCCATCGCGCTGTGGACGCTCTATCCATCGCGCCGGCTGCTGAGCGCGCGCGTCTCCGCCTTCCTCGAGCATCTGAAGGCGGCGTTCCCGACGGGAACGCCCGCGGAGCTCGCGGCCTATCTCGAAGCGTGAGCCCCGATCACTCCATCCGCTCGCTGAACGTCGCGCGGAACGGATGCGCCGGATAGACGCCGACGATGCGCAGCTCGCGCGAGAAGAACTTCAGCTCCTCCAGCGCGAAGGCCAGCCCCTTGTCGTTGGGATGGCCGTCGACGTCGGCGTAGAACTGCGTCGCGAAGAAGTTGCCGTCGACCATGTAGCTCTCGAGCTTGGTCATGTTGACGCCGTTGGTGGCGAAGCCGCCGAGCGCCTTGTACAGCGCGGCCGGCAGGTTGCGGACGCGGAACACGAAGCTCGTCACCAGCGGCCCGGAATTCTGCTCTGCCCACTGCTCCTGGCGCGCCAGCACGACGAAGCGGGTGGTGTTGTGGGCCTCGTCCTCGATGTCCTCGGCGAGGATGTCGAGGCCGTAGATCTCGGCGGCCAGCCGCGAGGCGATCGCCGCCACGCTCTTGTCGCCGCGCTGCGAGACGTCCCGCGCGCTGCCCGCGGTGTCGCCGGCCACGATCGGCCGGACGCCGAGCTGGCGGATGATGCGGCGGCACTGGCCGAGCGCGTGGACATGGCTCTCGACCGTCTTGATGTCGGCGAGCCTGGTGCCCTTCAGCGCCATCAGCTGGTGGCGCACCGGCAGGAACCATTCGCCGATGATGTAGAGGCCAGAGGCCGGCAGCAGATGGTGGATGTCGGCGACGCGGCCTGCGACCGAATTCTCGATCGGGATCATGCCGAGATCGGCCTCGCCGGAGGAGATCGCGCTCAGCGCGTCCTCGAAGGTCGCGCAGGGCATGGCCTCGGCGGTCGGATAGGCCTCGGAGATGGCGATGTGGGAATTGGCTCCCGGCTCGCCCTGGAATGCGATTTTCAAGATCTTGCTCATGGTGGGCCTTCTAGCAGCTCAAGCCTTTGTCAATTAAGCCTTGGACAGCAGCCGGCGTGCGGTTTCGAGGTCGGCCGCGGTGTCGACGCCGCGCGGCACGGCGTCGACTACCATCACGTCGATGCGCATGCCGTCCTCCAGCGCCCGCAGCTGTTCCAGCTTCTCCTGCTGCTCCAGCGGCGATGGCGGCAGGCTGACGAAGCGCTCCAGCGCCGCCCTGCGGTAGGCGTAGAGGCCGATGTGATGGTACCTCGGTCCGTCGCCATGCGGCGCCGTGGCCCGGGTGAAATACAGCGCGCGCAGGCGCCGTCCACCGACAGTCGAGCCGACCGCCTTGACGACGTTCGGGTTGAGGCTCTCCTCCTCGGTATGGATCTGCGCGGCAAGGGTCGCGATGTCGACCGCGGGATCCTCCAGCGGCGGCAGCACGTCGCTGATGTTCTGCGGGTCGATGGTCGGGAAATCGCCCTGCAGGTTGACCACGATCTCGGCCTCGCGGGCAGGGTCGAGCTTGCACATGGCCTCGTAGATGCGGTCTGACCCCGAGGGGTGATCCGGCCTGGTCATGACCACCTCGCCACCCGCGGCAGCGACAGCCGCAGCAATCTCCGGCGTGTCCGTTGCCACGGCCACCCGGCCGATTCCCGCCTCCTGCGCGCGCCGGAGCACCTGCACGATCATCGGCTGGCCGGCGATGTCGAGCAGCGGCTTACCGGGCAGGCGGGTCGAGGCCATGCGGGCCGGGATCAGCACGAGGATTTTGGACTTGGTCATCCGGAAAACGGCAGGTCGGAGCCGGTCGCAACAGCGCGGCCGGGCTTGATGGGGACAGCGAAAGCCGCCCGCTTATACGGGTTGCCAGAGCACGGGCAAACCGATATCTCACTTCTGCCGCAGGGGGAGGCGCGACGGCTCGATTCCGCTCGATGCCTTCACGAGTCCTTTCTCGAATCCTGGGGCGACTCACGGTCGCGGCCCCGCGGCCCCCAAGCAATGAAATCCGCCCTCGGAGCCTGATTCCAAAATGGACTCCTTCGAACTGAACAAAATCCTCGGCGCCGTCCTGGCCGCCTGTCTGGTCGTGCTGGTCACGAGCTTTTCCGCCGGCGCGCTGTTCGCGCCGAAAATGCCGGAGAAGCCGGGTTTCGAGATCGCGGTGAAGGAGGCCGAGGGCGCAGGCAAGGAAGCCGCTGCGCCGGCCGCGGCCGAGCCGATCGAGAAGCTGCTGCAGACCGCCTCGGTCGAGAAGGGCGCTGCCGCTGCCAAGAAGTGCGCGGCCTGCCACACCTTCGACAAGGGCGGCAAGAATGCCGTCGGCCCGAACCTCTACGGCATCGTCGGCGACAAGATCGGCGAAGGCCGCGGCTTCAAATTCTCGGCAGCGATGGCGGCCAAGGGCGGCACCTGGACGATCGAGGAACTCAACCACTTCATCGCCAATCCGAAGGGCTACATCCCGGGCACCGCGATGGGGTTTGCCGGCATCCAGAAGGACTCGGAGCGCGCCGACGTGCTGGCCTATCTGAACTCGCTGTCGGACAATCCGGCGCCGCTGCCGACCGCAGCCAAGTGATCGGCTGCTGATCCCCAATTTCCGACGGCCGGGCCCCAAGCCCGGCCGTTTTGCTTTGCGGGGCGAATTTCGCCGCATTTGGGACCTTTGGTCGCATCCACCTCGTTCACAACCCGGTATCATGAGGAAAAAGCAAGGTTATTGGTCGAAACCTTGCCGTATATTGGTCCCCTGAATGGAACGGGTTCACGGGCTGGAGCACCCTGGCTGAGGCCGGCGAAACCTGCCCTTGCGAATTGGGTTACGATCGAACGTTGGATCTTTGAGCAGCAGCGGCCACGGCCGACCACCTGCTTCAAGCGGTCTTATTCAGAGGAAGTCTCATTTGACGATTACCCGACGACAGCTCCTGCAGAGCAGCGTCTTCGCTGCGATGACCCCGGCGCTCGGCACCGCCGCCAGCCTCGTCCCGCTCGACGCCGCGCAGGCGCAGGCCGGCGAGCAACTGGTCTGGCGCCACGGCCTGTCGCTGTTCGGCGAGATCAAGTACCCGGCCGACTTCAAGCGCTTCGACTACGTCAATCCCGACGCGCCCAAGGGCGGCACAGCGCGGATGATCTCGCTCGGCACCTTCGATAATTTCAACATCGTCGTGATGTATGTGAAGGGCAACATCGCCTCCGCGGCGGGGCTGGTCTACGAGACCCTGATGACGCGGTCGCAGGACGAGGTGTCGACCGAATACGGCCTGCTCGCCGAGTCGGCGGCGTATCCGGACGACTACTCCTGGGTCATCTACCGCCTGCGCAAGGAAGCGCGCTGGAACGACGGCAAGCCGGTGACGCCCGAGGACGTCATCTTCTCGCTCGACGTCCTGAAGAAGAACAGCCCGCACTATTCGTCCTATTATCGCCATGTCGTGAAGGCCGAGAAGACCGGCGATCTCGAGGTCAAGTTCACCTTCGACGGTCCGGGCAATCGCGAGCTGCCGCACATCGTTGGCGAGCTGCTGGTGCTGCCGAAGCACTGGTGGGAAGGCACCGACGCGCAAGGGCGCAAGCGCGACGTCACCGCGACGACGCTGGAGCCGCCGCTCGGGTCGAGCCCGTATCGCATCAAGGAATTCGTGCCCGGCCGCTCGATCAAGATGGAGCGCGTCAAGGACTACTGGGGCGCCAGCCTGCCGGTCCAGATCGGGCAGAACAATTTCGACGAGCTGCAGTTCGAATATTTCCGCGACAACATCGTCGCCCTCGAGGCCTTCAAGGCCGACCAGGCCGACTGGATCAACGAGAACTCCGCCAAGCAATGGGCGACGGCCTACGACTTCCCGGCCATCAACGACAAGCGCGTGGTCAAGGACGAATTCCCGATCAGCGATTCCGGCCGCATGCAGGGCTTCGCCTTCAACCTGCGGCGTCCGCAATTCCAGGACGCGCGGCTGCGGCGCGCCTTCAACTACGCCTTCGATTTCGAGGAGATGAACAAGCAGCTGTTCTACGGCCAGTACAAGCGGATCAACAGCTACTTCGAAGGCACCGATCTGGCCTGTTCCGGGCTGCCGCAGGGCCAGGAGCTGCAGATCCTCGAGGAGCTGCGCGACAAGGTGCCGCCGGACGTGTTCACTACGGTCTACCAGGCCCCGGTGGGCGGCAATCCCGAGAACGTTCGCGCCAATCTGCGAGAGGCCACCAGGCTGCTGAAGGACGCAGGCTTCGAGATCAAGGACCGCAAGCTCGTCGATCCCGCCGGCAAGCCGGTCACGGTCGAACTCCTGGTCCAGGACCCGTCGTCCGAGCGCATCGTGCTGTTCTACAAGCCGTCGCTGGAGCGCCTCGGCGTCGCGGTGACGGTCCGCCAGGTCGATAACGTCCAGTATGAGAACCGGGTGCGCACCTTCGACTACGACATGATCATCGACGTCTGGGGGCAGTCGCTGTCGCCCGGCAACGAGCAGCGCGATTTCTGGGGCTCCAAGGCCGCCGACGAACCCGGCTCGAAGAACACGATTGGCATCAAGAATCCCGCCGTCGACGCGCTGATCGAGAAGATCATCTACGCCAAGGATCGCGCCTCGCTCGAAGCCGCGACGCACGCGCTGGATCGGGTGCTGCTGTGGAATTTCTACGTCGTCCCGCAGTTCACCTATCCGTTTTCGCGCAGCGCGCGCTGGGACCGCTTCAGCCATTTCACGCCATTCCCGAAATATGCGCGGTCCGGCTGGCCGAATCTGTGGTGGTACGATGCCGACAAGGCCGCCAAGGTGAAGCGCTCTTGAGCCGGCTTTCTCATTTGTCGCGGCGCGGCGTGCTCGGGCTTGGGCTCGGCGCGCTCACGGCGCCGTTGCTCACGCCGGCCAAGGCCGCGGAGTTCGGCGCCGAGGCCCACGGCATGTCGGCGTTCGGCGATTTGAAATATCCCGCCGACTTCCGGCAGTTCGACTACGTCAATCCCGACGCGCCGAAGGGCGGGCTGTTCTCGCTGATCCCCTCGGTGCGCGCCTACAACCAGTCCTACCAGACGTTCAACTCGTTCAATGCCTATGTCCTCAAGGGCGAGGGCGCCCAGGGCATGGACATGACGTTCGCGACCTTGATGGTGCGCGCGAGCGACGAGCCGGACGCGGTGTATGGGCTGGTCGCGAAGTCCGTCGCGATATCAGCGGACAAGCTGAGCTATCGTTTCACGCTCCGTCCCGAGGCGCGCTTCCACGACGGCACGAAGATCACGGCACATGACGTCGCGTTCTCGCTGAACACCTTGAAGGAAAAGGGCCACCCGCTGATCGTCGTGCAGCTGCGCGACTTCATCAAGGCCGAGGCGCTCGACGATGCGACCGTCGTGGTGAGCTTCGTCGAGAAGCGCGCGCGCGACGTGCCGCTCTATGTCGTGACCCTGCCGATCTTCTCCAAGGCTTATTACGCCAACCGCGCCTTCGACGAGAACCCGCTGGACGTGCCGCTCGGCTCGGGCCCCTACAAGGTCGGCAAATACGAGATCAACCGCTATGTCGAGTTCGAGCGCGTCAAGGACTGGTGGGCCGCCGACCTGCCGGTCAGCCGCGGCATGTATAATTTCGACATCGTCCGCTACGAGTTCTATCGCGACCGCGACGTCGCCTTCGAGGGCTTCACCGCCAAGAGCTATCTGTTCCGCGAGGAGTTCACCTCGCGCATCTGGGCGACGCGCTACGATTTCCCGGCGATCAAGGACGGCCGCGTCAAGCGCGAGCTGCTGCCGGACGAGACGCCGTCCGGCGGACAGGGCTGGTTCATCAACACCCGCCGCGACAAGTTCAAGGACCCGCGCGTCCGCCAGGCGCTGACCTACGCGTTCGACTTCGAATGGACCAACAAGACCATCATGTACGGCGCCTATGCGCGCACCGTGTCGCCGTTCCAGAACTCCGACATGGTCGCGGTCGGGCCGCCGTCGCCGGAGGAGCTGAAGCTCCTCGAGCCGTTCCGCGGCCAGGTGCCCGACGATGTGTTTGGCGAGCCCTTTGTCCCTCCCGTCTCCGATGGCTCGGGGCAGGATCGCACGCTGCTGCGCAAGGCCACGCAACTGCTGCAGCAGGCCGGCCTGCCGGTGAAGGACGGCAAGCGGCTGCTACCGAATGGCGAGGTGTTCGCGATCGAGTTCCTGATCGACGAGGTCTCGTTCAAGCCGCATCACGGCACCCTGATCAAGAACCTGCAGACGCTCGGCATCGACGCCGATCTGCGCATCGTCGACGCTGTGCAGTATCGCGCCCGCGTCGAGGATTTCGATTTCGACATCACGGTGCAGCGGTTGTCGATGTCGCCGACCCCCGGCGACAGCCTGCGGCCGTATTTCACCTCGGACGCGGCCAAGACCAAGGGCTCCTACAATCTCGGCGGCATCAGCAATCCCGCGATCGACGCGCTGGTCAACAAGGCGATTTCGGCGGAGACCCGCATCGAGCTGACCTTGGCCTGCCGGGCGCTTGATCGCGTGTTCCGCGCCGGCCACTACTGGATACCGCAATGGTATCGCCAGACCCACCCGATCGCCTATTGGGATCAGTTCAGCCACCCGCCGAAGCCGCCGAAATACGCCTCGGGCGTCGGCGCCCCCGACATCTGGTGGTACGATGCCGCCAAAGCCGCAAAGCTGGAGCAGGCGAAGTAGTTCATGGCCGCCTATATCGCCCGTCGCATCCTGCTGATGCTCCCGACCCTGCTCGGGATCCTCTTCATCTCCTTCGTCGTGGTGCAGTTCGCGCCGGGCGGCCCGGTCGAGCGCGTCATCGCGCAACTGACCGGCGCCGACACCGGCGGCACCTCGCGCATCTCGGGCGGCAGTGGTTCGGATTTCGGCGCGCGGCCGCCGGGACAGGTGGGATCCGGCGGCGAGCTGAACTCGAAATATCGCGGTGCGCAGGGGCTCGATCCCGCCTTCATCAAGCAGCTCGAAAAGCAGTTCGGCTTCGACAAGCCGGCGCCGGAGCGGTTCGCGCTGATGGTGTGGAATTTCGCGCGCTTCGATTTCGGCAAGAGCTATTTCCGCGACACGAGCGTGCTGCAGCTCATCAAGGAGAAGCTGCCGGTGTCGATGTCGCTCGGCATCTGGATGACCCTGCTGACCTACCTGATCTCGATCCCGCTGGGGATCCGCAAGGCGGTGCAGGACGGCTCGCGCTTCGACGTCTGGACCTCGGCCGTGATCATCATCGGCTACGCCATTCCGGGCTTCCTGTTCGCGATCCTGCTCATCATCCTGTTCGCTGGCGGCTCGTTTCTCAACATCTTCCCGCTGCGCGGGCTGACGTCGGATGGCTGGTCGGACTTCCCGTGGTACTGGAAGATCATCGACTATTTCTGGCATCTCACTTTGCCGCTGGTATCGATGGCGCTTGGCGCCTTCGCGACCATGACGCTGCTGACCAAGAACTCGTTCCTCGACGAGATCCGCAAGCAATATGTCATGACCGCGCGCGCCAAGGGCTGCAGCGAGAACCAGGTTCTGTACGGCCACGTGTTCCGCAACGCCATGCTGATCGTGATCGCCGGCTTTCCAGGCACCTTCATCAACGCCTTCTTCTCCGGCTCGCTGCTGATCGAGACCATCTTCTCGCTGGATGGGCTCGGCCTGCTCTCGTTCGAGAGCATTCTCAATCGTGATTATCCCGTTGTGTTCGGCAATCTCTTCATCTTTTCGCTGCTCGGCCTCGCGATCAACCTGATCTCGGATCTGACCTACATGTGGATCGATCCGCGGATCGACTTCGAGGCGCGGGAGGTCTGATGACGATCACAGCCACCCCTCCGGTCGAGACCAAGGCGCAGGCCCCGCTCGGCGAGGCCGTGCCGCCGACGCGGCACCGCTTTCGGCCGTCGCCGCTCAATCAGCGCCGCTGGCAGAACTTCAAGGCCAACCGCCGCGGCTACTGGTCGCTGTGGATCTTCCTGTTCCTGTTCGTGGTGTCGCTGTTCGCCGAGCTGATCGCCAATGATCGGCCGTTCCTGATCAAGTTCGACGGCCACCTGTACTTCCCGGCGTTCGTCACCTATCCGGAAACGGCATTCGGTGGCGACTTCGAGACCGCCGCGGACTATCGTGATCCGTATCTGCAGAAGCTGATTGCGGACAAGGGCGGCACGGTGATCTGGCCGCTGGTCCGCTACTCCTACGCCACGCACAATCTCGATCTGCCGACGCCGGCGCCATCGCCGCCGACCTGGATGCTGACGGAGGCACAGTGCAAATCCGTGGTCGAGAAGAAGGGGCTGAAGAGCTGCCGGGATCTCGAATACAACTGGCTCGGCACCGACGACCAGGGCCGCGACGTCGTCGCACGGCTGATCTACGGCTTCCGCATCTCCGTTTTGTTCGGCCTGTCGCTGACGTTCTTCTCCTCGATCATCGGCATCGCCGCCGGCGGCGTGC
Source organism: Bradyrhizobium sp. HKCCYLS3013 (assembly GCF_051167615.1). Classification (NCBI taxonomy): domain Bacteria; kingdom Pseudomonadati; phylum Pseudomonadota; class Alphaproteobacteria; order Hyphomicrobiales; family Nitrobacteraceae; genus Bradyrhizobium; species Bradyrhizobium sp. HKCCYLS3013. Next base: position 88,575 of record NZ_JBNPTK010000008.1, read on the forward strand.
AGGGTTATTTCGGCGGCTGGGTCGATCTGTTGTTCCAGCGCTTCATCGAGATCTGGAACGCGATTCCCTATCTCTATCTGCTCCTGATCCTGTCGGCGGTGCTGGTGCCCGGCTTCTTCACGCTGCTCGGGATCATGCTGCTGTTCTCTTGGGTCTCGCTGGTCGGCCTGGTGCGCGCTGAATTCCTGCGCGGCCGGAATTTCGAGTACATCCAGGCGGCGCGCGCGCTCGGCGTCTCCAACGCCGTCATCATGGTCCGCCATCTCCTGCCGAACGCGATGGTCGCGACCATGACCTTCCTGCCCTTCATCGTGTCGAGCTCGGTGATGACCCTGACCGCGCTCGACTTCCTCGGCTTCGGCCTGCCGCCGGGATCGCCGTCGCTGGGCGAGATGCTGTCGCAGGCCAAGTCCAACGTGCAGGCGCCGTGGCTCGGTCTCACCGGCTTCTTCTCGGTCGCGATCATGCTGTCGCTCTTGATCTTCATCGGCGAGGCCGTGCGCGACGCGTTCGATCCGCGCAAGACGTTCAGGTGACCGACATGGATGCGATCAGCCAGCCGCTGCTTTCGGTCAGCGATCTCTCGGTGGCCTTCCACCAGCAGGGCCGCCTGTCGACCGCCGTCGACCACGTCTCGTTCGACATCAAGCGCGGCGAGTGCGTCGCCCTGGTCGGCGAGTCCGGCTCGGGCAAGTCGGTCAGCGCGCTGTCGGTGCTGAAGCTCTTGCCCTATCCGGTCGCCTCGCATCCGTCGGGCAGCATCCGCTTCAAGGGCCGCGATCTGCTGCCGCTGTCGGAAGGCGAGATGCGCGGCATCCGGGGCAGCGACATCTCCATCATCTTCCAGGAGCCGATGACCTCGCTCAATCCGCTGCACACGATCGAGCGGCAGATCAGCGAGATCCTGCATCTGCATCGACCGATCTCGAACGGCGCGGCGCGGGCGCGCGTGCTCGAACTGCTGACGCAAGTCGGCATCCCCGAGCCGGAGACGCGGCTCGGCAGCTATCCGCATCAGCTCTCCGGCGGCCAGCGCCAGCGCGTGATGATCGCGATGGCGCTCGCCAACGAGCCCGATCTGCTGATCGCCGACGAGCCGACCACCGCGCTCGACGTCACCGTGCAGGCGCAGATCCTGGCGCTGCTCGCCGACATCCGCGGCCGGCTCGGCATGAGCCTGCTGTTCATCACCCATGACCTCGGCATCGTCCGCCGCATCGCCGATCGTGTCTGCGTCATGAACGGTGGCAAGATCGTCGAGCAGGGTCCGGTCGAGCAGGTGTTCACCGCGCCGTCGCATCCCTACACCAGGGCGCTCCTCGCCGCCGAGCCGAAGCCGGACCCGGCGCCGCCGCGGCCCGATGCGCCCGTGGTGATGCAGGCGAAAGACCTCAAGGTCTGGTTTCCGATCAAGCGCGGCCTGTTCCGCTCCACCGTCGGCCACATCAAGGCGGTCGACGGCGTCAGCATCGCCGTGCGCAAGGGCGAGACGCTCGGCGTGGTCGGTGAATCCGGCTCCGGCAAGACCACGTTGGGGCTGGCGCTGCTGCGGCTGATCTCCTCCGACGGTCCGATCGTGTTTCTTGGCAACGAGATCCAGGGGCTGACCTTCAAGCAGGTGCGCCCGTTCCGCCGCGACATGCAGATCGTCTTTCAGGACCCGTTCGGCGCGCTCAGTCCGCGCATGTCGGTCGGCGACATCATCGCCGAAGGCCTGAGCGTGCATCAGCCTGACCTGTCGGAGGAGCAGTCCGAGGCGAAGGTCGTCAAGGCGCTCACCGATGTCGGGCTCGATCCGGAGACGCGCTTCCGCTATCCGCACGAGTTCTCCGGCGGCCAGCGCCAGCGCATCTCGGTGGCCCGCGCGGTCGTGCTGGAGCCGAGCTTCGTCGTGCTGGACGAGCCGACCTCGGCGCTCGACATGCTGTTCCAGTCGCAGATGGTTGAGCTGCTGCGCGAGCTGCAGCGCAAGCGCGAGCTGACCTACATGTTCATCTCGCACGACCTCCGCGTCGTTGCCGCCCTCGCCAGCCATCTCATCGTGATGCGCCATGGCAAGGTGGTGGAGGAGGGGCCGGCCGCGCAATTGTTCAAGGCGCCGAAGACCGACTACACCCGCGCACTGTTCGCGGCCGCGTTCAGGAACGAGACGGCGGGGAATGGGGCGGCGGCGAGCTAGGGGATGGAGCGCGGTCGGTTCGTTCAGCGCTTTGAGACTGAGCGGCTACTGACTTACTGATGAAGCTGGGTAGGCCGTCCTTGATCGGATTCCGATCAGCGAAGCCGGGCAGAGCCTTGAGTACTGTTCTCAGTGGCGTCCCCTTTGGCCCGTTACTCACCCCCATTGGCGCCCGTGCTGGGGACGGAAATTTGACCGGGGAAGACCGAAGCCTGACGGCTAATCGTCCTCTGCTTCCTGTCCGACCGAGCCGGCCTCGCCGCTTGGCCGCATTGACTTCACGCGGGGGACGAAGACTCTCCAGAACCGATTCATCTTGTCGAGCATCCAAGCATGGAGTTCTAGATATTGCTTCTCGTCCGTAGGATTGATGTCCGAACGAAATAGCGCGATGCGCGAGGCCTTTCTCTGGGGGAGCTCCTGCCAATCGAGCTGTTCCCCAAATTCTGCGTCAATTGTCTGCTTGTCCGCGAGCAAAGTGCGAAAGACGGCCTTCTCTACGTCGTTGTAGACGTACAGCTCGACCCCGATTCTCTCTTTGTCGGTACTGAACGTGACGGTGATCGGGATTCCAGATCGTCCGGTTGGAAAATTGTAATAGTGTCTACTATTGGGGCGTTTGAGCTGAAATGCCGAGCCATTTTTCTTGAGATACTCAGAAAATGAAGACCAGTAGCCCAGACGAACAGCATCACTCTGCGCTCGAACGGCCCCTGCGACTTGGCGGGTTGCTGTCCGCGCCGATCGAGTCCAGTCGTTCGGACTAGCGATTACGTTGAAGCGAGGAGCCGGCGGCGAATTGCCAATACGCCAGAGTTCAACCTCGACCGCAAAGAATGAAAAATCCTCGGCGGTGTTCGTGTTGAGCCAATCTATTGCAGCGCGATGATCGGGCTGAATCACCTCGGCAATCCAAATTATGGTCTTTGCTCCTTCAATGCCGGCAAGATAGGTCAGGATTTGTCCTAGATGCTTGTGATCTGTTCGCTCGAATTGGTTCTCGATGATCACGCGATGGTCGTCTTGCTCATCTGCGATGCGCGCAAGAATATCCGCCTTGAAGGCGCCAACCCAGTGTTCAACCGCCTCAACCTCCAGTTCGAGGTTTAAGGCTTTGCCAAGGATCGTAATGGCGTCCGGCTGTGCAAGCCACGGCGTGAAGTTATCGTCCTCAGCTGGCCAAGCCTCTCTAACGGGTACATTCTCAAATTTTCCAAGGGGGATGATGGAATTCATCGTCAGTACTCGCCGTTGCGGTGGTGGTCATCAAATGAGCAGAACGGGAATCAGAATGTCGAATACGTATATCGTACTAATTATCCTGCGGGAATACGAGGGGCTGACGGCAGCTTGCTTCAGTGCGAATTTGGGATTCTTTGGAACAGCCGACCGGGTAGGGGAGTTTTTTAAGCCGAGCCGAGCAGCGCGGATGGAAAAACCAGCAAGGTAGAACCTGCTCTTTAGCTCTTTCATGTGTCGCATGATTGCGAATTGATTTGCCCGACGGGCAGCGTCTGCAAATATCTGTCCAGCCCTCGCGGTTAAAATATTCCGGTTTCTTATTTTCGGAATTCGTGCATACTCCGCCTCGTCCTGCCCCACGAGAGGGACGTACGCGTCGTCACGGGCGTCGGGTGCGGGATGCGATGGCCGCTTTGATGCTGCGTGTGCATGTGCGCACGGACGAACGGCATCAGGCGGGCGACGAAGTCGTGTGGTCCTGGCGCCCCGATGCTGGCGTCAAGGTTGCGGGTCGATGAGCCCGTGGCCGACAGGGGCAAGAACGCCGGTCCCTGGGGAGAGCACGTATAAGACGCAGCCCATCGCGCAGGGGAGGCCGGATGTTCGGCCCGTACCTGTGGTGACTACCGCGTGCTTTCTTGCACGCAACCACGGGTGCGCTCGGCACCCGGCCTTCCCTGCGCCCTCTCATTTTTCGAGGGCGGATGAATGTCGCAGAGCTCGGGCCAGTGAGGCCGCGAGAGTGCTGACGCTTGTCGCCATGCTGTTTGAGATGTGAATCCGACGCAACGCTCGCATCGGCGGGCAACGCGCCATTGCACGCGCAGATGCAGCAATACCGGTGCTCTCGGCACGCTGCTCATGACTGCGCCATCGCCCCTTGTGGGAGAGGGCATGTTCGGCGGATCTACGTACTCGGTCGGGTGAAGGGTATCTCTCCGCGATCGCACTCGTAGATACAGACCCCTCACCCGACCTCGCTTGCAGCTCCGTCCTACATGCCCTCTCCCACAAGGGGCGAGGGCGCAGTCACTAGCATCGCGACTCGTCGCGCGATCGCGACATATTGACGTGATGAGCTCGTTTCGCCGTCATCAATCCAGCCGCTTGATCGCGAGCGCGTCGCTGCCGCTCGCCTTGATGCGGGCAATCGCCTCGTCGATCGGCTCGATCTGCGTGGCCATGTGGAACGCGTTGGCGTGCACGATCGTGTCGGCATCGCTGATGATCGCGACGTGGCCTTTCCAGAAGATGAGATCGCCGCGAGCCGGCTGCTCATCGTCAGCGAGCACGCGTCCGAGCGCCGCCAGCTGCATGTCGCTGTCTCGCGGGCATGCCACGCCGGCAGCATTCAAGGACACCTGCACCAGCCCGGAGCAGTCGATGCCGAGGCTGCTCTTGCCGCCCCAGAGGTAGGGCGTGCCGACGAAGCGCTCGGCGATGGCGACGTAGTCCGGCTCGACATGGTCGAGACCGGCGACGTGCTGCTTCGGGATGAACCAGCCCTCGGCCGTCACGACGAAGCTCGCCTCGTCGCGGACCACCGCGATGGTCGATCCCATCAGCAGCGTCTCGACCGGCGGCAGTTTGATGGATGGCCCGGGGAAGGCGAAGCTGCGGAGCGCGCTGATCCGGCGCGTCGGCGCGGCCGAGGGGGCCGCGAGCGACGCCTCCGGCAGCCAGCCGACATAGCCGTCGCTTGCGAGCTGGCCCCACGCCCATCCCTCGCCATCACGATCGTAGATCGTGACGCGCTCGCCCTTCAGCGCCTGCGTCGCCTGCTCGGCGCCGGAATGCGGCTGCAGCCGCAGTGGCGCGATCGGATCGACGACGACGAGGGTCTCGCCGTCGACGAAGCGCGCAGCCGTCACCTGTCCCTGGAGATGCCTGGCCGCGATATCGCCGCGTGCCGGCGTGAGCCTCGGATCAGCCATAGCGCTCGCTCAAGAGCTTGTAGAGCGCGCGCGCGGCCTGGCACTCGCCGCCCTCGGGGCGGCCGGGCTTGGCCGACGGCGTCCAGGCGAAGATGTCGAGATGCAGCCAGCTCCTGGCGTGCTCGACGAAGCGTTGCAGGAACAGCGCGCAGGTGATCGACCCGGCGAAGCCGCCCGAAGGCGCATTGTTGATGGTCGCGACCTTGGAGTCGAGCCACGAGTCATACGGCGCCCACAGCGGCATCCGCCACAGCGGATCGTTCTCGGCGGCAGCGCAGCGCGCGACATCGGCGGCGAGCGCCTCGTCCTGGGTGTAGAACGGCGGCAGATCGGGACCGAGCGCGACCCGGGCCGCGCCGGTCAAGGTGCCCATGTCGATCAGCAGGTCCGGCTTGTCCTCGTCGGCCAGCGCCAGCGCATCGGCCAGGACCAGCCGGCCCTCGGCATCGGTGTTGCCGATCTCGACCGTGATGCCCTTGCGCGACGGAAACACGTCCATCGGACGGAAGGCGTTGCCGGCGACCGCGTTCTCGACCGCCGGAATCAGCACGCGCAGATGCAGCTTGAGCCCGGCGTCCATCACCATCTGCGCCAGCGCCAGCACATTGGCGGCGCCGCCCATGTCCTTCTTCATCAGCAGCATGCTGCTCGACGGCTTCAGGTCGAGCCCGCCGGTGTCGAAGCAGACGCCCTTGCCGACCAGCGTGACCTTGGGATGCGATGCGTCGCCCCAAACCAGCTCGATCAGCCGCGGCGCGCGCGTCGAGGCGCGGCCGACGGCGTGGATCAGCGGATGGTTCTGCTCCAGCAGATCGTCGCCGACGATGCTGGTGAAGCGTGCGCCGAAGCGGTCGGCGACCTGCTTCGCGGCGGCCTCGAGCTCCTCGGGTCCCATGTCGTTCGACGGCGTGTTGACGAGGTCGCGCGCCAATGTCGCCGCGTCGGCCAGGCGGCTCAGCTCGGCGGCGTCGACGCCGTCCGGCGGAACGAGGCGGACCTCCGGCGTCTCGGCCTTGCGGTAGCGGCCGAAGCGGTAGCTGCCGAGCGCAAACGCCAGCGCGGCGAGCCGTGCATCATGCGGCGCATTGGCGAAGCGGTAGGTGCCGGCGGGCAGCAGGCCGGGCAGGGCGCCCGGCCGGAACAGGTCACGGTGCTTGGCGTCGTCGTCCTCGATGCCGAACAGCACCTGAGCGATGCGCCCGTCCGCGCCGGGCAGCGCCAGATAGCTGCCGGGCTTGGCGGTGTAGACGTTGGCCTCGGCGAAGTTGCGCGCTTCAGCCGACAGGCTCTCCTTGATCCCCGGCCAGCTCGCCTTCGTCACGAAGGTGATCGGGATGGCGGACGTTGTGGAGGCGGTCTCGAACATCGACGGCATGCCTAATGGTTCCCTAACTGGCGCGCTTGAGCCAGACTTCGCAGAGTTTGAAGGCCGCCGCAATCGCGCCGGGCGCCTCGCCCGCAAGCCGACGCAAATGTGACGTCTGCGCCGGGATCGCGCCATTAACCGGCTGTTAGCGTTAACAGTTTATTGCTGGCGCGTTCAATTCGCCCGGTCGAGTCCAAGTGACATGCGTCAACCGCCTTCCATTCCCCGGCTCCTCGCGTCCGTCGCCTTCGCCGCGCTCGTCGCTGCGGGACTCGGCGGCTGCCAGACCATGTCCGACGTCACGGGCTCGCTAGGCAGTCGCGCCGAGCCGCCGCCCGCGACCCCGCAGCGCGCGGTCGAGGTCTATGGCGAGCGCTACCGCGCCAATCCCAAGGATGCGGCCATTGCCGTCGCCTATGGCCAGGCACTGCGCAACAACGGCCAGCGTGAGCAGGCGGTTGCGGTGCTGGAGCAGGCCACGCTCGCCAACGCCGGCAACAAGACCGTGCTCGCGGCCTATGGCCGAGCGCTGGCCGACAACGGCAATTTCAAGCTCGCATTCGACGTGCTGTCGCGCGCGCATTCGCCCGACAATCCCGATTGGAAGCTGCTGTCGGTGCAGGGCACCGCGCTGGACCAGATGGGCCGCCACGAGGAGGCGCGTCGCTATTACGACAGCGCGCTGAAGATCGTGCCCGGCGAGCCCTCGGTGCTCTCCAATCTCGGCCTGTCCTACATGCTGACGCGGGAGCTGCCGAAGGCCGAGGAGGTGCTGCGCCAGGCCTACGGCTCGCAGCGGGCGGACGCGCGGGTGCGCCAGAATCTCGCGCTCGTCGTCGGCCTGCAGGGACGCTTCGCGGAGGCCGAGCAGATCGCGCGGGCCGATCTGCCGCCGGACGAGGCCGCCGCCAACGTCGCCTACCTGAAGCAGATGATCCAGGGGCAGAGCCAAAGCAAGGGCAAGGCGCGCAACGCGGCGCCGATGGCCGCGCTCAATCCGCCGGACTGACGACGTGCCTCGCTGATGGCGGGCCTTATCGTGTGGCGCCCGCCAGCAGGCGGCGGCAGGTATCGACGAACACGTCGGCGCCGGTGACGATGTCGGCATCGGCGGTGTTCTCGGTCCAGTGATGGCTGATGCCGCCGATCGACGGCACGAACAGCATGCCGGCCGGCATGATGGTCGCGAGCACCTGCGCGTCGTGTCCGGCGCCGCTCGGCATCCGCAGCGACCTGCCGGCGGCGAGATCGCGGCTGGCGGCCTCGACCGCATCCTGGAACGTGCCGTCCATCATGGCTGGCGCGCCGGTACGGATGCGCTCGACGGCGACATGGCAGGGACCTGCGTCTGAAGCCTGCGCAGCCATCTCGCGCAGCAGCTCTTCGAGCCGGTCGACCACGGCGGCATTGTCGTCGCGGATCTGGAACAGCATCTCGGCCTGGCCGGGGATGATGCTCGGTGCGCCCGGATCGAGCGTGATGCGTCCCGTGGTCCACACCGTGCGCGGGCCGCAGGCGGCCGGAAAGCGCGCGTCGATGGCGACGCAGAACTTGGCGAGCGCGAGCCCGGCATCCTTGCGCACCGCCATCCGCGTCGTGCCGGCATGGTTCTGCTCGCCGGTGAAGGTGATGCGGTATTGCCAGATGCCGACGATCGAGGTGACGACGCCGATCTTGAGCTCGCCCGCCTCGAGCGTGTCGCCCTGCTCGATATGAGCTTCGAGATAGCCGATATGCCGGCCGGGCTCGGCCTGCAGGCGCGGCCGTCCGGCAAGGCCCATCTCGGCAAGCGCCTCCCGCAGCGTGCGCGGGCTGCTGCGGTCGCGGGCAGCATCGATTTCGGCCTCGCTGACGTCGCCGACATAGGAGCGGCTGCCGAGCATGCTGCCGAAATGGCCCTCCTCGTCGCACCAGGAGGCGACCTCCACCGCACCGACAATAGACGGATCGGGATTGAGCACGCGCGCCGCCTCCAGCGCGTAGACGACGCCGAGCGGGCCGTCGAGCCAGCCAGCCTGATTCTGGCTCTCCAGATGCGATCCGGCCAGCAGCTTGGGGCCGGGCTTGGCGCTGGTGCCCAGCACGTTGCCGATGCCGTCGATATCAGGCGTCAGCTGCGCATCGGGCAGGCGCTCGGCGAGCCAAGCGAGCGATTGACGATGGGCGTCGGAGAAGGTCGGCCGGTGCACGCCGGTCTTGTAGGTGCCGAAGGCGCGCAGTGCGTTCAGATCGGCCAGGACGCGGGCGCCGTCGGCGCGGCGGAGCTTGTCGGACATCAGGCGGAGACCTCGATCATGCTCCGCCTAGCTTCCAGGGTAGAGCCCTGACCGCAAGCGAAATTTCTCGCGAGCGGTCTACGTCTACTGCATGGCTGCGACCTTGATGCCGGTCGGTCCCAGAATGACCACGAACAGCACCGGCAGGAAGAACAGGATCATCGGCACCGTCAGCTTCGGCGGCAGCGCCGCGGCCTTCTTCTCGGCCTCGTTCATGCGCATGTCGCGATTTTCCTGCGCCATCACGCGCAGCGATTGCCCGAGCGGGGTGCCGTAGCGCTCCGATTGCTGGAGCGCGAGGCAGACCGACTTCACGCCCTCGAGGCCGGTGCGGCGGGCGAGGTTCTCATAGGCGACCTTGCGGTCCTGCAGATAGGAGAGCTCCGCGGTGGTCAGCGTGAACTCCTCCGACAATGCGATCGACTGGCTCGAGATTTCGATGGCAACCCTGCGGAAGGCGGCTTCGATGGACATGCCGGATTCGATGCAGATCAGCAGCAGGTCGAGCGCGTCGGGAAACGCGCGCTTGATCGACAGCTGGCGCTTGGAGATCGCATTGCTGAGGAACAGCATCGGCGCCTGCAGGCCGAGATAGGCCATGCCGACGCAGATGCCGATCTTGACCGGCATCGACTTCTGCAGATGCGCGATCACGAAGACGTACAGCACGGACCCGACGAACAGCACCAGCGGCGTCACCAGGCGTGCGAACAGGAAGGTGATGTAGGGCGCCTGGCCGCGGTAGCCCGCCATGATGAGCTTCTCGCGGGCCGCCTCCTGGGCGAGCCATTTGGTGAGGTTGAAATCCTCCACCACGCGAGAGATGAGCTGCTTCGGCGTCTGCCGCAGCGAGACCTTCTCGCCGGCGTTCAACCGCTCGCGCTCGCGCTGCTTGATCCGCTCGCGTTCGCTGGCGACCGCCTTCATGCGCTTGTTCAGGTTCTCGCCTGCGAACAGCGGCATGATCAGCGTATAGACGGTGGCCGTCGCCGCGATGGCGGCGAAGAACATCGTCATGAAGTGCGGGTCGTGCAGCTTGGAGACCAGAATGTCGACCATGGTCCACCTCAGAAATCGAAATTGATCATCTTCTTCATGACCAGGATGCCCATCGACATCCAGATCACGCAGCCGACCAGCATCAGCTGGCCGGTCGGATGGGTCCAGAGCAACGAGATGTACTCGGGCGTGCTCAGATAGACCAGCAGCATCACGATCGGCGGCAGCGATCCGATGATGCCCGCGGACGCCTTGGCCTCCATCGACATCGCCTGGATCTTCTCGCTCATCTTCTTGCGGTCGCGCAGCACCTTCGAGAGGTTGCCGAGCGCCTCGGAGAGATTGCCGCCCGACTTCTGCTGGATCGCGATGACGATGCCGAAGAAGTTGGCTTCGGGAAGCGGCATCCGTTCATAGAGCCGCGCACAAGCCTCGCCGAGCGGCATGCCGATCGCCTGGGTCTCGATGATCCCGAGGAACTCGCTGCGCAAAGGCTCCGGCGCGTCGGCGGCGACGACCTTGATGGATTCGAACAGCGGCAGGCCGGCCTTGATGCCGCGCACGATCACGTCGACGGCGTCCGGCAATGCCGCCAGGAATTTCTTCTCGCGCCGCTTCTTGAGGTAGCCGAGGATCCAGCGCGGCAGACCGAGACCGGCGGCGAAGCCAAGCCCGAGCGCGCCGAGCGGGCCGCCGCCGGCGAAGAAGGCAACGGCGCAGACGACGAAGCCGAGGACACCGGAAACGATCCAGAATTTCTGCACGGTCCAGTCGAGCCCAGCCTGCGAAATCCGCATGTTCAGCGGGACTTTGCTCTGCTTCTGGGCCTTCGCTTCGAGGTCCTTCAGCGAGGATTCGACCTGCTCGCGGCGCGAGCGCTGACTGCGTTCGGCCTGGCGGACCACCGGTTCGGACTTGGCGACGGTGCTGCGCCGTTGCTCGGCCTTCCGCTCGCCAGACAGCAGGGGGTAGAGGAACACCCAGGCGATGCCGCCGATCGCGGTGGCGGCGAGGAAGGCAAGGGCGAGAGCCTGCAGCTTCATGGGGTCTCTCCTCAGTCCTTGCTCGCGACTTCGGCGGCGTCGAGCGCAGCCGCAAGCCGCTTCTCTTCGCCGTAGTAGCGCGCGCGCTCCCAGAACCGCGGCCGGCCGATTCCGGTCGAGCGGTGGCGCCCGATGATCTTGCCGTTCGCGTCCTCGCCGATCATGTCGTAGAGGAAGATGTCCTGGGTGATGATGGTGTCGCCTTCCATGCCCATCACCTCGGTGATGTGCGTGATGCGGCGGGAGCCGTCGCGCAGGCGCGCCGCCTGGACGATGACGTCGATCGAGGCGCAGATCATCTCACGGATGGTCCGCGACGGCAGCGAGAAGCCGCCCATTGTGATCATGGATTCGCAGCGGGACAACGCTTCGCGCGGGTTGTTGGCGTGCAGCGTGCCCATCGATCCGTCGTGACCGGTGTTCATGGCCTGCAGCAGGTCGAATGCCTCGGGGCCGCGGACCTCGCCGACGATGATGCGTTCGGGCCGCATACGCAGGCAGTTTCTCACCAGCTCACGCATGGTCACCTGGCCTTCGCCTTCGATGTTGGGCGGGCGGGTTTCGAGGCGAACCACGTGCGGCTGCTGCAGCTGGAGTTCGGCGGCGTCCTCGCAGGTGATGACGCGCTCGTCGTGATCGATGTAGTTGGTCAGACAGTTCAACAACGTGGTCTTGCCCGAACCGGTACCGCCGGAGATCAGCACGTTGCAGCGGACGCGACCGATGATCTGCAGGATCTCCGCGCCCTCCGGCGAAATCGCGCCGAACTTGACCAGCTGATCGAGGGTCAGCTTGTCCTTCTTGAACTTACGAATGGTGAGCGCGGGGCCGTCGATCGCCAGCGGCGGAACGATGGCGTTGACGCGCGAGCCGTCGGCGAGACGCGCGTCGCAGATCGGCGAGGATTCGTCGACGCGGCGGCCGACCTGGCTGACGATGCGCTGGCAGATGTTCAGGAGCTGCTGGTTGTCGCGGAACCGGATGCCCGTGCGCTGGATCTTGCCGTTGACTTCGATGAAGACCGTGCCGGCGCCGTTGACCATGATGTCGGCGATGTCGTCGCGCGACAGCAGCGGCTCCAGCGGGCCATAGCCGAGCACGTCGTTGCAGATATCGTCGAGCAGCTCTTCCTGCTCGGCGATCGACATCACGATATTCTTGATCGCGATGATCTCGTTGACGATGTCGCGGATTTCCTCGCGCGCGGATTCGCCGTCGAGCTTGGCCAGCTGAGCGAGATCGATCGCTTCGATCAGCGCTCCGAAGATCGTCGCCTTGACCTGATAGTAACTGTCCGAGCGCCGGGCCTCGACAACCGGTGGCGGCGGCGGCGGAGCCTGCCGGGTCGGAGCCAGAGGTGGCGACGGCACGGCCGGAGCCGCCGCGCGTGGCGCAGCCGGCGCCGGCTCGGGCGCCGGCGCGGCCGGCCTGAGGGCCCTGGTATCGTTGTCCAATCCGCTACGCTTACCAAACACGACTTAGAACTCCACGCGTGCTTACTTCGCCCTCAGCTTGTCCAGCAGAGGCGACAGGAAGGAGCCTTTCGGCTTCTTTGTCTCGCTGCGGCCGGTGAGCCGCTGCGCGATCTGGAGAAACATCTCCGTCGTCCGATGGCTGGGAGACATTTCCGCAATCATCTGGCCGTTGTTGGCGGCCGCGCCGAAGATCTGCGGCTCGAACGGGATCGTTGCGATCGGCGGGCTTTCGATCGCCTTGGCGAACTCGCTCGCATTGATCTCGGGTCGCTTGGGAACGCCGACCTGGTTCAAGCAGTAGAGCGGCATGCGATCGTTCGGCCGGGCGGCCTTGAGGAGATCGAACATGTTCTTGGTGTTGCGCAGCGAGGCGAGATCCGGCGCCGCGACGATCAGGATGTCGTCCGCGGAGATCAGCGCCCGCTTGGTCCAGCCTGCCCATTGATGCGGAACATCGAGCACGATGCAGGGCATCGAGGCCCGCAGCGTGTCGAACACCGCATCGAATGCCTCAGCGCCGAAATCATAGACCCGGTCGAGCGTCGCAGGCGCGGCCAGCAGGCTCAGATGATCGGTGCATTTCGACAACAGCCGGTCCATGAAGGCGATGTCGATCCGGTCCGGTGAGAACACGGCGTCCGCGATGCCCTGCGCAGGATCCTGGTTGTAGTCGAGGCCGGCGGTGCCGAACGCCAAATCAAGATCTGCCACCACGGAGTCCATCGCCAGGTCGCGCGCGATCGCCCAGGCGATGTTATGGGCTAGGGTCGAGGCTCCGACGCCGCCCTTGGCGCCGACGACGGCAATGATCCGTCCGACAGCCTTGGCTTCCGGCGCCGAGAACAGGTTGCAGATCGAGCGGACGACGTCGATCGGCGTCACCGGCGACAGCACATAGTCGCTGACGCCACGACGAACCAGCTCGCGATACAGCGTGACGTCGTTGACGCGGCCGATCACGACGACGCGCGTGCCGGGGTCGCAAACCGTAGCGAGCTGATCCAGGCCGGCCAGGATGTCGGTGCGCGCATCCGTCTCCAGGATGATGACGTTCGGGGTCGGGGCAGACCGGTAGGCCTCGATCGCCGCCGCCATGCCGCCCATCTGAACCTTCAGATGGGCCTTGCCGAGACGCCGGTCCTCACCGGCGGCCTGAACCGTGGCGGCGGTTTCCACCGTCTCACAGAACGCCTGCACGGACACGCGCGGCGCGGGCGCGATGTGATCGTCGGCCGGCGGCGGCACGACGTCAGGCTGCTCCTCTTGGGTCTGTCGGGCGTAGCTGATCATTTGCCTGTGTCGCTGAGTTTGGCCTTGTCGGCCTCTGGATACGTGATCGCGGTTGATTGTCCCTTGCGATATTTGTCGAATAACGCCGTGCGCCGGGTGGTATAGGACGGCGTTTCGGATCGCGGCTGCACGAGATCCGACGGGTTTGCGACCATTGCCGCCATGTTGCGCTGGTAGGCGCAGCCGTAGTTCCAGTCAGGCTTGTTGTCGAACCAGTTCTTGTTCTTGATCGACGGCCCGAGGTCGTCCGGCCAGAGCCCGCAGGGCCCCGCCGTGGCCGACAGTTTTGGATAGCTCAGCCGGATCGCGGCCATCTGGCGCGGGTCCTTCGGCTGATAGTTGCGTACGGTGATGCCGTGCGGCGGGACTCCGGCGGCGGCCAGCAGGGAGTGGATCTCCCGCATCGAGTCGGCGGCCGCCCGTGCGTTGGGGGTGCCGCTCGGCACGTCGGCGCTGATCGCGCCCGTGCCTTGGCGAATCCAGCTCTGGGCCAGTCCCATCACGTCGGCGCGCTGCTCGGCCGTCAGGCCGCCACGGCCCTGGCCGACGAAGACCACCAGGGAGTCCGGGGCCTCCTGGATCGCGATCGGGTGGCGTAGCCGGTAGTCGTCGGGGATGCTGGCCGTGACGGCCGGATCTCTGCGGAAGTTGCAAGCGCCGAGCAGGACCGCTGCGCCGGCCAGGGCCACGGCAAGTTGCAGTCGGCGGTGTCGAGCGGGGCTGGGTTTCGTGGTCATCGTTGCAGGTCCTTGTCCCGGCTCAGTCCGTGATGAAGCCATAGGTGCCGCGATAGTTGCGTCCGGGTTCGACCCGGCCGGGTACGCCGTAGATGCGGTTGATGCTGCCCAGGAGATCGGCCTGGGGATCGGAGGCGGCCGCAAAGCCGTCGTCTGGGCGGGAGAGATCCTTCTGTGCCACGGCGCGGACGACGAACGGCGTCACCAGAACCATCAGCTCGGTCTGGTTGTTGACGTAGTCGCGGCTGCGGAACAGCGCGCCGAGGACCGGCAGCTGCATCAGGCCCGGCATGCCGCTGATCGCCTGCTTGGTCTGCTGCTGGATCAGGCCGGCCATCGCCATGGCGCCGCCGGAAGGAATCTCCAGCGTGGTCTCGGCGCGGCGGGTCTTGATCGAGGGAACCGTCAACGAGTTGACCGTCGACGCGCTGACGGCTTGCGACAGCGTGATCGAATTCTCGTTTGAGAGCTCGGAGACCTCGGTCATCACCCGCATCGAGATCCGGCCCTCGCTGAGCACGACGGGCGTGAAGTTGAGCGAGATGCCGAACTTCTTGAAGCTGATCTGCGTCGTACAGACATGGGTCGTCGGATCGCAGGAGTAACCGGCGGGAACCGGAAACTCGCCACCGGCGATGAAGGTCGCGGACTCGCCCGAGATGGCGGTCAGATTGGGTTCCGCGAGCGTACGGATCACGCCCGCGTTCTCCATCGCGCGCAGTGTCGCCTGCACCGTCGGGGTCGCTCCGCCTAACGACGCGGTCACGGCGTTGTTGGAGACGAGATTGCTGCCGTAGGCGGTGAACGGATTGGAGTTCGCGTATTTGATAACAGCCGTTCCGTAGTTGAGCTGGCCGGAGAGATCGATGCCGAGCTGCTTGACGACCGAGCGCTGTACCTCGGCGACAGTCACCTTCAGCATGACCTGGTCCCGGCCGCGCACGGTGATCGAGTTGACGACCTTGTCGGCGCCGCCGGCGAGCCGGGCGGCCAGTTCGCCGGCCTGCTGGGCTTCGATCTGGCTCGACGCCGAGCCGGTCAGCACGATGCTGTCGGCGAGGCCCTCGATCTGGATATCGGCATTCGGCAGCAACTGCTTCAGCGCCGCCCGCGCGCCGTTCAGGTCGCGCTTGACCGCGATGTCGTAGGCCGCGATCTGCTGGCCCTGCGCGTCGAAGAAGACGATATTCGTCTGACCGATCGCCGCACCGATGATGTAGGCGCGCTGAGAGGAGCGCACGACGGCATTCGCGATCTTCGGATCGGCAACAAGAACGTCCTTGATATCGCGCGGCAGATCGATGACGACGGACTTGCCGATGCCGAGCGCAAGGAAACGTGCATTGTTCTGGCCGTCCGCGGCGGCGGCTGCAGTCGCCGGGCGATAGTCTGCCGCGATCACCGGCGCGATCGCCGGATTGAGGGTCAGCGCAGCGGCGGCCGAAAACGACAGCGCGCGGACCAGCAGGGTCCGCATCTTCCGCTGATTTTCGCTGCAGGTCATCTGGGTGGTCCTCTTGCTCACTTCTGCGTCGTCATCGTGCTGGGAATGCCGAAGCGGACGACGGCAACGCTGTCGCTGCGCTTGCGGCTGGTCTCGTCCGTGCGGCGCTCGGCCACGTTGACGTCGGCGATGCTGCGGAGCGCCAGGGACAGCGTTCCGGTTTGACGGGCACGCGCGAGCGTCTCGGCCTGTTCTGGCTTCAGCTCCAGCGTGACCGTCTTGCCGACCACCGTGGTCTGGCCGTCCTTTTCCTTCGGAGCCTGATCGATCGCCAGCACGCGGATGTTCGACAGGATGATATCGGAGCTGACGACGTCGCCCGCGTTGGGCTGATCCGGATTGCGTTCGCGCTTGGACAGGATCACGTCGACGCGATCGTTCGGCAGGATGAAGCCGCCGGCGCCGGTTTCCGGCGAAATCTCGGTGGACACGGCGCGCATGCCGGCCGGCAGGATCGCGGCCATGAAGCCCGAGCCGTCGGCCTTGACGAGCTTCTGTTCGCGGATGGGCTCGCCGGCAATGAACGGCGCCCGCGCGATCGTGCCGGTGATCTGCGTCTGTCCTTCGGGCCGCTCGTTGCGGCGGATGAAGCTGGAACTGGCCGTGGCCGCCGGCCAGCTCTGCCACTGCAGATCTTCGGGCTTGAGGGATTGGCCGAGGGCAATGTCGCCCTTGGCGACGAGAACGTCGACGGTCGGCATCTGCGGCGCGGGCGCGGCGACTTGAGCCGGCCGGTCGTCGGACCCGCTCGCGAGATATGCGGCCACGCCGCCAGCGCCTACAGCGATGGTCAGAACCACAATGCGTGCGGTATTCATACGCTTCACTTTCCACATGACGCCGCGACGTTTCCGCCGCCGTGATGGGAGTTGAGCAGTTATTCGTCAAAGCATGGTTAATGAGGCGTATCTAAATCGCCTTAACACCGCGTTGACACGGTGTGTTCAGAGCAATGCAAGACGCGCAGCGTCGATCGCCTTCACCCAATCGGTCTCCGGATAGACCATCAGAGCGCCCAGGGCGAGCGCGATGCCATAGGGCACGCCGCTCTCCTTGGCGTGCAGGCGTGCAAGCCAGGGTTGCCCCGCCAGCATGTAGGGCAACGGCCATTGCCGGAACTGCATGAGAGCGAGGGTGAGCACGCCGCCGAAGATCGAGGCGTACAACAGGTAGTTCATCAGGTGGGCGAAGCCGAACCACAGGGCGGCGGCGGATGCAACCTTGGCGTCACCGCCGCCGATCCAGCCGAATGCAAAGCACGTGAACGCAATCACCAGCAAGGTCGCGCCCGCACCGAGATGCATCAGCATGTCTGCCATGCTCATCCCGCTCAGCGGCGCCAGAACCAGGAAGCCGGCGACGAGCGCCAGGGAGACCCGGTTCGAAATGGTCATCGTGAACAGGTCGCTCGCCGCGGCAAAGGCCATCAGGGCCGGAAACAGCAGGAGGCGCGCGAGATCGAGGGTCATGGGCTCTCAATGGCATCGACGCGGGGCATGGGTGCGCCGCTGCGCCAGAGTCTAGCTGCAAGAAATAAATGATCGGGAAACGGCCGGAATGGCCGGCCGGTTGTCGATCTCACCAGACGCTGACGATGCGGGCCGCCAGAGCGAGGATGGACAGGCCGAGGCCGCCGCAGATCCAACGCAAGGCGACGTCGGTCCCGCTGGGCGGAGGCCGGGACGCGGCTGCGGACAAAACGTGGTTACGCATCACTGAACGCCGCGGAGCTGAAGGTGGAAATGATAAAGGCCCCGGATGTCCGGGGCCTTCTTTGCTCGGCCGTGACGACCGCTTACTTCAGCGAGGTGTTGATCGCGCCGAACTTGGAGCTCAGGCTGGAGCCGAGACCGTTCACTGCGGCAATGATCGCGAGCGAGATGCCGGCGGCGATCAGACCGTATTCGATCGCGGTCGCGCCGGATTCATCCTTCACGAAGCGAGCAAGAAGATTCTTCATAGGTAACTCCATGTACACGTGGCTGGTCGAACAAACTCTGGTCGTTGCGGCGTTCTCAGCACCGTGACCATGCGGCCACCCTAGGGGGCAGGAATTTCGGCGTAGTTAATTCGGTCGCCGAAACCCGGCGACAAATGGCTGTTATTGTGCAGAGTAAACGTAGGATGAAGCGGACCGTGATCATTCTAAATGATCCACGGCACGCGCTGTGCCAATCTCACTGAAAAGATGAGCGCGAGCTTCCACTGCCGCGCCCAATGTTTCCAGCGCAGGAGCCTGCGCCGCGTTCCGCACCATAGGCATATGGTCCCGTCGACCTGGCCGGCGAGCCCTTGGCTCCGCGTCGATCGTGCTGGACCGATCGGCAGCCCAGCTCGGCCGGCCACGAGGTTCACGGCTCCTTAAGCGCCAAGGAGTACCCCTCGGAACAGTTCATGAGATGAGGAATGTGATGTCCGGTCTGCCATGGGAAGTCGCGCTGATGCTCGGCCAGACCATCGAGAAGGTGCTGCCGATCACCTTGGTGCTGGCAGTGGTGTTCTCGGTGCTCAGCCACTTCTGGGCCTGCAATCCCGGCAAGCCGTGGTGGCAGAAGCGCGAGCTCGTCACCGACGTGGTCTACTGGTTCTTCGTGCCGGTTTTCGCGCGGGTGCTCCGCATCGGCTTTCTCGTGCTCGGCGCCAGCGTTCTCTTCAAGATCCGCGACGCCGACGAGTTGATCGCCTTCTATGAGAACGGGCACGGCCCGCTGGCGCAGCTTCCGGAATGGCTGCAGGGGCTGCTCTTTCTCGTGCTCTCCGACTTCATGCTGTACTGGACGCATCGTCTGTTCCATGGCGGCGAGTTCTGGAAATACCACGCGGTCCACCACTCCTCGGAAGATCTGGAGTGGATTTCGGCGGCCCGCTTCCATCCCATCAACCTGATCCTCGGCACGATCGCGGTCGACGTCATCCTCCTGATGGCCGGCATCTCGCCCAATGTCATGATCTGGGTTGGACCGTTCACGACGTTCCATTCGGCCTTCGTCCACGCCAATCTCAACTGGACGCTGGGCCCGCTGAAATATGTCCTCGCCACGCCCGTCTTCCATCGCTGGCACCACACGTCGATGGAGCAGGGCGGCAACACCAATTTCGCCGGCACGTTCCCGATCTGGGACATCCTGTTCGGCACGTTCCGGATGCCGGAGGGGCAGTTGCCCATGGCCTACGGCAAGGACGAGGCGACGATGCCCGGTGAGTTCGGCGGTCAGCTCGCGTTTCCGTTCCGAAGATGACGTGTTCTGCAACCGCCCGAGCTGAGATGGCGGCGTTTGCAGAACGTTCACCAATTGAGCGCAGATTTGCCGCGTCGGGCGCCGTCACCGCTGCGTATCGCTTGAGACGGCTCGTCAAGGTCCCGGGGTTGAGTATGTCGTTCTGTGTATCGCGTCGTCCTTCTGTTTCCTTCGCATTGCGGGCGGCTGTCGCCGCCGTGCTGCTGTGGCCGGCTGCCGCCTCGGCGGAACCCGATCCTGCCATCGCCGTGAATGTCGACCAGGCCAAGCTGGTCAAGTTGCCCGACCGGGTCGCGACCCTCGTCGTCGGCAATCCGATGATCGCCGATGTGACCTTGCAGAGCGGCGGCATCATCGTCGTCACCGGCAAGAGCTACGGTGCCACCAACTTCATTGCGATGGATCGCGGCGGACAGGTGCTGATCGATCGCCAGATCCAGGTCGCCGGACCCACCGACCAGCTCGTCACGGTGTATCGCGGCGTCGATCGTGAGACCTATAGCTGCATGCCGATCTGCCAGCGCCGGGTGACCTTGGGCGACGGCGACAACTACTTCAAATCGGTGCTCGACCAGGCTGGAACGATGTCCAGCACGGCGAGCGGCAACGCGGCAGCGGCGTCGAAGACCAACTGAGCGGCTGGCTTGGCCGTGCCTGGCCGGGTCGATGGCGACGTCTGACCGCATCTCCACGCGCGTCGGCACCGACGATGCGGTGAGCCTTGCCGCTGGCGCTGCGGCTCGATAGCCCGATTCGTTTGGTTTCGATGGTCGGATCGGACAGGTGGCGCTGCCTCAAAGGGCTGACTGCGAGCGACCCCCCAAGCATGCAGGGCGATCGCGTATGGTTTTCCCGGGCGGAACTTTCATGGCCTCGTGGTTCGAGACGCGTCGCAAGAGCGACGCTCCTCACCATGAGGATCAACAGCTTTGCGGCGGAGAAAGGCCCTCATCCTGAGGAGCCCGCCGAAGGCGGGCGTCTCGAAGGATGGTCGCGAAAAGACTGCGCGCCCAGCTTTTTCACCATATGCGATCGCCCTGCCCAAGCATGGTTAGCGGGACGTTGATGCGGCGGGCCATACTGTCCGTATCGTAGGAAACTCTTTCCCAAGGAGTTTCCGCTATTCGTTTCACTCAGGTTGATGTGCCTTTCCAGTCCGGATGACCCCATGCAAGCCTCCGTCTCCTCGACCGCTTCGATGCGCCGGCTGCTGCGCCGCTTCCGGCGCAACAGGCGGGCATCGGCCGCGCTCGAATTCGCGCTGGTCGCGCCGGTCTTCTTTGCGCTGCTGTTCGCGATCATCGAAACGGCGCTGATGTTCTTTGCCGGCCAGGTGCTCGAGACCATCACGCAGGACTCGGCGCGCATGATCCTGACCGGACAGGCGCAACAGGGCTCCTATACGCAGTCGCAGTTCGCGAGCTACGTCTGCACCCAGGTTCCCGCGCTGTTCGACTGCAACAAGATCTATATCGACGTGAAGAGCTACTCCTCGTTCGGGAGCGTCTCGATCAGCAACCAGATCGACAACAGCGGCAACTTCGTCAACAACATGACCTACAGTCCGGGCGCCGCCGGAGACATTGTCGTCGTCAGGCTGTTCTATCAGTGGCCGATCTTCGTGACCGGCCTCGGCTACAACATCGCCAATTTGAGCGGCAGCAAGCGGCTGCTGGTGGGTACGGCCGCATTCAAGAACGAGCCGTATTCATAACACGGACCTCGCGAGCTGCTTCTGAGGGACACCAGGAATTCATCATGCCGTTGGGAAGAATGCCGGGTATGTCTTCGCGCCTGCGCCTGTGGCGTCGCATCGACGCCTTCGCTGCCGATTGTCGCGGTGTCGCGGCCACCGAGTTCGCATTCATCGTGCCGCTGATGCTGGTGATGTTCTTCGGCACGGTCGAATTCTGCTCGGCCATCGCCGTCGACCGCAAGGTCACTTTGATGGCGCGCACCCTGTCCGATCTGACGTCGCAGTCGACCACGGTCGGCGACAGCGACATGTCGAACTTCTTCGCCGCCTCGACCGGCATCATGTATCCGTACTCGACCACGCCGGTGAATGCGACGATCACCGAACTCTATGTCGATCCCACCACCATGCAGGCGACGGTGAAGTGGAGTAAGGGGTCGACGCCGCGGACCGTGGGCATGACGGTCGGCGTGCCGGCCGAATTGCTGGTGTCCGGCACCTATCTGATCTTCAGCGAGGTGAACTACCAATACGTTCCGACGATCGGCTACGTCATGGGCAAGACGGGCGTCAATCTCAGCGACGTCGCCTATACCCGGCCGCGGCAGTCGACCTGTGTGATGTATAGCCCGGCGACCTCCTGCTGAGCTGAGCGCCGGACTAATCCTGCGCGGTGCCGGGTCCGCTTGCGCGCGGGCAACAGACCGCGTTCCAGGCGATCACAATCCGACGGCGAACAGCCGGCAAATAAAAAAGGCCGCACAAGGCGGCCTTTCGTTGTCCAGGTGGGCAATCGTAGGCGATTGCCCTGGCGTCGCTCAATTGGCGGCGCGGAGATTGTCGGCCGACGACTTGCCCGAACGGCGGTCCGCCACGATCTCGTAGGAGATCTTCTGGCCTTCGCGCAGCGTGCCGAGACCAGCGCGCTCGACGGCGCTGATGTGCACGAACACGTCGTTGCCGCCGTCGTCCGGCTGAATGAAGCCATAGCCCTTGGTTGCGTTAAACCACTTCACGGTTCCCATGCTCACGGGGGTAGTTCCCTTCTCAGATACCAAATGCGTAACCCAGTCTCCTGGGCTGGTTAGATCGAATTTTTGGAAGGGTCGTCAGCGTCTGAACCGGCTGTACCGGTAATAGCTAATCTCGTCCGGCCGAAAATCGATTGCGGGATATATTATTGGAAATGCCCGCGCAAAACAATCCTGAGCTGCGCGAGAGTGCATGATTTTTTGACGCGCCGGCTCGATGCCGACGCGCTGAATTGTCGCTGATTGCGCAAGGCTTGATCAATCCGCCGGGCCGGGCGGAACATTGCTCCGCCCAATCCCCCTAGCGCCGACGGAACTGGCCGCCGCGCTGCGCTGCGCCACGCGGAGGACCGCCGGGCGAGCTGGGACGCTCGTCCTTGTGGCGGAAGATCAGCCGGCCCTTTTCGAGGTCGTAGGGCGACATCTCGACGGTCACGCGGTCTCCCGCGAGCGTCTTGATGCGATTCTTTTTCATCTTGCCGGCGGTGTAGGCAACGATCTCGTGCCCCGCGTCGAGTTGTACCCGATAGCGTGCATCGGGAAGGATTTCGGTGACCAGCCCTTCGAACTGGATCAGCTCTTCCTTAGCCATGTCTTTCTCCAGATCGATAGACGTCTAGTTTGGCCGTTGGTTGCGGTTGTGAGCGTGGTTTTTGGGTCTGCCCTCGCGATGCAGGAAAGCAACGCCTTGAATCGACCCGGCCTTGCCGCCGCCTTGCGACGGCCGCTGGGGCTCCTGACGATTGCCTGGCAGAGGCGCCATCTTAGCATTGGAACGACGGCGACGGCGAGGGCCTTTTGCGGCGGTGCCACCCTCGTTGGTCCGCGCATTCTGCATGCCAGGACGGCCGCCGCGCTGAGGCGGTTTGGCCGGTGCTGCAGCTTCGCGGAGGCCGGGCGTGCGGCGATCGTCGCGCGGCAGCGAGATCTTGATCAGCCGTTCGATGTCGCGAAGATAGGACAGCTCGTCCGATCCCGCCACGAGCGAAATCGCAACGCCCTCGGCGCCGGCGCGCGCCGTGCGGCCGATCCGGTGGACGTAGGTTTCGGGCACGTTCGGCAGGTCGAAATTGACGACATGGCTGACGCCGTCGACGTCGATGCCGCGCGCCGCGATGTCGGTTGCGACCAGGGTGCGGATCTCGCCGGAGCGGAAGGCGGCCAGAGTGCGCTCGCGGTGATTTTGCGACTTGTTGCCGTGGATCGCCTGGGACGGGATGCCGGCCTTTTCCAGGCTCTTCACGACCTTGTCGGCGCCGTGCTTGGTCCGGGTGAACACCAGCGCGCGGTTGACTGGCTCCTGCTTGAGCAACTGAGCCAGAAGGTTCGGCTTGGCCGAGTGGTCGACGTGGATCACGCGCTGGGCAATGCGCTCGACCGTCGAGGAGACGGGGGTCACCGCGACCCGCGCGGGGTCGCGCAGCATGGCGTCCGCGAGCTCGGCGATGTCCTTAGGCATGGTGGCCGAGAAGAACAGCGTCTGCCGCTTGATCGGCAGCTTGGCCACGATCTTCCGGATGTCGTTGATGAAGCCCATGTCGAGCATGCGGTCGGCTTCGTCGAGCACCAGGAACTCGACATGGGTCAGCTTCAAAGCGTTGCTCTGGACCAGATCGAGCAGCCGGCCAGGGGTGGCAACCAGCACTTCGAGGCCGGGCATCACAGCGCGGACCTGGCGTCCCATCGGCACGCCGCCGATCGCGAGCGCCGAGCTCAGGCGGATGTGCCGGCCGTAGGTGTTGAAGCTGTCGAGGATCTGACCCGACAATTCGCGGGTCGGGCTCAGCACCAGCACGCGTGCCGTCTTCGGCTGCGGCTTGATCCGGTTCTGCAGCAGGCGGTGCAGGATCGGCAGCGCAAACGAGGCCGTCTTGCCGGTTCCCGTCTGGGCGATGCCGATCACGTCGCGGCCTTCGAGCGCGAGCGGGATGGTCTGGGCCTGGATCGGGGTGGGGGTGGTGTAGTTCTCTTCCTTCAGCGCGCGCGTCAGCGCGTCGGCGAGGTTAAAATCCTGGAAGGATGTCAAAAGATTGGGCTTTCCATAAGAGGATAAGGCCCGTGTCGGCAGGCAGCCGGACGCGGGTGGGTGGTTGAGAGACACCCGCGTGTTTGGAGCGCCTAGATTGGATGGGTGAGAATGCAAAGCCAGAAGCTCGGGTCGAGCTAAAGAACACGCGGCTTGCAAAGATCCGGCCGATTCGCCTCGATCTACCGGATATATGGAACAGGTGGACGGCACATGCAAGGCCGCTGCGCAACGGATCGGCTTTCCGGGTGGTACCCGGCTGCTTTAAATTTAGCCATTTAAAACAAAGTGCACAAATCCTGCGCTAAGTGCTATCTGATTAATCATCGAGCTTGCTCAATTCGATAGCAGAAGGCTGCGACCTCGCGCCACGAGAGCGCGAAGTTCCACTTCTGTGTCAATGCCTTACCAGATGTGCACGGCATGGCACACTTCTTGCGATTCTTCCGCCGCAGACCGCCGGCCGCCTTGGCTGCGAAGCACGTCTGCGTCAGGGAGATATTACCTCATGCTTACTCGACTCACTCAGGAATTAACGGCGCCGTTCAGCCGCCGTCGCTGGCTGGCTGCTGCTGCCGGCCTGGCGCTCGGCGCAGCCGGCTTTGGCCCGGCCAAGGCCGCTGACGACACCATCAAGATTGGCGTTCTGCATTCTCTGTCCGGCACCATGGCCATCAGCGAGACCACGCTGAAGGATACGATCTTGTTCCTGATCGACGAACAGAACAAGAAGGGCGGTGTGCTCGGCAAGAAGCTCGAGGCCGTCGTGGTCGACCCCGCCTCGAACTGGCCGCTGTTCGCCGAGAAGGCGCGCGAGCTGATCACCAAGGACAAGGTCGCGGTCGTGTTCGGCTGCTGGACCTCGGTGTCGCGCAAGTCGGTGCTGCCGGTGTTCAAGGAGCTCAACAGCATCCTGTTCTACCCGGTCCAGTACGAGGGCGAGGAGAGCGAGCGCAACGTGTTCTACACCGGTGCGGCGCCGAACCAGCAGGCGATCCCGGCGGTCGACTACCTGATGAAGGAAGAGAAGGTGAAGCGCTGGGTGCTGGCCGGCACCGACTACGTCTATCCGCGCACCACCAACAAGATCCTCGAAGCCTACCTGAAGTCGAAGGGCGTGGCTCAGGACGACATCATGATCAACTACACGCCGTTCGGTCACTCCGACTGGCAGACGATCGTGGCCGACATCAAGAAGTTCGGCTCGGCCGGCAAGAAGACCGCCGTGGTCTCGACCATCAACGGCGACGCCAACGTTCCGTTCTACAAGGAGCTCGGCAACCAGGGCATCAAGGCCAAGGACATCCCGGTGGTCGCGTTCTCGGTGGGTGAGGAAGAGCTCGCCGGCATCGACACCAAGCCGCTGGTCGGCCATCTCGCTGCCTGGAACTATTTCGAGTCGATCAAGACCCCGGCGAACGAGAAGTTCATCAAGGAGTGGCAGGCCTACACCAAGAATCCGAAGCGCGTGACCAACGACCCGATGGAAGCCCACTATATCGGCTTCAACATGTGGGTGAAGGCGGTCGAGAAGGCGAAGTCGACCGATCCGGACAAGGTCATCGACGCGCTCCCGGGCATCGAGGCGCCGAACCTGACCGGCGGCGTGTCGAAGATGCTGCCGAACCACCACATCACCAAGCCGGTGTTCATCGGCGAGATCAAGGGCGATGGCCAGTTCAGCGTCGTCTACAAGACCAAGGATCTCGTCCCGGGCGACGCCTGGTCGAAGGAGCTCGAGGGCTCGAAGGACCTGATCGGCGATTGGGTCGGCAAGAAGTGCGGCAACTTCAACGTCAAGACCAACAAGTGCCTGGGCTCGGGCTCCTGATCCCGACCTGACGCGACCATGACGACAGGAGAAGGCGGCGATGTTGCCGCCTTCTCTTGACCTCCTGAACTCCTGCCGGGGTTGTCCAGTGACTGCTGTTTTTCTGGCGATCATTCGCCGTCTGCTTGTTTTGCTCGCCCTGATCGCCGTTTCCGTTCCCGCCTTCGCAGCCAGTTTCGAAGAGTCGGTCGCGAAGCTCGCGAACGATGATTTCTCGGACACGGACGAGGCCGTCGGCGAGATCGCGGTGTCGGGCAACCCGCTGGCTTTTCCGATCATCAGCGCGCTCCAGGACGAGCGGCTGATGTTCGATGCCGAAACGAAGAAGGTCTATGTCAAGCAGACCGACGGCAAGATCATCGATGCCGCGACCGGCGCTGCCGTCGACAAGCTTCCGGACAATGCCGCGGCGGTCAGCCTCAACAACCGGCTCCGGCGCAGCGTGGATGCTGCGCTGGGTGGCCTGACGCTGTTGTCGCCGGATACCAACACACGCCTGACCGCCGCCAAATCGGTGTTCAAGTCGCATGAGGAGGCGACGCTGCCGACGGTGGAATCGGCGCTCGCCAAGGAAACCAATCGCGCGGTCAAGCAGGCGTTGACCGAGGCGCGGGCTGCCATCCTCCTGTTCAAGTCCGACGCGAGCGAGGTGGACAAGCTTGAAGCGGTCGCCACCATCAGGTCGCGCGGCGACCAGGAGGCGCTTGCGCTGCTGACCGAGATCAGCGGCGGCGACCAGCCGGCCACCGTCACCAAGGCTGCTGCCAGCGCGATCTCATCGATCCAGAGCTCGCTCGCAATCTGGTCCGGCGTGCAGAACGCCTGGTACGGCCTGTCGCTCGGCTCGGTGCTGCTGCTCGCCGCCATCGGCCTCGCCATCACCTTCGGGGTGATGGGCGTCATCAACATGGCCCATGGCGAGATGGTGATGCTCGGCGCCTACACCACCTTTGTCGTGCAGGAGGTCATCCGCACGCGGTACCCGGCGCTGTTCGACTATTCGCTGCTGATTGCCGTCCCGCTCGCCTTCCTGGTCGCCGGCGCGATCGGCGTGCTGATCGAGCGCACCATCATTCGCTTCCTCTACGGGCGTCCGTTGGAAACCTTGCTCGCGACTTGGGGCCTGTCGCTGATCCTGCAGCAGGCGGTGCGCACGGCGTTCGGTCCGACCAACCGCGAGGTCGGCAATCCCTCCTGGATGAGCGGTGCGTTCGAGCTCGGCCAGATCACCATCACCTACAACCGGCTCTGGATCCTCTGCTTCACGATGGCCGTGTTCGCGATCCTGCTGGCGATGCTGCGCTACACCGCGCTCGGCCTGGAGATGCGCGCGGTGACACAGAACCGGCGCATGGCGGCCTCGATGGGCATCGCGACCTCGCGCGTCGATGCGCTCACCTTCGGGCTCGGCTCCGGCATTGCCGGCATCGCCGGGGTCGCGCTGTCGCAGATCGACAATGTCAGCCCGAACCTCGGCCAGAGCTACATCATCGATTCCTTCATGGTCGTGGTGTTCGGCGGCGTCGGCAATCTCTGGGGCACGCTGGTCGGCGCCTTCACGCTGGGCATCGCCAACAAGTTCCTGGAGCCGGTCGCCGGCGCCGTGCTCGGCAAGATCGCGATCCTGGTGCTGATCATCCTGTTCATTCAGAAGCGCCCGCGCGGCTTGTTCGCGCTCAAGGGCCGGGCGGTGGAAGCATGATGCCGCACGTCCTCACCCGGTCGCTCGATCGCGCCGCAACCATCTTCGTGCTCGTGGTCGCCGCCTGCGGCGTGCTGATCCCGCTGTCCAACCTGCTGCTGCCGGCCGGCTCGGCCTTGCAGGTGCCGACCTATCTGGTCGCGCTGTGGGGCAAATATGTCTGCTACGCGATCCTGGCGCTCTCGATCGACCTGATCTGGGGCTATTGCGGCATTCTCTCGCTTGGCCATGGCGCGTTCTTCGCGCTCGGCGGCTACGCGATGGGCATGTATCTGATGCGCCAGATCGGCACCCGGGGCGTCTATGGCAACCCGATCCTGCCGGACTTCATGGTGTTCCTGAACTATTCCAAGCTGCCCTGGTACTGGCACGGCTTCGACATGTTCTGGTTTGCAGCTTTGATGGTGCTCGTGGTGCCCGGCCTGCTCGCCTTCTGCTTCGGCTGGCTCGCCTTCCGCTCGCGCGTCACCGGCGTGTATCTGTCGATCATCACCCAGGCGATGACCTACGCGCTGCTGCTCGCCTTCTTCCGCAATGATTTCGGCTTCGGCGGCAACAACGGCCTGACCGACTTCAAGGACATTCTCGGCTTCAACGTCCAGGCGGAAGGCACCCGCGCCGCGCTGTTCGCGCTGAGCTGCCTTGCGCTCATTCTGGCGTTCCTGATCTGCCGGGCGGTCGTGTCATCGAAGCTCGGCAAGGTGCTGATAGCGATCCGCGACGCCGAGTCGCGGACGCGCTTCCTCGGCTACCGCGTCGAGTCCTACAAGCTGTTCGTGTTCACGCTGTCGGCCTGCATGGCCGGCGTCGCCGGCGCGCTCTACGTCCCGCAGGTCGGCATCATCAACCCCTCCGAGTTCGCGCCCGGCAATTCGATCGAGGCCGTGATCTGGGTCGCGGTCGGCGGCCGCGGCACGCTGGTCGGGGCTGCGCTTGGCGCCGTCGTCGTGAACTACGCCAAGACCTTCTTCACTTCGGGCGTGCTGGCGCCCTACTGGCTGTTCATGCTCGGCGCATTGTTCGTGCTCGTCACTCTGCTGTTGCCCAAAGGCATTATCGGCACCTTCAATTCCTGGTGGGATCAGCTCGGCAGCAGGAGGCTGAACGCCGAGAGCGCCGCCCGCGAGGACGGCGTCACCGAACCCAAGATGGCGGAGTGAGCGCATGAACGTGATGGACACCCGCGCGACGTCGTCGCTGCTCTATCTCGACGGCGTGCACGTCTCGTTCGACGGCTTCCACGCCATCAACAATCTTTCGCTGACGCTCGAGCCCGGCGAGATGCGCGCCATCATCGGCCCGAACGGTGCCGGCAAGACCACGATGATGGACATCATCACCGGCAAGACCAAGCCCGACGAGGGCACGGTGCTGTTCGACGGCAAGACCGACCTGACCCGGCTCGACGAAACGCGGATCGCCGAGCTCGGCATCGGCCGCAAGTTCCAGAAGCCGACGGTGTTCGAGAGCCAGTCGGTGGAGGACAATTTGCTGCTTGCGCTCAATGTCGACCACAGCGTCAAGGGCACGCTGTTCTGGCGCGGCTCGAGGGGCGAGGCCGAGCAGATCGACCGGGTGCTCGAGACGGTGCGGCTCAAGGATGCCCGACGCAAGCTCGCCGGCAGCCTCTCGCACGGCCAGAAGCAGTGGCTGGAGATCGGCATGCTCCTGGCACAGGACCCGAAGCTGCTGCTGGTCGACGAGCCGGTCGCCGGCATGACCGACGTCGAGACGCATCAGACGGCTGAGCTGCTCAAAGAGATCAACAAGGATCATACCGTCATGGTCGTCGAGCATGACATGACTTTCGTTCGCGAGCTCGGCGTCAAGGTCACTTGCCTGCACGAAGGCACGGTGCTGGCCGAGGGCACCATCGATCAGGTGTCGTCGAACGATCGGGTGATCGAAGTGTATCTGGGACGCTAGGCGATGTTGGACGTCAAGGACATCAACCTCTATTACGGCGCCGCCCAGGCGCTGCGCGGCGTCTCGATCGCGGCGGAGCCGGGCAAGGTCACCTGCGTGCTCGGCCGCAACGGCGTGGGCAAGACCTCGCTGCTGAGGGCGCTGGTCGGGCAATATCCGCTGGCGTCGGGCAGCATCACCTTCGATGGCGCTGACATCACCCGCCTGAAGCCGTATGAGCGGGCGCGCAAGGGCATCGGCTTCGTGCCGCAGGGGCGCGAGATCTTCCCGCTGCTCACGGTCGAGGAGAATCTCAAGACCGGCTTCGGGCCGCTGAAGCGGGCCGATCGCAGCATCCCGGACGACGTATTCTCGCTGTTTCCGGTGCTGGAATCGATGCTCGGCCGCCGCGGCGGCGATCTTTCCGGCGGCCAGCAGCAGCAGCTTGCGATCGGCCGGGCGATGGTGATGCGGCCAAAACTCCTGCTTCTCGACGAGCCGACCGAGGGCATCCAGCCGTCGATCATCAAGGACATCGGCCGGGCGATTTCGTACCTCCGCAATCTCGGCAACATCGCCATCGTCCTGGTCGAGCAATATCTCGACTTTGCCTGCGAACTCGGCGACAACTTCGCCGTCATGGATCGCGGCGCGGTGAAGTTCACCTGCACCCGCGCCAATCTCGACCAGGCCGAGATCAGCCGCCAGATGGCGCTGTGATCATCACGTAGCTTCTCGACGCGGTCTCGCCCGCGTCTGGTCCCAGGGGAGGGGATCGATGCGGGCCGATCCCGCCAACGCCGCTGCCGACATCTTCGAGGCCAACCGCGCCCGCGGCGCGGTGCGCTTCGACGTGCGGCTGCAGGACGACGTGACGCGGCGCCATCACCTGCATGAATCCGGCTCGCTGCGCGTCCGCTTTCCCTCGCCCGAGGACGACGGTCTGTCGGCGATGTTCGTCAACACCGCAGGCGGAATCGCCGGCGGCGACCATTTCGCGATCGAGGTCGCGGCGGGCGAAGGCAGCCGCGTCACGCTGTCGAGCGCCGCGGCCGAGAAGGTCTATCGCGCGCCGGGCAAGCCAGCCGAGCTCGATATCGCGCTGACGGCTCATGCCGGCGCGCACATCTCGTGGCTGCCGCAGGAGACCATCCTGTTCGACCGCGCCCGCATTCATCGCCGCATCGACATCGACCTCGCCGACACCGCCTCGCTATTGTTGTGCGAGACCGTCGTGTTCGGCCGCACGGCCATGGGCGAGCGCATGCGCGAGGGCGAGTTCGTCGATCGCTGGCGGCTCAAGCGCGGCGGCAAGCTGGTGTTCGCCGAGACGGTCCGCCTCGACGGCGACATCGGCGACAAGCTGGCGCAGCCCGCGATCGCCAAGGGCGCCGCGGCCATCGGGACTGCGCTGATCGTGCCCGGCGACGCCGCGCTGGTGGAGCGCATCAGGGAGAGCCTGCCGGCGTTTCGGGGCGAGGCCGGACTGTCCGCCTGGAATGGATTTGCAATGGCGCGCTTCTGTGCCCAAGATGCCGCGAGCCTGCGCGCCGACATGATGGCGGTGCTCGGCTGCGCATCGGCCGGACCGCTGCCGCGGCTGTGGCTCAACTAGACGTTTACCAACTGACGATCATTAGAAGACGATCACCAGAGAGTCCGCATGAACCTGTCTCCCCGCGAAAAGGACAAGCTCCTGATCTCGATGGCCGCCATCGTGGCCCGCCGCAGGCTCGAGCGCGGCGTCAAGCTGAACCATCCCGAAGCGGTCGCGATCATCTCCGACTTCATTCTGGAAGGCGCGCGTGACGGCCGCACCGTGGCCGAGCTGATGCAGGCCGGCGCCCAGGTCCTGACCCGCGATCAGGTGATGCCGGGCATCCCCGAGATGATCCACGACATCCAGGTCGAGGCGACGTTTCCGGACGGCACCAAGCTGGTCACGGTGCACGAGCCGATCCGCTAAGTTCTTGCACGTCATTCCGGGGCAGCCCGCAGGGCTGAATCCGGAATCCAGAGATTGTCTGCAATCGATTTTGAGATTCCGGGTTCGGTCCTGCGGACCGCCCCGGAATGACGGAGAAAGACACATGATCCCCGGCGAATTTTTCATCCAGGACGGCGAGATCGAGCTCAATGCCGGCCGCAAGACCGTGACGCTGTCGGTCGCCAACACCGGCGACCGGCCGATCCAGGTCGGCTCGCATTACCATTTCTTCGAGACCAATCCGGCGCTGAAGTTCGACCGCAAGAAAGCCAGGGGCATGCGGCTGGATATCGCCGCCGGCACGGCGGTGCGCTTCGAGCCCGGCCAGACCCGCGAGGTGCAGCTGGTCGCGCTCGGCGGCAAGCGCACGGTCTACGGCTTCCGCGGCGACGTGATGGGCAAGCTGTAGACGATGCTGACCGGATTGCGCCTCGTCTCCGAAGCGGCCGAGCTGGCGGCGCGCCGTCATGCCGGCCAGCAGCGCAAGGGCCGCGACGAGGAGCCGTACATCAATCATCTCGCTGAGGTCGCCAACATCCTCGCGGTCGCCTGCAACGGCGAGGACGCCGAGCTCGTCGCGGCCGGCTGGCTCCACGACAGCATCGAGGACACCGACACCAGCCACGACGAGCTGATGCAGCGCTTCGGCTCGCGCGTCGCCGGGCTGGTCGAGGAGGTCACCGACGACATGACCCTGCCGAAGAGCGAGCGGCGCGCGGTCCAGGTCATCGCGGCTCCCGGCAAGTCTGATGGCGCCAAGCAGATCAAGATCGCCGACAAGATCAGCAACATCCGCGCCCGCATTGTGTTCGAGCCGGATCTCGAGCAGCAGCTCGAGCTGATGGAGTATCTTGGCTGGGCCGAGCAGGTCGTCGCAGGCTGCCGCGGTGTGAATGTGGCGCTGGACGCGCTGTTCGACGAGACCGTTGCGAACGCGCGGGGGACGCTGTGAGCGGACCGTCGGCGTTGCGAGAACAAGACAAGCAGAGCTAATTGGGGGCCAACGATGTCCGTCAAGATCAAGCGTTCCGTCTACGCCGACATGTTCGGTCCCACGACCGGCGACAAGGTCCGGCTCGCCGACACGGACCTGATCATCGAGGTCGAGAAGGACTTCACCGTCTATGGCGAGGAGGTGAAGTTCGGCGGCGGCAAGGTCATCCGCGACGGCATGGGCCAGTCGCAGGCGACCAACAAGCAGGGCGCCGCCGACACCGTCATCACCAATGCGCTCATCGTGGACCACTGGGGCGTCGTCAAGGCCGACGTCGCG
Source organism: Bradyrhizobium sp. HKCCYLS3013 (assembly GCF_051167615.1). NCBI lineage: Bacteria > Pseudomonadati > Pseudomonadota > Alphaproteobacteria > Hyphomicrobiales > Nitrobacteraceae > Bradyrhizobium > Bradyrhizobium sp. HKCCYLS3013. The sequence continues at coordinate 121,310 of NZ_JBNPTK010000008.1, forward strand.
ATCAAGGACGGCATGATCTCGGCGATCGGCAAGGCCGGCAATCCCGACATCCAGCCCGGCGTGACCATCGTGATCGGCCCGGGCACCGACGTGATCGCGGGCGAGGGCAAGATCCTCACCGCCGGCGGCTTCGACAGCCACATCCACTTCATCTGCCCGCAGCAGATCGAGCATGCGCTGATGAGTGGCGTCACCTCGCTGCTCGGCGGCGGCACCGGTCCGTCGCACGGCACCTTCGCGACGACCTGCACGCCCGGCCCATGGCACATCGGGCGGATGATGCAGTCGTTCGACGCCTTTCCGGTGAACCTCGGCATTTCCGGCAAGGGCAACGCCTCGCGCCCGGCCGCGCTGGTCGAGATGATCAAGGCCGGCGCCTGCGCGCTCAAGCTGCACGAGGATTGGGGCACGACGCCGGCTGCGATCGACAACTGCTTGTCGGTTGCCGATGATTACGACGTGCAGGTGATGCTGCACTCCGACACGCTCAACGAGTCCGGCTTCGTCGAGGACACCATCAAGGCGTTCAAGGGGCGCACCATCCACGCCTTCCACACCGAAGGCGCCGGCGGTGGCCACGCGCCTGATATCATCAAGGTCGCGGGCCTGAAGAACGTGCTGCCGTCGTCGACCAATCCGACGCGGCCGTTCACGCGCAACACGATCGATGAGCATCTGGACATGCTGATGGTGTGTCACCATCTCGATCCGTCGATCGCCGAGGATCTCGCCTTTGCCGAAAGCCGCATCCGCAAGGAGACGATCGCGGCCGAGGACATCCTGCACGATCTCGGCGCGCTCTCGATGATGTCATCGGATTCGCAGGCGATGGGCCGGCTCGGCGAGGTCATCATCCGCACATGGCAGACCGCCGACAAGATGAAGAAGCAGCGCGGCGCGCTGCCGCAGGACAAGGGCCAGGACAACGACAATTTTCGCGTCAAGCGCTACATCGCCAAGTACACGATCAACCCGGCGATTGCGCATGGCGTGTCGAAGCTGATCGGCTCGGTCGAGAAGGGCAAGCTCGCCGATCTCGTGCTGTGGTCGCCCGCCTTCTTCGGCGTCAAGCCCGACTGCGTCATCAAGGGCGGCACCATCGTCGCAGCTCCGATGGGCGATCCCAACGCCTCGATCCCGACGCCGCAGCCGGTGCATTACCAGCCGATGTTCGGCGCGTTCGGCAAGTCGCTGACGGCCTCCTCGGTGATCTTCACCTCGAAGGCTGCCGTCACCGGCGGGCTCGCGCGCAAGCTCGGCCTGTCCAAGAAGCTCTACGCCGTGCAGAACACCCGCGGCAGGATCTCGAAGAAGAGCATGATCCACAACGACGCGACGCCGAACATCGAGGTCGATCCGGAGACCTATGAGGTCCGCGCCGATGGCGAGCTCCTGACCTGCGAGCCGGCCGAGGTGCTGCCCATGGCGCAGCGCTACTTCATGTTCTAAGCTCCGCCCGGTACCCAGAACCAGAAACGTACCGGGAGGACTGCTGCGTGATCTATGTCGTTGCCACCTTGACCATCAAGCCCGAAACCCGTGCGGAATTCATCGCCGCCGCGACTGCCTGCATTGCAGGGACCCGCAAAGAACCCGGCAATATCGCCTATGATTTGCATGAGAGCGTCACCGACCCGAGCAAGATGGTCTTCGTCGAGCAGTGGCAGAACGCCGAGGCCTTGGTGCCGCACCGTGCGACCGAGCACATGAAGACCTTCGGGCGCGTCGCGGTGAAATGCATGGCGGCGCCGCCGAAGATCGAGATCATTACGCCTGAGAAGGTCGATGTCCGCTGAGCGGAATAAGAGTGAGCGGAATAAGAGAATGAGAGTTTCAGCATGATCCGCGCGACACGCGTGCTCGGGCAGCATCGTTGGAAAGAGGCCGCCGCCGATTCCGTCCTGCTCGATTTCGATGACCGGCACCGGCGGCGGCTGGTGATGACCGGAACGCGTGGGCTGGAGTTTCTGTTGGACCTCGAGCACGCCACCGCCTTGCGCGGTGGCGATGCCCTGGTGCTGGAGGACGGCCGGCTGATCGAGGTCGTGGCGGCGGCCGAGCCGCTGCTCGAGATCCGGGCTTCCGATCCGCATCATCTGGTGCGGCTCGCCTGGCATCTCGGCAACCGGCACCTGCCGACGCAGCTCATGCCCAAGAGCCTGCGCATTCGCCGCGACCACGTGATCGAGGCCATGGTCAAGGGCCTCGGCGCGCGCGTCATCGAGATCGAGGCGCCGTTCGATCCGGAGGGCGGTGCTTACGCCGAGCCCAGCCATGCGCATGGCCATGATGATCATGATCACCACGGCCACGATCATCATCACGATCATGCCGGGCACGATCACGCGCATCACGACCACGGCCATGCACATGATCATCACGTGCATGACGAGCACTGCGGCCATGACCATCACGATCACGGTCATTCCCATGCTCATGAGCACAAGTGAGGAGGGGGCTCGGCCGGCTGCAATCAGCGCCGCGGATCCGGCTGCGCTGTATCGGCTGCTGACATGGCTGTCGCCGGCGTTTCCGATTGGCGGATTCTCCTATTCGAGCGGCATCGAATGGGCGGTCGAGGCGGGCGACATCGGCGATGCGGCGGCGCTGCGCGGCTGGCTCGCGACGATGCTGACCAATGGCTCCGGCTTCTGCGACGCGGCTTTCCTCGCGCACGCGTATCGCGCGGTTGAGCTCGACGATATGGCAAGCCTCCGCGAGGTGGCCGAGCTTGCCGCCGCTTTCGTACCGTCGCGCGAGCGTCAGCTCGAAACCACGGCGCAGGGCCGTGCCTTCATCGAGATCGCGCGGTCCGCCTGGAACTGCGCAGGCCTCGACGAGGCGGTGGCGCGATGTGAGAGCATCGTCTATCCGGTCGCCGTGGGGCTGGTCGGCGCGGTTCACGGCGTTCCTCTGGGACCCCTGCTGCACGGCTTCCTGCACGCCCTCACGTCGAACTGGATTTCCGCCGGCAGTCGTCTCGTACCGTTGGGGCAGACCGACAGCCAGCGCGTGCTTGCCGCGTTGGAACCTGTCGTTGCCGCGACGGCGGACCGCGCTCTGCTCGCCTCGCTCGACGACATCGGCGGCGCAACATTTCGCGCCGATCTCGCAAGCCTTCATCACGAGACGCAATATACAAGGCTGTTTCGGTCGTGATGAAGCGGGGCAAGGGCTGCTCCGATCACGGCCCCGCGCGGTCGCGCGCACGACAGAAGGGTAAATGACATGGCATCGTCTCACGGTCCGCTCCGCGTTGGCGTCGGTGGCCCGGTCGGGTCCGGCAAGACTGCGCTGATGGATCTCCTGTGCAAATCGATGCGGGAGCGCTACGACATCGCCGCGATCACCAACGACATCTACACCAAATGGGACGCGGAGTTTCTCGTTCGCTCGGGATCGCTCACCCCGGATCGTATCGCCGGCGTGGAGACCGGCGGCTGCCCGCACACTGCGATCCGCGAGGACGCTTCCATGAACCTCGCCGCAGTGGCCGACATGCGGGCCAAGTTTCCCGGACTCGACCTGGTGTTGATCGAGTCGGGCGGCGACAACCTCGCGGCAACGTTCTCGCCGGAACTCGCCGATATCACGATCTACGTCATTGACGTCGCGGCGGGCGACAAGATCCCGTCGAAGGGCGGACCGGGTATCACCCGCTCCGACCTTCTGGTGATCAACAAGATTGACTTGGCACCCCATGTGGGCGCTTCTCTGGAGAAGATGGAGACGGATGCCAAGCGCATGCGCGGCGCACGGCCCTTCGTCATGACCAATCTGAAGAAGAGCCAAGGGCTTGACCGGATTATCGGCTTCATCGAAGCCAAGGGCGGTCTGAAGCCGTCGGCCTGAGCGCCGGGACTGATCTGCGTCGCAACGTTCTTCGTTGCTCGATGCGTCTGCTGCAATGACAGACGCAAAAAAGCCTCATCCGGCCGGAACAACTTGAGCCCTCGGGTGTTTCCTCGACCCGGGGTGCGCCTTGCCCAAGGCGTCTCGGCGCCGATGCACCGGTATCCTGGGATCGCTATCCACTGATCGCTCCGATCACTTCCGATCGCCCCGAGGTGCGTCCTTGAGTTGCAGGCCCGGTTATTGGATGACTCGTCTCCTCCTTCGCCAACCCTTTACTTCAGAGTAAACGAGTGCTCCGGCTGGGTGTCATCATCGGTTTGATCGCGCTGGTCGGGACGGCGCTGTCCGGCTTGGCCGCCTATCGCGTCCACGACCAGGAGCTGGCGCTCGATCGCATTGCGCTCGCCCGTGCCATCGACGTCCATGCCAGCCTCGTCCAGGACCGGCTGACCGAACGTGAGCTGCTGGCCCGGGTGGCCTCCGGGCTGTTCCGCGCTCCCTCGGTGATCAAGGCCAATATGCTGGAGCCGCTGCGATCGTCGATCTACGCGTTCAAGACCGACTTCGTGGTGGCATCGTGGATCGCGCGGCTGCGGCCGGATGAGCTCTCCATCGCGCAAACCGAGCTGCGCCAGGCTGGCTTCCCGAATCCAACCATTCGCAATTTCGACGACACGCCGCTGGGGCCGAACGTCGATCGTCCGTTGGACGTTCTGATGGATCTCGAGCCACGCAATGCCGAGACCTCCAGGCTTCCCGGCATCGCACTCGACCGGCAGCCGATCGTCGGACCGATGCTTGCGCGCGCCATGGCCGAGGGCAAGCCGGTCGCTTCCGACCCCACCCCGCTGGTGCGGAGCGACGGTCCGATCGGGATCGTGCTGGCAGCCCCGGTCGTCCCGCAAGGTGCCACTGCGCCGGCGGGCTTCGTGACGTTTTCCTACGAGATCGGGCCGCTGCTGCTCACCAATGACGATCTGTCGTTGTTCTCGGTGGCGTTGAAGGATCCGCGCAACGCCTCGGACGAGCTGGTTGCCAATGATCAGGGCGCGGTGACGAGCCGGACCCGGGGGCCGGACGATCCTGCTCCGTCGTCGACCCGCACCGTCGCCTTCGGCAATCACGACTGGTCGCTGGTCTATTACGCCAAGAGCAATGCGGTCCGGCGTGCGCAACAGACCGCGGCGATCGTCGGCGTCATCGGGATGGCGCTGACCGGTATCATCTGCGGCCTGTTCGGCTACGTCGCCTACAATAATCTGCGCCTGAGTCGCGAAATCCAGGTGCGGATCGGCTTCGAGCGCCGACTGACGGCGGTCATCGACGAGCTGAACCACCGGGTCAAGAACATCCTGGCGGTGATCCAGTCCATCGTGACGCGCACGCTGCGTCATGGCAGCGACATCGATGTCGCGCGCGAGCTGCTGATCGGGCGGATCCATGCGATGTCGAACGTCGTCACGCTGCTCAGCGAGAGTCAATGGCAGGGCGTGCAATTGCGCGGACTGTTCGAAGCTCGCGCCATCCCGCATGCCGACAGGATTGCGGTCAACGGACCCGACATCACCGTGAGCGCGCGTGCCGCGCAGAGCCTGTCGCTGCTGTTCTTCGAACTCGCCTCGCACTCGGACGAAGGCCTCTCGCTGGTGGGAAAGCACCCGCACATCACCGCCAAATGGGAGGTGACCGGCGAGGAGCCGAATGCCGTCTTCCACTTCCGTTGGGAGGAATTGAACACCAGTGAAGCAACGCGGCGGCCGGACAGCGATTTCGGACTGATCCTGCTCGATCGCGTTGCGCCGGAGGCGCTCGGCGGCACGTCAAAGCGCTTCTTCACCGAGGCGAGCTATGTCTATGAGCTGAGCGCGCCGATGGAGACGGTCATCGACATGACCGAGCGCGATCGCACCGAGCAGTTCTCCGCACCACTGCATCCGGCGCGATAGCCGCAGCGCCGGTCGGCGAACAGAATGCCGGGGCGTCACGATCCCGGGCACAAGAGATCAACAACAAGAAGAGGCGGCTCGCTGAGGAGCCGCCTCTTTGCTGGTTCGTTTGCGACGGCTTGGCTGATCAGCCGCCGCTGCCGCCGATCACCGCCCGCACGGTCTCGTCCGGGCCGAAATCCTCGGCGCCTTCGACGTAGAGCAGCGCTGCCAGCTTCGAGCGCGCGCGGTTCACGCGGCTCTTGATGGTACCCACCGCGCAGCCGCAGATCGCTGCCGCATCCTCGTAGGAAAAGCCCGATGCACCGACCAGGATCAGTGCCTCGCGCTGGTCCTGAGGCAGCTTCTCGAGCGCCGCGCGGAACTCCTCGAACTCGAGATGCGCGCCCTGCGAGGGATGTGTCTTGAGCGTCTTGGCGTAGTTGCCTTCGGCATCTTCCACTTCGCGCCGGCGTTTGCGGTAGTCGGATCGGAACAGGTTGCGCAGGATCGTGAACAGCCAGGCAGGCAGATTCGATCCCGGTTGAAACGAGTCGATGTTGGCCAGCGCCCGGAGCAGGGTTTCCTGCACGAGGTCGTCGGCACGATCGCTGTTACCACTCAAGGAAATCGCAAATGCGCGAAGGCTGGGGACGGCCGCGAGGATATCGTCCCGCAAGGAATCAGTGAGAGGCATTCACTCCCTCCCGTCGGTTTGGTCGTTGGATCCCCCGCCGTTCTCCACGTGGGACTGTGCTGCCGGCGCATCAAGCTTCCGCACCAGATCCGCGAAGCGGTCCGGCACTCCCTGACGGACGACGTCGTCGTACATCGCGCGGAGTTGATGACCGATTCTGGATTGAATTTCCGCGTTCAGTCCGCCGGGCTTGCGCGGTGCCGCATTCTTGCTGGCTTGAGACTTTACATCTTTCATGACCTTTTCCACGTTTCCCCGAGAGTTAAGTCCCTGAAGCTTCAAGAATTATTCTCGCCACCGAGAGGGTCTGTCGGGAACTAATGCGACGGGGCGATAAAAGTTCCACGCGTTTGGGGAACTTTTCGTCGGTTCAGGCGTAATCAGCGCATTATGGAACCCGGGCGGAAGCCCAGATGACCGAATGGAGTGGGGATGAGCCGATCACAGCTTGTTGCTGAACATTTGCCGCTGTTGCGCCGGTATGCGAGGGCCCTCACCGGCAGCCAGGGTTCCGGAGACGCCTATGTCGGAGCGATGCTTGAGGCCCTGATTCAGGATCCGGCGCTGCTGGACGAGCGCTATGGACCGCGGGCGGCCCTGTTCCGCCTGTTCACGCAGATCTGGAATTCGGTAGCGCTCAACGACGACGCAGAAGTGGCGACCCTGCCGATGCCGCCGGAACGGCGGCTCTCGAATATCACCCCCTTACCACGCCAAGCCTTCCTGCTGCTCTCGCTCGAGGGTTTTCCCGAGGAGGAAGTGGCCTTCATCCTCGACATCGACGTCGCTGAAACCCGCCGGCTGGCGGATGCTGCCGGACGGGAGCTCGCCGCCGAAATCGCTACCGATGTGCTGATCATCGAGGACGAGACTTTCATCGCGATGGACCTCGAGAGCCTCGTCAAGAATCTCGGCCACAACGTCATCGGCGTGGCCCGCACTCATGCCGATGCGGTGGCTCTCGCAAAGAACAAGAAGCCCGGTCTGATCCTGGCTGATATTCAGCTCGCCGATGGTTCGTCCGGCCTGGACGCTGTCAACGAGCTTCTGCGCACCTTCGAGGTACCGGTGGTCTTCATCACCGCCTATCCGGAGCGCTTCCTCACCGGTGAGCGGCCCGAGCCGGCGTTCCTCATCTCCAAGCCGTTCCAGCCGGCCATGGTGTCGGCGGTGGCGAGTCAGGCGCTGTTCTTCCAGCGCAATTCGCGCAACCGGATGCCGAAGCCGGCAGCCTGATCAGGCCACGCGTGCACGATCCTGTTCCGGCGCGTTCCTCGTGGAGCGCGCCGGCTTCTTTTGCAGCATCGAATTGCGAGATCAGCAGCCGCGGCACACCCCGCCGAGTCGTGCCTTCAGGACCGCGTCACTCGGATCGATGTCCGTCTGCAAGATTTGCGACGTCCGCCGGGGCGCGAAAACGATCGGCACGAGAAACGTCAGATCCCCATCCGCCAGCTCCGGCGGAGGTGGGGCAAATGGCTGGGCGCGCCGGACCATGGCGAGCGCCTCCTGGTCAAGCGCGGGATCGCCGGTCGTTTCCGCCAGCACCGCCGAGATGAGATGACCCTCGCGGTCGATGTGGAACAGGACCTTGGCCGTCCCGCCCTCATCCGAAGCCCGCAGTGGATAACGGCGCTGAATCTTCAATTGTGCGACAAGATTCTTGATCCAGGTCTCCTTGGCGCTCTCAGCCGCTCCCATCGCGGGAAACAGGCACAGGAGAGCCAGCGCTAGCCCAAGCCCCTTCCGCACGCCATCCAACGAGCTCAGCATCTCCGCCCCCATGCGCGGACGATGAACGTGGCCGCGCCACTGCCACATATACCTCAGGGGAAAAGCGGATAAAGCGCCGGGAATGTCGGGCTGGGATCCGATCGAGCAGATGGATCAGAAAAGAATGCGGGGCACCGCCGGCATCACCACGGCGGTGCCCCGCGTCGCCGGTCAATGGGGCAGGGGGATAACCGGCTGCCGAGATGACGCGCGACCCGAAAAGTCGTTCCGCGTGAGATCGAATTTTTTGACGCCACGAATTTGAAGAATGTCGCCGCAGTTTACACACGGTTAAGTGATTCGCCCGACCGAGAACCCAGTTCCTGCGACTTACGTTGGTATGCCGATCGCCTTGCGGCGAGGGGAGCAGAGACATGTCGCAGACCAGGAAGGTTATCGTTTTGGGTTCGCTTGCGGCTTCCGCAATGCTCGTGGGTGCAATGCAACTGGCCTCCGGCCATGATCTTGGCGCCAACCTGCCGCTCCAGAACTCCGCCCGCGAGACGATCGTCGCGACCGCGAACGACGTGAACCGGGCCGCCAAGTCTGACCGCGCGCAACAAAGCGGTACTGTGGCGCCGTCACAAACTGTGTCGATCAAGCTGGCAGCCTTCGCGGAGACGTCCTTCCTGGTGCGGCTTCCCGTCAACCCCGCCGCTGTGAGCGCGGGCTCGTTGCCGTCGCCGCAGGGATCGCAGCTCATCACCACCGGCAACGAGCGGCAGGCCGTCAAGCATCCGGTGGCGTGCGAGCCGTCGGTGTCGGTGCTGACGGAGATCGCCAAGCGCCTGCAACCGGGACGGTGTGTGACTTAGTTGATAGCAGCTTGCACCCGATCCGCCGCCTAAGCACTCGATCAACGCCTTGGATCCTCACTCTGCGGGCGTTTGCTCCTCCGCCGCTGCGCGGCTGACCATGAATCCGAGCGCCAGACCGCCGACGGCCAGAATGGGAATCAGCCGCTTGATGCCGATCATGCGGACGATCTGCAAGCCGCTGGCCAGCAGCATCGGGTCTGCAAAAGCCGATTGGACTGCCGACCGCGCCGTTTCCGCGCTTCGCGCGGCACGGCTCTCGATTGCGCGCTTGCGCGCCATGTAGCTGATCGCCGCGATCAACGTCACCACGAAGAAGATGGCGGCACCGGTGAGGCACGCGGCCACGAGACCGTATCGATCCAGGACGGCGACGAAAGCGGCGGCGCACAGAAAGCTCGTGGTTACGAACAGTCCGACCGCTGCAGCGATTGCGAGCGACGTGAGCCTAACGGCATGCCCGGTCGATTCCTGGAAGTCCGCAATCAGGCGCTGCAGCATGTCATTCCCCTTCCGATCTCATTCATCTGCGCAACAAACTCAAATCGGCGCCGAAGACGCGGCGCCGAAACGAGACAAGCCTCTGGATTTCAGGGCCAAATCCTCAGCGTCTCCAGGCGGCGCCGATGAGAAATCCAAGTCCGAGCGCGAGACCCACGGTGGCGAGCGGACGCTGCGAGATCACGTCCTCGAGGCGCTCCTCCAGCGAGTTCGCGGCCTCCTGGGCCGCACCAAACATGGCCGTGCCGCGCTCGGACATGTCGTCGAACGTCTGGTCCGCGTTCTCGCGCGCCTGTCGATAGCCGCTGCGGGCCTGCTTGCTCGCCTGCCCGGCGAAAGCATTCAGCGCGTCGGTGATCTGTTCGGTGAGAGCTGCGATATCGTTTTTCACGGCGTGGACATCCTTCTGCAGGCGTTCGTAGTTCGCTTTGTCGACGAGATCTTTCAGGGCGGTCTCACCGTCAGTCGGTGGCATGGCAAGCTCCCGGAGCAAGGTGATTGCGTCTGCTCGACAAACGCGGGGTCTCAGCCGAAGTTCCGACGCTGGAAACCGAATTAGTCCGCCGGCAGTTGCGGCGTATCGTCCGGCAGCAGATGCTCTTTGACGATGAGGGCGACGATCAGCAGCGGCGAGGCGAGGAAGGCTCCCATCGGGCCCCACAGCCAAGTCCAGAATGCCAGCGCAATGAACACCGCGAGTGCGTTGAGCGCGAGCCGCCTGCCGATGATGGTCGGCGTGACGAAATGGCCTTCCATGAAGGTGATCACGGCGAAGATGGCGGGCGCGACCATGCCGGCGCTCAGGGTCGGGAATGCGACCGCGCCGACCAGGACGAGCACCGCAAACATTGCGATCGGGCCGATGATGGGGATGAAGTTCAGCGTCGCTGCGAGCGCGCCGAGCCCGGCGGGGTTTGGCATGCCGGCGATGGCGCAGGCGAGGCCTGCGGCGATGCCGACCCCGGTGTTGATGAGCGTGACCGTCAGCAGATAGTTGCCGAGGTGCAGTTCGAGCTCGTTCAGGATGCGCAGCGTCCGAAGCCGGGCCTCATGATCACCGAAGGTCATGATCAAGGTGCGCCGCAGGTCCCGCCAGCTCGCGATGAACAGCACCAGCGTGGCGAAGAACAGCAGGAATTCCGTGAAGGTCGGCGACAGGAATTCGATCGTCGGCTGAACCCAATCGAACTTGGGCAGCTCCAGGCTGGTCGAGGCCTGCCCGCTTCCACCGCCGATCGCCGCCTGCATTTCGTGCCACAGCGCCAGCGGCCGATCGAAGACGTGCAGCTTGGCCTTGAGCGTCGTGGCGAGCTCGGGAAGGCGATTGGTCCAGTCGAGGACCGGCGCCGAGATCAGGCCGATGATGAAGGCCAGTCCCGCGGCAACGGCGATCACGATCAGCACGGCGCCGACGCCGCGCGGCACGTGGTGGCGTTCGAGAAAGTTGGCGGCCGGCGACAGCATGGTGCCGACCACGAACGCCATCACGATCGGCAGAAAGAACCCGCGGGCGACGTAGAGAACGCCGGTGACGCAGATCGCGGTGAGAACCACGAGCGCGATGGCGACGACTTCGGCCCGCCTGATCACCGGTGGAAGCTCGTGGCGGCTTTCGTTCAGCGCCGCGCCTTCGCTCCCGCTCGCGAGCAGCCGCTCGGTGGGAAGTACACGCACCATAGGTCCCCCCGATCGGGTCGTTCGCGCACAGTTCGCGTGATGACGTTCTTCTTTCGCCTAACTGGCGAGACGGCGCCGGGTTCCGTCGCGAGAACGTGACAGCCTCTACGCTTGACTGACGCAGGGCGACCACAGCGGAGCCGGAACTGCGGCGAGCCGTTCGGCGTTTGGAAGGCAATCACGCATCGCACCGCGATGCTCGTCTGACAGGGGCACTCCATGACACAGCTCGTTTCCGGCCATCGCAACCTTTCGCGGCGGACCGCTTCGCTTATCGTCGGCGTCGCGGTTCTTCTCGTCGCGGGTCCCGCCGCGTCTCACGCGCAGAGCCTCGGCTATGCGCCGGTCGAGCAGCAGCAGGCGTTCCCGCCCGACCAGGCGACTGCACCCGCCGTGGAGCAGGACGAGGACAGCCAGCTTCCGGACCGGCTGCGTCGCACGATCGTCAATCTGGATACGCGGGAAGCGCCGGGGACGATCATCATCGATACCGCCAATACCTACCTGTACTACGTGCTCGGCGGCGGTCGCGCGCTGCGCTATGGCGTTGGCGTCGGGCGCGAGGGCTTCACCTGGTCGGGTGTGCAGACGGTGACCCGCAAGGCGGAATGGCCGGACTGGCATCCGCCGGCGCAGATGATCGCGCGCCAGCCCTATCTGCCGCGTTTCATGGCTGGCGGCCCGGGCAATCCGCTCGGCGCGCGGGCCATGTATCTCGGCTCCAGCGAGTATCGCATCCACGGCACCAACGATCCGACCACGATCGGCAAGTTCGTGTCCTCGGGCTGCATCCGCCTGACCAATGAGGACGTGAGCGACCTGTTCAGCCGCGTGCAGGTGGGGACGAAGGTCGTCGTGCTGCCGAAGGCCGCATCGCTGCAGGCGCGCGCGAATTCCGACCGGGCGCCGCGCGTGACCTCGCTGCCGTCGGGGCGTCAGGCGATGTCGCTGCCGGTCTCGGCCATCAACTGATCTGGGAGTGGGACGATGAAGGGTCGACGTGCACTCGCCGCCATCGCAGTGGCAACCATGGCAACCGCGGGTGCGTTGGCGGTGCCGACCTCGGCGGGGGCGCAGGATTTCTTCTCCGCGCTGTTCGGCGGCTTCAACGCGCCGCAGCGCCAGGCGCCCTACATCCGGATGCCGTTCGCCGACGAGGCGCCTCCGGCGCCACGGCCGGCCCCGCGCGGCGATGTCAGCTATCGCGGCGGCAGCAGCAGCGTCGCCTGGTGTGTCCGCACCTGTGATGGCCGCTACTTCCCGCTCGGCGCGACCGGCGACCAGAGCAAGGAAGCCGCCTGCAACAGCTTCTGCCCGGCGGCCAAGACCGAGATCGTCTATGGCAGCTCGATCGACGCCGCCGAGACGGATGGCGGCAAGCCATATTCGGCGCTGCCCAACGCCTTCAAGTATCGCACCGAGATCGTCGACGGCTGCACCTGCAACGGCAAGGACCAATTCGGCCTTGCCAAGGTGTCGATCGACAACGATCCGACCCTGCGCAAGGGGGACGTCGTCGCGAGCGACGACGGCCTCAAGGTCGCCAACCGGACCGGCAGCGGCAAGCGTGCCGAGCTGAACTTCTCGCCGGCGCCCGCGGCACTGCGCGCGAAGTACGAGCGCGCGCCGGTGATGGCGTCCGACTGATCCCGCGAGGCCGTCAGGCCGCGCGGATCTTGCCGAGGAAGTCCGTGACCTGATGACCGAGGTTCCTGCTCTGGCTCTCCAGCGTCTCTGAGGCATTGCGCACGTTGTCGGCGGCCGCCGCAGCCGCATCGGCGTCCGACTTCACGCCGGTGATGTTGTCGGAGACGTGCTTGGTGCCGTCGGCCGCGAACTGGGTGCTGCGCGAGATTTCCTGCGTCGCCGCCCCTTGCTCCTGCACCGCCGCGGCGATCGCGGTCGCCACCTCGTTGACCTCGCCGATGATGCCGCCGATGCGCTTGATCGCGTCGATCGCGTCATTGGCGACACGCTGGATGTCGGCGATCTGCTCGGAGATATCGTCGGTCGCCTTTGCGGTCTGGCTCGCCAGCGTCTTCACCTCGGAGGCGACGACGGCGAAACCCTTGCCGGCCTCGCCGGCGCGCGCCGCCTCGATGGTGGCGTTCAGCGCCAGCAGATTGGTCTGCGAGGCGATGCTGTTGATCAGCCCGACCACCTCGCCGATCCGGTTTGCCGACTGCGCCAGCCCCTGCACGGTGCCGTCGGTCATGCGGGCCTGCTCCACCGCGCGGCTGGCGATCCCGGCCGCATGCGACGCCTGCTTGCTGATGTCGGCGATCGAGGCGTTCAATTCCTCCGCGGCGGAGGCCACCGTCTGCACGCTCATCGAGGCATCGCTGGAGGCCTTCGAGGCCTCCTCGGCGCGGGCGTTGGTCTGCCGCGATACGTTGGTCAGGCCGGCGGACGTCGCCTGCATGTCGGTGGAGGCGCGGCCAAGCTGCTCGAGCGAATCGCGCACCAGCCCCTCGAACTCGCTCACATAGCTTTCGATCGCCCGCTGGCGCGCAACCGTCGTTTCGTTGCGTTGGCGCTCCTGGGCTTCGATCGCGAGCTTGTCCTTGGCCTGCTGCTTGAACGTCTCGAGCGCGCCCGCCAGTGCACCGATCTCGTCCTGGCGCTGCATGTAGCCCGTCTCGACGCTGAGGTCGCCGCCCGCAACCGCCAGCATGGCATCGCGCATTCTGTTGAGCGGCTGGATCACCCGGCGGCTCACCAGCATCAGCGCGGCGCCGCCGATCCCGGTCGCCGCGATGAGGAGGCAGAGTTCGATGCCGAGGGTCCGCATGGCGGCCGCATGCTGCTCCTCGATATAGGTCCTTGCGGTTTCAAGCGCGGTCTCGGCGACCGCAACCGCGGCATTGAGGCGCCCGACCGTGAACGGGCTCCATTTGTTGGCGACCATCTCCGGCGTCTCGCCGCTCGCGACCGCGTTGACGAGGCGATCCCTCAACGCGGTGTATTCCGCGTCGAAATAGGCCTTGCGCGTGGCCTCCAGCGCCGCCGTCATCGCGGTCGGCCATTTTGCGCCGGTGGTCGCCAGTTCGAGCGCCTTCCATGCGGCCTCGGCGCCGCCGACCGCCTTGGTATAGTTCAGCCGCGCCTCGGGCGTGATCTTGCCTGCGGCGAGCCCGTTCGAAACCAGGAAGGAGGCGTCGCCGGCGGTGTTGCGCAGCAGCCATGCGATCTGCTTGATCTGCAGCAGTTGATCGATGGTCGGGTCCGCGTGGTTGACCTCGGCTGCGAGAATGGCCTGGATCTTCTCCAGCGTCTCCAGCAGCCTGTCCTCGGTCTGCATGTATTCCTTGCCGAGCGCCAATCGGCGCGACGCCTTCGGCTTGGCGACCTCCAGCCAGAATTCCTTCTGCTGATCGCTCAGCGTCGCCAGCAATTGCTGGAATTGCGAGAGCAGCGCCGCCTTGTCGGCAAACGCGATGCCCGGAAGGATGCCGAGCGCCCGGCCCATGGACGGCATGGCAACGTCACGCAGGCCGCGGACGTACCGCTCGGTCTCCGGTTCGACCTTCTCGTCCACGGTCACCATGCGGTTCGAGGTGGAGCGGTCGGCCCGCAGCTTGTCCATCGCCTTGAACATGCTTTCGGAGGCATCGACGATCGAGGTGATGCGGGCGGTGAGCTTGAGCTGCTGCCACGAATAATAGGCCCGCGAGGCGAACAGGCCGACAAACAGGCATGCCGTCACCAGGATGATGGCCTTCAACGTCGTGGAAATGGTCAGTCGGTTCAGCATGTTGATCTCCGATTCACCGCATTCGACCGCAAACCGGTAAAAATCTGGATGAGGGGTGGCTCCGTGGAACTACGGAGGCGGCCCAGGGCGCCCACGGTTCCGGGTGCGGAACTACCAGCCCGCGAGCGGGTTAGCTGACCAACGCCAGCGCATCTTTCTCGCCAAGGGGCTCTTCATGCTGATCAGTGCACTCGTCACCTTTCTCGTCGTCATCCTCATTCTCTATTTGATCAACCTGCTGCCGATCGATGGCCGCGCCAAGCAGATCTGCCGCGTGATCGTCATCGTGCTCGGCGTGATCTCGCTGCTCCGCTTCATTGCGGTGATATGATCCGGCATCATGTTACCTCCGACTGATCAAAAAAAGCCCCGGCGGATGGCCGGGGCTTTTCGCATCAGGCGTTTGCCTTCGCTTCGCGGCGCCGCGCCGTGAGAATGTATTCGGTGTAGCCGTTCGGCTGGGTGCGGCCTTCGAACACGAGGTCGCAGGCCGCCTTGAACGCCACGCCGTCGAACGACGGCGCCATCGGCTGATAGAGCGCATCGCCGGCATTCTGCTTGTCGACCACGACGGCCATGCGCTTCAGCGAGTCCATCACCTGGTCCTTGCTGACCACGCCATGGTGCAGCCAGTTGGCGAGATGCTGGCTGGAGATGCGCAACGTCGCACGGTCCTCCATCAGGCCGACGTCATGGATATCCGGAACCTTGGAGCAGCCGACGCCCTGGTCGATCCAGCGCACGACGTAGCCGAGAATGCCCTGGCAGTTGTTGTCGATCTCCTGGCGGACGTCGTCCGGCGCCCAGTTCGAGTTCGACACAGGGATGGTGAGGATGTCGCCGAGCTTGGCGCGCGGGCCACCCTTGGCGAGCTCGGCCTGGCGGGCGTGCACGTTGACCTGGTGATAGTGCAGGGCGTGCAGGGTCGCCGCGGTCGGCGACGGCACCCAGGCGGTGGTGGCGCCCGCCTGCGGATGGCCGATCTTCTGCGCCAGCATGTCCGCCATCTTGTCCGGCGCGGCCCACATGCCCTTGCCGATCTGGGCGTGGCCGGGGAGACCGTCGATCAGGCCCATGTCGACGTTCCAGTCCTCATAGGCCTTGATCCAGGGCTGCGCCTTCATCTCGTTCTTGCGGATCATCGGACCCGCTTCCATCGAGGTATGGATCTCGTCGCCGGTGCGATCGAGGAAGCCGGTGTTGATGAACACGATGCGCTTCGACGCCTGCTGGATGCAGGCCTTGAGGTTGACCGTGGTCCGGCGCTCCTCGTCCATGATGCCGACCTTCATGCTGTTCTCCGGCAGGCCGAGCATTGTCTCGACGCGCGCGAACAGCTCGACCGTGAGCGCGACCTCGTCCGGGCCGTGCATCTTCGGCTTGACGATATAGATCGAGCCGGTGCGGCTGTTCTTGACCTTGGAGTTGCCCTTGAGGTCGTGGATCGCCAGCAGGCCGGTGACGGCGGCGTCGAGAATGCCCTCCGGCACCTCCTTGCCCTCGGAGTCGAGCACGGCGTCGGTGAACATGTGGTGCCCGCAATTGCGGATCAGCAGCAGGCTGCGGCCGTGCAGGGTGAGCGTGCCGCCGGCCGGCGTGGTGTAGCTGCGGTCGCTGTTCAGGGCGCGCGTCAGCGTCTTGCCACCCTTCTCGAAATCGGCCGACAGCGTGCCGTTCATCAGGCCGAGCGTGTTGCGGTAGACCAGCACCTTGTCCTCGGCGTCGACGGCGGCGACGGAATCCTCCATGTCGAGGATGGTCGAGACCGCGGCTTCCAGGATCATGTCGGAGACGCCGGCCGGATCGTCCTTGCCGATGACATGGCTGCGGTCGATCACGACCTCGACGTGCAGGCCGTTGTTGGCGAGCAGGATCACGGACGGCGTCTCCGCCGAGCCCTGATAGCCGGCGAACTGCGCGGCGTCCTTCAGCGCGGTGGCGTTGCCGCTCTTCAGCTTGGCCGAGAGCTGGCCGGCAATGACGCTGTAGGCGGTGACGTCGGTGTGGCTGCCGGTGGCGAGCGGCGCGGCCGTATCGAGGAAGGCCTTGGCCTTGGCGATCACCTTGTCGCCGCGGGCCTTGTTGTAGCCCTTGCCCGCTTCGCTCGGGTCATGCGGGATGGCGTCGGTGCCGTAGAAGGCGTCGTACAGCGAGCCCCAGCGCGCATTCGCCGCGTTCAGCGCATAGCGGGCGTTGGTGAGCGGCACCACCAGCTGCGGTCCGCAGATCTTGCCGATCTCCTCGTCGATATTGGCGGTCTCGACCTTGTGGGTCGCCGGCTCCGGCAGGAGGTAGCCGATCTCCTGCAAAAACGCCGTGTAGGCGCCGAGGTCGAAGGCCTTGCCCTTGTTGGCGAGGTGCCAGGCGTCGATCTTGTCCTGCAGGGCGTCGCGGAAGGCGAGCAGCTCGCGATTCCGGGGGCCGAGATCGCGCAGGATCGCGGCAAGGCCGGCCCAGAACGCGTCCGGATCGATCCCGGTCTTCGGCGCGGCCTCCTTGGCGATGAAGTCGAACAGAACGGGGGCGATCTTCAGTCCATGGGCGTCGATACGGGTCATGATGAGACGTTTCTCTCGAAAAAGGGCGACGTTGCGCGCGAATTGGGCATGCTGAATGGCCGCCTCGAAGGCGGCGTGTGCAGTGCATTTAGCGCCAAAGCGGAGGTCACGAAAGGGGGGAGGGGTATCGCAGTTGGTCGGGGGAGGGCGTCGGTTCCGAGATCGGGCGCGAGGGGCCGATCCTGTCGATCCGGTGTTGCGGAAGTCCGCGGCATTTGCTCCGGCCTCCGCCGTCGTTGCGAGGAGCGAAGCGACGACGCAATCCAGACTGTCGCTGCGGAGATGGTCTGGATTGCTTCGCTTCGCTCGCAACGACGCCTGAGGTTGCATCTCGCTGCTCATTTGGATCGTGCGCTTGCGAACAGTCGCCAACGTTCTCGCGGCGCCTGTTGGCGTCCGAGCTTTGCCAGTTGAACGCCTCTGCTAACGAGAGGCGCAGGGAAGGCCGGGTGCAGGCTGCACCCATGGCCCGCCTGCAGAAAAAAATGCAGGCGGCAGTCACCACAGGTACGAGCCGGACATCCGGCCTTCCCTGCGCGATGGATTTACGGTTGCTCCGTGGTCTCCCCGGTGCGCCGGGCTTTCTGGTCACCGTTGCCCGCGCAGCGCGTTGGCGCTGTCGCAGACGTGGCATCAGCGTCGGGATGCCAGGACCCCACGGCTTGGCCGTGCGCCTCGGAACTGTCCGCCAGCATGATCGCTCACGCCGCAGCCCAAGACGCCCACCGCATCCCGCACCCGACGTCCGTGACGGTCGCGAACTGTCCCTCGTGTGGGACGGGATGCGGAGATAGAAACATGATTTCGGAAAAAATGAAAGCGGAATATTTTTCTGGCGAGGACTGGACAGGCAAATCAGGTGGATCGGATTGATGAATTTTGCCTTTTGAAACGGATCAATTTTGCCGTAGGGACGATGGCAAGGGAATGGGGGCTATCGCTTCGCTGGAGTGTTCGAAGGCTTTGAAACAGGATAAATCTGCACCTCTAGTTGCTAGTTAGGCAAGTTGTGGCTATCTCTCTGTACGGTCGAGCTAGCCATCTGGTTTCTAGATTTTATTCTATAGGCAGGAGCTAGTATGGGCTTCGGCATGTGGCTCTTCAATCTGCTGGTTAACGCAGCTACCAACTACGCCACGAGCGACAATTTTTCGACCGCCGTCCTATTTGGTGCGCTCGCAGCGATCGTTTTCGTCTCCGTTTGGCTTCGTCGTCGACGCGCAGAGGGAAGGCCGGGAATGGAGTCTTGGTATTTCATATTGACTATGCTTTCGGTTGCAGTCCTTTCATTTGGCGCTGCCACGTATGGTCTGGGTTTGCGAAATGGGAATCATTCTCCCCTGATTCGCGGGGCGGATGAAAAGAGCAGTAGAGCCCCGTCGATTGTTGTTGACGAAGCGGCCGCTGATCCGAATGGTGGTGTCTATGATCCTGGGCCTGTCTTGCGAAGAAAGCTAAGTCACGTAGAACTAGATGAGCTAACCGGATTGACGAAGAGGCTGCGTGAATTTGGTGAAGCATTCTACAAAATCGAGGCTCCGCAAGCGCTGCTGCCGCCGATGCCGCCGCTGTACTTGTTTCAGCGGACATCTTGGGTTGATAAGATCAAGCGGGATGGACTCGATGCTTCCGTCTCGTCTTTAGTAGAGCTTAGAGACAGGTTTCAGGCCGCAATGAACCCGCTTGCTGACGTTATGAAGGAAGGTGAAGCCTATTCGGAGGAAATAGCCAGGATTATTGGAAAGACAGGGGTGCCTGATATAATCTCGTGTCTAAATCAGTATGTTCTAGCTCTCGGGGTGCTGCAGAAGAACAACATTGATAATCCTCAATTGATCGGGCTTGCCCTGCAAGGTTCTGCGAGGGAGTGCATCAGCGCGTTTGAGGTTCATCGCAAATGGCGAAATACCTTCGTTCCTAAGAGACTGATGGACGTGCTTAGAGAATTGAAATCCGACCAGGCGCGTCAATAGCCGATTGATGGCGGGTCAATGTCGCTCGCTGGCGGGGGAGCCCCGGCCATCACGCTGTTTAGACAAGCGGGCGCTCAACTTACTTCGACGTCTGCAGTCGCCATAGGGTTGGCCGCGTGGATTGGCCAACGCTTCTGTCGCGCGGCGTCGACCAGCGTTGTGATCGTCAGCGGCCGGCGGGGACGGCGCAAGCGAAGAATAGTCCGGACGAGCCCGATCAAGGACAGGCCTTCCGGTCCAAAATGACGGTCGAAAGCGAAGCCGGGCATGTCGATGTCGAATGCGCGATCAAACGCGCCCATGAATTCGCGCGCATCGTCGCCGTCGACGCCGAGGTCTCCGGCGATGTCGGTCTCGTCGGTGAGCCGTTTGGGCGTCATCGTCTCCTTGGCGACGAAGTCCAGCACAGCCTGATGAAGTGGATCTGTCGTGAGCGGCATCGCCGAAATATCGGTCACGTGGCACGATTGGCAAGTCTGTCGGGTGGGCAAAGACGCGCCCGCGCATCGCGCGGAAGCGGCGTGCCCACCATTTGTCTGCTCGGTGTGAGACGGTGGGCACGCGCCGCCTTTCGGCGTCGCTTTGCCCGCCCTACGGCACCTCTCTCCGCCGTCATTCCGTGGCGTGCGCAGCGCGAGCTGCGATATGCACGTGCTCATCAAATAAGTGACACGGTACCGCTTCGCCCTCACGCCCGCGACGGCGCCAGCCGGAATTCGACGACGTCTTCCGCGCCCGACAGGTCGCGCGCCATCTGCGCGGTTTCGAACCGGCCGGCGGCCTGCAGCACCAGCTCGAAATGGAATTGACGCTTCGTCTCGCTGTATTCGTAGCACCAGTCCAGCACGTCGAAGCCATAAGCCCGCATGCATTCGCGCAATTCGGCCTCGCTCGGCTGCAGGCCATGGCGATAGACGACCGACAGCGACAGCGTGGTCTGGTGCGGCAGCCATTGCTCGACCGCGCCGAGCAGGGTCATCGCGGCCAGAGACAAGGCCGTAGCGCACAGCGCGGTGCCGTAGAGGCCGATGCCGATAATGATGCCGATCGCCGACGTCATCCAGATCGAGGCGGCGGTCGACACGCCGCGGATGGTGAAGCCGTCCTTGATGATGACGCCAGCGCCGAGGAAGCCGATGCCGGTCATCAGGCCCTGGATCACGCGTGTCGGATCGGACACGGTCGGCGACACCGCGATGCCGCCATACCAGCTGCCGGGAAAACCGTTGATCGCCGTCAGCAAGGTCGATGCGACGCAGACCAGCGCATAGGTCCGCATGCCGGCCGCCCGTCCGTGATAGGTGCGCTCGTAGCCCAGCAACAGGCCGACGGCCGCAGCACCCATCAGGTGCAGCAGCAGAATTCCGTTCGTCTCCAGCTCCGCCCTCGACCAATAGGCCGCCAGATGCTCCATCATGCGCCTCGACAGCGTTGCTGCGCGTGCCGTGAACTGTGCGGATGAAGTGCTAATTTCTGCTTGCAGATCGTCCGGCGGCCCGATGGCCAGGCTGGCGTCCAAGAGCGAACCAGCGCACTCCTCCGTAGTTCTTCGGGCAGGATGTGACCACGCTTGGCTGCGGCGATCGCTGTGCGCCGATGTCGCGCGTCATGTCACGAGGCCGACTCGTGGCCGCGCTGCGGACGGCACCTCGGCGAGGCGCTCGCAGGCGGGCGCGATGTTGTCGCTCGATCCCGCCTGCGCCGATTCATTGCCCCCGCACAGTCCCACTTCGGACGTAAAGGCTATCGATAACTAATTGCATCTAGCGGGGTGTGGGGAGACGCATCATGTCGTTCACTGGGCTGCGGTCGATCGTCCTGTGCCTCGGTCTGCTCGCCGTGCCCGCCCTCGCCGCCGACATGTCGACGGCGCCATACCTTGCGGCGGCTCCGGAAAAGCCGACCTTGCTGCAAATGCTCGCGTCGGCGCTGAAGCCGAAATCCGCGCACCCGGCCGTGCCCGAGTACAGGCCGAGACTCCGCCAGGCCGCGGCGAAGAGGAGGCCGAAGGCCTCAGCACCTGTCGTGACCGAGGAGCCGGTGGCCTCGCCCACTACGGTCGGTGCGGCCGTGGCGGCACCCGCGCAGCTCTCCGAAGTGGAGCTCGCCGCCAAGGGGCTGGAGCTGTTCAACGACGCAAGCCTCTCCGGCGGCGGCAAGGCATCCTGCGCCACCTGTCACTTCTCGACCGGGCACACCAACAACAAGACCTATGTCGGCCTCGACGTGGTCGCCGACGGCGATCCCAACGGCCGCAATACGCCGACGCTGTGGGGCGTCGGCGAGCGTGCGGTGTTCGGCTGGGCCGGCCAGGCGCCGACGCTGGAGGACAGCATCCGCGGCATCATCGTCAACCGCATGAAGGGGCCGGAGCCGTCGCCGGAGACCCTGGCGGCGCTGGTCGCCTATGTGCGCACGCTGAACTATCCGGCCAACTGGCAGGTCAAGGAGGACGGCACGCCGCGGGAGGATGCCAGCGCGGCCGTCAGGCGCGGCTATGAGCTCTATATCGGCGACGGCGGCTGCGGCACCTGTCACCAGCTGCCGAGCTTCGACAAGAAGAGCAAGGACGACATCGGCACCGGCGGCAAGTTCAAGGTGGCGACCCTGCATGCGGCCGCATCGACCGCGCCGTATTTCCACGACGGCCGCACGGCTTCGCTGCGCGACGCCGTCAAGCTGATGTGGGAGTTCTATGCCAAGAAGATGGAGACACGGCTGCCGACCGAGGCCGAACTCGACGATCTCACCGCCTATGTCGGCGCGCTCTGACGCGCCGGACACAGGCGGCATGAGCTCTTAGATGTTGGCGCCGAGATCGGCGATGTCGTCGAACAGCACTCCCGTTCGCGACAGCAGCGCCTCGAGCTCGTCGGTCGCATCGGCGATCCCGCGCGTCGCGGTGTCGATGACGAGCTCCGCATCGAGCGGCGGCTCGTAGTCGGTGCCGATGCCGGTGAAGTTCTGCAAGGCGCCGGCGCGGGCCTTGGCGTAGTGGCCCTTGGGGTCGCGGCTCTCGCAGATCTCGGCGGCGGTGGCGACGTAGACCTCACGGAACAGGTCGCCGGCCACGCGGCGCGCAGCCGCGCGGTCCTCGCGCGCCGGCGACACCGCGGCGACGATCGCGATGTGGCCGTTGCGGGCGAGATGGGTCGCGACCTCGGCGAGGCGGCGGATGTTCTCGGCGCGGTCCTCCGGCGTGAAGCCGAGATCCTTGTTGAGGCCGGCGCGCACGGTGTCGCCGTCGAGCAGCACGGGCGCGCCGCCGCGGCTGAACAGCCGCCGCTCCAGCGCACGCGCCAAGGTCGACTTGCCGGCGCCGGGCAGGCCGGTCATCCAGACCACCGCGCCCTTGTGGCGATAGCGGTCGGCGCGCTCCTGCGGCTGCAGGGCCGATTCTACCGGCATGATGTCGACCGGCGCGGCGCGCTTGCCGGCTGCGATCGACAGCACCAGTCCGCCGCCGGCGATGCGGCCCTGCACCTCGATGACGAGGCGGCCGGTGCGCGCATTCTCGGTGTAGGGATCGACGGCGACCGGCTGGGTCAGCGCGATCTCGATCTCGCCGACATGGTTGCGCGCGATCGACGCGTTCTGCTCGTTGGACAGCGAGCCCGGATCGACGGCTTTCTCGATCGCGACCACGCTGCCGCGCGCCTCGCGGGTGCCGAGCCGGACCAGGATGTTGTCGCCCTTGGCGAGCGGCTGGTCGTGCAGCCAGAAGATGCGGGCGTGCAGCCGGCGCGCCGCCTGCGGCTCGCGGCCGACATGGGCGATGACGTCGCCGCGCTCGATGAACAGCTCGCGGTCGAGGGTGATGCCGACCGAGCGGCCTGCGCCTTGCGGCGTGGTCACGGGGGTCTGCGGCCAGCCCTCGACGGTCTTGATCTTGGCGATCTTGCCGGCCGGCATGATCACGATCTCGTCGCCGGCGCGCAATTCCCCGGCCTCGACGCGGCCGGCGACGATGCGGCGATCGTCGAACTTGTAGATCGCCTGCACCGGCAGGCGCAGCGGCAGGCTCGACAGCGGCTTGGCCGGCTCCAGCCCATCGAGCGCCTCGACCACGGTCGGGCCGTCGTACCAGCCGATCCGCGACGTTAGCGCGGCGACGCCATCACCGTCGCGCGCGGAAATCGGGATCACGGCGACCGGCTTGACGCCGAGGCCTTCGAGATGCGCCGAGATCTCGGCTTTGATCGCATCGAAGCGGTCCTCGCCGAAATCGACGCGGTCCATCTTGTTGACGACGACCGCCACCTGCTTCACGCCGAGCAGATGCAGGAGATAGCCGTGGCGGCGGGTCTGGTCGCGCACGCCCTCGAGCGCGTCGATGATCAGGACCGCGCCGTCGGCCTGCGAGGCGCCGGTGATCATGTTGCGCAGGAATTCGGCGTGGCCGGGCGCGTCGATCAGCACGACCTCGCGCGCATTGGTGCGGAAGCGGATCTGCGTGGTGTCGATGGTGATGCCCTGGTCGCGCTCGGTCTGCAGCGCGTCGAGCAGGAACGACCATTCGAACGGCATGCCGCGGCGGGCCGAGACGGCCTGCAGCATTTCGAGCTTGCCCTCGGGCAGGCTGCCGGTCTCGTGCAGCAGGCGTCCGACCAGGGTCGACTTGCCGTGATCGACATGGCCGACGATCACGATGCGGACCTGGGGACGGGTGGTGCCGTTCGGCGTGGCGGGAGCGGCGGCCGGGACTCTCATGTTCATTGCCTCAGGCTCCGCTCACAGATAGCCGGCGACGCGCAGCCGCTCGAAGGCGTCCTCGGTCTCGTGGTCGAGCGCGCGTCCGGCACGCTCGGGCACCTTGGTGCTTTCGAGCTCGGCGAGAATCTCGGGGATGTTCGAGGCGGTGGACGCGACGGGGAAGGTGATGTCCTGGTCGCCGAGCGAGCGATAGCGCTTGCCGTTCTTCGAGAGGTACAGCGGGATGATCGGGATGTTCTCCCGCGCCGTGTAGGCCCAGATGTCGGCCTCGGTCCAATGCAGGATCGGATGGATGCGCAAGTGAGCGCCCTGCGGCGGCGAGGCGTTGAAATGATCCCAGAATTCCGGCGGCTGGTCGCGCACGTCCCAATGGCCCTCGGCGCCGCGCGGCGAGAACACGCGCTCCTTGGCGCGCGTCGCCTCTTCGTCACGGCGGATGCCGGCGATCAGGCCATCGAAGCCGTGCTTGGCGAGCGCCATCTTCAGGCCTTCGGTCTTGCGCGCAGCCGAGCGCGCCGCGGGCGGCAAGGTCGGATCGACGGCATCGATCGGCGGGCACGGCTCGATCTTCAGGTCCAGGCCCCATTCCTTCGCGTAGGTGTCGCGGAAGGCGTACATCTCCGGAAACTTCTTGGCCGTATCGACATGCATGGCCGGAAACGGCACGCGGCCGAAGAACGCCTTGCGGGCCAGCCAGATCATCACGTTGGAATCTTTTCCCAGCGACCACAGCAGCGCCAGCTTCTTCAGCCGTGCAAAGGCCTCGCGAAGGATGTAGATGCTCTGCGCCTCCAGCTCATCGAGATGGTCCATCGTCGGCGCGGCGTTGAGGACGCGCGGCATGGAAGATGCTTGCTCGATCTCGGAGGAGGGCAACCGATCTCTGGAAACGTCGTTGGTGAGAATGTGCATGCTATCAGCCATCGCCTGCCTGGGAGAAAATTCTATGGCGAAGCCAAGGAATAATTTTCTCTTTACGTCGTAGGCGAGACACTTATATAGAAAATAATTCCAGTCAACCCCGAAGTGCCGAAGCTGAAGAACGCAATGCAATATCTGCCGGTGTTTCTCGACCTGAAGACCGGCCCCGTGCTGCTGATCGGCGCGGGCGAGCTCGTGCGCGCCAAGCTTCGCGTGTTGCTGTCCGCGGGCGCGCGGATTCGTTGGTTCGCCACCGACGGCGACTTCGATCTCGCGGGTCTCCGCGATGAGCACGGCCAGATCGAGCGCGCCGAAGGCGACCCGCTGAGCGCCGATCTCACTGGCGTCATCGCCGTGCTGTGCGCAGGCGCCGGCGACATCGGCGTGGCGATGTCGGCGCGGGCACGCAGCGTCGGTCTGCCCGTCAACGTGATGGACGACCTCGCGCATTCCAGCTTCATCTTTCCGGCGATCGTCGATCGCGGCGATGTCGTCGTGGCGATCGGCACCGGCGGCTCGTCGCCCGTCGTGGCACGCCGCGTGCGCGAGCGCATCGAGGCGCTGCTGCCGGCGCGGATCGGCGAGCTCGCGGGCTTCATCGGCGACTTCCGCAAGACCATCAATCCGCTGATTGCGGAGATGCCGCTGCGCCGCCGCTTCTGGGAGCGCATCGTCGACGGCCCGATCGGCGCGCTGGTGCTGGCGGGGCGCAAGCAGGAGGCCGAGGCGGCGCTGCACGGCATTGCCGATCCCAGTGCTTTTGCGGGCGCCGATCATGCCGGCCGCAGCAACGGGCATGTGACCCTGGTCGGCGCCGGTCCGGGCGATCCCGATCTTCTGACCATCAAGGCGCTGCGGGCGCTGCAGGACGCCGACGTCGTGTACTACGACGAGCTCGTCACACCCGAGATTCTCGACCGCATTCGCCGCGATGCTTCGCGCGTGCCGGTCGGCCGCAGGGTCGGCAAGCCCGGCATCGGCCAGGATGCCGTCAACAAGCTCTTGATCGAGGCGGCGCGCGAGGGCAAGCGCGCGGTCCGGCTGAAGGGCGGCGATTGCTTCGTGTTCGGCCGTGGCGGCGAGGAGGTCGACGCGCTGCGCAAGGCGGGCGTGTCCTACACCATCGTGCCCGGCATCACCGCCGGCCTCGGCGCCGCCGCGCAGTTCGAGGTGCCCTTGACCTTCCGCAGCAAAGCGCTGCGCATCACCTTCCTCACCGCGCACAAGGAGCGCGATGCCGAGGCGGTCGACTGGTCGGCGCTGACCGACACCAAGATGACCGTCGTCGTCTACATGGGCATGACCGCGGCGCCGGCGGTGCGGGCAGGGCTCCTCGCCGCCGGCCGCTCGCCGCAGACGCCGGTCGGCGTGTTCGCCAAGGTGACACGGCCGGATGCGCAGGCCGCGGTCGGCACGCTCGATCAGTTGCCGGATCTCGTCGGCCAAATCGATGGCGGCCCGGCCATCCTCATCATCGGCGACGTCGTGGCGCACTCCGCGCCGTGGCGTCAGCAGACTCTCAGTGGCGTGATCGCACAACTCCTGGAACCCGTCTGAATGACCTCCCCGCTGCAACAGAAGATCAAGATCGCCGGTCCCTCGATCATCACCGCGAACCGGACCTGGGACGGCGCGGTGATCTACCGCACCGGCGCCAAGAGCTGGTCGGATGAGCTCTCCGATGCGGCCATCGTGCGCACCGCCGACGAGGCGCGCGCCCTGCTGACCGAGGCGGTGGCCGACGATCTCGGTGCGATCGGTCCCTACATCGCCCCGGTCGAGGTGAGCGCCGACGGTTCGGTCAAGCCCGGCAACATGCGCGAACACATCCGGCTGACGGGCGCCTCCATCGCGCTCCCGGCTCAAGCCTGAAGGCCCTGTCATGTATGCTTATGACGAAATCGACCGCACTTTGGTCAACGAGCGCGTCGCCGAATTCCGCGACCAGGTGAAGCGGCGCCTCTCGGGCGAATTGTCCGAGGACGAGTTCAAGATGCTGCGGCTGCAGAACGGCGTCTATCTGCAGCTGCACGCCTACATGTACCGTGTCGCCATCCCCTATGGCACGCTGGCGTCGAACCAGCTGCGCAGGCTGGCGCATGTCGCGCGGCGCTACGATCGCGGCTATGGCCACTTCACGACGCGGCAGAACATCCAGTTCAACTGGATCAAGCTCGCCGAGCTGCCGGATGCGATGGCCGATCTGGCGGAAGTGGGCATCCAGTCGATGCAGACCTCCGGCAACAACATGCGCAACGTGACCTCCGACCAATGGGCCGGCGTCGCGCCGGGCGAGATCGAGGATCCCAGGATCTGGGCCGAGCTGCTGCGCCAGTTCACGACGCTTCATCCGGAATTCTCATTCCTGCCGCGCAAGTTCAAGATCGCGATCACGGCGTCCGAGCACGACCGCGCCGCGATCAAGATCCACGACATCGGTCTTCGTCTCAAGAAGAACGAGCAGGGCGAGACCGGCTTCGAGGTGCTGGTCGGCGGCGGCCTGGGACGCTCGCCCTTCATCGCCAAGACGGTCAAGCCGTTCGTGCACGGCCATGACATCCTGAGCTATGTCGAGGCGATCCTGCGCGTCTACAACCAGTACGGCCGCCGCGACAACATCTACAAGGCGCGCATCAAGATCCTGGTCCATGAGCTCGGCATCGAGAAGTTCGCGGCCGAGGTCGAGGAGGAGTGGCAGCAGATCCGTGACGGCGTGCTCAAGCTGGACGACGGCATCGTCGAGGACATCCGCTCGCGCTTCTTCTATCCGACCTATGAGACGCAGCCAGCAATGCCGGACGAGCTCAAGCAGGCCGCGCATGATCAGAAGTTCGAGGCCTGGCGCAAGAACTCGGTGGCCCCGCACAAGGTGCAGGGTTATGCGATCGTCACCGTGTCGCTGAAGCCGATCGGCAAGCCGCCGGGCGATGCGACCGCCGACCAGATGGATGCGCTGGCCGACATCGCCGACAAATACTCGTTCGGCGAGATCCGCGTCGGGCATGAGCAGAACCTGGCGCTGCCGCATGTCCGCAAGCGTGATCTGCCGGCGGTGTGGAAGGCGCTCGAGGCGATCGGGCTCGCCATCCCCAACGTCAATCTCGTCTCCGACATCATCGCTTGCCCTGGGCTCGACTACTGCTCGCTGGCGAACGCCCGCTCGATTCCGATCGCGCAGGAGATCACGCGGCGCTTCGCCAACCACGACACGGCGAACCTGATCGGCCGGCTGCACATCAACATCTCCGGCTGCATCAATGCCTGCGGCCACCACCATGTCGGCCATATCGGCATCCTCGGCGTCGAGAAGAACAACGAGGAATTCTATCAGATCACGATCGGCGGCCGTGCCGACGAGGGCGCCGCGCTCGGCACCCTGATCGGACCCGCGGTGCCCTATGCCGAAGTGGCCGATGTCGTCGAGGACATCGTCGAAGCCTATCTTGCGCTGCGCGCGCACCCTGAGGAGCTGTTCGTCGACACGGTGAAGCGGCTCGGGGTCGAACCATTCAGGGAGCGGGTTTATGCCACTCGTTAAGGGCGGACACATCATCGCGGACGCGTTCGTCCGCATCACCGACGATGCCGAGCTGCCGGCAGAGGGTGCGATCCTCGTCCCGGAGACGCGCTTCCTCGCCGGCCCCGACGCGCTGGTCAGCCGCGCCCCCGGCAAGCTCGGCGTGATCTGGCCGAACAATCGCGATGTCGACGATCTCGTGCCATACCTCGATCGCCTTGCGCTGGTCGCGCTGGTGTTTCCGAGCTTCCGCGACGGCCGCGCCTATACCCAGGCGCGCCTGCTGCGCGAGCGCTATGGCTATCGCGGCGAGCTGCGCGCGACGGGCCAGGTGCTGCGCGACCAGTTCGTGTTCATGCTGCGCGCCGGCTTCGACGCCTTCGAGGTCAAGAAGCAGGCCGACGCCGAGGCCTTCACCGAGACCGTGAAGCGCTATTCGGTGTTCTACCAGCCGGCCGGCGACGGCCGGATCTCCGCGCTGCATCAGCGCCTGCAACTGCGCCATTCGGAGAGTGCCGGGCTGTGAGCACGCTGGCTGCATCGCCTTCCGTTGCGGAGATCCCAGTCGCGGCGCTCGACGCCGCGTTGCGCACCGCTGCGCCGCAGGAGATCATTGCTGCCGCTCTCGGGGCGATCGGGCGCGAGCGGCTCGCCGTGGTGTCGTCGTTCGGCACGGAGTCGGCGGCGCTGCTGAAGGTCACGGCCGATGTCGATCCGGCGATTCCGGTGATCTTCCTCGACACCGGGCACATGTTCGCAGAGACGCTCGCCTATCGCGACCAGCTGATCGAGCTCCTCGGCCTGCGCGACGTGCGCTCGATCAAGCCGGATGCCGCAGCACTGAAGCGCGAGGACGCCGACAACGAGCTGTGGTTCTCCGACCCCGACGCCTGCTGCCGGATCCGCAAAGTCGAGCCGCTGGCGCGCGCGCTGGCGCCGTTCACCGGCTGGATCAATGGCCGCAAGCGTTTCCAGGGCGGCCTGCGTGCCGCGATTCAAGTCGTCGAGCAGGACGGCGCCCGGGCGAAGTTCAACCCGTTCGCCAATGTCACCCGCGAAGACATCGCGGACATCTATCGCTCCGCGAACCTGCCGCAGCATCCGCTCATGGCCGCCGGCTTCCGTTCGATCGGCTGCATGCCCTGCACCAGCCGCTCCGACACCGGCGAGGACGACCGCGCCGGACGCTGGCGGGGCCGCGGCAAGACGGAATGCGGCATCCACACGGTGGTGACGTCGTCGAGCTAAGAGACACCACAGGATTTCAGGACCGTCGGTAACACTTGTTCGCCGTTGTCGGCCCGGATCACAAAGGTGAAGTTGGTCACAGTGTCCGCCCATATGATCTTGTCGGCGGTCGCGCTGAGATCTGCAGAGTCAGGCGGCGCGAGATCCCAGAGCATCAATCCGGTGCCTGCGAAAGACGAGGCCTTAAGCCCCTCAACCTTGAACAGCATGACGCCGTCCTTCTCCGTCTTGCCGGGCAGATAGGTCGCAGACGCTTTCAGCGTGCGCTGCTTGGCATCCTGCAATTCCGCGGGCCTGTCCTTGAGATTGCGGAGAGGCGGAGGGACAGCACCATCGCGGTCGACGATATAGAGCGCTATGGATTGATCGAGGCAGCGCAGCATTCCCGGATATTTCTTCGTCTTTAGCCGAACGTCGATCCGGGCAACCGGGCCGCCGTCGATCTCGCCGACCCGGAAGCCGGTCCGATCGTCGGCCCGGGCGACCGTGGACATCACCAGCAGAGCGGGGAAAGCGGGCAACACGATTGTCATGATGGCCAGCTTCAGCCAGCGTGCGAGTGCGCTCCCGTCGATCACGTCCCTCGTTGCCACCGCTCTGTTCTCCTGCTGAGGTTGCCGGCTATTTTGCGAACATAAAGTGAACAATGTCAAGCCTCGCCCTGTTGCAATCTTTTCGAGATCGCGCCCTATCGTGGTCACCAGCGCGCCGATGACGGCAATGTGTCGCGGCAAAGAATGCCAATCCCGTTGCGCGGCGCTTCATAGCAAAATGCCCATGTCCTGCCGGAAACAAGAAAATCCGCTTTCGTTGACTCTGACGTGCACATCCGGCGATCTGGCGTGCGCGCCTGCAACATCGCGGGGCCTGGAAATGGAGTGCTCGAATGATGCGGCGTGTTCTGGCTGTGGTCGCGGGACTGGCATGGGCAGGCTCGGCCTATGCGGCCGACATCACCCTGCTCAACGTCTCCTACGACCCGACCCGTGAGCTCTATGTCGAGTTCAACAAGGCATTTTCGGCCGCCTACCAGAAGGAGACCGGCAAGAGCGTCGAGGTCAAGCAGTCGCATGGCGGCTCCGGCGCGCAGGCCCGCAGCGTCATCGACGGGCTGCAGGCCGATGTCGTGACTCTGGCGCTTGCCTATGACATCGACGCGATCGCCGGCAGGGGGCTGCTCGACAAGGAGTGGCAGAAGCGGCTGCCGCAGAATGCATCGCCCTACACCTCGACCATCGTTTTCCTGGTGCGCAAAGGCAATCCCAAGGGCATCAAGGACTGGGACGATCTGCTCAAGAAGGGCGTCGACGTCATCACGCCCAATCCGAAGACGTCCGGCGGCGCGCGCTGGAACTACCTGGCCGCCTGGGGCTATGCGCTGAAGAAGTTCGGCTCGGCCGACAAGGCCAAGCAGTTCGTCGGCGACCTCTATCAGCACGTCCCTGTGCTCGATACCGGCGCCCGCGGCGCCACCGTGACCTTCGTGGAGCGCGGGGTCGGCGACGTTCTGCTCGCCTGGGAGAACGAGGCGCATCTGGCCCTGCGTGAGTTCGGCAAGGACAAGTTCGAGATCGTCGCGCCGCAGCTCTCCATCCTGGCCGAACCGCCAGTTGCGGTGGTCGACTCGGTGGCCGACAAGAAGGGCACGCGAAGTGTGGCTGAATCCTACCTGAAATACTGGTATACAAAGGAAGGTCAGGAAATTGCCGCACGCAACTCCTACCGTCCGCGCGATCCTGAGGTCGCGAAGAAGCATGAGGCTGACTTTGCCAAGGTCGAGCTGTTCACCATCGACGAGGTGTTCGGCGGCTGGACCAAGGCTCAGAAGGAACACTTTGCGGAAGGCGGGATCTTCGATCAAATCTACAAGAATTGATCGAATCATAAGGAACGAGTTGGTGACCGCCGGTCTGCTACGGCCTCGACGGCAAGGCAGAAAAAACGAAGGCAGTAAGCTGGTGTTGCGGCAATCTGCGACATTGCGCGTGAGACGCTGTCCCCGGTCTCGATCGACAAGACGAGACGGGGGGCCGCGGGCGGACACCACCATCGACTCGAGCCATCGACACTGATCATCAACGGACCAGGCCTTTTTTTGAACGTACTTGCACCACGCCGCAGCACCTTGCCGGGCTTTGGTCTCACCATGGGACTGACGCTGACCTGGCTGTCGCTGATCGTTCTGATTCCTCTGGCGGGACTGTTCGTCCGCTCGACTGATCTCAGCCTCGACCAGTTCTGGGGCATCGTCACCAGCCGGCGCACCTTGAGCGCGCTCAAGATCTCGTTCGGACTCGCCTTCGCCGCGGCCTGCGTGAACCTGGTGATGGGCACCATCGTCGTGTGGGCGCTGGTGCGCTACCGCTTTCCGGGGCGCCGCCTGTTCGACGCGATCGTCGACGTTCCCTTTGCGCTGCCGACCGCTGTGGCGGGCGTGGCGCTGACGGCGCTGTTCACCCAGAAGGGCTGGCTCGGCGCGCCGCTCGCCGCAATGGGCATCAAGGTGGCGTTCACGCCGCTCGGCATCTTCGTTGCGATGATCTTCATCGGCATCCCCTTTGTCGTCCGCACCGTGCAGCCGGTGCTGATCGATCTTGATCCGGAGATCGAGGAGGCGGCGGCGAGCCTCGGCGCCGGGCGCTGGCAGATCGTGGCCCGCGTGATCCTGCCGAGCTTGACGCCGGCGCTGCTCACTGGCTTCGCACTCGCCTTTGCGCGCGCGGTCGGCGAGTACGGATCGGTGATCTTCATCGCCGGCAATCTGCCGAACGTCTCCGAGATCGCGCCGCTGCTGATCGTGATCCGGCTGTCCGAATTCCGCTACGCCGATGCCACCGCGATCGCGGTGGTGATGCTCGTCGTGGCGTTCCTGATCATCTTTGCCGTGAACCGGTTGCAGCGCTGGGCGCAGAGCCGGGCGCCCTTGAACTAGGACCCGACATGAGCGTGGAGATGACCCTGCAGGCGCCGTCCGTGGCATCGTCCGCGACCAGCCGGCGCGTCGCGCAGGCCGGCCGACCCGATCCGCGTACCGAGCCGCGCCTGGTCCGCATCGTCATCACGACGCTGGCATTGGCGTTCCTGTCGGTGTTCGTGGTGCTGCCGCTGATCGTCGTGTTCGTGGAAGCGTTCGGCAAGGGCATCGCGGCCTATTTCAGCGCGCTCGCCGATGCCGAGGCGTGGGACGCGATCCGCCTCACCCTGCTGGTGGCGCTGGTCTCGGTCGGGACCAATCTCGTGTTCGGCCTGTGCGCCGCCTGGGCGATCGCCAAGTTCGACTTCCCGGGCAAGACGTTCCTGATCACCCTGATCGATCTGCCGTTCTCGGTGAGCCCGGTGATCTCGGGCCTCGTGTTCGTGCTGTTGTTCGGCGCGCAGGGTTTCTTCGGTCCATGGATGCAGCGCCATGGCCTGCAGATCCTGTTCGCCTTTCCCGGCATCGCGCTCGCGACCGTGTTCGTGACGTTCCCGTTCGTCGCTCGCGCGCTGATTCCGCTGATGCAGGAGCAGGGCACGCAGGAAGAGGAGGCGGCGGTCTCGCTCGGCGCGTCCGGCCTGCAGACCTTCTTCCGCGTCACCTTACCGAACATCAAATGGGGCGTGCTGTACGGCGTGCTTCTCTGCAACGCACGTGCGATGGGCGAGTTCGGCGCCGTCTCGGTCGTGTCCGGCCACATCCGCGGCGAGACCAACACGATGCCGCTGCTGGTCGAGATCCTCTACAACGAATACCAGATGGTCGCCTCGTTCGCGATCGCCTCGCTGCTGGCGATGCTCGCGCTGATCACGCTGGTCGTCAAAACCGTCCTCGAACGGCAACTCGATGAGGGAGGTCCGCGTGACCATTGAAGTCAGGGGTGTCGTCAAGACGTTCGGCACCTTCAAGGCGCTCGACGGCGTCGATCTCAAGGTCGCTGACGGCGAATTGCTGGCGCTGCTCGGACCGTCCGGATCGGGCAAGACGACCCTGCTGCGCATCATCGCGGGGCTGGAATGGCCCGACTCCGGCGAGATCCTGTTCGACGGAGAGAGCGCGCTCGATCGCGGCGCGCGCGAGCGCCACGTCGGCTTCGTGTTTCAGCACTACGCGCTGTTCCGGCACATGAACGTGTTCGAGAACGTCGCCTTCGGCCTGCGCGTGCAGCCGCGCCGCATCCGCAAGAGCGAGGCCGAGATCCGCGCGCGCGTGAAGGAGCTGCTCGATCTCGTCCAGCTCGACTGGCTCGCCGACCGCTATCCGAGCCAGCTCTCCGGCGGCCAGCGCCAGCGCATCGCATTGGCGCGCGCGCTCGCGATCGAGCCGCGCATCCTCCTGCTCGACGAGCCGTTCGGCGCGCTCGATGCCAAGGTACGCAAGGAGCTGCGGCAATGGCTGCGCACCCTGCATCACTCCATCAACGTCACCTCGATCTTCGTCACCCACGACCAGGAGGAGGCGCTCGAGGTCGCGCACCGCGTGGTGGTGATGGACAAGGGCCGCATCGAGCAGGTCGGCTCGCCGAGCGACGTCTATGACGCGCCGGCGACCGCCTTCGTCCACGGCTTCATCGGCGAGTCGATCATGCTGCCGGTGGAGATCACCGGCGGCGCCGTGCATCTGAACGGACGGCCGCTGGACATTGCTGCGCCTGGCGATGCCGCGGGCGCGTCCACTCTGTTCGTGCGTCGTCACGACATGCTGATCGGTCCGGCTGACAGCGGCACGCTGCATGGTGCCGTGACCCACGTCCGCAGCTTCGGCCCGGTGCAGCGCGCCGAGATCGCGCTGACGGAGGGATCCACCATCGAGATCGACGCGCCACGCGACCGCGACCTCCGCATCGGCGAACGGGTCGGATTGAAGCCACGGCACTATCGGATTTTTGCGGGCGGGTGACGACACGCTGAGCTCAGCCCCCGACTATAGGTAGTTGGTCCAAGACAGTCGGCCAAACAGGAAGCCCGGCAACGTCCTAATTGGCGCAGCTGCGCGCCGTAGCCTCCGCTGTCGTCCCGGCGAACGCCGGGACCCATACCGGGTGATGTCGCGGCTAGAAACGGCTGGTCGTCCCGCCTGCCTCGAACCACTCCCTGGGGTTATGGGTCCCGGCGCGGAGGTCGGGACGACACCGGCTTTGGGGCGCCTTGCTCGTCACACGATTGGCAGGGCTAAACCCGGCAGGCTTGACCGCGCCGCTCTTATGGTCAACGAACCGTAACCGGCCGGAATGGCCGCAATTGTACCGACGGAACTTACCGCCGATTCACCTTTCAGCCACGGTTGATGTGCAACAACCCGCCTCTCGTATCGGCATAGGGACTGGTTCATTGAAGCATCGGGCACTCGCTTTCTCCTTGGCATTCCTGCTCGCCGGCTGCGCGGCCGAGACGCCGGTCGTGCAGGCGCCGACGATGTATGCCGACATGGCGGTCGCAGGCGCCAAGCTCGATGCTGTCGCTGCCGCGACGATGATCTCGCAATACCGCCAGAACAACGGGCTCGGCACGGTCGAGGTCGATCCCGAGCTGATGCGGCTGGCGGAGTCGCAGTCGCAGGCGATGGCCGACAAGAACAAGCTCGATCATGACGTGCGCGCCCCGCTGGCCAAGCGGCTGAACGGCGCGGGCTACGACGCCACCGTCGCGGTCGAGAACGTGTCGGCCGGCTATCACACGCTGGCGGAAGCGTTTTCCGGCTGGCGCGACTCGCCGCCCCACCGCGCCAACATGCTCAAGAGCGGTGTCACAAAAATAGGCATCGCCGCGAGCTATGCTCCGAACACCAAGTACAAGGTGTTCTGGACCATGATCCTCGCCGCGCCGGACGGCAAGAAGCCGTCATAACGGGCAGGCCCGCTCCGGGCCTGTGCAGCGGAGGCGCGCTCGACGCCGACACGCGTCCCGGTGCAGGGTGCTATCCCTGGGGATGGATTGACGTCACCGCGAAGTGACGCCACGGTGGCGCCTTGCTTTGCTAATGACCGCAGTGATGACGCAACATCCATTTCCCCCGCTGCCTGCAACTCCAGCCGAATCGCAACGCGTGCTCGTCCTGCAGGGCGGTGGCGCGCTCGGCTCCTATCAGGCCGGCGCCTATCAGGCGCTGTGCCATTTTGATTTCGAACCGGAATGGGTTGCCGGTATCTCGATCGGCGCCATCAATGCCGCGATCATCGCCGGCAACGACCGCGAGAAACGCATCGGCCGTCTCAAGGAATTCTGGGAGATGGTGTCGTCGCCGGTGCCGTGGAAGCCGCTGCTCAATGGTGATCATCACCGCTCGGCTTTCAACGAAGTCAGCGCCGGGCTGATCGCAGCGTTCGGCGTGCCCGGCTTCTTCACGCCGCGCTTTCCGCCGGCGCCGCTGTGGCCGTCCGGAACGCCGCAATCGGTCAGCTATTACGACACCTCGCCGCTGAAGCGGACCCTGGAGCGGCTGGTGGATTTCGACCGCATCAACGATCTGAAGACGCGGCTCTCCGTCGGCGCCGTCGGCGTCACCACCGGCAATTTCACCTATTTCGACAATGTCGAATTCAGCAAGCGGGGCAAGCGGATCGGGCCCGAGCACATCATGGCGTCGGGCGCGCTGCCGCCCGGCTTCCCGCCGGTCGAGATCGATGGCGAGCACTATTGGGATGGCGGCATCGCCTCCAACACGCCGCTCGACTACGTGCTCGACATGGAAACCGATCGCGATCTCCTTATATTCCAGGTCGATCTGTTCTCCGCGCGCGGCGATCTGCCGCGAACGCTGCTGGAGGCCGCGGAGCGCGAGAAGGACATTCGCTATTCCAGCCGGACGCGGATGAACACCGACAAGAACCGCATGATCCACAACACGCGCAAGGCGCTGCGCGAGCTCTACGCCCGGCTGCCGGACGAGCTGCGCAACGATCCGTCGCTCGAGATACTGTGCAAGGCGGCGCAGGAGAACACGGTGACGGTGGTGCACCTGATCTATCGCAGCAAGAGCTACGAGAGCTCATCGAAGGACTACGACTTCTCCCATGTCGCGATGGTCGAGCATTGGGAGGCGGGCGTGCGCGACGTCCACCAGTCGATGCGCCACAAGGACTGGCTGCAGCGGCCGCAGTCCGGCGAGACCATGGTCACCTACGATCTCACGCAGGACGGCAGTCCCGCTGCCGCCAAGAAGGAGTGAAGCAATGACGACGAATCTGAAGGGCAAGACCGCGGTCGTGACCGGCTCGACCAGCGGCATCGGGCTGGCCTATGCACGCGCCTTCGCCTCCGCCGGCGCCAACATCGTGCTCAACGGCTTCGGCGCGCCTGCCGATATCGAGAAGGAGCGGACGGCGATCGAGAGCGACTACAAGGTCAAGGCCGTGCACTCGCCGGCGGACATGAGCAAGCCGGCCGAGATCGCCGGCATGATCGCGCTCGGCGAGACCACGTTCGGCGCGGTTGACATCCTCGTCAACAATGCCGGCATCCAGTTCGTCTCGCCGGTCGAGGACTTCCCGCCGGAGAAGTGGGAGCAGATCATCGCGATCAACCTCTCCTCGGCGTTCTACGGCATCCGCGCCGCGGTGCCCGGCATGAAGAAGCGCGGCTGGGGCCGCATCATCAACACGGCGTCCGCGCACTCGCTGGTCGCCTCGCCGTTCAAGTCGGCCTATGTCTCGGCCAAGCACGGCATTGCCGGCCTGACCAAGACCGTGGCGCTCGAGCTCGCGACCTTCAAGATCACCTGCAACTGCATCTCGCCGGGCTATGTGTGGACGCCGCTGGTCGAGAAGCAGATTCCGGACACGATGAAAGCGCGCAACCTCACCAAGGAGCAGGTCATCAACGACGTGCTGCTGGCGGCGCAGCCGACCAAGGAGTTCGTGACATCCGAGCAGGTCGCGGCGCTGGCGCTGTTCCTGTGCGGTGACGATGCGGCTCAGATCACCGGCACCAATCTGTCGATCGACGGCGGCTGGACCGCGGCTTGATC
Organism: Bradyrhizobium sp. HKCCYLS3013; assembly: GCF_051167615.1. NCBI lineage: Bacteria > Pseudomonadati > Pseudomonadota > Alphaproteobacteria > Hyphomicrobiales > Nitrobacteraceae > Bradyrhizobium > Bradyrhizobium sp. HKCCYLS3013. Next base: position 159,179 of record NZ_JBNPTK010000008.1, read on the forward strand.
GCCGCGCAAGCGCCGGACAAAGCGCCAGTTTCGCGCCGAGGCGGGTTTCGCTTCGGCGCGGTCCGTTCTACAAGCGTGCTTCTCTTGGACGCACGCCCACGGACCTCACCTTGCTGACCACCATCATCGGCCTCGGCGCCGCCACCTGCACCACATGCTCGTTCCTGCCGCAGGTCATCAAGGCCTGGCGCTCGCGCTCGACCCATGACATCTCGATGGGCATGTTCGTGCTGCAGACCACCGGCAACTCGATGTGGCTGCTGTACGGCGCGCTGATCAGCGATCTGCCGCTGGTCGTCGCCAACGCCATCACGCTCGGCCTGGTGGCGGCGATCCTCGGCTTGAAGCTGCGCTACGGCTAGCGGGACGCCAGCCGATCAGCTACGGCGCGCGAAGACGTTCGGGGTGGTGGAGGCGACGCTCTGGCCCGGAGGCAGCACGACCACGGTCGAGCCGAGCTGGACGTGGGTGTAGAGGTCGGCGACGTCGGTGTTGGTCATGCGGATGCAGCCCGACGAGATCGCCTGGCCGATATATTCGGGCTGGTTGGTGCCGTGGATGCGGTACAGGGTGTCCTTGTTGCCCTCGTACAGATAGATCGCGCGGGCGCCGAGCGGATTCGCCGGGCCGCCGGCGACGCGCTTGGGATACGGCCCGAGGCGCGCCTGGATGTCGGCGGTCGGAACCCAGTCCGGCCATTCGGCGAGCTTGCCGACCGTGGCGACGCCGGAGAACGCCATCGCCTCCTCGCCGACGGCGACGCCGTAGCGGATCGCCTTGCGGTCCGGCAGAACGTAGTACAGGAAGCGCGCATCGGTATCGACGACGATCGTGCCCGGCTGCTCCTGCCTTGTGTAGTCGACGATGTGCCGCTGGAACTGTTGCGGGATCTGCGCCTCGGCATAAGGCGCGCGCGACAGCAACTGGCGGTCGCGCGGCGTCAACGCCGCGTCCGACGTCGGCGACAGCGTCGCTTCCATGCAGCCGGCCAGCATCACGGTTCCGGCCAGCGAGAGTGCGACCCCCAGTCTCGACATCTCATTCTCCCCCAGCGCGCGATCAAATCATGTGCCTGGAGGATCGCGCCAATATCAAGGCGTTGCACCCAACACTTGCGTGATCGTCGCGCGCGGCGCGCTGCGCTCGCAGTTCCGACAAGACGAGGACAAGATGACGCAACAGATGCGTCAACATGGTTTTCTCAAGATGCCTTGCCGAAGGCGAGGACATGCAGCCCCAACCGCTGCTTGACGATCCGGAACAGCAGCACGGTCTCGAAGGCCAGCGACAGCGAGGTCGCCGCCGCGGCGCCGTGGCCGCCGAACTGCGGCACCAGCAGGATGCAGAGCACGAGGTTCATGACGAAGGCCGCCGCATAGGCCATGGCGCAGGCGCGCTGCTGGCCCAGCATGTTCAAGAGCCGCTCGACCGGCCCGATCGCGGCGCGCACGACGAGGCCGATCGCGGCGATGAACATGATGTCGTAGCCGGCGGTGAACTGCGCGCCGAACAGAAACAGCAGCGGCTTGCCGAGCGCGAGCAGCACCAGCGTCGCCGCGAGCGACGGCCAGAACGTCCACTTGATCGCATGCGCGACATAGGCCGACAACCGCGCCTTGTCGCCGAGCGCGTGATATTCGGCGAAGCGATGCGCCGTCGTCGCCGACATCGCGTAGTGGATGAACGATACCAGCGCGAGCGTCTTCACCACCGCGAAATAGATGCCGACCTCCTCGGAAGAGCGGAACTGCTGCAGCACCAGCACGTCGGTGTAGGACAGCAGCAGATAGAAGCTCTCGACCAGGAGGATCGGCAGCGAGATCGCGAGCCAGCCGCGCAGATCATATTGCTTCGGTCCCGGTTCGATGTGGAGGCGGAGCCTGTCGTTCAGCACCAGCATCTGACCGAGCATCGCGAGCCACACCGCGGCCGCGCTCGCGGCCATCGCCGCGGTGGCGCCGAGATCGAGACCGAGCACGACGGCGCCGGCGGTGAAGCCGATGATCAGCGTCTGGCGGATGATGAATTGCGGCATCAGCCCGAGCGTCATCCAGTCGTGCGAGCGGGCGATGCCGTCCTGGGTGTTGGCGACGACGAAGGCGGGCAGGGTGAGACAGCCGATATAGAGCGGCATGCGCTCGCCGGCGTCGATCCAGGGCGACAGCAGCGCGACCAGGCCGGCCAGCAGCAGCGCGGCAGCCGTGGAGGTCGCCAAGGTCAGCCAGCGTCCGCCGGAGAGGAAGCCGCGCAGCAGCGCCTGCTGGCCCGAGGTGCGGTAGTCCGGAATGATCTTCTGCGCCGAGGAGGCGATGCCGACATCGAGCATGCTGCCGAGCAGCAGCACCCAGGTCCAGACATAGACGTAGGTGCCGTAGTCCGAGCCGCCCATCCAGCGCGCGAGCAGGATCTGGCTGAGATAGGCCAGGCCGGCGCTGAGCACGCGGATCAGGAAGATGGTGCCGGCGAGGCGGCGCGTCAGCGAAGCCTCGCCGCTGCCGCCGAGCGCGGCCAAGCGCGCCTTCAGGCGGGCCGCGAGGCCGGTCGGTGCGGGGTCATTGCGGGCATCCATCACGGCCACGGCGGGGGTCCGGCTCCACGGCCGCGCGGATGGCGGCGATGGTCCTCCCTATCAACGCAACGTTAAGATTGAGTTGGACCGGCGCCGCGTCGGTCGCGCGGCGCACCAGCCGTCACGGCAGAGTGAAATTGAACTCGTAAGACTTGTCGGGGCCGACCAGCGTGAATTTCAGCGCCGCGCCGTCCGGCTTCACGCCCGGCGGAACGCCGTCGAGCTCGAAGGCGAAGCGCTTGATGCCCGGCATGCCGCTGTCGCGCACGGTCGGGATCGGCAGCGCCCAGTCGGGCGTCGGACCCTCGACATAGAGCTGGACGCTGCGCGGATCGGCGACGGCGACGTCGACGACGACGTCCTTCTGGCCGTCGCGCTTGACGTCGCGGATCGTCAAGGGATTGGCATCGCCGACAGTGGCCGGCTTCGGCACCGTGTCGAGGGCCGCCGAGAGCGTCGTATCTTCGGTGCTGGCGACGCTGGTGAAGGCGAGCTCGGCCTTTGCCTCGACGGGAATGCAGATCTTCTCGCAGACCGCGTAGCTGATGTCGGCGCGCAGGGTCATCGGCTTGTCGGGGTTCTTGGCGACGATGCGCAGTGGCAGCACGACCTGATCATGATAGCCGAGCGAGTGTCCACCGGCGCCGTCATCGAACTTTGTCGGCGCGGGCCACAGAACCGTCACCGCTTCGACGTTCTCCGACTTGGAAAAGTCGAACCGTGGCGGCACGCCGGAATCGCCGGGCGTCCGCCAATAGGTCTTCCATCCCGGCTGCAGCGCAAGGGCGATGCCGCCCAGCATGACCGGACCGCTGCGCGAGCCCGCGAGCAGGCGCACCGCGGAGTGGCTGTCGCGCTGCCAGGGCGAGGAATCCTGCGCCTGCGCGCCGAACGCAAGGCAGGATGATACGACGGTCGCGACCAGCAGTGTGGCAGAGTGGTGAGGAACCAAGGCGGACATGAGACGTCTTTAGAGTGCGGTTCGGGCGCAAACCATTGAAATGCTTGTGAGCAGATTTCCTCGCGAGGACCTGAACCTTGATTGACAGATGCGCATCCCAATATCAGGATATCGATGATCATGAGAGTCCTTGCGGATGAATCCTGAGGCAAAAAGGCTGGGCGACATTCGCCGCAAAGTGACGGGGATCGGGGATCACACCTCTCACGGTGGTTACCTCGACGGCCAGCTGCTGGTTGCAATGCCCGTGATGGGCGATTCCCGGTTCGAGCGCTCGGTGATCTATCTCTGCGCGCACTCGGCCGAGGGCGCCATGGGTATCATGGTGAACCGGCCGGCGGGCAGCATCGACTTCCCTCAGCTCCTGATGCAACTGAATATCATCGAGAAGAGCGATCAGATCAGCCTGCCCGACAGCGCCGAGACGATGAAGGTGCTGAGCGGCGGCCCTGTCGATACCGGCCGCGGCTTCGTGCTGCATTCGAGCGACTACTTCATCGCCAACGCGACCTTGAAGATCAACGACGGCGTCTGCCTGACGACGACCATCGACATCCTCAAGGCGATCGCCAAGGGCGACGGTCCAAAGCACGCGATCCTCGCGCTCGGCTATGCCGGCTGGCGCGCCGGCCAGTTGGAGGAAGAGATCCAGGACAATGGCTGGCTGCATTGCGATGCCGATCCGGAGCTGATCTTCGGCGACAATGTCGACGCCAAATACGATCTCGCGCTGCGCAAGATCGGCATCGATCCCGGCATGCTCTCCAACGCCGCGGGGCACGCGTAGAGGCGATCATCCTGCTGATGGTCCGGCGCGCGCCGGGATCGAAGAAGCGCGTTATCGAGGTATCGCCTGTTTCTCCAACCGTCATTGCGAGCGAAGCGAAGCAATCCAGAGTCCCGCCCGCGACTCTGGATTGCTTCGTCGCTTCGCTCCTCGCAATGACGGCATCTCTCACGACAGTGTGTGAAAGGGCGCTACTCCGCCGCCTGCTGCGCCACCGTCGGTTCGGTGCCGGCGACCGTGGCGCGGCGCATGTCGCGCGGCTGCGACTGGTCATAGCGGCGCACGCGGTGCATGGTCTGCCTGTTGTCCCACATGATCAGGTCGTGCAGCCGCCATTTGTGGACGTAGACGAACTCGGGCTGTGTCGCATGCTCGGTGAGGTCGCGCAGCAGCAGCCGGCCCTCCGGCATGCTCATGCCGATGATGGCGCCGGCATGCGATGACAGATAGAGCGACTTGCGGCCGTGCGCGGGATGCGTTCGCACCAGTCGCTGCCTGACCGGCTTGAACATCTCCTTCTCCTCGTCGGTGTAGTCGAGGAAGCCGAGCGCGCCGCGCGAATACATCAGCGAATGTTCGCAGACGAGATCCTCGATCTCGTCCCTGGTCTCCTGGTCGAGCGCGTCATAGGCGGCGCGCATGTCGGCGAATTCGGTGTTGCCGCCCTTCGGGTTCACGATGCGCGCGGAGAGAATCGAGTATTTCGCCGGGATCGGCCGGAACGAGCTGTCGGAGTGCCACAGGCAGTTGCCGAGATTGAACAGATGCGTGCGATGGTCCGGTGGCAGCGGCTTGCCATCCTTGCCGAGATTGGAGACGTCGTTGAGGCCAGTGGTTAGGCGGTAGTCTTCCTTCTTGGTGACGGTGCCGCCGCGCGCCTGCTCGCGCTCGCCGAAGCTGAGCGCAAAGCCGAGCTGCTGCGCGTCGGTGACGTCCTGATCGTGAAATACCAGAACGGCGTAGTGATCGATCGCGGCCTGCAGCTGCGCGACGTCGTCCCCGGCGAGAGGCTTGCGCAGATCGATACCGGACACTTCGCCGACGAAATGCGGGTGCAGCTGTCGGATGGCGATCGCCATGGTGTCCTCCTCGCGTCCTCATGAGGGCGGACTCCTGTCCGCTTCTTCTGATGGAGGCTACGCCGGCGATGTGCGAAGTCAACGCAAGGCGCGGAGCGCCGTGTGCACGGCTGTCATGCCGGGGCGGCAGACATCACGCATTGCGGGCCATCAGCCCGCCATCCACCGGGATCACCGCTCCGGTGAGGAACGAGGCGGCCGGCAGGCTCAGGCTCAAGGTCATGTGCGCCACTTCTTCGGGGTCACCATAGCGGCCAAGCGCGGTGCGGCGCCGCGCATAGACCGCCTTCTGCTCGTCCGGAATGCGCGCGGTCATGGCGGTCGTGATCGGTCCCGGACAGATGCAGTTGACGGTGATGCCATCGCGGCCGAGCTCGACCGCGAGCGAGCGCGTCAATCCGGTCACCCCGGCCTTCGCAGCCGAGTAGGCGCTGTGCAGCGCGGTTGCACCGAGCGCCTCGGTGGAGGCGATGTTGACGATGCGCGGGCTGCTCGAGCGGCGCAGATGCGGCAGCGCGGCACGGATGACGCGCTGCTGTGCCGTCAGCATGATCGCAAGCCCTCTTGTCCAGGCCTCGTCGTAGGCCGCGTCGTCGATCGCGACGCGCACCGAGATGCCGGCATTGTTGACGACGATGTCGAGCCCACCGAAATGCGCCGCGGCCTCGCCAACGACGGCGCTGATGGCGTCGCGGTCGGCGAGGTCGAGCCGCCAGGCACGTGATGTTCCGCCGCAGGCCAGGATATCCGCCGCCACCGCGCGGGCTCCGTCCTCATCGATATCGGTGACTGCGACCCTGGCGCCTTCATCTGCGAACACGTGCGCGGTCGCGCGCCCCATCCCCGACGCCGCGCCGGTGATCAGGACGGTCAATCCCTCGACCGAGCGGCTGAGTTGCCTGTGCTGGTGCATATTTGCGGCTCACGGAAAAATGCGCATCGCATGCTCGCCGTCGGGATTATCACTGATCGGACGCATTCGATAGGCACCGATCCAGCATGGCCGAATTCTCGTTGCTAGCGACGCGAAACAACAAACCGGAGTGATCATGGTGCTCTCCACGACCTTCATGCGCTTGGCATTGGTGATGGGACTCGTTGCGACCGCGGCTGCGCGAGCCGAGAGCATCAATGCGGGCGATCGCAAGGCAAGCGGGGCGCGGCCGTTCGAGGCGCGCGCCGTCGCCGAGTTCGATACGCCCTGGGCCATCGCCTTCCTGCCCGACGGGCGGATGCTGATCACGGAGAAGCCCGGCCGGATCTTTCTCGTCACGCAGGATGGGAAGAAGATCCAGATCGGCAACGTGCCTGCGGTCGCGGCGCGCGGACAGAACGGTCTCCTGGACATTGCGGTGTCGCCGAGCTTCGCGACGACGTCGCAGATCTATCTCACCTACACCGAGCCGAGCAGCGAGGGCAGCCGGCTCGTGCTGACCCGCGCCGTGCTGTCGCTCGCAAACGACAGCGCCGCGCTGACCGACCCCGTCGTCATCTGGCGCCAGACGCCGGCCGGCGGCGGCGGCCAGCCCGGCGGCATCATCGCGTTCGATCCGTCGGGAACGCATCTGTTCCTGACCGTCGGCGACCGTATGCAGCCGAACAGCGCCCAGGATCCACGGCAGGCCCGCGGCAAGGTGCTCAGGCTCAATCTCGACGGCGCGACTCCGTCGGACAATCCCAGGGCCGAGGACAAGGGCGTGCCGGCCCAGACGTGGACCAGCGGCCACCGCAATCCGTACGGGCTCGCCTTCGCATCAGATGGCAAGCTCTGGCTTCACGAGATGGGACCGCGCGGCGGCGACGAGCTGAACCTGATCGAGCCGGGCAAGAACTACGGCTGGCCGCTGGTGTCCAACGGCGACAACTACGACGGCACGCCGATCCCGCGGCATGCGACGCGGCCCGACCTCGCGCCGCCGGCGCTGTATTGGGATCCCGTGATCGCGCCGGCCGGCCTCGTCTTCTATGATGGTCCGATGTTTCCGCAATGGAAGGGATCGGCATTGATTGGAGGCTTGCGGGCGCAGGCGCTGGTCCGCGTTGCCTTCCGGCCCGATGGTCAGCCTGACGAGGCCGAGCGCTGGGACATGGGCGAGCGTATCCGAGATGTCGCCGTTGCGCCGGATGGCGCTGTCTGGGTGATCGAGGACGATTCGCCCGGCCGCCTGCTGCGGCTGACGCCGATGAATTAGCTGCGCAGCAGCATTGATGCGAAAGGTGCCGATGCCGGTATCGCCACAGCCGCGATGCCGTTGACAGGGCCTGCGCCGATCCCCACACCATCCGACAAACAACAATGGAAGGAGTGGGGAGATGAACGCACTCGATTTCACGGGACGTTCGGTGCTGGTGATCGGCGGATCGAGCGGCATCGGCAACGGCATCGCGCAGGCGTTTCGCGCGCAGGGCGCGCGCGTCGACATCAGCGGCACGCGGGCGAGCGCTGCCGATTATGCCGAAGGAGAGGGCTCCGATCTCGCAGGGGTGAACTACCATCAGCTCGATGTGAGCGATCCCGGCGCGATCGAAAGCTTCGCGCCGCGGCTCGATCGGCTCGATGTGCTGGTGCTGGCGCAGGGCGCGGTGTTGTACCGCCGCGGCGAATTCGCCATGGAGGGCTTCCGCAAAGTGGTCGAGGTCAACCTCATCAGCCTGATGGCCTGTGCGACGAAATTTCACGGCCTGCTGCGCGATGCCAGGGGCGCGCTCATCATCGTCTCGTCGACTGCGGCCTATCATTCGACCATGGGCAATCCGGCCTACAACGCCTCGAAGACCGGCGCGATGGGATTGACGCGAACCCTGGCTGAGGCGTGGGCGGAAGACGGCATCCGCGTCAACGGGATCGCGCCCGGGCTCGTCGACACCAAGATGACCAAAGTGACGACCGCCAATCCGAAGCGCCTCGAGGGCGCGCTGCAGCGCATCCCGCTGCGGCGGCTGGGGACGCCGCAGGACATGGCCGGTGCGGCGCTGTTCCTGGCCTCGCCACTGTCGTCCTACATCATCGGCCAGACCCTCGTCGTCGACGGCGGCCTGATTTTGTAGTCGTTCGGAACCTGCGCCGCGCTGGCCGGTTAGCAGGCCAGCAATCCCGCACAGTGCAGAGAAGGAGAGCGGCAATGGATCAGGATCGGCTGACCGGTACGGCCAAGGATGTCGCAGGCAAGATCGAGGGCGGCGTCGGCGAGATGTTGGGCGACAAGAGCACGCAGGCCTCGGGCCGTGCACGCGAGGCCGCGGGCGTCGTGCAGAACATGTATGGCCAAGCCAAGGACGCGGCGCGCGAGGCCGGCGATGCGGCGATGGATTTCGCCAAGGATAAATTCGGTAACGGCTCCGAGACGCTGCGTGACGGCACGCAGGCCCTGACCAAGCGGGTTCAGGACAATCCGATGGGCGCGCTCCTGGTCGCCGGCGGCATCGGCTTCCTGCTGGCGATGCTGATGCGCTCGCCGAGTCGGCCGCAGCCGCCGCAGCGCTGGCGCTACTGAATCCGTAAGTCCCCCTGACGATCAGATGACAATCGGCCCGCATTCGCCGCGAATGCGGGCCGATCTTGTTGTGGGCATTTCGTTTCGGACGATCGCGTCGATCACCCCTGGCGCTCAGGCGCGGCCACGATCAGCGTCCCTGGGACTCCAGCGCTGCCGCCGAGCGGCCGACCGATGCTGGCGGCCGCGGCGGCACGTTCGGATTGCGCGCGGCAGGGGGCCGTGCCGGCTGCTGAGGCGCGCCGAAGCCGAAGAATTCACGGACGCCCTGACCTGGCTGATTCGGCTGCTGTGCCTGGGCTGGCGGCTGCTGGCCGGGGGCCGTCGGCGCGGTCAGCCGCTTCTGTCTCGGTGGCGCCGGTGTCGGCGCGGCCGGCGTTGCTTCCGCCGGCGTGGTCGCTGCCATCGGCGCTTCGGGCCGGGTCAGCTCCTTCGGCGGCTCCTTGGCCTGTTCGCGGCCGACCTCGCGGCGGGGCCAGACGAAATCGTCGGCGCGGCCGGCCGGCGGGCTCAGGGCCTCGCCCTTGACCAGGGTTCGGGCCGCCAGCGCGTCGACCGCCGCAGGTCGGGAGCCGGGGCCGCCCAGCAACTGGTCGGTGCCGACGGATGACGCCACCAGCGGCAGGATCGGGCCGGCGACCGGCCGCGGCGCCGGCTGGCCGGGCACGGCATTGGCGTCCGGCGTCGCCGGCTCGTTTGGCAGCTCGAGCGGCGCAGAACGGGCCGCGAGCAGCCGGTTGATCTCTCGCTCGGCATAGTGGGCGAGCTTGCGCGCGCCCGGCTTGGTGAAATAGACGCCGTCATAGGAGCGCAACTGGCGGATCTGGCCCTCGAAGTCCGGGCCCTTCTGCAGGAAGCGGCCGGACTCGTCGACGAAGCCGTCCCAGACATCGACATAGGTGATGCCGGCCTTGCCGGCGGCATCGCGATACAGCGAGTCGAGGAACAGCGTGTCCGCCGTGCCCTTGGGACCGCGAACCGCGGGCAGGCCGACCCAGAGCACGGGCACGCCCTTGCTCTTGGCGATCGCGATCATCTCCTCGATCTTCTTCGCATACAGCTCGACCCAGCGCTCGTCCCGGAACTCATAGAGGCCGCCCGGCGAGCGGGCGGCCTTCTCCGGTGCCGCGACCGCGGGCGTGTCGTTGTCGACCTCGTCCTGCGGCAGATCGGTATCGGCAGCCTTGTCGTCGGGCTTGGCCGCCGTGTCGGCCTTGCCGTCCGGCTTGGCTTCGCCCGGCTTGGCCTCACCGGGCTTGGCCTTGGCATCCTTTTTGGCCTTGTCGCCCTTCTTGTCGTCCGGCTTCTCGGTCTTCTCCACCGCAGGCTCGCGCAGCGAGATGCGGTCGTTGAGGCCGAGCATGATGACGATGGCGTCGGCGCGCTCGGTCGCCAGGATGCCCTTGGCGGCGGCGGCCCAGTCGGCCGGCTCGCCCCTGGGCTGGTACTTGATGAGGCCCGACGTGGTCCTGATCCTGCGGGTCACGCCCATGTCGGGCTGCTCGGCATAGGCCTCTTCCAGGCCATAGGCGAGCCAGTCGGCCATGGCGTCGCCCAGCACCAGCACGTAGCGGTCCGGCGCGCCGTCACGTTTCTCCGGCGGCGGCGCCTTGGAATAGTCCTGGATCACCCGCTTGGGCTGTTGCTGCGGGAACGGAGCGAAGAAGTCGCCGCCGAACCAGCCTCCGCCACCTCCACCGCCGCGCGGGGTCGGGCGGGGCGAAGCGAACGGGTTGAAGTTGAAGAACTGGGCCGAGGCGGGGCCGGCGATGCCGACGAGCATGGCGATGACGACCGCCAGCACGACCAGCGGGCCGGGCTCGTTCAACAGCTTGAGGATGGACTTCAGCTTTGACATGCGCACTCGTCGCGCGGCGTGATCGTGACGATCCATATAATAGGACGCGAATCAGGCCGCAAACGGGCATTCACCGGATGGTGTTGACGGCGCCGGTAATCACCCCAGAAGGTTACCGGCAGGGCAGGTTGGGCTGCGATCAGCGCGCCCGCAGCCGTTCGAGCACGTCCGAGGTGGCAAATCCGTCCGCCGGCGCCCCGATCGAGGCCTGGAAGTTCCGCAGCGCCTCGCGCGTCTGGCCACCGAACTGGCCGTCCGGCGTTCCGCGGTAAAATCCGCGCTCGGCGAGCAATTGCTGCAGCTCGAGCCGCTCGCCGCGCGACAGCGTTCGCTCCTCGCGCGGCCAGGCCTGAACGAACGGCGGCGCGCCGCGCAGGCGGTCGGCGAAGTGTCCGATCGCCAGCGCATAGGCTTCCGCAGGGTTGTATTTCATGATGACGCGGAAGTTCTGCAGCATCAGGAAGCCGGGGCCCTGGGCGCCGGCCGGCGCCAGCAGATAGGCCTTTTCGGCGCTAGTCGGGAACGGCTGACCATTGGCCCGTCGCAGGCCGAGCTGTTCCCACTGGCGGAAGCTCATGCTCTTGGCGCGGTCGGCGAGCATGTAGTTGAAGCCCTGGGGCACCACGACCTCGTAGCCCCAGCTCTGGCCGCTCTGCCAGCCGTCCTTCTTCAGATTGTTGGCGGTCGAGGCGATCAGGTCGGCCGGATTGTCGACGACGTCGCGGCGGCCGTCACCATCGGCATCGACGGCGAAGCGCTTGAACGCGGTCGGCATGAACTGGGTCGGGCCGAAGGCGCCTGCCCAGGAGCCGCGCAGCTGCTCGGGGCGCAGATCGCCGCGATTGAGGATTTCCAGGGCGGAGAGGAACTCATCCTTGAAATAGGCCTGGCGGCGGCCGATGCAGGCGAGCGTCGCGGTCGACTGCAGCACGCTGCGGTCACCGATCTGGGTCGAGTAGTTGGACTCGATGCCCCAGATCGAAGCGACGATGTAACGGTCGACGCCGTAGGCGCGCTCGGCCGCATCGAACTGCGGCTTGTACTTCGCCAGCACCTCGCGGCCCTTCGCCAGCCGGTTGTCGTTCACCAGGATGTCGAGATAGTCCCAGATCGATTTGGTGAATTCGGGCTGCGCGTCGAGCAGGTCCATGATGCGCAGGTCCGGCGACAGGCCGGCGGTAAAGCGCTGGAAATTGTCCTGCGTGATGTTGCGCCTTGCGGCATCTGGCCACATGCCGGCGACGCAATTGTCGAAATTGCCGGCGGCCTCGCGGATCGCCGCCGCCGTCATCAGCGGATGGCCGGAGGCGCCGTCCTCGCCGCTCCACGGCTGCGGCCCGCCGGCGGCAGGGGGCTGGTTGGGGGCGGGGTTGCCCTTGGTCAAGGTGCCCGTGAACAGGCCGTCGAGAAAGTTCAGCGGCCCGCCGCCGGATTGCGCGACAGCGGAACCGGACACCACCGTCAACGCCGTGACCAGAACCGCCGCGCCGGCACCCGCCTTCAGAGCTGTCAGCATCACGTTCCGTCGCATCATGTCTCGATCCAGATCGCATGGAAGATCGGCCTCCACGAGGCCCGGTCCTGCTTAACGGGAGATTAACAAGGTTAACGATTTCCGCAGCGAAATTTAGCCGTTCGGTCCATGTCGAGCGGAACACCGGACCAACATCCGCCTTTGTTCTCGGCTGCAAACGAGCTACCTAAAATGCGATCGATTTCGCATTCATATCGCCACAAGGTCTAGTCATCCCCATGAAGATCCGCAAAGCCGTTTTTCCGGTCGCCGGTCTCGGCACCCGCGTCCTTCCCGCCACCAAGGCGATGCCGAAGGAAATGCTGACGATCGTCGACAAGCCGCTCATCCAATACGTCTTCGATGAAGCCAAGGAGGCGGGCATCGAGCATTTCGTGTTCGTGACCGGGCGAAACAAGACCGCGATCGAGGATCATTTCGACCGCATGTACGAGCTCGACGCGACGCTCGCGGCGCGCGGCAAGAAGACCGAGATGGAAATCCTGGCGCGCGACCAGCCGGAGGCTGGCGCCGTCAGCTTCACCCGCCAGCAGGCCCCGCTCGGGCTCGGCCATGCCGTGTGGTGCGCGCGCGACATCGTCGGCGACGAACCGTTCGCGGTGGTGCTGCCGGACGAACTGGTGCTGAACGCGCCGGGGTGCCTGGCGCAGATGATCGCCGCCGCGAACAAGCTGCCCGAGAAGAGCAATTTGCTCGCGGTGCAGGAGGTGCCGGCCGACCAGACCCATCAATACGGCATCTGCGGCGTCGGCAAGCGTGACGGCAAGATCTTCGAGGTCGACGGCATGGTCGAGAAGCCGGCCAAGGGCACCGCGCCGTCGAACTTCTCGATCACCGGCCGCTACATCCTGCAGCCGGAGATCTTCAAGATCCTGGCGACGCAGGAGCGCGGCGCCGGCGGCGAGATCCAGCTCACCGACGCGATGATCGGGTTGTCCAAGACGCAGAAATTCTACGGCGTGGATTTCGACGGCGAGCGGCACGATTGCGGCTCGAAGTCCGGCTTCCTGAAGGCCAACATCGCCTTCGCCATGGCGCGACCCGACCTGCGCGATGGCCTGCGCGAGGACATGAAGCGCTATCTCGACGGCAAGGGCTGAGGCCCAGCCGACGAGAAATGCCGCGCCTTCGAGACAGTTGGTGGCATCACGCCGCCAGCGAGGCCGCGGGTGACGGGTTATGCACCGCTGCGCTGGCGCAGCGGTTGCGGCCTGCGGCCTTGGCCATGTAGAGGGCGCGGTCGGCGGCATTGAGCAGGCCGGTCCAATCCGTGTCGCGCGACGGCGTGACACTGGCGGCACCGATGCTGATCGAGGTGGTGCACGCCTCTCCCGCCCACAGCTTGACCTTGCTGCGGATCGTCTCCGCGACGCGCAGCGCATCCGCTTCCGAGGTCCCCGGCAGCAGCACCGCGAACTCCTCGCCGCCATAGCGCGCGGCGCAATCGCCGGCGCGCCGCACCGAATCGGAAATGCACACGGCAATGCCGACCAGCACCTGGTCGCCGGCCTGGTGCCCGTGGGTGTCGTTGTAGCTCTTGAAGTGATCGGCATCGATCATCAAGAGCCCCAGCGGCGCGCCGGCGCGCTGCGCCCGCCGCCATTCGAGCTCGATGGTCTCGTCGAACTTGCGCCGATTCTTCAGACCCGTCAGCGGATCGGTGGTGGCGAGCTGCTCCAGTCTGGATTCGACCTTCGCCCGGAGCTGGATCTCGCGCGCGGCGACCTGCGTCGCGGCCAGGACGAACACGATCAGCGCCAGCATCATCGCGCCGATCTGCGCAGCTTCGTTGCGCCAATAGGCGAAGACGCTGTCCCACGACTTGCTGGCGATCACGACCAGCGGCTCGGTGCCGTTGCGCCAGACCAGGAGCCGCGGCAGATCGTCCAGCGCGCCATGGCTGCTCGACCAGCCGGCCGGCTCGGTGAGCGCGCGGGTCACGGCCGGCGCCCGCGCCAGGTTGCGTCCGATCGCGGCAGGATCGAATGGCGCGCCGACGATGACGGTGCCGTCGCGCCGGAGCACGGTGATGTTGTCGCCCGTTCCGAGCGTGAGCCGCGCGAACAGGTCGCGGAAATAGCCGAGGCGGATCGAGCCGGCGACGACGCCGGCGAAGCGTCCGTCCGGCGTCGAGATGCGGCGACTGAGAACGATGGAATATTGGCCATGATGCTGGGCGGGCCGCCCGACATAGAGCCCGGTGTCGGGCCCGTCGCGATGCACCTGGAAGAAATCGGCGTCGCTGCGGTCCTCCGGCAGCGGGTCGAGCGTCGACGATTCGAGCGACAGCCGTCCGCGGGCATCGAACACCTGGATGGTGCCGAAATTCTTCGCGGTGGACGAACGGTCGAACAGGATCAATTGGCGGACCGGCTTGCTGACCTCGTTGATTTCGGGCAGCAACATGTTGCTGGCCACGGCCCGCAGCGAGAGATCGTAGAGCTCGACGTTGCGGCTGATGTCGGCGCCGATGCTGGCGGCCATGTTCTCCAGCGCCTGCCGGGCGCGGACCTCCTCGCTCCGGCGCAGGTCGATCATGACGCTGGCGCAGATGGCGGAGAAACCGATGATGGTCGAGATGGAGCTGGTGATCAGCGTGCGCGCCGAGAGCCGCCAAGGCTGCGTCGCCCGGCCCGTTCGGCGTGTCCAGCGCATCGGCTCGTCCCGTCCCCGTGAAACCCCGTCCGTAGACTGACGGATCAGGCCGAAGTAACGCATGTTAGGTTAACGAGCGGTTGCGTTCGCTGCGCCTGTCGTCAAGGCGGCCGCACACGCGCTGGTATGAGGGAGTCGAGACTTGCCGGACTATGATGCGCTTCGAGACTATCTCAAGCGGCAGACCCGCCCCGAACTGGTGCTCAGCCTCGAGGAGATCGAGGAGCTGATCGGCGACGGCCTGCCGCGCGCCGCGCAGCGCGCCTCGTGGTGGGACAGCCTGCGGAGTCCGCAGGAGAAGATGCCGCAGCGCGAGGCCTGCCTGGCGGCAGGCTATGTCGCGACCCGGCTGCCCGATGGCAAGGGCGTCCGCTTCCGCAAGCTGAAGCCGGAGCGCTGAGCTGCATCAGTGTCCGCGCAATTGGCCTACATCCTGCTTTCCGGGCGGTGCTGCAGTGTGGTTGAGCTTTCAGAGCGCGATCGAGCCCGCATTGTGACCGAGGATCTGGAGAGACGTACATGAACGAGCAGGACCTGCGCCACGAGATCGCCGCGGTCAAGGACGGGCGGCTATCGCGCCGTGACTTCGTGCAGCGGATGCTGGCGGCCGGACTGACGGCGCCGCTGGCCGGCATGATGCTGGCGCATTCGGGAGTGGCAATGGCGGCGCAGGAATTCCCCTACAAGCCGACCAAGGCGGGTGGCGGCGGCGCGCTGAAGCTCCTGTTCTGGCAGGCGCCAACCCTGCTCAATCCGCATTTTGCCATCGGCTCCAAGGACCAGGAATCCGCGCGCGCCTTCTACGAGCCGCTGGCCGGCTGGGACGCCGACGGCAATCTCGTCCCGGTGCTGGCGAGCGAGATTCCCAGCGTGGCCAACGGCACCGTCGCGGCCGACGGCACCTGGGTCATCTGGAAGCTCAAGCAGGGCGTGAAGTGGCACGACGGCCAGCCGTTCACCGCCGACGATGTGATCTTCAACTGGCAATATGCCATCAACACAGAGACGTCCGCGGTCACCATCGGCGACTACAAGGACATCAAGACGATCGAGAAGATCGACGACCACACCGTTCGCCTCGTGTTCAGCCAGCCGACGCCGCAATGGTTCACGCCGTTCGTCGGCGGCCGCGGCGCCATCATTCCGAAGCATCTGTTCGGCGACTACATCGGCGCCAAGTCGCGCGAGGCGCCGAACAATCTCAAGCCGGTCGGAACCGGCGCCTATCTGTTCGTCGACTTCAAGCCGGGCGACATCCTGACCGGCAGGCTCAATCCCGACTACCACGTTCCGAACCGGCCGCATTTCGACACGCTCGAGATCAAGGGCGGCGGCGACGCGGTATCGGCGGCACGCGCGGTGCTGCAGACCGGCGAATATGACTACGCCTGGAATCTGCAGGTCGAGGACGAGATCCTCGCCAAGCTGGAGACCGGCGGCACCGGCGTCGCCGAGATCGTGCCGACCGGCAATCTCGAATTCATCCTGCTCAACGCCACCGATCCCAATGTCGAGGTCGACGGCGAGCGCTCGAGCCTCAAGACCAAGCACCCGCTGTTCTCGGACCCGGCGGTGCGCGAGGCCATCAACCTCCTGATCGATCGCGCATCGATCCAGAAATTCGTCTATGGCCGCGGCGGCATCGCCACGGCGAACTGCGTCAACAATCCCGCGCGCTATCGCTCGCCCAACACGCGCTTCGAGTTCAACATCGACAAGGCGAACGAGATCCTGGAGAACGCCGGCTGGAAGAAGGGGACGAGCGGGATTCGGGAGAAGGACGGCAAGCCGCTGAAGCTCGTCTTCCAGACCTCCACCAACGGGCCGCGGCAAAAGAACCAGGCGATCGTCAAACAGGCCTGCCAGAAGGCCGGCATCGAGCTCGAGCTGAAGTCGGTGGTGGGTTCGGTGTTCTTCTCCAGCGACGTCGCCAATCCCGACACCTACACGCACTTCTATTGCGACATGGAAATGCTGATGATCACGATGTCGTCGCCCGAGCCGCAGGCCTTCATGACTCAGTACGTGTCGTGGGAAGTGGCGAGCAAGGCCAACAAATGGCAGGGTCGCAACATCTCGCGCTGGCAGAGCAAGGAGTATGACGATCTCTACAACGAGCTCACGCGCGAGCTCGATCCGGTGAAGCGTGCGGCGCTCTACATCAAGCTCAACGACACGGTCTGCGCCGGTCGTCACGTGCTGCCGGAGCTCAATCGTCCGCGCGTCAGCGGCATCCGCAAGGGTCTGCAAACCCATTCCTCGGGGTGGGACAACGACCTCTGGCAGCTGCCCAACTGGTATCGCGAGAGCTGAGCACTCCTTACGGCGTCCCGGTGCGGGGCGACCGTCGTTGACGACATAGTTCCATTTTCCGGGATGCTCTGGCAGTCATTCTTCCCGCATCTGCGAAGTGCGACAATCGATCCATTCTTTATTGCGGAATTGGCCCGGATTCTGCTTTGACAGTCGCTTCGAAGGCTGATCCAATTTTGTGCAGTTCCCGATCGATGCATGACGGGGACGCGTTTTTGGCATTCAGCACCACCTTGGAGTCGATGAATGAACGAGCGTGACCTCCGTAGCCAGATCGCTGATGTCAAAGCAGGACGCCTGTCACGGCGCGAATTTGTGCAGCGGATGATTGCCGTGGGGCTGACCGCGCCGATGGCCGGCGCGATGCTCGCCCATTCCGGCGTTGCGATGGCCGCCGAGCCGATCGGATACAAGCCGACCAAGGCCGGCGGCGGCGGCCCGCTCAAGCTGCTGTTCTGGCAGGCGCCGACTTTGCTCAACCCGCACTTCGCCAACGGCACCAAGGATCAGGAGGCCTGCCGGCTGTTCTACGAGCCGCTCGCCGGCTGGGACGCCGACGGCAATCTCGTGCCGATTCTCGCGGCCGAGATTCCGAGCAAGGAGAACGGCCTGCTCGGCGCCGACGGCCTGTCGGTCACCTGGAAGCTGAAGCAGGGCGTGAAATGGCACGACGGCAAGCCGTTCACCGCAGACGACGTGATCTTCAACTGGGAATATTCCGTCAATCCCGACACCGCTGCGGTTTCGATCGGCAGCTACCGGGGTATCAAATCGGCAGAGAAGATCGACGACCATACTGTCAAGCTGACGTTCAAGCAGCCGACGCCGTTCTGGGCGGATGCCTTCGTCGCAGCCTACGGTCCGGTGATTCCGAAGCATCTGTTCGCCGACTATATCGGCGGCAAGTCGCGTGAGGCGCCGGCAAATCTGAAGCCGGTGGGCACCGGCCCGTACGTCTACGTCGATTTCAAGCCCGGCGATTCCATCTCCGCCAAGCGCAACCCCGATTATCATCAGGAAAACCGGCCCTATTTCGACACGGTCGAGGTCAAGGGCGGCGGCGACGCGGTGTCGGCGGCACGCGCGGTGTTGCAGACCGGTGAATACGACTACGCCTACAATCTCCAGGTCGAGGACGAGATCCTGACCAAGCTGGAGGCCGGCGGCCAGGGCAAGGCGCAGCTTACGGTGACCGGTCACATTGAATATATCGCGCTCAACGTCACCGATCCCTGGACCGAGGTCGACGGCGAGCGCGCGAGCATCAAGACCAAGCATCCGGTGTTCTCCGATCCGGCCGTCCGTAAGGCGATCAACCTGTTGATCGATCGCGCCTCGGTGCAGAAGTTCATCTACGGGCGCGCTGGCGTCGCGACGCCCAACTTCCTCAACAATCCCGAGCGCTTCCGCTCGCCGAACAACAAGTTCGAGTTCAACATCGACAAGGCCAATCAGATCCTGGAGGAGGCGGGCTGGAAGAAGAACTCGTCCGGCATTCGCGAGAAGGACGGCAAGCCGATCAAGCTGGTATTCCAGACGTCGATCAACGCGCCGCGCCAGAAGAACCAGGCGATCATCAAGCAGGCTTTTCAGAAGGCGGGCATCGAGGTCGAGCTGAAATCGGTCGTCGCGTCGGTGTTCTTCTCCTCCGACGCGGCCAACCCCGACACCTACACCCATTTCTACTGCGACATGGAGATGTACCAGACCACCATGCCGCAGGCGGATCCGCAGTTCTTCATGAACCAGTTCACCTCATGGGAGGTCTCGAACAAGGAGAACAAGTGGCAAGGCCGCAATGTCTCGCGCTGGCAGAACAAGGAATATGACGAGACCTACAAGCAGGCCTCGAGCGAGCTCGACCCGGTCAAGCGCGCGGCGCTGTTCATTAAGCTCAACGATCTCGTCGTTCAGGACAATTACATCCTGCCCGAGATCAATCGCCGCAACTGCATCGGGTTGAAGAACGGGATGGTCGCTAACAAGAGCGGTTGGGACAACGATCTCTGGCAGATCGCCAACTGGTATCGCGAGACCTGATTGCGCCACCAGCATGATTAGACATCCTAGAGGCTGAGCGATGGGAAACTACCTCCTCAGGCGCCTCATCGTCGCGGTGCCGAGCCTGCTCGGCATCAGCGTCATCCTGTTCGTGCTGCTGGCGCTCGCACCGGGCGATCCGTTCGGCGAACTCGCGAGCAACCCGAACATTCCCCCGGAGGTCCGCGAGGCGCTGCGCGTCAAGTTCGGCATGGATGACCCGATCATGGTGCGCTACTTCCACTGGCTGATTGCGATGATGCATGGCGACTGGGGCTTCTCCTTCGCCAGCCGCGTCAACGTCGACACACTGATCCTGCAGCGCATTCCGGCTACGCTCTACGTGGTCGGAACCGCTCAGCTCCTCGCGCTGATCGTGGCGATTCCGGTCGGCGTGCTTGCAGCACGCCGGCCCTATTCGATCTTCGACCAGATCGCCAACACCTTCGCCTTCATCGGCTTCTCGCTGCCCACCTTCTTTACCGGGCTGCTGCTGATCCTGATCTTCAGCGTCAATCTCGGCTGGCTGCCATTCGTCTATCGTGCCGACATCCAGGCCACGGGCTGGATGTGGTGGTGGGAAAACTTCAAGCAGGCGGTGATGCCGGTTACCGTGCTCGGCCTCTACCAGGCCGCGTCGTATACGCGCTACGTGCGTTCGGCCGTACTCGACGTCATCAAGCTCGATTACGTCACGACGGCGCGCTCCAAGGGGCTCGACGAGAGCAAGGTCATTGTCAAGCACGTGGTGCGCAACGCGCTGATTCCGGTGGTGACGCTGGTGGCGCTGCAGATGCCGACTGTGTTCGGCGGCGCCATCGTCACCGAGCAGATATTCCGCATTCCCGGCATCGGCTCGCTCCTGATCAGCGCGATCCTCGCGAACGATACGCCCGTCATCATGGCGGTGACCTTCGTGTTCGCCTGCCTCGTCGTCCTATTCAACCTTATCGCCGATATCCTGTATGGCTGGCTTGACCCACGCATCTCCTTCCGTTGAGACGCCGCTCGCGCCGGCTTCGACGAAGCGCCGATTCTCGCCCGGACGAGATGCGGTCAGGCGCTTCCTGCGTCACCGCCTCGCGGCCGTCAGTATTGTCGTGCTGGCGCTGCTGGCGCTTGCGATCGTCGTTGGCCCGTGGATCTGGCGCGTGCCGATCAACGAGATCGATTTCACCGCGCGGCTCGCGGCGCCGTCCTGGGACCATCCGTTTGGCACCGATGATCTCGGGCAGGATCTCCTGGCGCGCATGATCTATGGCGGCCGCATCTCGCTCGCCGTCGGCTTTGCGGCAATGGCGGTCGGCCTGTTCGTCGGCGTGGTCATCGGCGCCATTGCCGGCAACTCCAAGGGGCCGGTCGATGCCGCGCTGATGTGGCTGACCGACCTGTTCCTGTCGCTGCCGCAGCTGCCGCTGCTGCTGCTCGTGATCTATCTGTTCCGCGACCTGCTGAAGGGCCTTGTCGGGCCGGAGGGCGGCACCTTCGTCCTGATCGTGCTCGTGATCGGCGGCTTCCGCTGGATGCCGGTGGCGCGGCTGGTGCGCGCGCAGTTCCTGTCGCTGCGCGAGAAGGAGTTCGTCGAGGCCGCGCGCGCGCTCGGCGCCTCCAACGCCCGTCTCGTCGTCCGCCACATCCTGCCGAACGCGCTGGGACCCGTGATCGTCGCCGGCACCATCGACGTCGCGGCGGCGATCATCGCGGAATCGACGTTGTCGTTCCTCGGTCTCGGCTTCCCGCCGGACATTCCGACCTGGGGCCGGCTGCTGTTCGACGCCAAGGACTATCTCGACATCGCGCCGCATTGGGCGCTGTTCGCCGGCGGCGCGATCTTCCTCACGGTCATCGCGATCAACTTCATCGGCGATGGCCTGCGCGATGCGCTCGATCCGCGGAAGGTGATGTGATGGACGCGCGCGTGGCTCCGCTGCTCGAGATCAAGGGGCTGAAGACCTATTTCAACACCGACGAGGGCGAGGTCCAGGCCGTCGACGGCGTCGACATCTCGATCGGCAGCGGCGAGACCCTGTGCGTGGTCGGCGAGTCCGGCTCCGGCAAGACCGTCACCGCGATGTCGGTGCTGAAGCTGATCGCGATGCCGCCCGGCCGCATCGCCGGGGGCCAGATCCTGTGGCAGGGTCGTGACCTGGTGTCGCTCGGCTCGTCCGAGATGAACAAGATCCGCGCCAGCGAGATCGCGATCGTGTTCCAGGAGCCGATGACCTCGCTCAACCCGGTCTACACCGTCGGCGATCAGATCGCGGAGGTGATCCGGCTGCATCAGGGCCTGTCCAAGAAGGCGGCGATGGATCGGGCGGCGGAGATGCTGGCGCTGGTGCAGATCCCCAATCCGAAAGCCCGCGTGCACGATTATCCGCATCACTTCTCCGGCGGCATGCGCCAGCGGGTGATGATCGCGATGGCGCTGTCGTGCAACCCGAAGCTCCTGATCGCCGACGAGCCGACCACCGCGCTCGACGTCACGATCCAGGCGCAGATCCTCGATCTGCTGCTCGACATGAAGGAGCGGCTCGGCATGTCGATCATGCTGATCACCCACGCGATGGGCGTCGTCGCCGAGGTCGCCCAGCGCGTTGTGGTGATGTATGCGGGCCGGGTGGCCGAGGAGGCGCCGGTGGATCGTCTGTTCGCCAATCCGCGCCATCCCTACACGCAGGGCCTGATCCGCTCGATCCCGCGCATCGATCTCGACGCGGTCAGGAAGAGCCGGCTGGAGAGCATTCCCGGCAGCGTGCCGAAGCTGGTCAATCCGCCGGAGGGCTGCCGCTTCGCCTCGCGCTGCCGCTTCGCCATTCCCGATTGCAGGACCGCGCAGCCTCTGCTGCGCGAGATCGAGCCCGGCCACAAGGTGGCGTGCATCCGCGCCGAAGAGACGTTGCTGTGATGACCGAAGCTGCCATTGCCACGCCCGCCGCACCCGCGCCGCTGCTCAGCGTACGCAACCTGACCAAGGCGTTCCCGATCCGGGGTGGGCTCTTGAAGCGCCAGATCGGCAGCGTGCGCGCGGTGGACGGCGTCAACTTCCACATCGAGCCGAGCGAGACCTTCGGCCTCGTCGGCGAGTCCGGCTGCGGCAAGTCGACCACCGGGCGCTGCGTGCTCAGGCTGATCGAGCCAAGCTCGGGCGAGCTGAATTTCGAAGGCAAGGACGTCATCGCGCTGTCCGGCGAAGGCCTGCGCGCGCTCCGCCGCGACATCCAGATCATCTTCCAGGACCCCTATGCCTCGCTCAACCCGCGCATGACCATCGGCGCCATCATCGGCGAGGCGCTGACGATCCACGGGCTGGCGACTTCACGCCAGCAATACGAGGCGCGCATCGTTCATCTCTTGGAGACCGTCGGCCTGCAGGCCGATCACATGACGCGCTATCCGCACGAGTTCTCCGGCGGCCAGCGCCAGCGCATCGGCATTGCGCGTGCGATCGCGGTCGAGCCCAAGCTGATCATCTGCGACGAGCCGGTGTCGGCGCTCGACGTTTCGATCCAGGCCCAGGTCATCAACCTGCTCGAGGACCTGCAGCAGAAGTTCGGCATCGCCTATCTATTCGTCGCGCACGACCTCTCGGTCGTCGAGCACATCAGCCGCCGCGTCGCGGTGATGTATCTCGGCCGCATCGTCGAGACCGCGCCGTCACGCCAGCTCTATTCGGCGCCGAAACATCCCTACACGGAAGCGCTGTTGTCGGCAGTGCCGATCCCGGACCCGAGCATCAAGCGCAAGCGCGTGCGGCTCAAGGGCGAGGTGCCGAGCCCGATCAATCCACCATCGGGCTGTCACTTTCACACCCGCTGCCCGATCGCCAAGGACGTCTGCAGCAAGGAAGTGCCGCCATTGAAGGCGAGCGCCGAGGGGCATCTCGTCGCCTGCCATTTCCGTTGAGGCGGAGGTCGGCGCGCTACGCCGCCTGACGGTCCGAGACCAGCGCCGTCAGCCGCGCCGATTGCTCCGGGTTCAGTGCGAACTGCACCAGCGCGGTGCGGTCGCCGACGCGGGTCACGGTCCCCGGCAGATCGGACACCATGCCGGTGATGGCAAGCGTCACCGACGTGTTCATCGTCAGACGAACCGGAACGGCTTCGAGCAGGGCGCCGCCGAGCGAGAGGTTGCGCACGGTGACGGGGATCGCTTCGCCGTTCACCTGCAGCGTGCCCGGGCGATTGATGTTGAGCCGCGTCGACAGCCGGCGATCGACGTCGGCCGTCGAGGTCCGGATCACCCGCACCAGCTCGGTGCGCAGCCGCTGTACCTTGTCGGCGACAACGGTCGAGCCGTCGCGGATGTCGGTCGAGCGCCGGCCGGCCTCGCTGGCCTCGCGCGAGACCTCGGCGATCTGGCTCGCGACCTCGCGCGCGGCGGCGGACGTCTCTTCGACCGTGCGCGAAATCTCGATGGTCACACCGTTCTGCGCCTGGATCGCATCGGCAATGCCGGAGGATACGGCTTCGACGTTGCGGATGACTTCGCCGATCGCCCCGATCGAGGTCACCGAGGCGCGCGTCGAGTCCTGAATCTCGGCAATCTGCTGCGCGATCTCGCTGGTCGCCTTGGCGGTCTGCTCGGCGAGCGATTTGACCTCGGAGGCGACGACCGCAAAGCCACGGCCGGCATCGCCGGCCCGGGCGGCCTCGATGGTGGCGTTCAGCGCCAGCAGATTGGTCTGGCCGGCGATCTCGCTGATCAGACTGGTCACGGCGCCGACCTTGTCGGCGGCCTCCGACAGCTTCGCGATGGTGGCCTGGGCATCGGACGAGGCGGCGACGGCCTTGCGCGTGAGCTCGCGCGACGAGCTGACCTGGCTGGAGATCTGCGAGATCGAGGCGGCGAGCTGGGCGGACGCCTTGGCGACCGTCTGGGTGGTGGCGAGAGCCTGCTCGGCCGCCGCCGCAACGCTGCTCGAGTTGCGCTCCAGCGTCAGCGCACTGTCGGTCATCGACTTGGCGTTGTCGGCCATGTGGCCGGTGCCCTGCGCGACCTCGCCGACCGCGTTGCTGGCGGCCTGCTCGACGGCTTCGGCCATCTCCTGCAGCGCCCTGGTCTTGATGCGCTCGGCGACCTGGCGCTGCTCGTCTTCGAGCATCGCGGTCTGCCGCGCCTTCTCCTCGGTCTTCTGCCTGAACTGCTCGATCGAGCGCGCCATGTCGCCGAGCTCGTCGCTGCGGTTCTGACCCGGCAGCTTGATGTCGAAGTTTCCGTTGCCGAGCTCGGTCAGCGCGCCGCTCATCGCGGCCAGCGCCGATGACATCCGCCGCGCGATGATCAGCGTGATCGATCCGATGATCAGCATCACCAGCATGGCGGCAATGAACACGCTGCGCTTGCTCTCCCACATCTGGGCTTCGAGATCGTCGACATAGACACCGGTGCCGATGATCCAGCCCCAGGGCTCGAAGCCGGCCACATAGGACATCTTCGGCTGCGGCGCATCCTTGCCGGGCTTCGGCCACATGTAGTCGACGACGCCGGCGCCCTGACGCTTGACGACATCGACCATTTCGACGAACAGCCGCTTGCCGGTCGGGTCCTTGTTGTCAGCGAGGTTCTGGCCATTCAGCTCCGGCTTGATCGGATGCATGACCATCTTCGGACCCATGTCGTTGATCCAGAAATAGTCGCCGCTGCCGTAGCGGAGCTTGCCGATCCGCTCGGCCGCCTTCTTCTGCGCGACCTCGGGCGCCACCTTGTCGCGCGCGATCGCGTCATATTCCTCGCGGGCGATGCTGACTGCCGTCTGTGCCAGATGGCTCAGCTCGCTCTGCCGCTGATCCTTGAGAGCGGTCTCGAGGTTCTGGCTCTGCGTTGCAGCGAGCCCGACCAGTCCACAGAATGACAGGCCGATGATCGCGTAGATGCGGAGGGCGAGAGAGAAACGCGGCTTGGCCATGGGGCGGTCCGGACAAATGAGGGAGCTAGATGCAAGCCATTTTAAGGATTCGCAGTTGATGCCCGGTTAAGTGTGACTGGTAGCTAATTGCCGTACTCGCGAGGCGTTTCCGTAATTATACGTGCGGCATTTTGTGAGTGAGTCGAGTAGTCGTGTAGTTCCGGATCAGGACATGTCGGGCCTGATCAGCTCGGTCGCGGTTTCATCCTTCAGTCGTGCGACCAGATCGGCGCGGCGGCTGAGCACCGCGCGCTGGTTGATATAGCCCTTGTCGGTGATCTCGCCGGCATCGAGCAAGGGCGGCTCCGCCATCAACAGCGCACGGCTCGCATAGCGCGACGAGCCGACCGCCTCAGTGCGAAGCCTGGCCAATCCTCGCGCGATGGCGGTGCGCACCGACGGATGCGCCAGAACGTCGCTGGCCGGGACCGTCTCGGCCAGCCCCGCGGCGCCGCGGCAGGCCGCGATGTTGGGCACGATGAGAAAGTGCACCTCGTCGGTGCCGTGGCCGGCGATCACGATATCCTGCGCCAATGGTGCCAGCGCCGCGATGCCGGCGACGCGTAGCGCGCCGACGTTCACCCATGTCCCGGAGCTCAGCTTGAAATCCTCGGTGATGCGGCCGTCGAAGAACAGGCCGCGCTCCGGATGTTCGGGATCGGCGAGCTTCACGGCGTCGCCGATCTTGTAGAAGCCCTCCTCGTCAAAAGCCGCGGCCGTGAGCTCGGGCGCCTTCCAATAGCCCGGCATCACGTTCGGCCCGCGCACGCGGACTTCGAGCTTCTCGCCGGTCGGCACCAGCTTGAGCTCGGTGCCGGGGATGGGCACGCCGATGTTGCCGGCGCGCTCGGCGAAGAAGTGGCAGTCGGTCGCGAGCGGCGATGTCTCGGTGGCGCCCCACGCCGACACCAGCGGTGCAGGACGGCCGATCGTGGCCCGGCTCATCTCATTGAGCGCATCCCACAGATTTTGCGGCAGGGCCGCGGCCGCGTAGAGGATGCACCTCACGCCGGAGAAAAATCTGCGGCGCAGATCGTCATCGGACCTGAGTGCCGCGACCAGCATGTCGAAGCCGCGCGGCACGTTGAAATAGATCGTCGGCACCAGGCTGCGCAGATTGGCGAGCGACGTCTCGAACAGGCCGGGCGCCGGCTTGCCGCTGTCGATGTAGATCGACCCGCCGTGGCTCAGCACCAGGTTGAAATTGTGGTTGGCGCCGAAGGTGTGACTCCATGGCAGCCAGTCGACGATGACGGGGCCGCCCTCGACCTCGCGCAGGAACGTCCATAGCTGCGCCTTGGCCTGCTGGCTCATGGTCAGCATCCGGTGCGTGTTGATCACCGCTTTCGGCTGCCCGGTCGAGCCCGAGGTGAACAGCAGCTTGGCCACCGTGTCCGGCGTGACCGCGGCGAAGGCGCGGTCGACCTCGGCGCCTGGCTTCGTCGCGAGCAGGGTCTGCAGCGGCACCGCGCTCGTTCCATCGCCATCGCCGGCAATGATCGTTGCCCGGTGCAGGCCATCGACGGCCGCGAGCGCGCGCGCGAATGGCTCGCGCTGCGCGACGAAGATGGCGCCTGGATCGAGCAGACGGATCATCGCACGCAGCTTCTCGTGATCCGTCGACATCAGCGAATAGGCCGGCGAGATCGCGCAGACGGGGACACCGACATGTTGCGCGGCGAGCGCCAGCACGGCATGGGCGATGCTGTTGTCGGAGAGGATCGCGAGCGGACGCTCGGGACCCAGGCCCTGGGCGAGCATCCAGGCCGCGGCGGCGCGGACCTGCATCAATGTTTCGCCATAGGTGAGCCAGGTCCAGTTGTCGCCACGGCGTTCGGCCAGGAACGTGCGATCCGGGAAATGGCGGCCCCAATGCTCCAGCCATTCGCCGGTGCAGCGCGCGGCCGGCTGCAGCGGCATGCGCGAGCGCAGGATGATCGTGCCGTCGTCGCGCCTGACAGCCTCGATCGACGGCTCGGCGAACATCGCAGGCTCGGAGGCGCGGCGTTCTGCATCAGCCATGGCGTGTCTCCGGGCTGCGGGACGTGATCGCGGAAGCCGCAATGCGGGAGGAGGCGGGGAGGGAGGATGCCGCGCGGCAGGCGCCGCGATCGGGTGCCATCTGCCGCCGCATTGCGGTCGCAATGCAGGCAGCCGTCGTCGTCTTTGACGGCATGCGTTTCCCTCCCATGGTGTAGTCGTTGAGCGCAAGACTAACAGAATGGTTGTACTTTGCAATTATTGTGGATGTGACCAATTGGGGCGGCTTGCCCTGGCGACGGCATCGGTCTAGGCAGGGATGCTTCATGTCAGCGAGCCAGCATGCCCAAGAGCGCGAGCGCCGGAGCGCAGCGAGACGCAACCAGCCGGGAGTCCGGGATCGGTCTCGGTGAGCTCGAGAACCATCTCGGCTATTTCGTCCGCCGCCTGCAGCACTGGATCTTCCGCGACGTCAACGCCGCGCTCGCAACGATCGACCTCGACGTCATCCTCTATTCGATCCTGGAGACGATCGCCGCCAATCCCGGCGCCGCGCAGATCGCGATCGCCGGCGCGCTGGGCATCGAGCGCGCGCGCATGGTCGCGCTGCTCGACGACCTGCAGCAGGCCGGCCTGATCGTGCGCGAACGCTCCGCGCACGACCGCAGGGCCCATGCGCTCGGCCTGACGCCGCGTGGCCGCCTGATCCTGAAGAAGGCCAATGCACTCGTCGCCGCGCACGAGAAGCGGGTGGCACGCCGGCTCGGTGCCGACAATTATCGCCGCGCGCTCACCGCGCTGTCGCAGTTCGAGACGGACTAGGCTCGTCGCGAACGGGCCATGTCGCGAGTCTTCTGCCCCGCAAGCACGCATTGGTCATCACTCACACGGCACCCTTTACGCGGTACCGTGGTAACTCTACCTCAAACGAGGCAAAAGGAAAGATGCATCCTGAGGCTGTTGCCATCATGGATGCATTGCGGCCCTCAGCTCGCCGCTTCCAGCCGCTCTTCGGTCAGCAGCCGCATCGCGGCATCGGCATCCATCGGCTCGCCGAAGGCGTAGCCCTGGGCGTATTCGCAGCCGAGCTGGTAGAGCTCGACGGCATCGGAGTCGGTCTCCGCGCCTTCGGCCACCACGTCCATGCCGAGGTCGTGCGCCAGCGCGATGATCGATTTGAGGATCACGGGACGGGTGCCGCGCGCCGTGGTGCGCACGAACGACTGATCGATCTTCAAGGTATCGAACGGGAAGCGCTGCAGATAGGCCAGCGACGAATGGCCGGTGCCGAAATCGTCGATCGACAGGCCGACGCCGAGCTCGCGG
Organism: Bradyrhizobium sp. HKCCYLS3013; assembly: GCF_051167615.1. NCBI lineage: Bacteria > Pseudomonadati > Pseudomonadota > Alphaproteobacteria > Hyphomicrobiales > Nitrobacteraceae > Bradyrhizobium > Bradyrhizobium sp. HKCCYLS3013. The sequence continues at coordinate 187,680 of NZ_JBNPTK010000008.1, forward strand.
ATGCGCGCCAGCATCTGCGCGGCGTGCTCGGGGTTTTCCATCACGAGCGATTCCGTCAGCTCGATCTTGAGCGAGCCGCGTGCCACCGACGAGCGCGCCAGCACCGAGCGGATGTCGTGGATCAGGTCGTGGCGGAGCAGCTGGCGCGAGGAGACGTTGACGCTGGCGAAGATCGGCTCGCGCAGCCGCGTTGCGCGCTGCCACACCGAGAGCTGCCGCGCGGTCTGGTCGAGCACGAAGGTGCCGAGATCGACGATCAGGCCGATCTCCTCGGCGATGGTGATGAACTCGATCGGCGACATCCGGCCGAGCTTGGGGTGATCCCAGCGCGCGAGCGCCTCGAAGCCGGCGACCGAGCGATCCTCCAGCCGCACGATCGGCTGGTACAGGATCGTGATCTCCTGGCGCTCGATCGAGCGGCGCAGCTCGCTCTCCAGGGTCAGGCGGTCGTTCTTGCGCGCGCGCATCGCCGGCTTGTAGACGTCGATGCGGTCGCCGCCGATGCGCTTGGAATGATACATCGCAAGCTCGGCGTCCTTGATGATGTCCTCCGAGAGCTGCGTCTGCGGGTCGGACAGCGCGAGCCCGATCGAGGCGGTCAGGAAGATCTCGCGCTCGTTGAAGGCGATCGGCGCGCGGATGGTCTTGCGGATGGTCTCGGCGAACGCGGTGATGCGGGCGGGGTCCTGCTCCGACAAGAGGATCAGGCCGAACTGATCGCCGGCCAGCCGCGCCAGCGTGTCCTGGGGCTTGAGGATGCGCGACAGCCGCCGCGCCAGGGTCAGCAGGATGGAATCGCCGACCGCGATGCCGACGGAGTCGTTGACCTGCTTGAAGCGGTCGAGATCGATCACCATCAGGGTCGGCCGCATGGCCGGCATCGACTTGGCGAAATTGGCGACGGCGGCAAGACGATCGATGAACAGCTTGCGGTTGGGCAGGCCGGTCAGGTTGTCGTGCACGCTGTCGTGGAGCAGGCGCTCCTCGGCATTCTTGAACTCCGTGACGTCGGTCAGCGTGCCGACGACGCGCGAGACCTCGCCGTCCGAGCCGACCACGGGCCGCGCCTTCAGCGCGAACCACATGAAATGGCCGTCGGGGGTGCGCAATCGGAAGTCCTGCACCAGGCGGCCGCGGCGCTGGTCGAGCACGCTGTCGAGCGCGGCGCGGAAGCGGTCCTGGTCGAGCGGATGCAGCACCTCGAGCCATTTGGCCGCGGGGCCTTCGAGCGTGCCGCGCTTGAGGCCGAGCAGGCTCTCGGTCTCCGGGCTGGTGAACACCTTGTCGGCGGAGACGTCCCAGTCCCAGATCAAATCGCCGGAGCCGGCCAGCGCCAGCGCGCGGCGTTCGACGTCGGAGACGATGCCGGTGGTGGCGCCGCCGCCGGCGAAGGCGTGCTGCATCACCGTGAAGCCGATCAGCATCACGATCAGCACGAGGCCGCCGAGCAAAGCCGGACCGACGATGTCGTTGGTGACCTGGCCCGCGACCGTCATGCCGGCGGCGGCGACCCACACCGTGAGCAGGAACCAGGTCGGGATCAGCAGCACCGCGCGGTCGAAGCCGTGGCTGGAGAGATAGACGATCAGCGCAAAGCCGAGCACGGCGATCAGCAGCAGCGACATCCGCGCGATGCCCGAGGCCACCGCCGGGTCGAACAGCGCCACTGCGACCAGGGATCCTAAGAAGAACAGCCAGCCCAGCGTGATGTGCGAGTAGCGAACGTGCCATCGCGACAGGTTGAGATAGGCGAACAGGAACACCAGCAGGGTCGCGGCGAGGATCGCCTCGCCGGCCGCGCGCCAGACGCGCTCGGCATTGTTCGACATGTCCAGGACCTTGCCCCAGAAGCCGAAATCGACGCCGATATAGACCAGCACCGCCCAGGCCAGCGCCGCGGCCGCCGGAAACATGATGCTGCCCTTGACCACGAACAGGATCGTGAGAACGAGGGCGAGAAGTCCGGAGATGCCGATCACGATGCCCTGGTACAGCGTGAACGAGTTGACCTTGTCCTTGTAGGCCTCGGGCTCCCACAGATAGAGCTGCGGCAGCTTGTCGGTGCGCAGCTCGGCCACGAAGGTGACGACCGAGCCGGGATCGAGGGTGACGCGGAAGACGTCGGCGGTCGGGCTCTCCTGCCGCTCCGGCAGGTCGCCGACCGAGGGCGTGATGGTGGCGATGCGCGACAGGCCGAGATCGGGCCACAACACGCCGGAGCCGACCACGCGGTAGTGCGGTGCCACGATCAGGCGGTCGAGCTGGTCGTCGGTGTTGTTGGCCAGCGCGAACACGATCCAGTTCTGGCCGCCCTCGCGGGCCCGCACCTCGATGCGGCGGACGATGCCGTCGGTGCCGGGCGCGGTCGAGACCTGGATGCGGTCGTTCTCGCTGCGCTGATGATCGAGGATGCCCGTGAGGTCGATCGCAGGCGCGTCGCTGCGAACGCTGACGGCGTCAACGGCCTGAGCGGGGGCAGCGGCACCACACATCACGAGGCCCAGCGCCGCCAACGACGCGAGGCACCTGATCAGACGCAATGTCAAATCTCCGCGTTCGACACCAATCCAAAGCGAAACAAGCCAAATCGAAAGAGGTCGTCGCCGGGCTAATTGGAGCCGTTCCAGGCACGGTTCAGATGTGCGCGATCATTGGCACGAAAGCGAGGAGAATCAAAGAGTTTCCAAACACGCTCTGTTTAGACTGCGCCTAGATTTCCAACACAATTTTGCCAATATGTTGGCTGGTCTCCATGCGTGCATGCGCTTTCGCGGCGTCCACGAGGGGAAAGGTCGAGTCCATCAGCGGCTTGATGCGGCCCTCGCGCAGGAACGGCATCACGTTGGCCTCGATCGCCGCCACCATCGCCGCCTTGTCGGCGTTGCTGCGCGGGCGCAGCGTGGATCCGGTATGGGTCAGGCGCTTCACCATCAGCTTGACGAAATTGACTGACGCCTTGGGGCTGGCGAGGAAGGCGATCTGGACGATACGGCCATCGATCGCCGCGGCGTCGTAGTTGCGCTCGATGTAGTCGCCGCCGACCATGTCCAGGATGACGTCGGCACCCTTGCCGCCAGTCGCCTCCTTGACCACGGCGACGAAGTCCTCCGTCTTGTAGTTGATGGCTCTGATGGCGCCGAGCTTGACGCAGGCGTCGGCCTTGTCCTGCGAGCCGACGGTGACCAGCACCTTGGCGCCGAATGCCGTGGCGAGCTGGATCGCCATGGTGCCGATGCCCGAAGAGCCGCCATGGATCAGCAGGGTCTCACCCGCCTTCAGACCGCCGCGCTCGAACACGTTGTGCCAGACCGTCATCAGGGTCTCGGGCAGGGCGCCGGCCTCCAGAATGGAGAGTGAGGAGGGGACCGCCATCGCCTGCGCGTCTTGTGCGATGCAATATTGCGCATAGCCGCCGCCGGCGACCAGGGACATCACGGTGTCGCCGAGCTTGTGCCGGACCGCGCCCTCGCCGAGCGCCACGACCTCCCCGGCCACTTCCAGCCCGGGCAGGTCACTGGCGCCGGGCGGCGGCGGGTAGCTGCCGGAGCGCTGGGCAACGTCGGGACGGTTAACGCCGGCGGCCTTCACCTTGATCAGGATCTCGCCGGGGCCCGGCTTGGGGAGGGGCCGGGTTTCCGGCTTGAGCACCTCGGGTCCGCCCGGCTGGCTGATGGCGACCACGGTCATTTGCGCGGGCAGCTGTTCCATGAGAAATCCTTCGGCGAGGGCTGAAAGCGATGCTGCCGCGTGCTTAAGCCAGCCGGGGCATGGCTGGCAACCGGGAGGAGGGTGAGATGGCCAACGAGGACGACGACCGGCCGCGCAAGGCCGTTTCGCACGAGATCGGGCAGGATCTGTCGATGCTGTCGGTCGAGGAGCTGACCAGCCGGGTGGCGCTGCTCCGCGCCGAGATCGAGCGCATCGAGCAGGCGGTGGCGAAAAAGCGCGCCTCGCGTGATGCCGCCGCCAGCATCTTCAAGTCGTGAGCCTCGCGGCCGTGGAAACACGGTCGGCCAGTGGCCGACATGGCTAACGAAGATTGAAAAATTTTCGCCATTTACGGTTGATTAAGCTTTCGCGTTTACAACCGGAACCGTCCTCGTTTGGACACCGAGTGGCTCCTGTCCACTCTGTTTGACGCCTCCCTGTTATCAACTTCAAAGCCGCCGGAAACGGCGGCTCTTTTTTTTGCGCGCTCACCGAGCCGGGCGAACCGGGCGGTCGCCCGTGGCGCGCTCGTCCATCCGCAGGCGGGCGATCGTGGAACGATCGTCGTACCTGCTCATTGCGCCCGTGCCGGTCTTCGGTCGCCGGCACGTCACGCGCGAAAATCCTGTGCGCCGCGGCAGGCGTGACGATCCTGGTTCGACCACTGCAAACTATTGCCGTGATCATGGTTGCTAGTTGAGCTGATCGTGCGACTCGGCCTGAAACGGCCGTGTTGCAGTCGCAAATGGTACGAGGGCACGGCATGGCCCACGCCGTGGAAACCATAAAAGGCGTTGCTGCTGGACTCTCGAAACCGGCCGCGCAATGATTTGTTCATCATACCGGCGACGTTGCCGGGTTGCGTAAACAGTCGCGTTTAAGAGGCGTTAACCATGTCGGACCGTTTGCTGGGCGATGGCGCTCTGGTTCAGTTCAACGAGCGGCTCACCAATTCTGCTGCATTCGGCGCGCTGTTCCGGGAAGGCATGGATCTGGTCGAGGAGACCGCCGCCTATCTCGATGGCGACGGCCGCAACGAGGCCAAGGCGCTCGACCGCGCCGTCAGCCTGACCTACGCCACCGAGAGCATGCGCCTCACCACCCGCCTGATGCAGCTGGCGTCCTGGCTGCTCCTGCACCGTGCGGTGAAGGAGGGCGAGATGACCCTGAGCCAGGCCAACCGCGAGAAGACCAAGGTCAAGCTGACCGCCGCAGATCCCGGGCCGGATGATCTGCTGGAGAAGCTGCCGCAGCAGCTGCAGAGTCTGATCTCGCGCTCGATGAGCCTTCAGGTGCGGGTCCGCCGGCTCGACTCGACCATTCATTCCCCGCCGCCGGACCAGAGCGCGATCGGCAATCCGCTGGTCCCGCATCTCAATCGGCTGAAGGCTGCGTTCGAGCAGTAGGCCGCGGCATCGGGCGGCCCTGCCGGGCCGCTCGCCTCACCCGGAGGTCTCGTTGCGTCCAGCCCAGAAACAAAAACGCCCCCGTGTCCGGGGGCGTTTTGCTGTGAGCTGTCCATGGGCGCAGGCCAGGATGGCCGGTGCCGAGGGCCCAGGAAGGATCAATCCTTCTTGAGGAAGCCCTGGAACTTCTTCTGGAAGCGCGAGACGCGGCCGCCGCGATCCATGATCTGCTGGGTGCCGCCGGTCCAGGCCGGGTGCGACTTGGGGTCGATGTCGAGGTTGAGCTTGTCGCCCTCTTTGCCCCAGGTCGAGCGGGTCTGGTACTCGGTGCCATCGGTCATCACGACCGTAATCGTATGATAATTCGGGTGAATGTCGGCTTTCATGGCTGATCCTGCGGCACGATGCGAAGACATGATGCGGCGCGGCCGCGCCTGATCCTGTCGTCACTGAAGGGGGACAATTGGCGGGCTCTATAGCCCAAGGTTCTGCCCAAAACAAGCCAAGGTCGCGGTTGAACACCTTGGTACGTTTCCGGATTTGCCAAGCCCGGCCCGGCAGGCCTATCAGGACGGCAGATCGGTATTTGGAAGAATTCTCAGGTGGCCCATGAGCGCAGTGGAACGGCTTGACGAACGGCAGGGCGCTGCCCCAGGGCAGGATCCGGTCGGAGATGCCGTTGCGGCCGTCGAGGCATTGGCCGAGCCGGCAAGCCCTGTGCGGCGCTCGAAGCTGCGCCCGCTGCTGGCGCTGTCTCCCTATGTCCTGCGCTATCGCGGCCGCGCCCTCCTGGCGCTGATCGCGCTGACGGTGGCGGCCCTGACCACGCTGCTGGTGCCGATCGCGGTCCGCCGCATGATCGATTTCGGCTTCACGCCGAAGGGCATCGAGCTGATCAACAGCTATTTCAGCGTCATGATCGCCGTCGTGGCGGTGCTCGCGCTGGCAAGCGCGGCCCGCTACTACCTCGTCATGACGATCGGCGAGCGCATCGTCGCCGATCTCCGGCGCGACGTGTTCGCGCATCTGATGTCGCTGTCGCCGTCCTTCTTCGATTCCGCCCGCTCCGGCGAGCTGGTGTCGCGGCTCACCGCCGACACCACCCAGATCAAATCGGCGGCGGGCGCCTCCGTGTCCATCGCGCTGCGCAATCTGCTGCTGTTCATCGGCGCCACCGCGATGATGGTGATCACGAGCCCGAAGCTGTCCGGCTTCGTGCTGCTGGCGATCCCGCTGATCGTGCTGCCGCTGGTGGCGTTCGGGCGCTGGGTCCGGCGGCTGTCGCGCAACGCCCAGGACACGCTCGCCGACGCCTCGGCCTATGCGTCCGAGCTGATCGGTTCGATCAGGACCGTGCAGGCCTATACCAGCGAGAAGCTCGCTGCGGCGCGTTTCGGCGGCGAGGTCGAGCAGGCCTACGAGGCGGCGCGGGTCTCGACCCAGGCGCGCGGCGTGCTCACCGCGATCATCATCTTCATCGTGTTCTCCAGCGTGGTCGCGATCCTCTGGGTCGGCTCGCACGACGTGTTGACCGGCGCGATCAGCGCCGGCCGGCTCGGTCAGTTCGTGCTCTACGCGGCCTTTGCCGCCGCCGGTCTCGGCCAGCTCTCGGAGGTCTGGGGCGAAGTGTCGGCGGCGTCCGGCGCGGCCGAGCGGCTGTTCGAGCTGTTGCATGTGCAGCCGGAGATCACGGCGCCCGCGCAGCCGCGCCCGATGCCGGAGCCGGCGCGTGGCGACCTCGGCTTCGACCACGTCAGCTTCGCCTATCCGAGCCGCCCCGACGTCCGCGTCCTCGATGACGTCTCGTTCGCGATCCGCGCCGGTGAGAAGGTCGCGATCGTCGGCCCGTCCGGCGCCGGCAAGAGCACGCTGTTCCATCTTCTGCTGCGCTTCTACGATCCCGCCTCCGGCTCGATCTCGTTCGACGGCGTGCCGGTGCGCGCGGCCGACCCGCGCAGGATGCGCGAGCGCATCGCGCTGGTGCCGCAGGAATCCGTCGTGTTCGCGACAAGCGCGCGCGAGAACATCCGCTTCGGCCGGCCCGAGGCGACCGACGCCGAGGTCGAGCGCGCAGCCGATCTCGCTCATGCCAGCGAATTCATCCGCCGCCTGCCGGATGGCTTCGACACCTCGCTCGGCGAGCGCGGCGTCACGCTCTCGGGCGGCCAGCGCCAGCGCATCGCCATCGCGCGCGCCATCCTGCGCGATGCGCCGCTGCTGCTGCTGGACGAGGCGACATCGGCGCTCGACGCCGAGAGCGAGACGCTGGTGCAGACCGCGCTCGAGGGGCTGATGAAGGACCGCACCACCCTGGTGATCGCGCATCGCCTCGCGACGGTGCTGTCCTGCGACCGCATCCTGGTCATGGACCGCGGCCGCATCGTCGAGCAGGGCACGCACACGTCGCTGGTTGCGGCCAACGGCCTCTATGCGCGGCTGGCGCGGTTGCAGTTCGAGGGCGTGTAGTTTCGGCCACACCGTGGATGGGCGGCAACACTCTCGGAATTCTTGTTCCCGACCCTGCAACCTTTCTCCCGCTTTATACGTTCCCTGCCGGAACAGATGGCGCGCCGTCCTGATGCGCGCCCAACCGCTCAGGAGCAACGCGCATGCCTTATCGTCGTGGCAGTTTTGCCCTCACCCCGCCCTCGTTCGTCATCTTCGCGATCGCGCTGGTGCTCGCATTGGTCGCGATGCTCGCGCACTACATGCACGCCTCGGTGCCGCTGCTGTCGGCCGCGCACGCCTTCGATGCGCTGGCAATTGCCTTCGTCGTGCTGACCATCGGCGTGCTGTTCCGCGGCGTGTAGTTGAAGCCCGCCCCGACACTCGGTGTCGCCCCTGCGAAAGCAGGGGCCTATAACCACAGCCCGATATTTGACGGGCAAATGCCCGTGGCCGCTTCCTTCGCAGCACGTCTGCTGCGGCGCATGGTCTCGGATCTGCCTCGCTGAGCTAAGGTTGTCCGGGATGACAGCGCTGGGCGTGGCGGCGATGCGGGCTGTCGCAGCGACTAAGGCGTCCACGCCATCCGCAGCACGGGACGGCCCGAGGTCGGGTTGACGTCCTCGCCGGCATCGACGAAGCCGTTGCGCTTGTAGAAGCTGATCGCGCGAGCGTTGTCCTTGTTGACCAGCAGCGTGATGCCTCCAGGAGATTTCTGCTTGGCGGCATCGACCAGCTGCGTGGCGAGCGGCGAGCCCCAATGTTGGGGCGAGACCACGAGCTGATCGAGATAGCCTGCAGCATCGATCGTCACGAACCCCGCGAGCGTCCCCTCCGTCTCGGCGACGATCACCTCGGCGTTCGGCACCAGCTCATTGCGCCAGCGCTCGCGCCACCACGGTACGCGCGCGGCAAAATCGATGGCGGGATAGGCGAGCTGCCACGTCTCCTGCCACAGCGCGATCGCCGCGTCCTCGTCCTCGGCGCGATAGGGGCGCAGGGTGGAGCTCGACGTCACCGCTCCGTCAGCTTCAGCTCGATGCGGCGGTTGCGGCGGAACGCTTCCTCGGTGTTCGCAGGATCCAGCGGCTGGAATTCGGCGAAGCCCGCCGCGACCAGGCGCTGCGCGGGGACGCCGAGCGAGATCAGATACTGCACCACCGAGATGGCGCGCGCCGAGGACAACTCCCAGTTCGACTTGAACACCGGGCTGTTGATCGGACGAACGTCGGTGTGGCCGTCGACCCGCAGCACCCAGGAGATCTCAGCGGGGATCTGCTTGTCGAGATCGACCAGCGCCGTCGCCACCGAGTTCAGCTCCTGCTGGCCCTCGGGCAGCAGGGTGGCTTGCCCCGTGTCGAAGAACACCTCGGACTGGAACACGAAGCGGTCGCCGACGACGCGGATGTCGGGACGGTTGCCGAGGATGGCGCGCAGCCGGCCGAAGAACTCCGAGCGGTACCGGGTCAGCTCCTGCACCCGCTGTGCCAGCGCGACGTTGAGGCGCGAGCCGAGATCGGCGATGCGGCTCTGCGATTCCTTGTCGCGCTTCTCCGAGGCATCGAGCGCATCCTCGAGCGCGGCGAGCTGGCGGCGCAGTGCGCTGATCTGCTGGTTGAGCACCTCGATCTGGGCCAGCGCCCGCGCCGTGACCTGCTTCTCGGAGTCGAGCGCCCGGTTGAGCTCGTTGGCGCGGCCGGCGGCATTGCTGCCGGCATTGGCGAGCCCGTCATAGAGGCCCTTGACGCGGTCGCGCTCCGCTTCGGCGCTTGCAAGCCCGGCGCGCAGTTGCGCAACCTGGTCGTCCAGCGAGAGCTTGCCGAGCTTCTCCAGGGACAGCATCTCGTTGAGCTGCGCGATCTTGGCGTTGAGCTGCTCCAGCGCCTTGTCCTTGCCGGTGACCTCCTGCGACAGGAAGAACTGCACCACCAGGAACACGGTCAGCAGGAACACGATCGACAGCACCAGCGTCGACAGCGCGTCAACGAAGCCCGGCCAGTAGTTGAGGCCGGAATCTCCGCGGCGGGTACGGGCAAGCGCCATTCAGCGTCTCCTAGCTCGTCTAGTAGTTCGGCCTGGGCCGGCCGACGGAGCAGCTCAACTCTTCTCCGTCTGCCGCGCCAGCCGCTCCAGCAGCCGCTTGATCTCGCGGTTCTGCTCGCCCTGGCCGTCGGCCCATTCGCGGATCATCTGCTGCTCGGTGCGCATGTGCCCGACCAGGCCCTGGATCGCCTCGGCGAGGTTGGCCATCGCCGCGGTGGCGCCGCGGTTGGAGCCTTCTTCCATGGCGGTGCGCAGCCGCTCGATGGCAACCGAGAGGTCGGCACCGGTGTCGCCGCTGCCGCCATATTCCCGCACGGTGCCGGCGAGCCAGTCCTCCAGGTCGGTATAGAAGCGGTTCTGCGCCTGGCTCGATTGCAGGTCGAGGAAGCCGAGGATCAGCGAGCCGGCGAGGCCGAACAGCGAGGACGAGAACGAGATGCCCATGCCGCCCAGCGGCGCGGCAAGGCCGCCCTTCAGCGTGTCGAACAGCGCACCGGCGTCGCCGCCGACCTTCAGCCCTTCGATCACCTTGCCGACCGAGCCGACCGTCTCGATCAGGCCCCAGAACGTGCCGAGCAGGCCGAGGAACACCAGGAGGCCGGTCATGTAGCGCGAGATGTCGCGGGCCTCGTCGAGCCGGGTGGCGATCGAGTCGAGCAGATGGCGCATGGTCTGCTGTGAGATCGACATCCGCCCGGAGCGCTCGCGGCCGAGGATGGCCGCCATCGGCGCCAGCAGGACCGGGTGGCGAGGCACCGCCAGGCCGGGATCGGCGATGCGGAAATTGTTGACCCAGGACACTTCCGGATAGAGCCGGACCACCTGTCGGAACGACAGGATGACGCCGATCAGCAGCACGGCCCCGATCAGGGCGTTGAGGCCGGGATTGGCGAAGAACGCCATGACGATCTGCTTGTAGAGCACGACGCCGACCAGGGCGCACAGCACCAGGAAGACCAGCATCCGCACCAGGAAGATCCGGGGCGTGGACAGCTTGGTCCGTTCGACGTCCATCGCGGAGCGGGAGGGGGAGCCTTGAGGCATTGTCGATGACATCCGTTGCGGGGACCGGTCCCTGAAATCCACTATGGCACAGCAGCAGCGGGAAAAAAGCCGCGATCGGCGCAATCCCGTCCCCTGCGCGGAACTATGGCTGAAACCGGCGGGCACCCGCGGCGTAGTTAGTCCCGTGGCTCATATCTAGCGGGAACGCCCTGGCTTTGTCATGACCGTCGTTGAATATCTGCAAGCGCTGCTGGCGATGGCCGTGGCGATGTCGGTGCTGATGGGGCTCGCCTGGGTCGTGCAGCAGCGCAGCGGCAACTCCGGCTGGGTCGACACCATCTGGACGTTTTCCGTCGGGCTGGTCGGCGCTGTCGGCTCGATCTGGCCCGCCGGCGGTGCCGCCCCCAACGCGCGACAATGGCTGGTCGCAGTGCTGGTGGCGGTCTGGGCGCTGCGGCTCGGCGGCCATGTGGCGGCGCGCAGCCGCGGCATCTCCGACGACCCGCGCTACGCGGAGTTTGCCCGGGAATGGGGCGCGGCCGCACCGCGAAAGATGTTCCTGTTCCTGCAGCAGCAGGCCTGGGGCTCGATCCCGCTGGTGTTCGCGATGTTCGTCGCCGCCCATGCGCCGGCCGCCGAGCTGCGGCTGCAGGACTATCTCGGCATCCTCGTGCTGTTCGCAGGGATCGCCGGCGAGGGCGTCGCCGACGCTCAGCTCAAGGCGTTCCGTGCCGATCCCGCCAACAAGGGCAAGGTGTGCGACGTCGGCCTGTGGCGCTGGTCGCGCCATCCCAACTATTTCTTCGAATGGGTGTGCTGGCTGTCCTACCCGGTCATCGCGCTGTCGTTCGACCACCCGTGGGGCTTCGCCAGCCTGCTCGCGCCGCTGTTCATGTACTGGATCCTGGTCCACGTCACCGGCATCCCGCCGCTGGAGCAGCAGATGCTGCGCTCGCGCGGCGATCGCTACCGGGCCTACCAGGCGCGCACCAGCGCGTTCTTTCCCCTGCCGCCCCGCAACGGAGCCACAGCATGAGCTTCATCTCGACCATCATCGGCGCCGCCGAGCGTGTGCCGCTGCCCGATGCCGTCATCCGCTCGGCGATCTCCGAATTGTGCGCGCGCACGGCGGCGCGGCTCGGCGGGGCCGATGCGATGGGCGACGCAGAGTTCGCCCGCCTGCTGACGACGCGGCCGATCGCCGAGCATACCGACGCGGCGAACAGCCAGCACTACGAGGTGCCGGCGGCGTTCTTCGCCCGCGTGCTCGGGCCGAACCGCAAATATTCCTGCTGCTTCTACAAGGAGCCGGTCTCGACCCTGCAGGAGGCGGAGGAGGAGGCGCTGCGCCAGACGGTGGCCAATGCCGATCTGCAGGACGGCCAGAGCATTCTGGAGCTCGGCTGCGGCTGGGGCTCGCTGTCGCTGTTCATGGCCCGGCAGTTCCCGCGTGCGAAGATCACGGTGGTCTCCAACTCACATTCGCAGCGCCGCGCGATCGAGGAGATGGCGGCCGCGCGCGGCCTGCTCAATTTGCGGGTCGTCACCGCCGACATGAACGGGTTCGCTCCCGACGCGCGGTTCGATCGCATCGTCTCGGTGGAGATGTTCGAGCACATGATGAACTGGCGCGAGCTGCTGTCGCGGGTCCGGGCATGGCTCCTGCCGGATGGCCGGCTGTTCATGCACATCTTCACCCATCGCACCGCATCCTACCTGTTCGACCGCAACGATCGCGAGGACTGGATCGCGCAGCACTTCTTCACCGGCGGCATCATGCCGAGCCACGGGCTGATCCGGCAGTACGACGATCTGTTCGCGGTCGAGAAAGAATGGCGTTGGAGCGGCGCGCATTATCAGCGCACGGCGCGGGACTGGCTCGCCAATTTCGACGCCGACCGCGACCGCATCCTGCAGGTGCTGCAGCCCGTCTATGGCGACGACGCGACGCTGTGGATGCGCCGCTGGCGCTGGTTCTTCCTCGCCACCGCGGGTCTGTTCGGCCATGACGAAGGCCGCGAATGGGGCGTCAGCCATTACCGTCTGCGGCCGGCCAACTAATTTGTTCGCTGCGGCGGGATGCCGCAGCGCCGTCATGGGATTCGCGTTTCGCTCTGCGGAACCTGCCCGGAACTTGTTGCCACAAAGCGCTCACAATCAGGTGAGTCGCGAAAAAGCTAAATCTATCAGCTACGTAGTTCGTGTGACATCAAGCCGCCCAGGTTCCGCGTTGCGTCGCAGCAGCTGTTTTCTATGTTGCACGCAAGGCGAGCGCCAGAATGGCGCCATGACCGGGCCATCCGGTCGACTGGTTTTCATCATCATCGAGGGGGCTCCTCCACTCATGTCTCGTTTTCGCGCGTCGCTGGTCAGCAGTGCATTGATGCTCTCGGCCGCCGCGCCGCTGCTGGCCGGCTGCAACGACCCCATCCAGGCTCAGGCCTCCGCCAATGAGCAGATCGTCATCCCCGAGGTCGGCATCGTGACCGTCGAGCAGAAGGCGCGCGCGATCGTGCGCGAGCTGCCCGGCCGCATCGCGCCGACCCGCGTCTCCGACGTGCGCCCGCGCGTCTCCGGCATCGTCGTCGAGCGGCTGTTCCGTCAGGGCAGCGAGGTCAAGGCGGGTGATCCGCTCTATCGGATCGATCCGCGACCCTTCGAGGTCGAGATCCTGTCGAGCCGTGCGGCGCTGGCCAAGGCCGAAGCGGTGCATGAGCGCGCCGTGCAGCAGGCGAACCGCATCGCGCAGCTGTTCAAGGAGCGCGCGGCGCCAGCCGTCGAGAACGAGAAGGCGATCTCGTCGGAACGTGAGGCTGCGGCCGATATCGAGGCCCGCAAGGCCGATCTCGCGCGCGCCCAGCTCAATCTCGACTACGCGACCGTGCGCGCGCCGATCGACGGTATCGTCGGTGCGGCCCAGGTGAGCGAAGGCGCCATCGCGGTCCAGAACGAGACCTCGCTGGTCACGATCCAGCAGCTCGACCCGATCTATGCCGACTTCACCCAGTCTGTGAGCGAGCTGAACCGCCTGCGCCGCGCGTTCGAGTCCGGCGATCTCGACCAGATCTCGCCCGACGCGATCAAGGTCCGTCTCGTGCTCGACGACGGCACGCCGTACTCGATCCCGGGCAAGCTGCTATTCTCCGACGCCAAGGTCGATGCCGCCACTGGTCAGGTCACCCTGCGCGGCGAGTTCGCCAATCCCAAGCGCGAGCTGCTGCCGGGCATGTATGTCCGCGTCCGCATCGAGCAGGGCATCGACAGCGACTCCGTCGGCGTGCCGCAGCAGGCGGTGCAGCGCAATGCGGCCGGCGGCTCCGAGGTCTACGTCATCCGCGACGACAACCGCGCGATCGCGAGGCCGATCCGCACCGGTCCGATCCAGGACGGCCTCGTGCTGATCACCGACGGTCTGCGCGCCGGCGACAAGGTCGTGGTCGACGGCTTCCAGAAGTTTGCCGCCGGCGACAGGGTCGCGCCGCAGGTCTGGACCGAGGTCAGCGCCGCGACGCAGCTCGAATCGAAGTCGACGTCGCGGTAATTCGCCATGCCGAGCTTCTTCATCGACAGGCCGATCTTCGCCTGGGTGGTCGCGCTGTTCATCTGCCTGATCGGCGCGATCGCGATCCCGCTGCTGGCGGTGGCGCAATATCCGATCATCGCGCCGCCCTCGATCTCGATCTCGACCAGCTATCCCGGCGCGTCGCCCGAGAACCTCTACAACAGCGTGACGCGGCTGATCGAGGAGGAGCTCAACGGCGCCTCCGGCATTCTCAACTTCGAATCCACCAGCGACTCGCTCGGCCAGGTCGAGATCACCGCCAACTTCGTGCCGGGCACGTCGACCAACGACGCCTCGGTCGAGGTGCAGAACCGCCTCAAGCGTGTCGAGGCGCGGCTGCCGCGCGCCGTCATCCAGCAGGGCATCCTGGTCGAGGAAGCCTCCGCCGCGGTGCTGCAAATCATCACCCTGCAGTCGACCGACGGCAGCCTCGACGAGGTCGGCCTCGGCGACTTCATGATCCGCAACGTGCTCGGCGAAATCCGGCGCATCCCCGGCGTCGGCCGTGCCACGCTGTATTCGACCGAGCGCTCGCTGCGCGTCTGGCTCGATCCGGCCAAGCTGATCGGCTACGGTCTGACCGCCGACGACGTCACCAAGGCGATCGGCGCCCAGAACGCGCAGGTCGCCTCCGGCAGCATCGGCGCCGAGCCCGCGACGACCTCGCAGCGCACCTCGGCGCTGGTGCTGGTCAAGGGCCAGCTCGATTCACCCGACGAGTTCAGCGCGATCATCCTGCGCGCCAACCCCGACGGCTCGACGGTGCGGCTGCGCGACGTCGCGCGCGTCGAGATCGGCGGCCTCAGCTATCAGTTCAACACCCGCCTCAACGGCAAGCCGACCGCCGGTCTCTCGGTGCTGCTGTCGCCGACCGGCAATGCGCTGGCGACCGCTGGTGCGGTCGAGGCCAAGATGAAGGAGCTGTCGCGCTTCTTCCCCTCCAACATCACCTATGAGATTCCCTACGACATCACGCCGGTGGTGAAGGCCTCGATCAAGCGGGTGCTGATGACCCTGGTCGAAGCCGTCGTGCTGGTGTTCGTGGTGATGTTCCTGTTCCTGCAGAACATCCGCTACACCATCATTCCGACCATCGTGGTGCCCGTGGCGCTGCTCGGCACCTGCGCCACCTTGATGCTGGTCGGCTACTCCATCAACATGCTGACGATGTTCGGCATGGTGCTCGCGGTCGGCATCCTCGTCGACGACGCCATCGTCGTGGTCGAGAACGTCGAGCGCATCATGACCGAGGAGGGGCTGTCGCCGAAGGAGGCGACGCGCAAGGCGATGGGCCAGATCACCGGCGCGATCATCGGCATCACGCTGGTGCTGATGGCGGTGTTCGTGCCGATGGCGTTCTTCCCCGGCTCGGTCGGCATCATCTACCGGCAGTTCTCGGTTACCATGGTGGCGGCGATCGGCTTCTCGGCGCTGCTGGCGCTGTCGCTGACGCCGGCGCTGTGCGCGACCCTGCTCAAGCCGGTCACGGCCGGTCACGGTCACGCGAAGAAAGGCCTGTTCGGCTGGTTCAACCGCTTCATGGACAACAGCCGCAACCGCTACACCGGCGTGGTCGGCGGCGCGCTGAAGCGCACCGGCCGGCTGATGCTGATCTATGCGATCTTCCTGGTCGGGCTGACCTTCGCCTTCATCCAGTTGCCCGGCGGCTTCCTGCCGGTCGACGACCAGGGCTTCATCACGACGGACGTGCAGACGCCGGCGGACTCGTCCTACGCGCGGACGCAGGCCGCGGTGGAGGCGGTCGAGAAGTATCTCGCCAAGCGCGCGGGCATCGAGGACGTCACCTTCCTGACCGGCTTCAGCTATGCCGGCCAGGGCGTCAACACCGCCCAGGCCTTCATCTCGCTGAAGGACTGGTCGGAGCGCGGCAAGCATGACAGCGCCGCGGCGCTGGTCGCCGACATCAACCGCGATCTCGCCGGCTTGCGCGACGCCAAGATCACCGCGCTGCAGCCGCCGCCGATCGACAATCTCGGCAACTCCTCGGGCTTCAGCTTCCGCCTGCAGGACCGCGGCCAGAAGGGCTATGCCGCGCTGACCGCGGCCGCCGACCAGCTGATCGCCGAGGCCAATGCCAGCCAGGTGCTGCAGAAGGTCTTCATCGAAGGCCTGCCGCAGGGTCCCCAGGTCAATCTGATGATCGACCGCGAGAAGGCCGGCGCCTTCGGCGTCACCTTCGAGGACATCAACAACACGATCTCGACCAATCTCGGCTCGACCTACGTCAACGACTTCCCCAACCGCGGCCGCATGCAGCGCGTCGTGGTGCAGGCCGACCGCATCAGCCGCATGAACGCGGACGACATCCTCAACTACAGCGTCAAGAACGCCAAGGGACAATTGGTGCCGTTCTCGTCGTTCGCGACCATCCAATGGGCCAAGGGACCGACCCAGATCGCCGGCTTCAACTACTATCCGGCGATCCGCATCTCCGGCGAGGCCAAGCCGGGCTACACCTCGGGCGATGCGCTCAAGGAGATGGAGCGGCTCGCCGGCAAGCTGCCGCGCGGCTTCGGCTATGAATGGACCGGACAGTCGTTGCAGGAGAAGCTGTCGGGCTCGCAGGCGCCGCTGCTGCTCGGTCTCTCGGCGCTGGTCGTGTTCCTGTGTCTCGCTGCGCTCTACGAGAGCTGGACGATCCCGCTCGCGGTGCTCCTGACCGTGCCGCTCGGCATCCTCGGCGCCGTCGTCGCCGCCAATCTGCGCGGCCTGTCGAACGACGTGTACTTCACGGTGGCGCTGATCACCATCATCGGCCTCGCCGCAAAGGACGCGATCCTGATCATCGAGTTCGCCAAGGATCTGCGCGCCCACGGCAAGCCGCTGGTCGCGGCGACGATCGAGGCCTGCTCCTTGCGTTTCCGCCCGATCATCATGACCGGCCTTGCCTTCGTCTGCGGCGTGCTGCCGATGTCGATGGCGACGGGCGCCGGCGGTGCCAGCCAGCAGGCGCTCGGCACCAACGTGATGGGCGGCATGATCGCGGTGGTGATCCTGGCGCTGCTGATGGTGCCGGTGTTCTTCGTATCCGTGCAGCGCGTGCTCGCGGGCGATCGAGAGAAGACGGAGCCCGCGGCGGGGCGCGAGGTGTACGGGCCGCCGGCGCCGGCGAAGCCGTGAGCGATGTTGGGTCTTCCTTGAGCGATCGAGCCCAACGCTTGCGACGCGGCCGGTGCGCCCCCTTCCCGTTGCGGGCAGAGCGATCGCATATGGTGAAAGAGGCTGGGCGCGCAGTCTTTTCGCGACCATCCTTCGAGACGCCCGCCTTCGGCGGGCTCCTCAGGATGAGGGCCTGTCTTCGCAAAGCTGTTGATCCTCATGGTGAGGAGCGTCGCTCTTGCGACGCGTCTCGAACCATGAGGCCATGAAAGGTCCGCCCGGGAAAACCATATGCGATCGCCCTGCCCTTGCGGGGAGGGATCGGGGTGGGGGTCTCCGGGCGCTGAACGACGTGGGGTCGCTCTCACAAGTCAGAGATCAATCAGCCAGACGAAGCGCACGCGTCGCGGGATCACCTCTGTTCAGATGAAGTGAATCGCGTTTTCACCACATGCAGCAGGACTCGGTGGACCCCCACCCCCGACCCCTCCCCGCAAGGGGGAGGGGAGCAGACCATCCGGGCGGGGGAGGTCGCGCTCCACCGGCTGTGCTGGAGTTCCTCGTCCTCTGCCTGTATGATCCGTTGACGTGTAGCGGTAACGGCATGTCGATGATCTCTCGCAAATCTGCATTCGCGCTCGTGCTCGCTGGGCTCTGTGTCGGCACGACAGCGGCCAATGCCCAATCAGGTCCCGTCAAATACTGGCTCCCCGGCTGGCCGGTCGGCTTCAGCGACTCCGGCAGCCTCGACTCCTACGGCAACTTTCCGAGCTTCACGGGGAGCGGCAAGGACAGCGGCTTCTTCGCGCGGGGCTACAGCGTGACGAACAATTGGGCGGCGCTGTCGGGCATCGGCCTGAGCTCGAACCTCGTCAACCGCTATGGGGCGCTCGGGTCGTACACGACCGAGGGCGCGCAATACGGCTACACCTTCAAGAGCGGCGTCAGCTTCTACGGCGGCTTCGAGACGCTGAAATACAATCCCGGCCTCGGCGGCCCGTTCGCGACGTTCGACGGGCGCTCGACCTCGACGCCGGCCTACGCGATCAATGGCGGCGTCGAGTACAAGCCGACCTCCAATGTCAGCCTGTCGCTCGGCTTCAGCTACGCCGGCCAGTCGTCCGATCGCGTCGACAGCGACATCAACTCTCCGGCGCTGCCAGGTGCCACGCCGCAGGCCTTCACCAGCGGACGGCGATACTAGGCGCGGCCAGCCTCACCCTCGGTGTCGTCCCGGACAAGCGCGCGTCACGCGCGGCCGATCCGGGACCCATAACCCCAGGGAGACGTGTGAGGCATTCTGGTCGACCCATCTTGCTCGATCAAAACGGCCGGTGGCTATGGGTCCCGGCTCAAGGCCGGGACGACACCGCGTGTGAGGCGAGCGGTTTGGCAAACCGTAAGAAGGCGTCCGGTGGCCGCGCAGAATCAAAGCTACGCCGCCGCCTTCAGCACCTTCACCAGCTCGCGGTGGATGACCTCGTTGCCGCACACCACGTGCCCGGTCGCCAGCGCGTCCTCCTTGCCGTCGATGCCGGACACGGTGCCGCCGGCCTCGCGCACCAGGATCATACCGGCGGCGATGTCCCAGGGCTGCAGGTCGCGCTCCCAATAGGCGTCGAAACGGCCGGCGGCGACGAAGGCGAGGTCGAGCGAGGCGGCGCCGAAGCGGCGGAGCCCTGCGACCTTGACCTGCAGCGAGGTCATCTCGCGCAGGAACAGCTGGTGATCGCCGCGGCCGATATGCGGCAGGCCGCAGGCGATGACGCATTCATGCAGCTGTTTGCGCGCGGCGACGCGCAGCCGCTGGTCGTTCAGGAACGCGCCCTTGCCGCGCTCGGCGATGTAGAGCTCGTCATTGGCGGGATTGTAGATCACGCCGGCGATCACGGTGTCCTCGCGCTGCAGCGCGATCGAGATCGCGAATTGCGGGATGCCGTGCAGGAAGTTGGTGGTGCCGTCGAGCGGGTCGACGATCCAGGTGTGCGACTTGTCGCTGCCTTCGCGCTTGCCGCCCTCCTCGCCGAGGAAGCCGTAGCCGGGCCGGGCCTTGGAGAGATCCTCGTAGAGCATCTCCTCGGCCTTCTTGTCGGCGCGGGAGACGAAATTGGCCGGCCCCTTCAGCGACACCTGCAGGTGCTCGATCTCGCCGAGATCGCGCTTGAGGTTGCGGCCGGCGCGGCGCGCGGCCTTGACCATGACGTTGATGAGGGCGGAATGGATCATGAGCTCGATGCGCTGGGCTGACCGCACCTCGCGGTGCGCGCCTTCCCCGGAAGCGGACGAAGGCGGGTGAAATGGCTGGCTGTGGGTGCCCTGCCGGGGCGGCCGCGTCAAGGCCGGATCAGCGGCCGATCACTTGATGGTGCCCAGCCAGTGCTTGGCGGCCTGTTCGCCCTTGGCGCGGTCTTCGGGGGGCATGTCGGCGAATTTCTCGTCGAGCTTGGGATCGCCCTTGCCGGCGGTCTTGGCCACCAGGTGCCATTTGTAGGCCTCGACCTTGTCCATCGGGGTGGCGATTCCATACAGCAGCACCCACGCCAGCCGGTTCTGGGCGACCGGGCTGTTCTGCCGCGCGGCCCGGCGCAGCAGCGCGATGGCCGCGGGCTGGTCCTTCGGCACGCCGGTGCCGTTGAACAGCGCGATGGCGTATTCGACCTCGGCGTCGATATTGTCGGCGATCGCGGCCGCCTTCAGCAATTGCGCGGCCTTTTCGAGGTCTTTCGGCACGCCGGTTCCTTCCTTGTAGAAGGTCGCCAGCGCGTATTGCGCCTCGGCATTGCCGGCATCCGCAGCCAGGCGCAGCAGCTCGGCCGAGCGCCTGAGGTCCTGCGGCAAGGTCTGGCCGTCGAGATAGAGCAGCGCGAGATTGTAGGCCGCCTTGGGCTCGCCGAGCTTGGCGGCGGAGGCCAGCAGCTTGACCGCCTCGAGCTTGTCGACAGGGCCGCCGCGCCCGGCCAGCCGCATCATCGCCAGCGCGAACATCGCCTCGCGGTCGCCGGCCTCGGCGGCCCGCTTGTACCAGATCGCCGCCTTTTCGTAATCGCGGCGGATGCCCTGGGCGTTTTCGTAGAGCTGGCCGAGCATCGCCATGGCCTTGGGATCGCCGGCCTGCGCCCGCGGCGTGGCGAGATCGAACGCGGTCTTGTACTGGCCGCGCTGATAGGCGCCGTAGACCAGGTCGACATTGGGATCATTGGTGGCGGGCGGTGGCGTCGCGGCCGGCGCTGGAGCGGCCGGCTTGGCCGACGGGGCGGGGGCCGGCTTCTTTGCCGCGGACGTTGCCGGCGGCTTGGCCTTCTCGGCCGCCTTCTCCGCCGGCCGTTCGACCGGCTTGGGCTTTTCCGCCGGGGCTGGCTGCAGGGCCGGCGGCGTCAACGAGATCTGCGCGCGTGCGCCCGGCATCGCCATGGCGAGCGCAGCAACGACACATGTCAGGCGCAGGATCGTCATCGGCCGCCGTTCAGCTCTGTCCTGGTGCGTCGGCTGGCGCGGCCGTATGGGCGCTGCGGATCGCGGTGCTGATCTCAGCAAGCGCCGCGGCCGGGCCGCGGGCGTCGTTCCAGACGAGGTCGTCGACCAGCACGAAATCGGCTCCCGCCGCGACGAAGTCCGCGGCCTCCTTGAGCGAGATCGCATAGCCGACGCAGGGCGGCTCGAACAGCTCCGCCCACCAGGCGAGGCGCTCGTTGACGGCATCCGGCGAGGGCCGCCGTCCCTGCGCATCGCGCTCGCCGAACAGCACATAGTCGGCGCCGAGCTCGCCGGCGCGCATCGAATCATGGCGTGTGGACAGGCCGCCGCAGCCGGCGATGCGGTCCGGCTTCAGGCCGGGCAGCGCCTCCTCCAGCGCGGCGATGCCGGTCAGGTGCGCGCCATCGGCGCCGGCGCGGGCGACGATGTCGGGATGGCCGTCGATCAGCAGCGCTGCGCCGGCGCCCTGGATCGCCGGCGCCAGCGTCTTGACCATCGTGATCATGCTGCGCGGATCGCTGTCCTTCAGCCGCACCAGCACCGCAGCGATGTCGGCGCTGGCGAGGATCTCGGGCAGGCCGGCGGCCAGCGCCGCCGCATCGGTCACGACCGGCGTTGCCAGATAGAGGCGCGGCGCGGGCCGCGCGGATGTCGTCTTGCCGGACACTAGGCGGCCTCTTTCTCGAGCGCTGCGGTCCACTGGCCGCGGCTGGCAAGCGCGTTCATGCGGGCGCGGTGGGTGAAGGCGCGCTGGCCGGCGGGGATGTTCGCCGCCCTGCCTGCCCATGCCTGCTGCGGCGCCGCCTGCAGCGCGCGGCCGTAGGAGAAGGTCAGCTTCCAGGGCAGCGGTCCGAGCCGGTTCATCGCGTCGAGATGCGCGGTCGCGCTCTCGTCGGATTGTCCGCCGGACAGGAAGGCGATGCCGGGCACCGCCGCAGGCACGCATTCCTTCAACAGTTGGACGGTCCTTTCGGCGACCTCCTGCACCCCGGCCTGGTCCGGCGACTGCTTGCCCGCGACCGCCATGTTGGGCTTCAGGATCATGCCTTCCAACGCGACGCGCTGGATGCGCAATTCACGAAACACCTCGTTCAGCACGCGGCGCGTGACGTCGAAGCAGCGACCGATGTCATGATCGCCGTCCATCAGCACCTCCGGTTCGACAATCGGCACGATGTTCGCTGCCTGGCACAGGGCGGCATAGCGGCCGAGCGCATGCGCGTTGACATGGATCGCTGTCATCGAAGGGATGTTGTCCTTGTCGATATCGATCACGGCCCGCCATTTGGCGAAGCGCGCACCCAGCGCGTAGTACGTCGCCAGCCGATCCGCAAGCCTGTCGAGGCCGACCGTGACCCGCTCGCCGGGGCAGCCGGACAGCGGCTGTGTTCCCTCATCGACCTTGATGCCGGGAATGGCGCCGGCCGCTTCGATCAGCTTCACCAGCGGGGTGCCGTCGGCGGCATGCTGCCGGATGGTTTCGTCATAGAGGATGACGCCGGAGATGAACGACATGCCCTCGCTGCGAAACAGCATCTCGCGATAGTCGCGGCGGTTCTGTTCGGTCGATTCGACCTTGATGGCATCGAAGCGCTTCTTGATCGTCCCGGTGGATTCATCGGCGGCGAGGATGCCCTTGCCCGGTGCAACCATGGCAAGGGCCGTGGTGTTCAGTGCGGAGAGATTCATGCTTGGCTCCAGACGCACCTGCCCTGCCCATCAAAATAGACGGTTCTCGGGCGGATGCCGAGCAAACATTGGCCGCCGGTGAGGCGGACTCTCGAAGAGGTGAAGGGGAGGTTGCTGATCGGAGCAAGCGATCACGTCACCGGTGGTCGGCTTCCCTCCCCCTTGCGGGGAGGGGTTTGGGGGGGCCACACGCACTGAACTCAGTGAGTTACGCGTTGAGATCGTAAGTGGTGAACGCTGTCGCGCGCACGCGTTCGGCCACTTCAATCGCAAGCGCGATGGTCGATATGCGCCTTCGATCTCATCACTGATAGTACGCCCCGGACCCCCCCCCGACCCCTCCCCGCAAGGGGGAGGGGAGCTTACCGCCGTTGCGGCGGCTGCTGGGGTCGAGAAGCTCAACGCAGCGCGGCGGCAGCTGCCTCACGCCACCTTCGGAGCCAGCTCGCCCTTGGCGTAGCGCTTGGCCATCTCGGCCGTGGTCAGCACGCGCTTGATCTTGGAGGCCTGGCCGGCGGTGTTGAACTCCTGCAGGCGCTGCTTGCACAGCTTGGCCATCGCCTCCATCGCCGGCTTCAGGTACTTGCGCGGATCGAATTCCTCCGGGTGCTCCGACAGAACTTTCCGGATCTGGCCGGTCATCGCCATGCGGTTGTCGGTGTCGATGTTGATCTTGCGCACGCCGTTCTTGATGCCGCGCTGAATCTCGCTGACCGGCACGCCCCAGGTCGGCTTCATCCTGCCGCCATAGGCGTTGATGATCTCCTGCAGGTCCTGCGGCACCGAGGACGAGCCGTGCATCACGAGATGCGTGTTCGGCAGCTTGCGATGGATCTCCTCGATCACGTTCATGGCGAGGATGTCGCCGTCGGGCTTGCGCGTGAATTTGTAGGCGCCGTGCGAGGTGCCCATTGCGATCGCGAGCGCGTCGACCTGGGTCTCACGCACGAACTTCACGGCCTCGTCCGGGTTGGTCAGCAGCTGGTCGTGCGACAGCTTGCCTTCGGCACCGTGGCCGTCCTCCTTGTCGCCCATGCCGGTCTCGAGCGAGCCGAGCACGCCGAGCTCACCCTCGACCGAGATGCCGCCGAGATGCGCCATGGTGGCGACCGTCTTGGTGACGCCGACATTGTAGTCCCAGTCAGCCGGCGTCTTGCCGTCGGCCTTCAGTGATCCGTCCATCATCACCGAGGTGAAGCCGGACTGGATCGCGGTCATGCAGGTGTCGGGACCGTTGCCATGGTCGAGATGCACGCACACCGGAATGTGCGGATAGATCTCGGTGACCGCGTCCATCATGTGCTTGAGCATGACGTCGTTGGCATAGGAGCGGGCGCCGCGCGAGGCCTGGATGATCACCGGAGCGTCGACCGCATTGGCCGCCTCCATGATCGCCAGTGCCTGCTCCATGTTGTTGATGTTGAAGGCCGGGACGCCGTAGTCATTTTCCGCCGCGTGGTCGAGCAATTGACGCAACGTGATACGAGCCATGGCTGGAACTCCCTGATTAAGAATTGGACCGTGCGGCAGGATGCGCACGTGTCGAAACTGCTGCACCGTGCATAACGCGGTGGTCGGGAGATTCCAAGGGTTGCGGGCGACGCAGGCCACCAGACCGCGCTGTCAGCGGCCATTCATAGGTTATCAGCCAAATCCGTCGCAACGGACAGCACGTAAGAGCTGGCTCAGCTCTTCCTGGCTTCGAGAGCCGCGATGCGCTCTTCGACCTCGGTGACACGCTCGTCGAAGTCGCTGGCGGCCGCGCGCATCATGACCAGCATGCCGGCGGAATCACGCCGCTGCTTGCGGATCAAGGTTTCCAAGCTATCGAGCCGCGTCTCGGTCGATTGTCCGAACTGTCCAAACTCCGATCGGAACGCAGCAATGCTCTCCTGAATCTTGATCAGGATCGAGTGCACGGCGTCTGTCGGAGTGTCAGCCATGAATGGAACATAACAGAAACATCCATGGCCGACAAGCTCTGAGGATCAGGCCTTCAGCACTTCCACGCCCGGCAGCGGCTTGCCTTCCATCCATTCCAGGAAGGCGCCGCCGGCGGTCGAGACGTAGCTGAAGTCGGCGGCCACGCCGGCCTGGTTGAGGGCCGCGACGGTATCGCCGCCGCCGGCCACCGAGACCAGCTTCTTGGTCTTGGTGCGTTCCGCTGCGTGCTTGGCAGCGACCATCGTGCCGCGGTCGAACGGCGTCAGCTCGAAGGCGCCGAGCGGACCGTTCCAGACCAGCGTCGCGGCATCGTCGATCGCGGCATGGATGCGTGCGGTCGATTGCGGGCCGACATCGAGGATCATGCTGTCCGGCGGGATCGCGTCGAGGCCATAGGCGAAGGACGGCGAGTTGGCTGCGAAGTGATAGGAGACGGTCGCGTCCACCGGCAGGATGATGGCGCAGTTCGAGGCTTCCGCCTTCTCCATGATCCTGAGCGCGGTCGCTGCCAGATCCTTCTCGGCCAGGGACTTGCCGATCTGCACGCCCTGGGCATGCAGGAAGGTGTTGGCCATGCCGCCGCCGATCACCAGCGCATCGACCTTGGTGACGAGGTTCTCCAACAGGTCGATCTTGGTCGAGACCTTGGCGCCGCCGACGATCGCGATCACCGGCTTGGCCGGGCGGCCCAGCGCCTTGTCGAGCGCGTCGAGCTCGGCCTGCATGGTGCGGCCGGCATAGGCCGGCAGCTTGTGGCCGAGGCCCTCGGTCGAGGCATGGGCGCGGTGCGCGGCGGAGAAGGCGTCGTTGACCCAGATGTCGCCGAGCTTGGCGAGCTCGGCCACGAAGGCCGGATCGTTCTTCTCTTCCTCTTTGTGGAAGCGCGTGTTCTCCAGGCACAGCACGTCGCCGTCCTTCATCGCGGCGATGGCGGTCGCCGCCGGCTCGCCGATGCAGTCGTCGGCAAAGGCGACCGGGCGCTTGATCACTTGCGAGAGCGCGGCGGCGACCGGCTTCAGCGAGTCCTTGGCGTCGCGGCCCTTCGGCCGGCCGAAATGCGCGAGCAGGATGACCTTGCCGCCCTTGGTGGCGAGCTCATTGATGGTCGGCGCGACGCGCTCCAGGCGCGTGGCGTCGGTGACGTGGCCATTCTCCATGGGGACGTTGAGATCGACGCGCAGCAGCACGCGCTTGCTCTTGGGATCGACGTCGTCGAGGGTGCGGAATTGTTTCATGCGGTGCCTCCCAGGCGTCATGCCCGGCCTTGTGCCGGGCATCCACGTCGTCCTTCTATGGGCGTAAAACGTGGATGGCCGGGACAAGCCCGGCCATGACAGTCAATTTTGTTAGAGCAGCTTGCCCATCGCGACGGCGGTGTCGGCCATGCGATTGGAGAAGCCCCACTCGTTGTCGTACCAGGACATCACGCGCACGAGGTTGCCGTTCATGACCTTGGTCTGGTCCATGTGGAACGTCGACGAGTGCGGGTCGTGGTTGAAGTCGATCGAGACGTTGGGCGAATTGGTGTAACCGAGCACGCCCTTGAGCTCCTGCTCGGCGGCGCGCTTGATCGCCTCGTTGATCTCCTTCGGCTCGGTGTTGCGCTTGGCGACGATCTTGAGATCGACCACCGAGACATTCGGCGTCGGCACGCGGATCGCGACGCCGTCGAGCTTGCCCTTGAGCTCGGGCAGCACTAGGCCGATCGCCTTGGCGGCGCCGGTCGAGGTCGGGATCATCGACATCGCCGCGGCGCGGCCGCGATAGAGATCCTTGTGCATGGTGTCGAGCGTCGGCTGGTCGCCGGTGTAGGCGTGGATCGTGGTCATGAAGCCGGTCTCGATGCCGACCGTGTCGTTCAGCACCTTGGCGACCGGCGCCAGGCAGTTGGTGGTGCAGGAGCCGTTGGAGACGACCAGGTGATCCCTCGTCAGCGTGGTGTGGTTGACGCCGTAGACGATGGTGGCGTCGGCGCCGTCGGCCGGGGCCGAGACCAGCACGCGCTTGGCGCCGGCGGTCAGGTGCGCGGAGGCCTTGTCCTTGGAGGTGAAGATGCCGGTGCATTCCAGCGCGATGTCCACGCCGAGATCCTTCCACGGCAGCTTCGACGGATCACGCTCGGCGGTGACCTTGATCTTGCCCTGGCCGATATCGATCGTGTCGCCGTCGACGGTCACGGTGTGCGGGAAGCGGCCATGCACGCTGTCGAAGCGCAGCAGGTGGGCGTTGGTCTCGACCGGGCCGAGATCGTTGATGCCGACCACCACGATGTCCTTGCGGCCCGATTCCGCGATGGCGCGCAGAACGTTGCGGCCGATGCGGCCAAACCCGTTGATCCCGACCCGGACTGCCATTTTCGTCTCCTTCAATGACGTTTATCGTTCAATGACGTTTCTCGTCCCTCGTAGCCGGCCCCTGGCAAGGGCTCTACGAGGGTTTGGACCTGTTGACGCCCGGTTCTGCCGGGCGGGAGCGGACGATATGGCCCTTTCGTAGTCCTTTTTTTGCGCTCGCTCAACCGTCGCGAATCAGGGATCCGCCAGCGCGGCTGTCCGGTCGCTCAGACGTGATGGACGGCCGCGCGGGGGACCGAAGGCCTTACGCCAGCCGCTGTACGGCGGCCTCGACAGCCGCCTCGGCGGTGATGCCGAAATGCTTGTAGAGCTCCTTGGCCGGGCCGCTCTCGCCGAACGAATGCATGCCGATGAAGATGCCATCCTGGCCGATGACCGCGTCCCAGCCCCAGCGCACCGCGGCCTCGATGGCGATCTTGACCGGCGCCTTGCCGATGATCGCGGCCCGGGTCTCGGCCGGCTGCTCCAGCAGCAGCTCGAGCGACGGCACCGAGACGACGCGGGCTGGGATGCCACGCTCGGCGAGCTGCTTCTGCGCGGCGACCGCGATCTCGACCTCCGAGCCGGTGGCGAACAGCGACACCTTGGCTTCGCCTTGCGCCGCGACCAGCTCATAGCCGCCGCGGCCGCAGGGATTGTCCGCCGGCGCGGACGTGCGCAGTTGCGGCAGGTTCTGCCGCGTCAGCGCCAGCACGGTCGGGCCGTTGGTGCGGTTCAGCGCCAGCTCCCAGCACTCGGCGGTCTCGACCGCGTCGGCCGGGCGGAAGACGCGCATGTTCGGCATCGCGCGCAGCGCGGCGAGATGCTCGACCGGCTGATGCGTCGGGCCGTCCTCGCCGAGGCCGATGGAGTCGTGAGTCAGCACGTAGACGACGCCGGCGCCCATCAGCGCCGACAGGCGCATTGCGCCGCGCGCGTAGTCCGAGAACACCAGGAAGGTGGCGCCGTTCGGCGCGAAGCCGCCATGCAGGAAGATGCCGTTCATGCACGCCGCCATGCCGTGCTCACGGATGCCGTAATGGATGAAGCGGCCCTTCGGCGTCTTGGCCGAGAACGAGGTCGCGGACTTCGCCTTGTTGTTATTGGAGCCGGTGAGGTCGGCCGAGCCCGCCATGAACTCGAACGGCATCGCTGCGGCGATCACCTCGATCGCGGCCTCCGAGGACTTGCGGGTGGCGACGTTGAGCGGGGTCTCCAGCAGCGCCTTCTTGTGGTCCTTCAGCGCCTTCGCCAGCGACGCCGGGCGCTCGTGGCGCAGCCGGCGCTCGAACTCGGCGCGCTTGCGCGGGCCCATCTCGCCGAGCCGGGTCTCCCACTCCGTGCGCGCAGCCGCGCCGCGGCGGCCGGCCTCGCGCCAGGCGGCGAGCACGTCGTCGGGCACCGAGAACGGCTCCTGCGAAATGCCGAGCTTCTCCTTGGCGCCCTTCAGCTCCTCCGCCCCGAGCGCCTCGCCATGCACCTTGGAGGTGCCGGCCTTGGTCGGCGCGCCATAGCCGATCGTGGTCTTGCAGGCGATCAGCGACGGCTTCGACGACTTCTGCGCCCGTGCGATCGCGGCGGCAATCGCCTCGGGATCATGGCCGTCGATCAGCTCGGCGGCCCAGCCGGCAGACTTGAAGCGCTTCACCTGGTCGACCGAGTCGGCGATCGACAGCGGGCCGTCGATCGAGATGCCGTTGTCGTCCCACAGCACGATCAGCTTGTTGAGCTTCCAATGCCCGGCCATCGCGATCGCTTCCTGGGAGATGCCCTCCATCAGGTCGCCGTCGGAGGCCAGCACATAGGTGTGATGGTCGACGATCTTCTTGCCGTACTCGGCCTGGAGCATCTTCTCGGCCAGCGCCATGCCGACCGCGGTGGAGATGCCCTGGCCGAGCGGGCCGGTGGTGGTCTCGATGCCCTTGGTGCGGAAATTCTCCGGATGGCCGGGGGTGAGCGAATCGACCTGGCGGAAGCGCTTGATCTGGTCGAGCGTCATCTCCTCGTTGCCGGTCAGATACAGCAGCGCGTAGAGCAGCATCGAGCCGTGGCCGGCCGACAGCACGAAGCGGTCGCGGTCCGGCCAGGCGGGCGCCGCGGCATCGAATTTCAGCACGCGGGTGAACAGCACGGTGGCGACGTCGGCGGCGCCCATCGGCAGGCCGGGATGGCCCGATTTCGCCTTTTCGACGGCATCCATTGCGAGCGCGCGGATGGCGTTGGCCATGCGGGAATGATCGACCTGCGTCATGCTGGAATCCGTCCAAACGTGAAATGCTGATGACAGGGACGCCGCCGGTATTGCTGGCGGGCCGGGATTTTGCGGGCTGATTAGCACCTCGGTTCCGGGAATCAAAGGCAATGCAACGTCCCGGACGTCCCAAAAGTTGCTTAGTAGTGCATAGTTTCGGCCGAGCGTTGCGCTTGGCTCGCCCAGCACGTAAGATTTTGCCCGTAACCGCTTGCCGGACAGCGCTTTTGTCGCGTCCCGCTTGCTCCGAGGGCCTCGCATCCGCGCCATGAACGATCACCCTGCCAATCTTGCCGGCCAGGTGGAACCCGGCGCCGCCGATCTCGAGGCGGCGACGCGGCGACTGATGACGGCACTCGACGCGCTGGAGAGCGCGGTCGAGCGGCGGCGTGAGGCGGATCGTGACGAGGACGAGCTGGCGACGCGCATCCAGGCGCTCGGCGCCGACCGCTCGCGTCTCGCCGACGAGCTCGACGGCTCCCTGATGAAGACGCGCCGGCTCGAGCGCACCAATCGCGAGATCGCCGAACGTCTGGACACCGCGATCGGCACCATCCGCGCCGTGCTCGCTGGCGGCGACGGGCAGGGCGCCGCTGAAGACGATGAGGACGAGGAATGAGCCACATCAACGTCACCATCAACGGCCGCCAATATCGCATGGCGTGCGAGGAGGGCCAGGAGCTCAGGCTGCTGAAGCTCGCGGAGAGTCTGGAATCGCGCATCACCAATCTGCGCGGCAAGTTCGGCGAGATCGGCGACGCCCGCCTGACCGTGATGGCTGCGCTCACCGTGTGCGATGAGCTGATCGACGCCAATCAGCGCGTGCAGATGCTGGAGCAGGAGCTGGAAGGCCTGCGCAACGTGCGCAACCAGGCGAGCGACCGCGCCCGCGCCACGCAAGTCGCGGTGGCCAAGGCGCTGAACGCCGCCGCCGAGCGCATCGAGCGCACGACGCAGGTGCTCAACCGGACCATCGGTGGCGGGGTGGCGATCGGATAGGGCGGAACTAACAAGTCAGTCCTAGTGCAGTCAACGTGGACCGCCTCATTTCGCGGTGCTTATGAGTGTGCCCTCGCCCCTTGTGGGAGAGGGCATGTATGACAGTGCGGCGAGCGCGGTTGGGTGAGGGGTCTCTCGCGGCGAGCGTTGTTCGTGGAGAGAAACCCCTCACCCAACCGCGTGCGTGGATAGGCCGGCGATGCCCTCTCCCACAAGGGGCGAGGGCGCTGTATCTGAGAGCACGCTCTTCCTTCGCAGCCTCACTCACGCTCGCGCGAGTTGCGCCTCGATGGCGGCCTTGTCGATCACCGACCATACTTCCGCGATCCTGCCGTCGCGGAATGCGTAGAACACGTTCTCCGTGAAGGCGACCCGCCGGCCGTTGACCGGCAGCCCGAGGAACGCGCCACGCGGCGTGCAGTCGAACTCCAGCCGGCTTGCGACGCGAGGCGGGTCGGACAGCAGCAGGCCGATGTTGAAGCGAAGGTCGGGGATATCGGCGAAGTTTCCCACCAGCATATCGCGATAGCCGTTGAGCCCGAGCTGCCGGCCGTTGTGAACGACGTGGTCGTGCACGAAATCGCCGAGCACCGGCCATGCCTGCGCATTCAGGCACACGATGTAGGCGCGATAGTGATTGGCGAGCTCGGGTCCGGTCATGGCGCTGCGTCCGTTCGAGACGAGAGCAGGCAACCTCTCGCACCGGCAACGGTTCCGAACAGGGATCAAAGACCTTCTATGATCAATGCGATGGCTTCCAACGGCAATGCCGCAACTACTGCGCCGATGACCAGACCGACGAGGCCGAGGACGACGGCACCGATCCAGCCGCCCGAATGAAAGCCGACGGTTGCACCGACGAAGGCTCCCGTCGCAAGCGTACAGATGGCCCAGAGCGTGTGAAGGATGAGTCCGATCGTCCTCAGCATGCGTGATATCGCCTGTCAGCGGTCTCACCCGTCCCCTTCCGATGGGTCGCGCGGAGACGCCATTGTGCGGCAGCGAAGCCGATCACGTCATCGCGATGTGTTCGTGTTGCGAGCGCTTGTCGTTCTTTCCCATGTCCTCTACCCATTGGTCAGGCGGAGCGATCGAATCCCGCGAGACAAGCGGGATCATCCGCGCATCAGGGAGGTGCCCATGAAGACGCTGCTCAAGGCGGCCGTAGCCACAGCCTTCACCATGATCATCACGCAGCTCGCCGCCGCGCCCCTGCCGGAGGCCAGGCCCGACGAGGTCGGCTTCTCGCAAGCTGGCCTGGCGCGCATGGATGATTTCTTCGCCCGCGAGATCGCGGCCAAGCGCGTCCCCGGCGCGGTGGTGGCGATCGCGCGTGACGGCAAGCTCGTGCACTACAAGGCCTACGGCCAGCTCGATCCGGTGAAGGGCACGCCGATGCCGCTCGACGCGATCTTCGCCCTGGCCTCGATGACCAAGCCGATGACCGCGGTGGCGGGGCTGACGCTGATGGAGCAGGGGCGACTGCCGTTGCAGGCCAGGCTCGCCGACTACTATCCGGCCTTCGCCGACATGAAGGTCGGAGTCACCCAGGAGAACGGCGCGCTGCTGCTGGTGCCGCAGGCCCGCCCCATCCTGATCCACGATCTCTACCGCCACACTTCGGGCCTGATGTATGGCGGCCGGCCGGACAGCTCGAGCCCGGTGGCGCGGCTCTATCCCGACGGCACCGCGCCTGCGATCGAGGGCGACACCCAGGCCTTCATCGAGCGCATCACCAAGCTGCCGCTGGCGCACCAGCCTGGCACGCAGTTCGAATACGGCTTCTCCATCGACGTGCTCGGCGCGGTGATCGAGAAGGTCAGCGAGCAGCGGCTCGGCGAATATCTTTCAGCCAATGTCTGGAAGCCGCTCGGCATGGTCGACGCGACCTTCGCGCCAACCGACGCACAACGCCCGCGGCTGGCGCATCCGTTTCCGAACAATCCGCTGACTGGCAAGCCGCAGGCGATCAAGCTGCTGGATACGTCGACGAAGTCGGACTGCGGCGGCGCCTGCTCCTTCGCCACCATCGGCGACTACGTCCGCTTCGGCCAGATGCTGCTCAATGGCGGCGAGCTCGATGGCGCGCGCATCCTGAGTCCGAAGACGGTGCACCACATGACCTCCAACCATCTCGGGCCGGAAATCAAGAACACCGTCGCCAATGTCGAGCCGCATCGCGCCGGCTTCAGCTTCGGGCTCGGCGTCGCGGTGCGCGTCAGCGAGGGCCTCTCGGCCGTGCCCGGCAATCCCGGCGAGTTCAGCTGGAACGGCGCCTATGGCACGCAGTTCTTCTGCGACCCGAAGGAGCGCCTCGTCGTGGTGGTCGGCACCGCGGCGCCCGGCGACCTGCGCAAATATTATCGCGAGCAGGTGCAGGACATCGTGTACGGCGCGATGGTGAGGTAAGATAGCGCATGCTGACAATCCATCATCTGGGGAAGTCCCAATCCGAGCGCATCGTCTGGCTCTGCGAGGAGCTGGCGATCCCATACGAGCTGAAATGCTACACGCGCGACGCCAGGACGGTCCTGGCGCCCGCGGAGTACAAGGCGCTGCACCCGATCGGCGCCGCGCCGGTCATTACCGACGGCGATCTGGTGCTCGCCGAATCCGGCGCCGTTGTCGACTACATCATCTCCAAATACGGCCAGGGCCGGCTGCGGCCAGGCCCCGATGATCCGAACTTCGCGCCATTCCTCTACTGGTTCCACTTCGCCAACGGCACCTTGCAGGCGGCGATGGGCCGGCTGATGATCCTCAACCGTCTCGATCTGCCCTACGACAATCCCATGCTCGGCGCGATGCGGGCGCGGGTCGATCGCGCCTTCGCGGCCGTCGAGGCGCGCTGCGGCGAGGCGGACTACCTGGCGGGGGCGGCGCTCACCACCGCCGACATCATGACCGTGTTCTCGCTGACGACGATGCGCTACTTCCTGCCTTACGATCTCAGCCCCTTCCCCAACATCCGCGCCTATCTGTCACGCATCGCCGCCCGCCCGGCCTATCAGCGGGCGATGGAGAAGGGCGATCCGGGGATGAAGTTGTTGTTGAGTTGATTGCAAGCAAGTTTGCGCGATCGCTCACGCGGCTGGCTCGGTGTACCTCGCCCCGCTTGCGGGGAGAGGTCGGATTGCATCGTCAGATGCAATCCGGGTCAGGGGGTACAGGTCTCACCAAGGACGCTCCCTGCGCGTCTGCCCCAACTCACACTTCCCGTGTGGCGGCCGCTCACCCCAACCCTCTCCCCGTAAGAACGGGGAGAGGGAGCCGACTGCCCGAGCCGCTATTGGCGGTCCCCCTCATCTCTGCCGCTTGCGGCTCCAGTCCAGGAACGAGCGATACAGCTCCTCCTTCTCCGCCTTCGAGGTCGGCGCCTTGGCCTGCGATTCGAGAAACGCCTCGAAGCGGTCCTGTTGCGAGAGACCGCCGGTCGCGGCGGGCGCCAGGCCGACATTGGCCTCCTTCTTCATCCGTTCCAGCACGGCGTCGACATACGGATAGCGCTGCCAGCCCGGCACCTGGGCCTCGAGATTGAGATCCTTCCAGCCCGGATGGAACGGCGGCTGCTGCAGCCGCGCGAGGTTGGTGAACAGCGTGTCGACGAAGCGGTTGACGCGGTCGGCGCGGTCGCTGCCCGGCTTCCAGTTGTAGACGGCCAGCACCGACGGCACGGCGATGGTTTCCACGGCGGTGTCAGGTGCGACCAGCCCTGGATAGGTGTCGGCCTTGATGCTGGTCGGATAGTAGAAATCCGAGAATTGCTGCGTGTACGGCACCGGCACGAAGTGGAATCCGGGATCCGCCTTCTTGCCGCTGAACAGCTCGCCGGGCTTGGAGGCGACATAGACCATCGCGGCGATCTCGCCCTTGTGCAGCTTCTCCAGCGCGACAGGGCCACCGACCGCGACCGGCTCTATGTCGATGCCGAGGCGCCGGAAGATCAGCGGGCCGGTGTGGGCGGCGGCGACGCCCGCCGTGCCCACCGCGACCTTCTGGCCCTTCAGGTCCTGCAGCGTCTTGAACTCGTCGCGCGCATAGATGTGCACGTCGGAGATGAAGAAGCGCAGCACGTAGCGGATGCGGTCGTTGATGTTGGAAAGACCGGCCTGCCTGGCGTAGAAGTCGAAGGCGTCGGCATAGGTGATCGCGACGTCGACGCCGCGCAGATAGAGCAGGTCGGCGATGTTCGAGGTGGTGCCGCGCGTCACCATCGGGATCAGGCGCATGTTGTCGCCATCGTCCATCGTCCGCGCCATCTCGCTGGCGAAGCGCACGAAGCCGCCGTCGGGCAGGCCCGCGGCCAGGCCGACGGTCCATTGGTTCATGCGCGTCTTGATGGCGGCTTCGTCCGAGGCGCTCCGCGGCTCGCGGGACTCTGAGACCCGAGGCTCGACGGTCCGCCGTTCCGACGCGCGCGCAGGCTTGATCGAGAGCGGAGCGGCGGACTGCTCTTGCGCGCGCACCGCGCCGACGGGGGTGAGCAAGGCAGCCGAAAGCGTTGCCAGCGCCAGCAGCGCCGGCCGGGCGAGTACTCTGTGCATGTGACTAGTCCCCGATCGCGTCTGCTCGCCATTCCCCCGAGCAGACTGATGACACAGATCAATCCAAGATCGTATCTCAATGAGCCCTAAACCTGGCAGTTTTGGGGCAAGAACTACTTAAGGTTTCAGGTAGCTCCAGCCGCTCTCCTGCAATTCCATCAGCCTCACTGCGCCCGAGGGCACCAGGCTCGCTTCGGCGACGATCGCAATCGGATGTCCTTCGCGTTTCTCCATGCCGCGCTTGGTGATGTTGCAGGCGGAGAATTTGATCTTGGCGGGAAAGCTCAGCTCGGCGATCTGCTTGAGCCGGTCCTTCACCGGCGAGGTATCCTCGCGCAGCATGTTCAGCCCGGGTCCATAGGTGACGAGCTCGATCTCGACCTCCTCGCCCTTCTCCTTGAACGTCTCCATGATGTTGGTGGCGTTGTTGAGCGCCAGATTCATGATCGCCGGATCGTTCTGATCGACCTGGATCGCGACGCGATGGATCTTGACGTCGGCGGCGAGGCCCGCTCCAGCCGGCGCGATCAGCAGCGCGCAGGCGGCCATGACAGTTGTGAGATTGAAGCGCATGCCAGGACTCCGATGTACGATACAGGGCATTGGGATGTGGGCATGATCTGCCACAACCTCAGCTCCCAGTCGATGGGCCTGAATCGTGGCAAGACTATGCGCTGCCGCGGGAGATGCGGCGAGGAGGGCGGTGATGATGACGGCAATGCCGGAGATGAGAGGGATGGCTGGCATTGATGTGGATGACGATTGGGATTGAAGAGGCGCGATGACCTCCGCCGTCGCCAAGCCCGCCGCTATTTGGTTGCGTCTCGCACCCTCGCCGGATGGATGCCTCTCCGCCAACTGCTTTCCTCTGCCGCACGACGGGTAATCCGCGCATACGCGCCCTGCGCAAACTGCCCGTCGCGTTACGATGTCGCAGGCTGCGTCACTTGTCTCGTCGGGCAAATCAGGCGGATGCTTCCGCTCGTCCTGCTGCCGCATGAGGGGCGTGTCGCGACCGTCACGAGACGTTGGCAGTGGGATGCGATGGGCGTGGATTGCCGCAGCGTGAGTCACATCGCGCGGACGAACGGCGATGCACGTACGGTCAAGTCGCGTGGTCCTGACACCCCGATGCTGGTGTTCCCTTTGCGACGACGCTTGAGGCGTCGCGCGGAGCATGGTGGCCAACAAGCCCGGCGCACCAGGGAGATCGCGAAGCAGCCGTTCCAACCGTCGCGCAGGGAAGGCCGGGTGTTTCCGGCTGCACCTGTGGTACCTGCCGCCTGCATTTTTTGAGCAGGCGGGCCACGGGCGTCAGCCGACGCCCGGCCTTCCCTGCGCCCTCTGTTCACGGAGGGCGATCGAAGTTCAACAGCTCGGACGCTACGCGCCGCGAGGAGTCGAAGCCATGGCCGACGCCGAATCCACCGTGATCTGCACTGGAATGAAAGGCCCCGCGGCAATCGGCTCAGCAGGGATCAGCCCGGCTGCCGCCACCCCACCGCTGTCGTCGCCCGCGAAAGCGGGCGATCCAGTACGCCGCGGCCTCTCGGCTGAGCCACTGCCGTCACGGCGGACTGGGTCGCCCGGTCAAGCCGGGCGACGACACCGAGGATGGGCGACGGCGTCCCGTCCCAATCCGTCGGCACCGCTGGCAAAATCACCCCGCCATGGTTACATTGCGCCGGCGAGGCTGCGACGCGCGTCCGGAACCAACATATCCCCGGGGCCTTATCGATCCTTTAGGGAACTGTCCCTGGCCAGGTCCGTGGACCTGGACATATGGTGCCCACCTACTTTCGTAGGGAACTCCGGGATCGAGCGTTTCAACGGCGATTGCGGCTTCGCGCTTGTCTCTCTCCTCTTTGTATCTCTCCTCTGCCCCTTCGATTGCCGACCTGCTGCGTTTCTGAGAACGTTGGAGTGCCCGCGTCCGCGCGCTCTTGACGGAGGTCCCGCCGCATGCCGATGAAGGCCGTCCAGCACACCAAGCAGCAGCTGCGGGCTGCAGCCCTGGCCGCGCGCGATGCGCTGAGCGACGAGGCGCGCAGCGCCGCGGCGGAGGCCATCGCGGTGCGAGGGCTGCCCTTCGCGCTGGAGCCGGGCCAGGTGGTCTCGGGCTATGCGCCGATTCGCAACGAGCTCGATCCGGTGCCGCTGATGCGCGTGCTGGCGACGAAGGGCGCGCGGCTGGCGCTGCCGGTCATCCTGGCGCGCGGCCATTCGCTCTCTTTCCGGGCGTGGTCGCCGGGCGATCGGCTGACATTGGGCTCGCTCGGCATCCCCGAGCCGTCGCCGGTCGCGGCCGAGCTGGTGCCGGACGTGATGCTGGTCCCGCTCGCCGCCTTCGACCGCACCGGCCACCGCATCGGCTATGGCGGCGGCTACTACGACTACACCTTCTCGCACTTGCGGAAGACACATCATCTCATCGGCGTCGGGCTCGGCTTTGCCGTGCAGGAAACCGAGGCCATCCCGGCCTTGGCCCACGACGCGGCGCTGGATTATGTGCTAACCGAGCGCGAGACCTTGGATTTCCGGAGCAATTGAATTGCGAATTCTCTTCGTCGGCGACGTCGTCGGCCGGGCCGGCCGCAGCGCCGTCTCGGACCACCTTCCGGGCTTGATCCGCGATTGGGCGCTCGATCTCGTCATCATCAATGGCGAGAACGCGGCCGGCGGGTTCGGCATCACCGAGGCGATCTATCAGGAGCTGGTCGATGCCGGCGCCGACGCGGTCACGCTCGGCAACCACTCCTGGGACCAGCGCGAGGCGCTGGTGTTCATCGAGCGCGCGCCGCGCCTGGTGCGTCCCGCGAACTATCCGGCGGGCACGCCCGGCCGTGGCGCCGCGCTGATCGATGCCAAGAACGGCGCCCGCGCGCTGGTGGTCAACGTGCTCGGGCGCGTGTTCATGACGCCGTTCGATGATCCGTTCGCGGCTGTCGGCCGCGAGCTCGGCGCCTGCCCGCTGCGCGAGGCGGCGGATGCTGTTGTGGTCGACGTGCATTGCGAGGCCTCCAGCGAGAAGCAGGGCATGGGCTATTTCTGCGACGGCCGCGCCAGCCTCGTCGTTGGCACCCATACGCATGTGCCAACGGCCGATCACCAGATCCTGCCCGGCGGCACCGCCTACATGACCGATGCCGGCATGACCGGCGATTACGATTCCATCATCGGCATGCAGAAGGACGAGCCGTTGCGGCGCTTCCAGTCGGGCATCCCGTCGGCGCGGTTCGAGCCGGCGACGGGCGAGGCGACGTTGAGCGGGGTGGCGGTCGAGACCGACAACGGCACCGGGCTTGCGATCAAGGTCGCGCCGGTGCGGATCGGCGGCCGGCTGTCGCAGACGAGGCCGGCGTTCTGGGGAGGATGAGAGCCTGCGTCAGGCCTTGAGGCGAAAGCCCATCCGGAACGCGCCCCAATGCCGCCCCTTGATGACGATCGGCGCGGACAGGTCCTTCATCAGCACGAACTGCCCGCCGCCCATGTCGCGGCGGTAGGTCTGGAGCAGAAACGGCTTGTTGCTGGCGGCGGCGACTTTCTTCACCGCGCGGTCGTCGAACAGCCGGCGGTTGCGGCAGTTGGCGTTGTTCCAGACCGGATCGGGCCCCTGCGGCCTGCGGTAGTTCGGATTGTGCGTCGGCAGATAGCCGCCGCGCGCCCAGGCGACGCAGAACACGATGCGCGGGTCGCTGCCCTGGATCGGGTCCTGGATCGCGGGCAGCACGCGGTCGGTGAACTCGACGTAGCGCGTCATGTACTGCTTGGGATTGGTGCCGGGGATCTCGCGATAGGTCTCGTCCATCAGGTCGGCGAGCGTGATCTCGCCGCGGTCGATCGCCGCCTCGAAGGTCGCCGAGATCTGCCGGGCGGTGTCGACGACGGTCTTGATCAGCGGCGCGTCCGTGGTCTGCACGCCGCTTTCGGCGATCAGCCCGATCAGCGCCTCGGAATGATCGAGCAGCTTGGCGATGCGGCTGTCGGCCTGTTTGAGCTCGACCGAGGACTGGTCGACGCCCTTGGCGAGCTCGTTGAG
Source organism: Bradyrhizobium sp. HKCCYLS3013 (assembly GCF_051167615.1). Classification (NCBI taxonomy): domain Bacteria; kingdom Pseudomonadati; phylum Pseudomonadota; class Alphaproteobacteria; order Hyphomicrobiales; family Nitrobacteraceae; genus Bradyrhizobium; species Bradyrhizobium sp. HKCCYLS3013. The sequence continues at coordinate 226,242 of NZ_JBNPTK010000008.1, forward strand.
CTCGCTGATCACGGCGTCGCAATGCGCGAGGTTGGAGGTCGCGGCCTTCGCCACGCCGTCGATCTCCTGGCCGACGCTGGTGAAGCCGTCCTGGACGCGGACGATGATGCCGCCGATCTGCTGGGCGCCTTCACCCGCTGTCTTGGCGCGCGACGAGGCCTGCCCGCTCTCGCCGAGCAGGCTCTTCACCTGGGAGTCAAGCCCGCGCAGGGTATCGCCGATCTCCTGGGTGGCTTGGCGGGTCGCCTCGGCGAGCGACTTCACCTCGCTCGCGACGACGGCAAAGCCGCGGCCGGCGCTGCCGGCGCGCGCGGCCTCGATGGTGGCGTTCAGCGCCAGCAGGTTGGTCTGCTTGGCGATCGCCTCGATCGCCACCGAGACCTTGGCGACCTGCGACAGCGCATCGCCGACCGAGCCGAGCCGCTGCTCGATGCGCTCGACGGACTCGACCAGTTCGGCGATGTGCCGCACCGCGGTGTCGACCACGTTGCGCGACTGGGTGATGTCGCCGACCGCGGCGGTCGTGGCCGATTGCACCGCCTGCGAGGCGGTGGCGATGTCGTGATTGGCCGCGACCATGGTCTTGGCCGTGGCCTGCAGATGCCCGAACCGCTGCGACTGGTAGCTGACGCGGTTGGCGACCTCCTGGACGTTGCCGGCGACGTCGGCGAGCTCGACGCCGAGGCCCCCGATGCGGTCGGCGATCTCGTCGATCAGCCGCTCGGCGCCGGTGCGCGCGTCGTGACTTTCCAGAATGGCGCGTTGCGCGACCGACATGTCCAGACTCCCGGGCTTGATAGGATCAGAAAATCGCCGCTTGGCTCACAATTTGTAGGCGGTGCGGAAGCCGCCCCAGTGCCGGCCGCGGACGCGGATCGGTACGTCGATTTCGCGCATCATGATGGTGTTGCCGTTGCCCATGTCGCGCGCGTAGCTCTGGATCAGATAGGGCCGCTGGTTGCGCCCGGCCGCGAGCCCGGCCGGATCGTTGAAGATGCGGCGGTTGCGGCTGTTGGCGGTATTGAAGGCGACATCGCCCGGCCGCTGCGGATGCGAATAGATCTTGTTGTGCACCGGCAGATAGCCGTTGCGGTCGATCGCGACGCAGAACGCCAAGCGCTGGTCCTTGGCCAGGAAGGCCTCCTGGAACGCAGGCAGCGCGCGCTCGGCCCAGTCGAGGATCCGGCTGCGATGCTGCTGCGGATTGGTGCCGGGGATCTCGACATAGTTGGTGTCGAACATGTCCTCGATCGTGACCTCGCCGCGCGCGACGGCGCTCTCGAACATCCGGTTCAGCTCGGTGCCGGCTTCCATGGCGCGGGTGACGAACTCGTTGTTCTCCTCGTGCAGCGCCCAGAGCTTGTCCTCGATCTTCTCGCGCAGTTCGGCACTTGGCGCATCGAACCGCGCCTGGGCGCCGGCCTTGACCTGCTCGGTGACGCGCAGGCGGCACGGACCGACGTCCTCCAGCACGGCGTCGAGACGCTCGTTCACGGGCAGGCGGCTGGCATCTGGGCCGGTGATCAGAAGGCCGTCGTTGGAAATCTCATAGACCGGCGCATCGATCGTACGTGCGCCCGACTTGATCTCGAGCTTGAGGTGACAGGGCAGACGCTCGCTGCCGCTGCGCACGGGCCGATCGCCCTGCCGCAGCAGCACGGCGCAGCGCGCCTTCAGCTTCTGGGCGTACATGGTCACGGCGCGCCCGGCGTTCGTGACGCGCTCGCCATAGCTCTCGGCCTGCTGGGTGGCGCTGCCGATGTCGGCGGCGCTGTCGACCACCGAGGATATGAACTGCGAGGCCTGGGCCGCATTGTTCGACATCTCGCCGGTGGTCTGGTTCTGTTCGGCGACGGCGCCGTTGACGTTGGTGAAGACGGGGCGGATCGCCTCGATCGCCTGGGCGATTCGGTGGACGGCGTCGGCCGAGCCGGCGGCGTCCTTCTGCAGTGCCTCGATCTTGCGCGTGATCTCCTCGGTCGCGTTCTGGGTCTGCACGGCGAGGGCCTTGACCTCGGTCGCGACCACCGCGAAGCCGCGGCCGGCCTCGCCGGCGCGGGCGGCCTCGATGGTCGAGTTGAGCGCGAGCAGGGTGGTCTGGCGCGCGATCTGGGAGATCAGGTTGACGACGTTGCCGATCGCCGCCGAGGATTCGCGCAGGCGGTCGACGTTGGCCTGGGCTTCCGTGGCGGCGGCGCTGGCCTGGTCGGCGAGCTGGCCGGCGTCCTGGACCTGGGCACGGATACCGTGGGCGGACTGGGTCACCTTCTCCGCGGCGTGGGCGAACGTCGCCGCCGTTCCTTGCGCGGCGCTGCTGCGCCCGCTCAGCGCATCGGCGCGCTGGCGAATGTCCGTCAGCGTCCCCGCCGTCGCCTCGGCGCCGCTGGCGACCGCATCGGCGGCGCGCTCGAGCTGACGAATCATGCCGCCGAGTTCCAGCTCCAGCAGGTCGAGGATGGCCTTGGCCGAATCGGCATCCGACGACGTCGGCGGCTCCGGCGCGGCCACCGGCTTCGGTTCGGCCACCGGATCGGGCGCAGAGGGTCGTCTTGCAAGGAAACCAAACGCCATGGGGTGGGCCCCGGTGCGGGTGAAAAGGTGCAGAGGGGCGGGATCGTTGCACTTGACTGTGAAGCCATGGTTAACATTGGCTTATGCTGCAGGGCACCCGGCCGGCTTCCCGAAGGGGGCAGCCACCGCAGAATCCACCTCAAATCTTTGATTTTGCCGATTCCCGGCCTATAAGGCCGCGCTTCCCTCATTGATCCCCTACGATTGCAAGAGACCTCGCATGGCCGGCCATTCCCAATTCAAGAACATCATGCATCGCAAGGGCCGGCAGGATGCGATGAAGTCCAAGCTGTTCGGCAAGCTGGCGAGGGAAATCACCGTCGCCGCCAAGCTCGGCACGCCGGACCCGGCGATGAACCCGCGCCTGCGCGCCGCCGTGGTCGCCGCCCGCGCCGAGAACATGCCGAAGGACAATATCGAGCGGGCCATCAAGAAGGCGCTCGGCGGCGAGGGCGACAATTATGCCGAGATCCGCTACGAGGGCTATGGCCCGGGCGGCGTCGCCGTCATCGTCGAGGCGCTGACCGACAACCGCAACCGCGCCGCCTCCGATATTCGCTCCTATTTCACCAAGTCCGGCGGCAATCTCGGCGAAACCGGCTCGGTGTCGTTCATGTTCGACCGCGTCGGGATCATCGAGTTCGACCGCAGCGTCGCCTCTGACGACGCGGTGCTGGACGCCGCGATCGAGGCCGGTGCGGATGACGTGATCTCGGGCGAGGGCGGCCACGAGGTCTATGCCTCGCCGGACAGTTTCCACGAGGTCGCCAAGAACCTCGAGGCCAAGTTCGGCGAGCCGCGCAAGGCGGCGTTGACCTGGAAGCCGCAGAACACGGTGGCGGTCGACGACGAGACCGGCGAGAAGCTGTTGAAGCTGATGGACCTCCTGAACGAGCACGACGACGTCCAGAACGTCTACGCCAATTTCGAGATTTCGGACGCGCTGATGGCGAAGATGGGCGGTTGACGGACGCTTGACCACGTCGTTCGTGCGTTCCGTTTATGTTTCCATCGGTGCGGCGCAAGGCTATCTCTGAACCCATGAAAGCCCAGCCGATTCGCGCAGCCGTCCGCATCATCGGGATCGATCCTGGCCTCCGCCGCACCGGCTGGGGCGTGATCGAGAGCGAGGGCAACCGCCTAATCTATGTCGGCTGCGGCTCGGTCGAGCCGCCCGACGACCTGCCGCTGGCGAACAGACTTCTCGCCATCCACGAGGGTCTCGCCAAGGTCCTGAATGACTTCCAGCCGCTGGAGGCCGCGGTCGAGCAGACCTTCGTCAACAAGGACGGCGTCGCCACCCTGAAGCTCGGCCAGGCTCGCGGCATCGCGATGCTGGCGCCAGCGATGTTCGGAATTTCGGTCGCCGAATACGCCCCCAACCAGGTCAAGAAGACCGTGGTCGGCGCCGGGCACGCCGACAAGGGCCAGATCGCGGTGATGCTGAAGATCCTGCTGCCGAAGGCCGAGCCGCAGTCGGCCGACGCGGCGGACGCGCTCGCGATTGCGATCACCCATGCCCATCACCGCCAGGGCCAGGCGCTGCGCATGAAGGTGGCCGGGCTATGATCGGCAAGCTGAAGGGGCTGATCGACTCCTATGCCGAGGACTTCGTCATCCTCGATGTCGGCGGCGTCGGCTACCAGGTGCACTGCTCGGCGCGCACCTTGCAGGCCTTGCCGTCGCCCGGTGAAGCCGCCACATTGTCGATCGAGACCTATGTGCGCGAGGACCAGATCAAGCTGTTCGGTTTTCGCTCGGATGTCGAACGGGAATGGTTTCGCCTTTTGCAGACCGTGCAGGGCGTCGGCGCCAAGGTCGCGCTCGCCGTCCTCGGCACTCTGCCGCCGGCCGATCTCGCCAACGCCATTGCGCTGCGCGACAAGGCCGCGGTGGCGCGCACGCCGGGCGTCGGTCCGAAGGTCGCCGAGCGCATCGTGACCGAGCTGAAGGACAAGGCGCCGGCGTTCGCCGATGTCGATCCCGGCGTGGTGCGGCTGTCCGGCGCCATCGAGGAGTCCCGCGCGCCGCAGCCGATTGCGGACGCGATTTCGGCGCTCATCAATCTCGGCTACGGCCAGCCGCAGGCGGCCGCCGCCATCGCCGCCGCCTCGCGTACGGCCGGCGACAAGGCCGAGACCGCCCAACTCATCCGCCTCGGCCTCAAGGAGCTGGCGAAGTAGGTCGCCGCACCGGGCGAGCAGAAGGACAACGATCTTCACCATGGTGAGCAAGAAGGACAAGGAGCTGATCGAGGCGGCCGCATCAGCGGTGAAGAGCCGCTATCGCAACGATTGGCAGGAGGTCGGCGCAGCCATGCGCACGCGCGACGGCCGCATCATCACGGGCGTCAACATCGATGCCTATCTCGGCCGCAACGCCGTCTGCGCCGAGGCCATCGCGATCGGCCGCGCCATCACGGAGCACGGCGACCACGGCATCGAGACCATCGTCGCGGTGCGCCATCCCAAGCCCGGCGAGCCCGGCGAGGTCGCCGTGGTCTCGCCCTGCGGCACCTGCCGCGAGCTGATCCACGACTATGATGCCAAGGCGCGCGTCATCGTGCCGTCGAACGGCAAGGGGCCTGCGGCGGTGACCATCGGCGAGCTGCTGCCGAACAAGTACAGGCGCGGCAACGAATGAAGCCGCCTGCGCGCATGGTCAGTCCTGAGCGGCGCTCCGATGATGTCGGCGACACCGCGCTGCGTCCGCAGCAGCTGTCGGAGTTCGTCGGCCAGCAGCAGGCGCGCGCCAATCTGTCGATCTTCATCGAGGCGGCGCGCAAGCGCGGCGAGGCGCTCGACCATGTGCTGTTCGTCGGCCCGCCCGGCCTCGGCAAGACGACCTTGGCGCAGATCGTGGCGCGCGAGCTAGGTGTCGGCTTCCGCGCTACCTCGGGTCCGGTCATCGCCAAGGCCGGCGATCTCGCGGCGCTGCTGACCAATCTCGAAGAGCGCGACGTGCTGTTCATCGACGAGATCCATCGTCTCAGCCCGGCGGTCGAGGAGGTGCTCTATCCCGCGATGGAGGACTTCCAGCTCGACCTCATCATCGGCGAGGGACCGGCCGCGCGGTCGGTGAAGATCGATCTGTCGAAGTTCACCCTGGTCGGCGCCACCACCCGCGCGGGCCTGCTGACCAATCCGTTGCGTGACCGCTTCGGCATCCCGATCCGCCTGAACTTCTACACCGTCGAGGAGCTCGAAGGCATCGTCACGCGCGGTGCCCGCGTGCTCGGAGTCGGCATGACCGCGGACGGCGCCAACGAGATCGCGCGGCGCGCCCGCGGCACCCCGCGCATCGCCGGCCGGCTGCTGCGCCGTGTGCGTGACTTCGCCTCGGCGGCAAACGCGGACGCGATCGATCGCGCCATCGCCGATCACGCGCTGAGCGCGCTGGAGGTCGATGCCGCCGGGCTGGACGCGATGGACCGGCGTTATCTCTCGACCATCGCGCTGAACTACGGCGGCGGCCCGGTCGGCGTCGAGACCATGGCGGCGGCGCTGTCGGAGCCGCGCGACGCGATCGAGGACATCATCGAGCCCTATCTGATCCAATGCGGCTATCTGCAGCGCACGCCGCGCGGCCGGCTGCTGACCACGCACGCGTTCAAGCATCTCGGCCTGGCCGAGCCGAACCGCGATCCCAGCCAGTTCGGCCTGTTCGGCAATGAGGACGATGATTAACGAAACTGCTGACAATCTGCACAGACGCACCCGAAATCGGTTGCAATGATCAGGGAGAAGGGAGCCGCTGCGAGGAGTTTATCGATGCTGTCACGCCGTCGCTTTCTGTCATTCTCAGGCGGTCTTGCCGCGACCGGTTTTTCGACTGCGACCTATGGCGTCGGCATCGAGCCGCTCCGTCTCGGCGTCACCGACTATCACATCCATCCGCACAACTGGCCCGCTGGGCTGAGACTGAAGATCGCGGCGATCGCCGATATCCATGCCTGCGATCCGTGGATGTCGCTGGTGCATATCGACGGGATCGTCCAGCGTGCCAATGCGCTGCAGCCGGATCTGATCGTCCTGCTCGGCGACTACGTCGCCGGTCATCGTCATCACATCGGACGCATCGACGCCGCCGCCTGGGCGCCGGTGCTCGGCGGCCTGAAGGCGCCGCTGGGCGTGCACGCCATCCTGGGCAATCATGATTATTGGGATGATCGAACCGTGCAGCGCGACGGCCGCGGCGCGCCGTATGCCCAGAAGGCGCTCGAGGCCGCCGGCATTCCCGTCTACGAGAACGACGTCGTGCGTCTCACGAAGAACGGCCATGCCTTCTGGCTTGCCGGCCTCGGCGATCAGTTGGCCTACATGCCGGCGCGCCGCTTCCGGCCGATGCCGCGGATCGGCATCGATGATCTCGCAGGGACGCTGCGCAAGGTGACGGACAGCGCCCCGGTCATTCTGCTGGCGCACGAGCCCGACGTCGCGCTTCGGGTGCCGCCGCGCGTGGCGCTGCAACTGTCGGGGCATACGCATGGTGGCCAGATCCGCCTGCTCGGCTGGTCGCCGGCCGTTCCCGCGCGCAATGGCGTCAATCTGGCCTACGGCCACATCCGCACCCAATGCGACGTGATCGTCTCCGGCGGCCTCGGCTGCAGCATCATGCCAGTCCGGATCGGCATGCCGCCGGAAATCGTGCTGGTCACCGTCGGCAGGGAACCCGTCGAGGTGACGTCCTAGCCTGCTCTTGCGCTGGCCGTTGAACTGGGCGAAACGATCGCGATTTCCGGCTATCGAGGGCGTCCCTTGACCCATCACCATCTCGACGGCGAGATCCGCGACGGCCGTCACCACATGCAGGTCCGCGTCTACTACGAGGACACGGATTTCTCAGGCATCGTCTACCACGCCAACTACCTTCGTTTCATGGAGCGCGGCCGTACCAATCACCTGAGGCTGATGGGCGCCGAGCAGCACGCGCTGTTCGCGGAGGCGGCAAGCGAAGCCCCGGGTTTCGCCTTCGTGGTGCGCTCGATGACGCTCGACTTCCTGCGGCCGGCCCGTATGGACGACGTGCTCGACGTCGTCACCTGGCCCGTGGCGGTGAAGGGGGCGTCGATCACGCTGGCGCAGGAGGTCAGGCGCGGCGAGGAGGTGCTCGTCAAGGCCGACGTGAGAGTCGCGTTCATCAGCGGCGGCAGGGCGCAGCCGATACCGAAAGCGCTGCGCGACCTGATGAAGGCGGACATCGCCTAAAGACGTGCTAACGGCGGGGCGGGCGGAGGGATGAAGATGCGACTGCCGGCGATCGCGACCTCGCCGCCGTCCAGTCGGCCGCGCCATTTGCGCCGCGAACGCGGCGACAGCTCCGAGAATAGGCTCTTTCAGCCGAAGGCGGCTGCGACGGAGGGACGTGGCGGCCAACGTCGCTGCCATTGGCATGCTCGCAGTGCTTGCCGCGCCCGTCGCATCGCGCTGAGTCGGACGGGCGTGATCGGAGTTGCCTAGCCCGTCCAGCACTGTCCTCCGCGGAGCAACGTGCGGGACGGACACGCGGCGCCTACGGGCAGAACCAGGCCGGTCCGATCTGCATGCAGCCCCGGCGGTGATGGTCGTGCGGGCGGAAGCGATAGCGGTGCCAGCCGGCAGGAGGACCGTGACGCCGTCCGTCGTGGCCGCGATAGCCGTGACGTCTTTGCTCGTGCTGCCAGCGACCGTCTCCGTTGCCGTGATCCCGCTGCGCAAGGCGCATCGGAGAAGCAGCCGCTTCGCCCTCATCTGCCGCGGCGGCCATCGGCGCCGCCGAGGCTCCGACGGAGCTGACGAGAAGGATGGCGGAGAGTGCAACGATGGTTGCTCGCATCAGGGGCTCCAATTCATTGTCGGGGCTGGGTTGTGCCGGTTGAAGGGATGGCGCGGGTGGGCTTGGCTGCACGGCAACGCCGCGCCGGCTTTGCGGATTTCGCTCCCGCGAGTGTCGGCAACGTATGGCCACGGGGCGCGTTCCCCACGGATCGCCGCGAGAGGCGCGTCAAACTGCCCCTGCGCGGGCCGGGGTCCAGCGCTGCTGCGCGCATGTGCGGGGATGGACGTGACTGTGCTGAACTGCGACGCGAGGCGGCGGATCACGCTGCGCTGATCCGCCAGACGGACTGCCGCTCAATCAGACCGAGGCCGGGGGGCACTCGCGCGTTGAAACCGTCAGTATCGCCCGCCGCTGCGCTCTTGTTGCTTGATCCAATCCGACAAGGTCCGGGGCGACGATCCTTGTCCGGGGCGCGATGGCTTCGCGGTGGCAGTCCTGTTGCTCCGGTTCGTCGTCTCGGTCGGCCCGCGCGGGCGCGTCGCGGCATGGGCGCCCGAGACGCCTCTCGGGGCCGTTGCGAGCTTCTCCGCTTCCTCCTTCTCCAGCCGCAGCTTGCGCAGCCGCTCCATCTTCTCGCGCTCCGGATCGACCGGCGGCGGTGGCAGCTCGCGCTGGCGGGCTTCCTCGGCGGAGATCAGCAGACCCATGATGGCGCTTTCGCCGAGGGCCTTGCAGGCTTCGAGGCGGTGCAGACCTTCGACCAGGACAAAATGGTCCTTGTCGCGGCGGACGAGGATCGGCTCGCGCTGGCCGGCCTCCAAAATGCTTTCGGCCAGCGCGTCGACCGCGTCCTGCCTCAGCGCCTTGCGCTTCTTGTCGGGGACGTGGATCCTGTCGATGGGGAAGCTTTCCGGTGCGGACACAGTCGAAACTCCGTCGTGGGCGCGCCGTCCGGCGTCAGGGTCGGAGGGGGCACGATCCCCCGATCCGCACCGCGGAGAGGCAGACCGGACACGCGCGACTACAATAGAGACATTCGCCATCTCGCCGCAAGGAGCGGGTGACGGGGCGTAATGGCTCCTGTCAGACGGCAAGGTGGATCATGCGGTGAGGGGCGCCCATCGGCCGCGCTCGAAAGTCGCTCGCGCGTCAATTCATGCTGCTATGCTGCATCCCTCATACAAGGAGGACGCCGCTCATGACGACACGCACACTCGTTGCCGCGCTGGCCGGGATTGCCCTCGCGTTGCCGGCCGCTGCCCTCGCGCAGGAGCCGCCGGTCGAGGAGCAGCTCGTCAATGCGATGAACAAGGTGTTCGGCGTGCACGCCGCCTTTCGCGCCAATCACGCCAAGGGCGTCGTCGTCGAGGGCAAGTTCAAGCCGTCGGCCGAGGCGGCGACCTTGAGCAAGGCGTCGCTGTTCAGCGGCGGCGAGGTTCCGGTCACGGTGCGGTTCTCGGACTCCACTGGCGTGCCGAACCTGCCGGACGGCTCCGGCGACGCCAATCCGCACGGCATGGCGGTGAAGTTTCATCTCGCCGACGGCAGCGACATGGACCTCGTGATCAACTCGCTGAAATTCTTCCCTGTCTCGACGGGGGCGGAGTTACGCGATTTGTTCCTGGCGATCGCGGACTCCGGACCGAGTGCGGCCAAGCCGACCAGGCTCGAGCAGTTCATCGCCAGCCATCCCTCGGTGCCGGCGGCGCTCGGCACCATCGCGACGCCGGACAGTCTTGCCGACGAGGCCTATTTCGGCGTCAACGCCTTCGTCCTCGTCAACAAGGCCGGCGAGAAGCAGGCGGTGCGCTGGCAGATGCTGCCGGAGAAGGTCGTGCATATCGACAAGGAGGACGCGGCGAAACGCGCGCCGGACTTCCTGATGGCCGAGCTGCCGGCGCGGCTGAAGCAGGGGCCGGTGACGTTCCGCTTCAAGGCGCAGCTCGCCGCGGCCGGCGACGAAACCAGGGATCCGGCAAAGCCGTGGCCTGACGATCGCAAGCTGGTCGAGCTCGGCGTGCTGACGATCGACAAGGCGGTCGAAGACAGTGACGCGGCGCAGAAGAAGCTGCTGTTCCTGCCGGGCCAGCTCACCGACGGCATCGAGGCCTCCGACGATCCGATGATCGACATCCGCAACGGCGCCTATGCCATCTCGTTCTCGCGGCGCAATCCGTGATGCCGATGGCATGACGCGAAATCGGCCGCGCGCCGCCGCGCCGCATCCGGCCGCAATCATGGATGTTTCGCGGCGCGCTGCTCCGATGAATTGCCGCGACGTCGACGAAGGTCCGCCCCATTCGGTGCGATTGCGGCGGCCTTTGCCGCTTTCTCTTCTGATCGATGACGTCGCGCTGGCTGCGCAATAGCGGCGAAACCAAGGGCAGGACTTGTCGACGCGCATGGATAGCCGAGCGTCGGCGCGTCGACGGCGAAGGCGACCGCGCAGACCAAGTGCCGCCCTCTTCGCTGTAGTGCAATCGGAGCGTGTGGTTGATGTGAAGGCCGACGATCGCGAGGTGCGCGCGATCAGGACGCATGCCGCCGAGCGCGCTCTGCGCTTGCTGTGAGTTCGGTGCGGACGTTCGTCTACTACGAACTCATGAGCCGCTGCGGCATCGCGTGTCGCGCCGTTTGTCGCAATCGTGTCGCGCGCTGCTTCATTTTGCCAGAATCCTGCATCTTGCGTGCAACAGTCAAAGCCGAATTTCGATCGCGTCGGCGTCGCGATCTGCATTCCTTCCGAATGACATTTTTCAATTCAGTTCGCGACACAATCTCACCCTCCTGATGCGGCCGCCGTTTGTTGCGGCACGTGTTCAGGAGTTGTGAGTTCGATGCGTCGCGTATTTGGCGTATGCCTTTGCCTATCTACTTTCGCAGGAAGTACGACATCGGTCTGGGCGACTGATCTCGCCCTGCCTCCCCCGCTCCCGCCGCCCGACGTCTTCGCCTACAGGTGGAGTGGCTGCCATGCCGGCGCGAACGCCGGGATGGCCTGGTCACGCCAGCAGCAGACGTGGAGCCAGGTCGCCAATGCCGCCGCCGCGCCGGTTCAACCCGTGCAGCAGCCCGTCGGCAACGCAAACAACCCGCCCGTGGTCAAACCGCCTGTGGTTGCAACCCCCGCGCCGAACCCGCCGCCGCCGAACAACCCTGGCGGGAACAACGGCGGATGGAAGCCGCCGCCGCATAAGCCGCCGGGCAAGCCCCCGATCTGCGAGCGCAACGACAAGGGCTGGTGGCAGCCCGGCAAGCAGTATCATGGCGACAAGGATCACGGCTGGCCGAACGACAAGCCGTCCTACAAGGCCGATCACGACGGTGGACATCATTGGCCACAGGTTGGATCGAAAGGCGGCGACAACAAGTCGTCCTGGCCGTCGGCTCCATCCAAGAACAAGGACGACAACTACAACGACGTCAAATATGGCAGCGGCTGGTTCGACAAACCTCACGACGACGACCATGGCAAGTCGAGCGGCTGGTCGCAGCTGCATTCGAGCGGCTACTCCGACAGATCGGCTTGGCTGCACCGCGATCGGCAAGACGATCATGACAAGCCGGCTTCCGGATGGGGCGGGAAGAAGGACGACGGCACCGACAAGCCGCTTGGTTTCGGCTGGTCGAAGCAGCCGATGAAGAGCGAGCGTGACAGCTACGCCTGGATGAAGCCGGATCAGCGCGACGACGACAAGCATGGCGGCTACGGCTGGGGCGGCAAGCCGCACGACAATGACGACGGCAAGGGCGGCTACGGCGACAAGCAGCCCGACAAGGATCACTGGCAGCAGCAGGGCGGCAACTACCATCATGGCGGATGGCCGCATCATCCGGACAAGCCCTGGCCGCCGAAGAATCCGCCGCCGAACAATGGTGGCGGTCAGCCGAACCCGCCGCCACAGGGCAACAATGGCAATCCGCCGGCGCAGAATCCGCCGCCGGTGGCCGGCGGCGGCAACGTGGCGCCGCTGCCCGTCGCGGCCGTGCAGATTCCGACCGCCATCTCCAGCAATGGCAGCGACGTCGTCGGCGGCCTGCAGCTTGGTTGCGACTACCAGATGGACCGCTTCGTGGTCGGCATCCAGGCGATGGCCGATCTCGGCATCATCAACGCGTCGAGCCCGCTCGGACCGGCGCTGACGATGAACACGCGGACCAGCAACCTCTACACCGCCACCGTCCGTGCAGGCTATCTTGTGACGCCTGAGATCCTGGCCTATGTGCGCGGTGGCGCGGCGTGGACGCGGACCAACGTCTCGGTCGTCAACACCGCCACCGGACAGTCCGCCAGCGTGGCGTTCAACCGCAGCGGCTGGACGGTCGGTGCCGGCGTCGAGTGGATGTTCGCCCGCAACTGGTCGGCCTTCGCCGAATATGATTACGCCGATTTCGGCACCGTGACCGGCACGCTGCCGGGCGCCGCCGCGATCACCGGCGGGCCGAACGTCGTCAGCCAGAAGACCCAGCTCCACACGGCGATGATCGGCGTCAACTACCGCTTCGAGATGCTGTCGCGCGGCGGCCGCTGAGATCAGCGGCGGACGCATCGCATCCAACACGATAAAGGCCGCCTGGATCATCCAGGCGGCCTTTTCGCTTTTGTCGGTCGGCGTTCAGCTGGCACGCACCGAGGTCAGGAACTTGCCGACCTCCTCCCTCAGTCGGCCGCTGTCGCGCGACAGCAGCTTGGCCGCGGACAGCACCTCGGATGACGCCGTCCCGGTGTTGCTGGCGCCGCGCTGCACGTCGGTGATGTTCGACGAGACCTGCTGCGTGCCCTGGGCCGCCTGCTGGACGTTGCGCGAGATCTCCTGCGTCGCCGCGCCCTGTTGCTCGACGGCGGCGGCGATGGTGGCCGAGATCTCCGACAGCCTTTCGATGGTCTCGCTGATCTCGCGGATCGCGCCGACGGACTCCTGAGTGGCGGTCTGGATGCCCGCGATCTGCTGGCCGATGTCCCCGGTCGCCTTCGCGGTCTGCTCGGCGAGCGCCTTGACCTCGGTGGCGACCACGGCGAAGCCGCGTCCGGCATCGCCCGCCCGCGCCGCCTCGATGGTGGCGTTGAGGGCGAGCAGGTTGGTCTGGCCGGCGATGCTGTTGATGAGCTCGACGACGTCGCCGATGCGCGCCGCCGCCTTCGAGAGCTCGCCGACCCGTCCGGTGGTGGAGCGTGCCTGCGTCACGGCTTCGTTGGCCATGCGCGCGGATTGCTGCACCTGGCGGCTGATCTCGGTCACCGAGGAGGCCATCTCCTCGGTGGCGGACGCCACGGACTGCACGTTGGTCGACGCCTGCTCCGAGGCGACAGCGACGGTGGTCGCGAGCGACTGCGCCCGCTCCGCGGTCGCGCTCAACGATCCCGCCGACGTCTCCAGCGTGCTCGAGGCCGACGACACGGTTTCGACGATGCCGCCGACGGACGCCTCGAACTGATCCGCCATCGCGTTCATCGCGCGCCGCCGCTGGGCGTCGGCGGCCGCCTGGTCCTCGGCGCGCTGCGCGATGCTCTGCTTCAGGTCGCCCTGCATCGCCTTCAGGGAGGTGGCGAGGGCACCGACCTCATCCGCCTGTTCGATCGTCAGGGCCTGGTTGAAGTCGCCTTTGGCGATGCCATTGGCAAACATGGCGCACTCCTGGATCGGACGGGCAATGCCCCGTGCCGCCACCCAGATGAGGAAGATCGCAAGCGCCGTGATCACCGTTCCGACTCCGAGCTGCCACAGCGTGTTGCTGGTCGAGCGGCCGCTGAGCGAAGCGTCGAGCTGCCGTGCCGAGGCGAGAACCACGTCGCGCGGGATGGAGATCACGACCGACCAGGGCGTGTCGGTGAGCCCGAAGGTGATCGGGGCGTAGATGTCGACGTTCGAATTGTTGGGCTCGTCCAGCACGGTGCCCTTGCCGGTGCGGACGATGGCGGCGCTGTCGGTCCAGCGCGAGTCGGCCTCGGCGGCGGGCCTGCCGATGACGTTCTGATTGGCGCTGTCGGCGACGACGAGGCCGGTGTCGTTCAGGATCACGACCTTGCCCTTGCCGTCGAACAGGGAGGTATTGATCTTGACCGCCAGCCTCTGCACGAAGTCCAGATTGTAGTCGGCGCCCGCAACGCCGCGGAATTTGCCGTCGATCATGACGGGCACCGACATCGTGGCCAGGAACACCGGCTTGCCCTGGACGATGTAGGGCAGCGGCCCGAGAATGTTCTCCTTCCCGGTGGTGCTCGGGTTGATGTACCAGGCGCCCTTCACGAGGCCATTCTGATGGCGCTCGCTGCTGTCGTACTCGACCAGCGGCTGGACGGCGATCGCGCCGCCGGCGCTTCGCGTCCAGTAAGGGAGAAAGCGGCCGGTGTGATCGGAGCCCATCTCCTTGTTGGCCTTGAAGGTGCTATCGTTGTCGTCGAGCGCATCGGGCTCCCAGGCCGAGTAGGTGCCGTTGAAGGCGGGATTGAGCTCCAGGACACGCCGCAGCACGGCGTTGAGCTGCGCGCGGCGTGCGCTCGCGGCGGTCCCGGTCTTGGCATCGGCCAGAACCGCAAAGGACTGCGCCAGCGTGCGCGCCGCGTCGAACCCGACCTCCAGCTCGGCCTTGATGACGTTGGCCTCGGTGGAGGCCCGATTCATCAGGCTCTCCTTGGTCTGGCGATCGACCAGCTGCATGACCTCGTGATTGACGTACTGATTCATGCTCTGTGTCGAGAACAGGCCGTAGCCGATCAGGATGACGCAGGTGAGCGCGAGGCAGAAGCCGGCGATCAAGGCGATCTTGGTCTGGATGGAGCGTATTGTCGCAAAGGATAGGCGCATGTTTCCCTCTCGTGGTTGCCTCGCGGGACCGGCAATGACGTGCATCGGTGCGAAGCGCGTGCGGGAACCATCCGGAATGGGGATTAATGCGCTTTAAGGCATCGGCGTCCTTTCAGGGCACCTGGCCCAGTTCGGCCGACGGAGTGTCGCAGCGTTGCGACACCCCCGTAGTCATCCGGGCATAAGGGCGGAGGCAATTGCCACACCCAAGGGGAGGGGTCGCTGCAGTCCCCGTTCCTTGACGCCGGTCAAACGGCGGTGCTGTAGTTGCGCTAATCTGATTATAAGCTGCGCCAATCGCGGCAGGAAAGCCGGGAGGAGGGACATGGGGCGTTCGCCCGGGAATGCCCATTCGGATCGCATCCTGGAGGCTTTGGCCAAGGGGGATGCGAAGGCTGACGCTGACGGCAAGGCCGATCACAGAGCCGACAGAGGCGCGCCGGCGGTCTCGGCGCTCGCGGCGTCATGGCGGCGCTCCGGCCATCTCCATGCGCTCGATCCCGCCACGCCGAAGCTGCCGGCCCGCCTGACGGCCGCCGAGATCGCTGATGCGCGCGCCCGGCTCGGGCGGCTGCTCGCGATCGCGCAAGCGAGCCTCGACCGGCTGTTCCTGGCGGTCGGGGGCGTCGGCTGCTCGGTGCTGCTGGCCGATGCCGAGGGCACCGTGCTCGAGCGCCGCGGCGCGCGCGGGGACGACGCCACTTTCGAATCCTGGGGCCTGTGGACCGGCGCGGTGTGGAGCGAGCGGCACGAGGGCACCAACGCGATCGGCACCTGCCTGGTCGAGAAGCGGCCGCTGACCATCGACCGCGACCAGCACTACCTGTCGCGCAACGCGCGCCTGTTCTGTACCACGGCGCCGATCTTCGACGAGCATGGCCAGCTCAAGGCCGCGCTCGACGTCTCCTCCTGCCGTGCCGATCTGACCGAAGGCTTCAGTCGGCTGATCGCGACCACCGTCGCGGATGCCGCGCGGCTGATCGAGGCGGAGAATTTCCGCCAGGCCTTTCCACACGCCCGCATCGTGCTGACGCCGGACAGCGAGCGCGAGATCAACTCGCTGCTGGCGGTCGATCGCAACGACCTCGTCATCGGTGCCACACGGGCGGCGCGGCGGGCGCTCAACCTGTCTCCGTCCGCGCTGGCGCGCCCGGTGCCGGCCGGCGACCTGATCAAGGACACGACCACCGGTGGCGACGACATCGACGCCGCCGAGCGCGCGGTGCTGAAGCGCGCGCTGGCGCGCGCCGGCGGCAACGTCTCGAAGGCGGCGAAGGAGCTCGACATGTCGCGCGCCACCCTGCACCGGAAGATGAAGCGGCTCGGGCTCGAGCGATGAACGCGCCGCGACTGTCGAATCGCAGCCAACATGTCGCAGAACTGCGACACTTGTTCGGACGCGCTCGTTTCAGCCTCTGGTCTGTCGTGCCGGTTTGATCGAGCCTCCCTGCAACGCCGTGTGCATCGGCGTGAATGGGAGAGAGAGATGACCAAGGTTGACGTCAATGCGGCGCTCAAGCCGCCTTTCGCTGCGCGTTACGACAACTTCATCGGCGGCGCCTGGAAGGCCCCCAACGCCGGCAAATATTTCGACAACATTTCGCCGATCACCGGCCAGCCGGTGTGCCAGATCGCGCGCTCCGATGCGTCCGACATCGAGGCCGCGCTCGACGCCGCGCATGCCGCCAAGGACGGCTGGGCCCGTACCAGCGTGACCGAACGCGCGATGGTCCTCAACAGGATCGCCGACCGCATGGAGGTCAATCTCGACAAGCTCGCGCTCGCCGAGACCTGGGACAACGGCAAGCCGATCCGCGAGACCACCGCCGCCGACATCCCGCTCGCCATCGATCACTTCCGTTATTTCGCCGGCGTGATCCGCGCCCAGGATGGCTCGATCGCCGAGATCGACCACGACACCATCGCCTATCACTTCCACGAGCCGCTCGGTGTCGTCGGCCAGATCATTCCGTGGAATTTCCCGATCCTGATGGCGGCGTGGAAGCTCGCGCCGGCGCTCGCCGCCGGCAATTGCGTCGTGCTCAAGCCGGCCGAGCAGACGCCGGCCTCGATCCTGGTGCTGATGGAAATCGTCGGCGACCTGCTGCCGCCGGGTGTGCTCAACGTCGTCAACGGCTTCGGCCTCGAAGCCGGCAAGCCGCTGGCGTCGTCGAACCGCATCGCCAAGATCGCCTTCACCGGCGAGACCTCGACGGGGCGCCTGATCATGCAATACGCCTCGCAGAACCTGATCCCGGTGACGCTGGAGCTCGGCGGCAAGTCGCCGAACATCTTCTTCAAGGACGTCTGCGCCGAAGATGACGACTTTCTCGACAAGGCGATCGAAGGCTTCGTGATGTTCGCGCTCAACCAGGGCGAGGTCTGCACCTGCCCGAGCCGCGCGCTCATTCACGAGTCGATCTACGAGCGCTTCATGGAGCGCGCGCTGCAGCGCGTCGGGGCGATCGTGCAGGGTAGCCCGCTCGATCCGGCGACGATGATCGGCGCGCAGGCCTCCTCCGAGCAGATGTCCAAGATCCTGTCCTACATCGACATCGGCAAGCAGGAGGGCGCGCAGCTCCTGATCGGCGGCGAGCGCAACCTGCTCGGCGGCGATCTCGCCGGGGGCTACTACGTCAAGCCGACGGTGTTCAAGGGGCACAACAAGATGCGCGTGTTCCAGGAGGAGATCTTCGGACCCGTGGTCTCGGTCACGACCTTCAAGACCGAGGACGAGGCGCTGGCGATCGCCAACGACACGCTCTACGGCCTGGGGGCCGGCGTGTGGAGCCGCGACGCCAACACCTGCTACCGCTTCGGCCGCAACATCCAGGCCGGGCGCGTCTGGACCAACTGCTATCACGCCTATCCGGCGCATGCGGCATTCGGCGGCTACAAGCAGTCCGGCGTCGGACGCGAGACCCACAAGGTGATGCTCGACCACTACCAGCAGACCAAGAACATGCTGGTCAGCTATAGCCCGAAGAAGCTCGGCTTCTTCTGAGGCAGGGGGCGCCGGGCCGGTCGGGCATGAGCGCCCCGACCGGCCCGTGCGCGTCTCATGAGGTTGCGGGGCGTCACGTACGCACCTCCTGGTCCTTGTGCCACATCTTCCAACAAGGCGACGGCCGACGCGATCCTCCGGCCAGCGGTCCGCACCGATCGCCGGCCATCGAGCCGGCGCGCCCCGTCCCCGCCGCGGGCGCCACCTGTATTCTGGCGGGGGCTCCCAGTTAACGCGATGTTTCACAGTTAACGTCAGATTGAGGCCGGGAGGCGGACAGCCTTCTCCTGGGCCCGGCGAAAGCCGGCCGATGGGGTCCTGGCGACACCTGGCCGCACGCCGGGCGGCGCCGGTTGTGCCCGCGCGTCGACCGGACCGGCCGTACGGGCCGGGCCATCCCGTCTGTCCGCCCCGCATCGTGATGACCGCAAGGAGGACCAGTCATGGCCCACATTGTGAAACCGACCGGCATCGAGCACATGCTCGGCGAAGAAGACCTGATCGTCTCGAAGACCGACCGCAAGGGACGCATCACCTACGCCAACGACGTCTTCGTTCGCATGGCCAGGTACAGCTATGACGAGCTCCTGGGAGCGCCTCACAGCCTGATCCGCCATCCCGAGATGCCGCGATGCGTCTTCAAGCTGCTGTGGGACACGCTGGAGGCCAAGCGCGAGATCTTCGCCTATGTCGTCAACCTGGCCAAGGACGGCAGCCATTATTGGGTGCTCGCCCATGTGACGCCGACGCTGGACGACCAGGGCAATATCATCGGCTACCATTCCAACCGCCGCAGACCCGAGCGTGGGCCGATCGAGAGCCTCAAGCCGATCTACAAGACGTTGTGCGACGAGGAGGCGCGCCACGCCAATGCCAAGGACGGCCTGCGCGCAAGCTTTGACATGATGGTCTCGGCGATCAAACAACAAGGCGTTGATTATGATGAGTTCGTGCTCTCTCTCTAAGGCCCAGATCGCGATCGCGGCCGCGGCGCTGCTGGCACTCGGCGGGCTGGCCTGGCTCGTCGTCGCCGGCGCGACCCCGCCCGCCGCAGGCGGAGCGCTGCTCATCGCTGTTGCGCTGCTGCTCGGCCTTGGCTTGTGGCAACTGCGGGTGGCATCTGCCGTGATCGCGGAGGCGGCCAAGGTCTGTCACAGCGCAGCCAAGGGCAATCTCGAGCCGCGGCTGCTGAGCCGGCGCCAGCACGGCGACATAGGTCTGTTGCAGAAATCGATCAACGACATGCTCGACATCACCGACGCCTTCGTGCGCGAAGCGTCGGCGTCGATGGACTATGCCAGCCGCGGCAAGCATTTCCGCAAGATCATGGCGCGGGGCCTGCCCGGCGCATTCCGCCGGTCCGCGGCGATTATCAACCAGGGCACCGACAGCCTCGGCCGCCGGGTGGTCGACATTGCGGGGCTGGCACGGCAGTTCGGCACGCAGCTCGATCAGATCGTCGTCAGCCTCGTCGGCGCCGCGGGGGATCTCGAGTCCGACGCCGGCCACGTCGCGACGGCCGCGACGGAAACCAGCCGCCGCACCGAGGATGTGATCGCGGCCTCGGGGCGCGCGTCGTCCAATGTGCAGACGGCGGCGGGCGCGGCGGACCAGCTCGCGTCGTCGATCGCCGAAATCGGCCGGCAGGTCTCACGTTCCACCGAAAGCGCGGGGCGTGCGGTCGGTGAGGCCAACCGTGCCGGCGGCGAGATCCGCGAGCTTGCCGATGCGGCGGTCCGGATCGGTGACGTGGTCAAGCTGATCAGCGAGATCGCTGAACAGACCAATCTCCTGGCGCTGAACGCGTCGATCGAGGCGGCGCGGGCCGGCGACGCCGGGCGCGGCTTTTCCGTCGTTGCGGCCGAGGTCAAGAGTCTCGCCGACCAGACCGCCAAGGCGACCGAGGAGATCAGCGCCAAGGTCAACGAGATGCAGCACTCGACGTCCACGTCGGTCGCGGCGGTCGAGGCGATCGCGCGGACGATCGCCGAGATCGACGAGATCGCGTCCACCATCTCGGCCGCGGTCGACCAGCAAGCGGCTGCGACGCAGAACATCGCGCACAATGTTCAGGAAGCCTCGTCCGGCACGTCACGGGTCGCGTCCGACGTCGGCGCGATCAGCAGTGCTGCCGCCGACACCGGCCGGATCGCGTCGCGGGTCAACAATGCCTCCGAGCGGGTCCATGGCGAGGTCGAGACGCTGCGTCGTGAGGTTGACCAGTTCATGAAGCGGCTGATGGCCACGGGATAGCCTGGAGTTGCGCGTCGTCACGCGCGCACCACCGGGCCCGTGCGCCCCATCTTGCGGCAACGCGACGTCCGTCTGACGGCCAGTCGCACGAAAGCGTCCGGCCGGCGCGGGCGCCGGCTTGGATCCCGCTCCTGGCTCGCTCGGCTTGGCCATTTCGTCGCTGTCGGCCGCTTCATCGCCAGCGATCTTCAGCCCAACTGTGCCAGCAGCGCATCGCGCGCCTCGGAAATGCGCCGATAAAGGTCATTGCTGCCGCCCGCGTCGGGATGTGCGGTCTTGGCCAGCCGGCGGAACGCAGCCTTGATGTGCGTAGCCGTCAGCGTGCCCTGCAGGGGCAGCTCGAGGACCGCGCGAAAGGCGTCGTCGTTCCGGTCGCGTGCGAGCCGATCCCACAGGGCGCGACGCGCGGCCCGCGCCTCGATGCGCAACGCATCCTGATCCTGTCGCCAGCGTCGTTGTGACATGACGAGGCAGGCACCGAACACGACCCGGCCCTGCGTCTCCAGCTCGTCGAAGCTGAACGGCCCGACGGCGTCGTAGGGCGTCGCGAGCTGCGCGAGCCGGCCCGTTGCACCTTCGACAATGGCGCCGAGCCGGACCGTGTCGACGATCCCCACCGAGCCATTCCAGATCACCCAGTCCGCGGCGCCCGTCATGCTGCTGAACTCGTCGATATGGCGTCCGTTCGCAGCACGGACAGGGAAGTGCCTCGCGGTTGCTCTCGTCTTCGATGTGCCGATCAAGCCGAAGCACGCGCCGGCTTGATCGGACCGACATCGACCTGGATCTCGCCGCCTTCGACCTGCAGGGGATAGGCGTGCAGCGCGTTGCGGACCAGATGCGTGACGCACTTGCCGCTGCCGCCGTCGAAGCCCCATTGATGGTGCGGGCAGGTGATCGTCTTGCCGTCGAACGTCGCCTCCGTCAGCGGCACGTCGGCATGCGGGCAACGGCCGCGAAAGGCCTTCAGCTCGCCGCCGGCGGGCCAGAGCAGCAGCACGCTCTTCTTGCCGACCTGGTACAGGCCCATGCCGCCTTCGGCCATGGCGGTTGTCGGACAGACTGCGGTGAAAGCCATCGGATCGCCTGCTGATTGATGCCGTCAGGCAGGCCCACGCAAGTTCCGGACCAGCGGGGAGGGCGATCTGCACCGCCCGATCAAGTGGATCATTGTCGCAAATGCGACAGACGTGGACTGCCATGCTGATTGTCGTGACGCCCGCGCATTTCAGTTCCCAAAGCAAGACGCCGCCCGGCAAGGGGCGGCGCCGAACCTCATGTGGGATGTTCGAGCTATGTCGGGTCGGCTATTCCTGGCTATTCCTTCCGCTCCGAGGTCCAGCCCTTGTACTCGCCGACATTGTCGCGCGTGATCAGCTTGGAGGGCAGCAGCTCGACGGTCGAGGCGGGCTTCTGGCCGTTGAGTAGGCCGACGCCGATCTGCACGGCGCGGCGCGCCATGAAGAACGGATCCTGCGAGGCCGAGGCCTGGATCTGCTGCGAGGCCGGATCCTTCAGCGCGGCTTCGATGTCGGGCGCGCCGTCGACCGCGGTGATGACGATGCCGGTGCGCCCCTGCTGACGCGCGGCGAGATCGGTGCCGATCGCCTGCGGATCGTTGATGGCGAAGATCGCGTCGATCTTGGGGAAGCGCGTCAGATAGCCCTGCGTCACCGTGAGGCCGCCCTCGCGCGAACCCTTGCCGTCCTGGTCGCTCGACAGCACCTTGATGCCAGGAGCCTTGGCGAACACGCTCTTGCAGCCGTTGACGCGGTCGATCACGGCCGACACCTGCGGCCCGTTCTCGATGATGACGTCGCCCTTGCCGCCGAGCTTGTCGACGATGTACTGGCACGAGATCTCGCCGGCCTGCACGTTGTTGGTGGTCACGGTGGCGTCGGCGCCCTCGGCCGCGGTGTCGACCGCGACGACGATGATGCCGGCGGCCTGCGCCTTCTTGATCGCAGGACCCACCGCCTTCGGATCACCCGGATTGAGCAGGATCATGTCGACGCCCGCGGCGATGAAGTTGTCGATCTGGGTGACCTGCTTGCCGAGATCGTATTCGAAGCCGACCGCGGTGATCTTGACGTTCGGGTTGGTCTTCTTGGCCTCGAACTCCGCGCCCTTCGACAACGCGACGAAGAACGGATTGCCGAGCGAGCCCAGCGAGACGCCGATCGATTTCAGCTCCTTGGCCGACGACGGCGCGGAGCTCATCACGAGCGCAAGCGCGGCACCGGCAAACAAAACCGACTTCAACATTGGTTTCCTCCCTGGCCCTTCCTGTTCGTCTACGCACGGCGGACCAGTGGCCGTGGAAGAATGCGTTGCGGCGGGCCCCGGTGGAGCCCGCCATGTCGACTCAGGTGCGGGCCGAGCCCTGCAGCCGGTAGCGGTCGAGCGCGACGGCACCGATGATCACGAGGCCCTTGATGACGTATTGCCAGATGTCGGACACGCCGACCAGGATGAGCCCGTTCGACAACACCGCGATGATGAGCGCGCCGACCAAGGTGCCCCAGATCGAGCCGATGCCGCCGACGAACGACGTGCCGCCGAGAATGACCGCGGTGATGGCGTCGAGCTCGTAGGACTGGCCGAGCTGCAGGCCGTTCGCCGCATAGAGCCGCGCCGCCTGCATGCCGCCGCCGAGGCCGGCGAGCAGGCCGGACATGCCGTAGACGAAGATCAGCACCGCCCAGACCTTGATGCCGGCGAGCCGCGCCGCGCTCTCATTGCCGCCGACGGCATAGATGTGCACGCCGAGCACGGTCCGGCGCAGGATCAGCCAGGAGCCGAGGATCACGAGCAACGCGATCACCGACAGCCAGGGGATCGAGACGACGCCCGGAATGATCGTCAGCGAGGCGTTGCCGATGAAGGCATAGGGAATGGACGGGTTGAACACGGTGGTGTCGCCACCCATCAGGCGGGCGAGACCGCGCACCGCGGTGAGCGATCCGAGGGTCACGATGAACGGCGGCAGCCGCAACAGCGCGATTAGCGCGCCATTGACGACACCGAAGGCAAGGCCCGTCAGCACCGCGGCCGGCAGCCACAGCGCGCCGAGATCTGGCATCTTCGACAGTGTCAGCCCGGCCATCGCCGCGGCGGCCAGGATCGAGCCGACCGAGAGATCGATGCCGCCGGTCAGGATGACAAAGGTCATCCCGGCGGCGAGCACGGTGTTGACCGCGGCCTGCTGCAGCACGATGCCGAGATTCTGTCCGGTGAAGAAGCGTCCCTCCGACAGCAGGTGGAAGCCGACGCAAAGGATGAGCAGCACCGGCAGCATGCCGGCGGCGCGGATCATCAGCCGCAGCCGCTGCTGCTTGTTGTCCGACGCGGACGGCAGGCCGGATGAAGGCGCGGTCTTGGCTTGCGACGAACTGTTGTCAGGCATCGACGTGCTCCGTCCCGGTGGCCAGCGCCATGATGTCTTCCTGGGTGATGGGTGATGTCGTGCTCTGCTGCAGCTCGCCGGCCAGGTGCCCTTCGCGCATCACCAGCACGCGGTCGCAGATGCCGAGGATCTCCGGCAAATCGGACGAGATCACCAGGATCGCGGTGCCCGACTTGGCGAGATTGTCGATGATCGAATAGATCTCGGACTTGGCGCCGACGTCGACGCCGCGCGTCGGCTCGTCCAGGATCAGGACCTTCGGCGCGGTCGCAAGCAGGCGCGACAGCAGCACCTTCTGCTGATTGCCGCCCGACAGCCCGCCGACGGTGACGCCGGGATTGGGGGCGCGGATGCCGAGCGCGGCGAATGCTTCGTCGGCGCGCGTCTTCGCCTTGTCGCGATCGAGAATGCCGCCGAGCTTCGCGTCGCGTCCGATCACGACGAGGTTGATGTTGTCGGCGCAGGACATGTCGAGAAACAGGCCCAGCGCCTTCCGGTCCTCGGTCAGATAGGCGATCCCGGCATCGAGCGCATCGCGCGGCGTGTCGATGCTGACTTTCTCGCCGTCGAGCTCGATGTGTCCGGTCGTCTTCGGCGCGGCGCCGATGATGAGATGCGCGAGCTCGGTGCGTCCGGCGCCGATCAGCCCGGCGAGGCCGACCACCTCGCCGGCATGAACGGTCAGCGAGCAGTTCTTGACGCGATGGCCGTCGCCGAGATCGACGGCGCTGAGCACCGCGCGGTCACGCTTGGCGTGCGGGTCGTGATCCTTCTTGTAGAACGACGACACGTCGCGGCCGACCATCATGCGGACGATGCTGTCGGCGCGGATCTCCGGCTTGTCGAGCGAGCCGACCAGCCGGCCGTCGCGCAGCACGGTGACGCGGTCGCCGAGCGCATAGACCTCGTCCATGCGATGCGAGATGTAGATGATGGCGAGCCCCTCGGCGCGCAGCTGGCGGATCAGCGCGAACAGCTTCTCGCTCTCGCCGGCTGACAGGGAGGTCGTCGGCTCGTCCATGATCAGGATCTTGGATCGTGCATGCAGCGCGCGGGCAATCTCCACCAGCTGGCGTTGGCCCATCGACAACTCGGCCACCAAGGTGGAGGCGGTGAAATCGGCGCCGAGCCGGTCCAGGATCGGTCCAGCGCCCTCGCGCATGGTGCTGCGCGCGAGCAGGCCGCTCTGCGACAGCTCGCGCCCGAGATAGATGTTTTCGGCGACCGTCAGGTTCGGCGCCAGCGACAACTCCTGGTAGATGATCGAAATGCCGGCGTTGCGGCCGCCCATCGGCCCTTCGATGCGCACCGGCCGGCCCTCGATGCGGATCTCACCGCCGGGATCCGGGCGATAGGCGCCGGAGAGAATCTTCATCAGCGTGGATTTGCCGGCACCGTTTTCGCCCATCAGCGCATGGACTTCGCCGGCGTAGACGGTGAGGTCGACCTTGTGCAGGGCCTTGATGGTGAAGAATGACTTCGACACCCCTCGCATCTCGAGGATCGGACCGCTCATCGTGCCTCCCAATGCACGTCGTCTTGTCGTCCGCGGCTCGTTGATCGCTGGCGCGGGGTAGCCATTAAACTAGAGGCTGTTGCCGAATACAATATGAAAGAGACGCCGCTGCAACGCGTCGCCGCGACGAATGCCTTTCGGAGATCGGGTTAGCTCGGCCGACGATAGAGCTGTTGCCAGCGCGGCCGCCGCTCGGCATAGGCTGCCGACAGCGCGACGTCCGGCGCGAAGGTCCGCACGCGCGCCGGCGGCGTGCAGACCGCGCCGATGTCCTCGCCGGTAACGGCAAGACGTGCCAGCCGGGCCGCGCCGAAGGCGGCGCCGGTCTCGCCCTCGGCCAGCCGATGAACGGGAATGCCGAGGACATCAGCCAGGATCGCCAGCCAGAGGTCGGAGCGCGATCCGCCGCCGATCGCATCCGCTTCGGCAATCACGAGGCCGGTTTCCCTCAGCGCGTCGCGGCAGTCGGCCAGGGCGAAGGCCACGCCCTCGAGCACCGCCTGGACGATGACGCTGCGATCTGTCGCATGGCTCAGGCCGTCGAGCAGGCCGCGGGCATGGGGATCGTCATGCGGCGTCCGCTCGCCCGCGAGATAGGGCAGGAAGCTGACCGGCGACGGCGCGGCGGGCCGTGTGCCCAGCGGGGCAAGCAGCTCCGTTTCGCTCGCGCCGAGCAGCCGCGCGACCCAGGCGAGGCATGAGGCCGCCGACAGCATCGCGCCGGCCTGCAGCCACATCGCAGGGACGGCATGACAGAAGGTGTGAACGACGCGCTCGGGATTGGCCGTGGCGGCGTCGACCGGCGTGATCACGGCGCCGGACGTGCCGAGCGTGATGAAAGTGGCGCCCGGCCTGACGGCGCCGATGCCGACGGCACCGGCCGGGTTGTCGCCCGCGCCGCCCGCGAAGGCCGGACGCTTCGTCATGCCCCAGCGTTCCGCGAGGTCGCTGCGCAACCGGCCCGCCGGCGCGCAGCCTTCGACGAGGCGCGGCATCTGCGCACGCGTCAGGCCGGTGGCGGCGAGGCCCTCGTCCGACCAGTCGCGCCCGACGACATCGAGCCAGAGCGAGCCGGACGCATCGGACATGTCCTCGATCGCATCGCCCGTCAGCACCAGCCGGACATAGGCCTTTGGCAGCAGAACCAGCCGCGTGGCCGCGAAGATCTCGGGCTCGTGCGCCGCGATCCACATCAGCTTCGGCGCGGCAAAACCAGGCATCGCCTTGTTGCCGGTGATCGTGCGCAAGGCGGGCCAGCGCTGCTCCAGCGCGACGCATTCCCGCTCCGACCGCCCGTCGTTCCAGAGAATGCAGGGCCGCAACGGATTCATCGCGGCATCGAGCAGCACCGGGCCATGCATCTGGCCCGACAGGCCGATGGCGTCCACCGCCGCCAACGCGCCGGGATGATCGGCCTTGAGCGCATCGAGCGTGGCGAACACCGCGGCGATCCAGGCGGCGGGGTCCTGCTCGGCCCAGCCGGGTCGCGGCACGTCCATCGTCAAGGCGTGGCTGCTGCTCGCAACGACGCGCTGCGCATCATCGACGATGATCGTCTTGACCGCGGATGTTCCAAGATCGATGCCGAGATACATGACGTCTCACGCGTGCGTGCGCAGTGACGGATAGGGAGTGGAGCGATACCAGACTCCTGATAGCCTTGTCATCCGAACGCGAGTCATCGTAGCGCGAGCGAGGCGAGCTCATTTTCAGGGAGTCGAGACATGGAGCCATCTGACCAACCAGCCGAACGGGCGTCGCGCCTGGTCGGGCACTACGCGCTGGTGACCGGTGCGGCCCAAGGCATCGGCCGCGCGATCGCGGTGCGCTTTGCCGAGGAGGGCGCGCATGTCGCGATCAATTTCGGCGGTCCGTCGCCATCGGGCGATGAGACCCTGGCGCTGGTGCACGCGGCCTCCGCCGCGCATGGTCACGGCGCGCGCGATCATTTCGCCGTGAAGGCCGACATCGGCGTCGAGGCCGAGATCGCCGAGATGTTCGAGACCGTGCTGACGCGCTGGCCCCGGCTCGACTGCCTGGTCAACAATGCCGGCTTCCAGCGGGAATCGCCGAGCGAGGCGCTCGACGTCGACGCCTATCGCAATATCCTCGATGTCAATCTCAACGGCGCGGTGCTGTGCGCGCGTCATGCGCTGGCGCATTTCGTCGCGCGCGGCGGCGGCAACATCATCAATACGTCGAGCGTGCACCAGATCATTCCGAAGCCCGGCTATCTCGCTTATTCGATCAGCAAGAGCGCGATGGCGGGCCTCACCCGGACCCTCGCGCTCGAATTCGCCGGCCGCGGCATCCGCGTCAATTCGGTCGGGCCCGGCGCGGTCGACACGCCGATCAACGCCGCCTGGACCGATGACCCCGCCAAGCGCGCGGCGGTCGAGTCCC
This sequence comes from Bradyrhizobium sp. HKCCYLS3013, assembly GCF_051167615.1. Classification (NCBI taxonomy): domain Bacteria; kingdom Pseudomonadati; phylum Pseudomonadota; class Alphaproteobacteria; order Hyphomicrobiales; family Nitrobacteraceae; genus Bradyrhizobium; species Bradyrhizobium sp. HKCCYLS3013. The sequence continues at coordinate 253,958 of NZ_JBNPTK010000008.1, forward strand.
ACATTCCGATGGGGCGGGTGGCGAGCCCGGAAGAGATCGCCGGCGTGTTCGCCTTTCTCGCCTCAGCCGAGGCGAGCTACATCACCGGACAGACGATCTATGCCTGCGGCGGCATCACGCTGTTCGGCGAGTTCCGCGACAATTGGGCGAGCTGATCCGACGCCCTGTGTCGCTCTGGCGCGTCATGCGCTGGCATCATTCGCATTTTCAGGGTTGCGGTGAGCATCTCTTAAGCATCCGCGGCGCATGGCAGCCCTTCGCGGGTGCAGCGAGATTTCGTTAAGGCGTGGGTACGAGAGTGCGCGCAATTGCCGAAACGGAATTGCGATGCATCGATTGGACCCGGACATTCGTCGCGACCTCGCGCACCTGCTGTACAGCTCGATGCCGCTGGTCGGGACGATCGCGGTCGCGGCCGTCGTGATCGGCAGCGTGATGGCCTGGGTGGCGCACGATCCGGGCTACGCCGCGATCACGGTGGCGCTGCTGGTGATCGGCGCGCTGCGCGTGGTCAAGCTGCGGATGTTCGCCGCGCGCTTCGATCGGCTCGATCACGACGCCATCATTCGCTGGGAACGCCTCTACGGCCTCGGCGCCGCCGCCTTCGGTCTGGCCATCGGTGCGCTGTCGGCCCGCGCGTTCCAGATCGGCGACGGGCCCGGGATCTGGATGTGCTTCGGCCTGTCGATGGCGTTCTGTGTCGGCATCGTGTCGCGCGTCAGCCCGTGGATCGTCATGACCTCGTCGGCGGTGCTGCTGATCCCGACCGTCATCGCCTGCCTGATGCAGCCCGAGCCGGTCTACCGGATGGGCGCCGGCATGGTCGTGCTGTTCTGGATCACGCTGCGCGGGACGTCCTATCGGCTGACGGCCGCCTTCACCGAGCGGATCATGGCCGAGCAGGCGCTGGCGCGGCAGGCGCTGCGCGATTTCCTCACCGGCCTGCCGAACCGGGCTGCATTCATCGCCGCGCTCGGCCGGTGCGATCGTCCCGTGGCGATCATTGCGGTCGATCTCGACGGCTTCAAGCTCGTCAATGACCGGTTCGGCCATCAGGCCGGCGACGAGCTGTTGTGCCAGGTCGGCGCACGCCTGCAGGATTGCCTCGGCGAAGCCGGCCTGGCGGCGCGGTTCGGCGGTGACGAGTTCATGCTGCTGCTGCCCGCAGCCGGACGTGACGCCGCGCTCGCGCTCGCGCAAGCCGCGGTGACGGCGCTGTCGCGTCCCTTCACGCTGGCTGGAACGCGCGTGCAGATCGGCGCCAGCGCCGGCGTTCTGGTCGCGGGGGATCGGCGGGCGGATACGGAAGCGCTGCTCGGCCAGGTCGATCGCGCGCTCTATGCCGCCAAGCGCGCCGGCGGCCAGCGATGGTGCTGGGCGGACGAGCACATGGCCGTTGCCGTCGCATGCACGGCGAGCAGCGCGGCCCCGACGCTGGCGCTCGCGGATGAGCAGCATGCCTGATCGTCTGATGCGGACGTTGGCAACGTCGCACCGCGGCCGCTAATGTGGCCGGCAGAAGCCGACGAACGGCGCATGATGTCAGGAGGAGCGGCCGATGCGAAGCATCAGGATCGGCGCCGGCGCGGGCTATTCCGGCGACCGGATCGAGCCCGCGGTGGAGCTCGCGGCGAAGGGCGGCCTGAACTATCTCGTGTTCGAATGCCTTGCGGAGCGCACGATCGCGCTGGCGCAGCAGGCGCGCATGAAGGATCCGGCCGCCGGCTATGATCCGCTGCTGGCGGCGCGCATGCAGGCGGTGCTGCCGATCTGCCGCGCCAACAAGGTCCGTATCGTCACCAACATGGGCGCCGCCAATCCGGTCGCCGCGGCCGAAGCCACCCGCGCCATCGCGCGCCAGCTTGGATTGACGGGGCTGAAGATCGCGGCCGTGACCGGCGACGATGTTCTGGAGCCGTTGAAGACAGCGGATGTCGTGCTCGACACCGGCGACACGATCCATGCCCTCGGCAATCGCGTCGTCTCCGCCAACGCCTATGTCGGCGCGGGCGCGATCGCGGAGGCGCTCGCGGGCGGAGCCGATGTCGTGATCACCGGGCGCGCCGCCGATCCGGCGCTGTTCCTCGGCCCCCTGATTCATGAGTTCGGCTGGGCTTTGGACGATTGGGACCGGCTCGGGCAGGGCACCGTCGTCGGTCATCTGCTCGAATGCGCCGGCCAGATCACCGGCGGCTATTTCGCCGATCCCGGACTCAAGGACGTTCCCGATCTCGCCCGGCTCGGCTTTCCGATCGGTGAGGTGCGCGAGGATGGCGAACTGATCGTGACCAAGGTCGCGGGCTCCGGCGGCTGCGTCACGCCGGCAACGGTGAAGGAGCAGTTGCTCTATGAGATCCACGATCCCGCGCAATATTTCCAGCCCGACGTCGTGGCGGATTTCTCGCAGGTGACCGTCGAGGAGCTCGGTGCGGACCGGGTCAGGGTGGTCGGCGGCCGCGGCCGGCCGAAGACGGGACTGCTGAAGACCTCGGTCGGCTATCTCGACTCCTATGTCGGCGAGGGGCAGATCTCCTATGCCGGTCCCGGTGCCGTCGCGCGCGGCCGCCTCGCGCTCGACATCGTCCGCGAGCGTCTCGCGCTCACCGGCGTGGCGGTGAGCGAGCTGCGCTGCGACCTGATCGGGCTGAATGCGCTGCATGGCGACGAGCGCGCAGAGGGTGCCGAGCCCCATGAGGTGCGCATTCGTGTCGCCGGGCGGACCGAGACGATGGCGGAGGCGATCCGCATCGGCAACGAGGTCGAGACGCTCTACACCAATGGCCCGGCCGGCGGCGGCGGCGCCTGGAAATCGGCGCGCGAGGTAATCGCCGTGGCCTCCTGTCTCGTGGCCGAGGATGCGCCGCAGCTCTGCGTCGGCATGCTGGTGGCCTGAGTTTTCGAGGGCTTCACGGATCGCTCGCGGCAGCGCAAGCTGGCCGTCATGATTGCGATGCCAGAGAACAGCGGGAATTCAGTTCATGCATGACGTCATTGTGGTCGGCGGCGGCTCCGCGGGGGCGGCCGTGGCTGCACGCCTGTCAGAAGACGCCCGGACGCGGGTCCTGCTGCTCGAGGCCGGCGCCGACTGGCGGGCGGACGAGGCGCCGTGGGAGATCGTGACGCCGAACCCGATTCCGATCATCCATGATCGCGCCTTCCAGGAGACATGGCAGTGGCCGCAGCTGATGTCCCGCCGCGTCGCCGGGCAGGACATGCGCTTCTACTGGCGCGGCAAGGGGCTGGGAGGCAGCTCGATGATGAACGGCCAGATCGCGATCCGCGGCGTGGCCGATGCGTTCGACGAATGGGCGGCCAATGGCTGCACGGGATGGTCGGCCAAGGACATCATGCCGCTGTTCGCGATGATCGAGGACGATCTCGCGCTCGGTGATCGCGAGGGTCACGGCCGCGGCGGGCCGCTTCCGGTCTACCGCGTACCGCCTGACACATGGGGGCCGATCGACCGCGGCCTGCGCGATGCCGCGCTGGCGAGCGGTTATCCCTGGTGCGACGATCTCAACGGGCCTGACGGCGAGGGCGTCGCCTGCTATCCGATCAACAGCCGCAATGGCCGGCGCATCTCCACCAACGAGGCCTATCTGGAGCCGGCCCGCGGCCGTTCGAACCTCGAGATCCGCGGGCGGGCGCTGGTCGAGCGGCTGCTGATCAGTGACGGCAGGACGACCGGCGTGCGCGTCCATGTCGAGGGTGAGGGCGTGAAGGACATCGCGGCGCGCGAGGTCGTGCTGTGCGCCGGCGCCATCCATAGTCCGGCGATCCTGCTGCGCTCGGGCATCGGCCCCGCGGCGGATCTGCAGGCGCTCGGCATCGCCGTGCTGCGCGATCTTCCCGTGGGACGGCACTTCTTCGATCATCCGCTGTTCCGCACCACCATTCAATTGCGCGACGCGCTGCGTCCGACCGATCGCGACACCCGCCACACCAATTGCTGCGTCACCTACTCGTCGGGCCTCGCCGGCGGCGGCAAGCGCGACATGATCCTGATCGCGTTCAATCATCGCGGCATCGGTGTGCCCGGCGCGATCGGCGCCGGCCTGTTCAACGCCTTCTCGCGCGGTACGCTCAAGCTCGCCTCGACCGATCCGCGCGTGGATCCGATCGTCGAGGAGAACATGCTGGCCGATGTCAGCGACATCGCGCGGATGCGCGATGCGGTGAAGCGGCTGGCGCCGATCACGGTGCAGCCGGCGCTGCACGACATCGCCGACTGGATTCGCCTCGGCGATACGGAGTTCACCTTGCCGCAGGCGGCTGCGCTGCCCGATGCCGAGCTCGATGCGCTGCTGCGGCAGGTCACCGGCGACATCCAGCATGCCGCCGGGAGCTGCCGCATGAGCGGCTTCACCGATGACGATGGCGTGGTCGATCCGGACGGCCGCGTGAAGGGCATTGCCGGCCTGCGCGTCGCCGACGCCTCGATCATGCCGTCGGACTGCCGCGCCAACACGCATTTCACCACCGTCGTGATCGGCGAGGCGATCGCGCGGATGATGCGAGAGCGCCTGTAGAGCTCACGCGATGGCGAAGCGGAGCCCGGCGCGGGCGCGCCCGCCGGAGATCGCGATCGGCGTGCCGTCGGCGCGCCAGCACGCGGCACCCGTCAGTGTGCCGTCGTCGCCGAACGCGATCGCGTTCATGCCGCCGGCCACGACCGGCTCGCGCCTGATCTCGTGGCCGCGTCCGGCGAGCTCCTGCGCCACATGGTCGGGGAAGGCCGGCTCCAGCTCGAGCTCGCCGCCCTGCGTCCACAGCCGCGGCGCCTCGACCGCCTCCTGCAGCGACATGCCGTGGTCGATCAGGTTGACCAGCGCCTGGAAGGCCGAAGGAAAGATGCGCAAGCCCCCGGGCAGGCCGAGCGCATAGCGCAAGCGGCCGTCGCGCAGCGCCATCATCGGCGCCATCGAGGTGAAGACGCGCTTGCCCGGCTGGATCGACAGCGCGCGGCCCGGATGCGGATCGAAATTATACATGTAGTTGTTGGCGGTCATGCCGGTGCCCGGGATCTGTACGCAGGCGCCGAACAGGCCGTTGATGGTCTGGGTCGCCGCGACGACGTTGCCCGCGGCATCGGCGACCGTGACATGGGTGGTGTTGGCGGACTCCGTCGGCGCAAGCCCAGGACCGAAGCTCCGTGCCCGGCGCATGTCGATCTCTGCCCGCCGCTCGGCGGCATAGGTCTTGGATGTTAGCCGCGCGACCGGCACGTCGACGAATGCAGGATCGGCGGTGGCGACCGCCCGATCGGCGAAGGCGATCTTCAGCGCTTCGGCGAGCAGATGGGCGCCGTCGGCCGAGCCGAAGCCGAGCCCGCCGACGTCGAAGCCCTCGAGGATGTTCAGCATCTGCACGATGTGCACGCCGCCGGACGAGGGCGGCGGGGGGCCGATGATCTCATGGCCGCGATAGAGCCCGCGGATCGGCGCGCGCTCGATCACCGCGTAGGCGGCGAGGTCGGCCGCATCGATCAGGCCGCCACTTTGGGCCATGTAGTTGGCCAGCGCGATCCCGAGCGGACCGCCGTAGAGAGCGTCCGGACCGTGCTCCGCGATCAGCCGCAGCGAGCGGGCATAGTCGGTCTGGATCACGCGGGCGCCGGGCCTGACCGGCGTGCCGTCCGGCAGGAACAGCGCGGCGAGATGCGGATCGCGCGCGAGGTCGTCCGCGACCAGCCGCACGCAATCGTTGAGATAGGGACTGGCGATGAAGCCGTGCTCGGCGAGCCGGATCGCCGGCGCCATCACGTCGGCCAGCGGCAGCCGGCCGAAGCGCGCCAGGGCCTCGCACCATCCCTTCAGCGCACCGGGCACGGCGACCGCGAGCGCGCCTGCGACATTGCGGCGGCCGCGCGTCTCGCGCGCCAGCGCGATCTCGTCGGAGACCGGATCATACATTCCTGGCGTGGCGCGCCGCGGCGCGGTGCTCAATCCGTCGAGCACGATGTGCCGTCCATCCGCAAGGCGGATGTGCGACAGGCCGCCGCCCAGAATGCCGACCATCATCGGCTCGACCACCGTCAGCGCGAACAGTGCGGCGACCGCGGCATCGATCGCGTTGCCGTCGCGCATCAGCATCTCGGCGCCGGCGCTGGAGGCGAGCGGATGGTTGGTGACGACCATCCCGCGCGCGCCGGTCGCCGGCTGCTTCTCGCAGGTGAAGTCGGCGATGCGCCGTGTGGGCGAATCCATTCGGGTCTCCTCTGTCGAACGGCGGATGCCGAGAGGTCGTTGTTCGCAATCCTGACCGATCGCTTGCGCAAGGGGAAGAGCGGGGGCGGCAGGTCGACGAACTGATAAGTGCGCCACGCATGGCTCGGAGAGAATCGATCTCTCCCGCCGCGTTCTCATCTTCGCGCATCTGTGTTAGGGCTTTCGGCAGTTCCACTTCGCGAGCCCAGCTGATTTCATGCCTCACTACGATCTGATCATTCGCGGCGGTCGCGTGCTCGACCCGGAAACGAAGCTCGACGCCACGGCCGATGTCGCCATCAAGGATGGCGCAATTGCTGCCGTGGGCGATGTCGGCGGGGCTGCCGATCAGGTGGTCGATGCGGCTGGCCTCGCCGTCGTACCCGGCTTCATCGATCTGCACGCCCACGGCCAGTCGCTGCCGGCGGACCGCATGCAGGCGTTCGACGGCGTCACCACGACGCTCGAGCTCGAGATCGGCGTGATGCCGGTGGCGCGCTGGTATGACGAGCAGGCGGCGATCGGCCGCCTTCTGAATTACGGCGCAGCGTCGGGCTGGGTGTTCGCGCGCATCGCGACGATGACGACCCAGCAGACCGCGTCCAACATCGCCGGCATGGGCGAGGCGATGCGCGACAAGCGATGGGTCGAGGAGGTCGCGACCGCGGCCGAGACCGCCGAGATCGTCGAGCGCACCCGGCAGGGTCTGGAGCAGGGCGGTCTCGGCATCGCCTTCCCGAATGCCTACGCGCCCGGCACCGGCATGAAGGAGCTGTCGGAGCTGTGCAGCCTGGCGGCCAGGCACGACGTGCCGACCTATACGCACATCGCCTACATGTCGAACGTCGATCCGCGCAGCTCGGTCGATGCCTACACGCGGCTGATCGGGCTGGCCGGCTCGACCGGCGCCCACATGCACATCTGCCATTTCAACAGCACGAGCCTGCAGGATGTCGAGCGCTGCGCCGAACTGGTGCAGACCGCGCAGAAGCAGGGCCTGAAGGTCACGACTGAAGCCTATCCCTACGGCACCGGCTCGACCGTGGTTGGCGCCGGCTTCTTCGCCGACCCCGCGTTCTGCCAGCGCATGGGCACCGGCTATGACGCGATCGAGATGGTGGCCGAGCGCCATCGGCTCGGCAGCCGCGACGAATTGCTCGCGCGGCAGCAGGACGATCCTGGCGCATTGGTGCTGATCCATTTCCTCGATGTCGCCGTCAACCAGCGCCACCGCGACCTGCTCGACGTCTCCGTGCTGTTTCCGGGCGGCGCCATCGCTTCCGATGCAATGCCGTGGATCCTGTCCAACGGTACCGACTACACCGGCGACGCCTGGCCGCTGCCGGATGACGCGGTGTCGCATCCGCGCTCATCGGCGACGTTCACCAAATTCCTGCGCGAATGGGTGCTGGACCGCAAGGCGGTGCCGCTGATGGAGGGCCTCGCCAAGTGCACGCTGATTCCGGCCCGGATTCTGGAACCGTCGACGCCCGCGATGCGCAAGAAGGGACGGCTGCAGGCCGGCTGCGACGCCGACATCGCGGTGCTCGATCTCGTGGGCCTGCGTGACCGCGCCGACTTCCTCAACATGAACCGGCCGTCCGAGGGCGTGAGGCATCTGCTTGTCAATGGCCGCGCGGTCATCGCCAATGGCGAGCTCGTTCGCGACGTCAGGCCGGGACAGGCCGTGCGCCGTCCGGTCCTGTCATGAACGTCCCGGTCCTGCTGGTTGCCGGCTCGCTCGGCGCCGGCAAGACGACCCTGCTCAATCATCTGCTCGCCAATCCGGGCGGGCGGCGCATCGCCGCCGTTGTCAACGACTTCGGCGCGGTCGACATCGACGCGCAACTGCTCGGCACTGTCACGGAAGGAGTGATCAGCCTCAAGAACGGCTGCATCTGCTGCTCGCTGCAGGGCGACCTGCTGCGCACGCTGTCCTCCGTCATCAAGCGCGATCCGGCACCCGATGCGATCGTGATCGAAACATCGGGCATCTCCGATCCCGCCGAGATCATCCGCAGCCTGATGGATCCCGTGATCTTCAGGGTCGCGCCGCTGGAGACCGTGGTCACGCTGGTCGATCCGCAGCGGCTGCGCGATGATCCCGGGATCGCGCAGGACGCGCTGTGGCGCTCGCAACTGCGCGCCGCCGATTTCGTGCTGCTGACCAAGGCCGATCTGCTCGACCGCGCCGCGCTCGATGCGGTCCGCGGCGTCGTCGGCGGCATCAAGCCGCAATCGGCGATCTTCGAGATATCGCATGGCGTCGTCGCGCCGGACCTGCTGTTCAGCCGCGACATTCGCGCGCCGCGAGAGCTACCCAAGCAGGTGCCGACGATGTCGCAACCTTTCGCAACCCTCACCTGGACCTCCCGTGCTCCGCTGTCGCTGGCCCGCTTCCAGCAGGTGATCGGAAAGCTCGCGCCGCGCACCCTGCGCATCAAGGGCATCCTGCTGTTCACCGACCATCCGGGACAGCCGATCCTGTTTCAGTCGGTGGCGACGCGTGGCACCTTGGCGCCGTCGCCGGTGTCGCCCGCCGATGGCCTCACGGCGCAGCTCGTGCTGATCGGACGCGAAGGTGAGCTCGACGCCGGGGAGATCGACGCGCTGCTGCGCGAGGTGATCGTCGCCTGAGATCGAAGGCCGCGCGTCAGCCCGCCTGCCGCAACGCGCCGTCCGCAGCTTCGGCCCAGGTGCAGCAGCCGCCCCCGGCGCGCTTGGCGGCGTAGAGTGCGCTGTCGACCTGGCGCAGAACCTCGTCCATGGACTCGTCCGTGAGCGGCCGGTCGTTCACCAGCAGGCCGGCGCTGGCGCCGATCACCACGGGAATGTCGGACAGCAGGAACGGCATCGACAGCGAGCGGACCGCCTCGCGCGCGAGCGCCAGCGCCTCGTCGCGTCCGTCCGTGCCGCTCGCCACCGGCTTCAGCAGCATGAACTCATCGCCGCCGAAGCGCGCGGCGAGACCGCCCCGGCCGACACAGCTCGACAGCCGGGCTGCGACCTGACGCAGCAGGTCGTCGCCGGCGTGGTGACCGTGGCGGTCGTTGACGGGCTTGAAGCCATCGAGATCGATGGCAACGATCGCGACAGTCCCGGTCGTGCGTTCAAGCGCAGCCAGGAAGGCCGCCCGGTTGGGCAGGTCGGTCAGGAAATCATGGTTGGCCTGGCGGGCCAGCGCGTGCTTGGCCTCGAGCCGCTCGATGAACGCGGTGCTGAGATGGCGCGAGGCTTCGCGGATCGAGAACCAGAACAGCACCAGCAGGACGGCCCCGAGCTGATAGGGCAGCTCGGGGCGCATCAGCCCCGCGATCAGCGTGGGGGCGAGCAGCACGGCGGTAGTCGTCAGCACGACCCACGGGCGGATCGCCGCGCGCGACACCATGCCGACGCAATAGGACATCGACAGGCCGAACGCGATCCATGCGCCCGGAGCATCGTCGAGCTGGAACGCGCGGAAGGTGAGAGCGCCGAGCGCAAGGCCGAAGGCGGCGGCGCCCGCGGCGTACACCTTCTCCCACAGGATCACGTCGCGATCGGACAGGCGTCCCGCATATTGTTTGTAGCGCAGCAGGCTGACCACGCGACCGATGGCGTTGACGATGATCGCGAATGAGATCGCGATGTATCCGGGATCGCCGTGCAGGACCGCAAGCGTGACCGAGCCGGTGATGGCGGCCGCGTTGATCGACATGACCTGCGGCAGAGACGTGTACAGCAGATCGACGAGCTCGCGCCGGATCGCCGGGTTCGGATGGATGAATCTGGAAAGCAGCCCGTGTCCCATGGGACCACCATGGGACACCTTTCCTAACAGTTGATGGGCGCGAACGATTCGCGCGACGAAGGTTCGGAGTTACCTTAAATCTTCGTCAATCGCTCAGGGCGCGCGGCTGGGGTCGCTGGTTGGATAGACCGGCGTCGCCGTCGACATCCGCGAGGGCATCGGCGCCGCCGCCGCCATTTTCGGCGCCTCTGCCTTCGGCGTTTCCGCCTTGATGTCGGATTTTGGCGGGTCGAGCTTCAGCGGCCGCAGCGGCTGACGCTTCGCCATCGCGTCGAGCACGGCGCGGTTCGTCTTCTCGATGCGCTTTGCGGCCGCGACGTCGGCAAAGGCCCGGTCGAATTTGCGCATGCGATAGAACACGATGCCGCGGTCGATATAGGCCTCATGGTAGCGGGGATCGAGCTGGATCGCCGCGTCGAGATCGGCCAGCGCCGCCGCGAAATCGCCTTTCTGGAACGCGGCCATGCCGCGATCGTGATGGGCCTGGGCCTCGTTCGAGGCCGTACCCCCGGCGAGCATGGCATCTGCTCCGCATGGTGCGGTGGCGCCTGCCGCACAGGGCGCGCGATCCTGCTCGGCCGAATAGACCACGTCGACCTTGCTGGCCCGCAGCGGCAGTGGCTCGGTGGACGCCGCGTTGTTGCTGCCCGATGCGTTTCCGACCGTTGTGCCGGCAGCCGCCTCGTTGCCTGCGGCCGCGTCGACGGCCGTCGCCGTATCGGTGGGGCCATCGATCGGCTTGGCGGGAACCTCGTTCGGCTTCACCTTGTTGGTGGCAACCACGATCGGCTCGAGCGGCGCGACGGACGCCGAGGACATGTGCGTGAACAGCAGGTAGCCCGTCAGCGCCAAGGCGGACGCCCCGGCCAGCGCCATCACGCCGGACGCGACCGTGTGAACCCTGGCGACGACCGCGAGCTTGGAATCCTGCCGATGCTCGTCCTGCGCGGCGCCGAGCAGCCGGTCATAGGCCGTGCGCTGCTCCTTGTCGCCGAGAATGTCGTTGGCGCGGATGATCTGTCGAAACCGCAGCGCGGCGTCCGGATCGCCGGGATTGACGTCGGGGTGGCTCTCTTTGACCGCTTTGCGGAAGGCCGCCCGGATATCGTCAGCGTCATCGTCCGGAAGAGCTCCGAGTAAATCGTAAAGCGTCTTCATCGCCGTTCTCGCTGCAGGCTTCCCTCGTCTCCGATCGAAATTCCTACGGCGAATTTACGCTGGAGCACTCGTACTAACTGTTTCCGCTTGGCATGATGGTTGGTCAATCCGGCGGAAAAATGACTGAAAATGGCGAAGTTCGTAGCCATTTTTGCCGTGTTTGACGCCACCGCGTTTGCCCTTCCTCGTCATGGTGCGCGCAATCGCAGATTGAATCGCTGCTTTCTCATCGCCTCTGCCGCCGGACCTTCCTCCATGGTGAAGAAGAAGTTTGAAGCTGGGTTTAACGCGAACTGATCGGCAGGTCAGTTGTGAGCGACAACATGCGATTGCTGCAGCAGTGTGACACCGTTGCACCCGCCCGCGCGAGCCAGGTTCCGCCCGGACGGACGCGTCGCTGGAAGCACTCAGTGCCGAGGGGGCTGCCCGCGATCATGCGCGTGCTTGCGGAGGCGGCGGCCCGGCCGCTATACCCGCCGCATGACTGAATTTCATGGTGTCTTCCCCTACCTGGCCTCGCCGATCGGCGCGGATGGCACGATCCGGACGGAGGTGCTGGGCCGGCTGTGCGATGATCTCATCCATGCCGGCGTGCACGGCCTGACGCCGCTCGGCTCGACCGGCGAGTTCGCCTATCTCGACCGCGCGCAGCGCATGACCGTCGTGGAGACAACCATCGAGGCCGCCCAGGGCCGCGTTCCCGTGATCGCAGGCGTGGCCTCGACTGCGATCGCTGACGCGGTGGCGCAGGCCAAGGCTTACCAGAAGCGCGGCGCAACCGGCATCCTGGCGGTGCTCGAAGCCTACTTCCCGGTCAACGACGCCGGTATCAAGGCGTATTTCCGGGCGATTGCCGATGCCGTCGACATTCCCGTCGTCATCTACACCAATCCCCAGTTCCAGCGCTCCGACCTGTCGCTCGACGTCATCGCTGATCTCGCCGAGCATCCGCGCATCAACTACATCAAGGACGCGTCCACCAACACCGGCCGGCTGTTGTCGATCATCAATCGCTGCGGCGACGCCATCAAGGTGTTCGCGGCGTCCTCGCACATTCCGGCGGCGGTGATGCTGATCGGCGGCAAGGGCTGGATGGCAGGGCCGGCCTGCATCATTCCGCGCCAGAGCGTCGAACTCTACAATCTCTGCAGGGCGACCTGCTGGGACGATGCGATGCTGCTGCAGAAGAAGCTGTGGCGCGTCAACGAGGCCTTCGCCCGCTTCAACCTCGCGGCATGCATCAAGGCCGGCCTGTCGATCCAGGGGTACGACGTCGGCGATCCCGTGCCGCCGCAGGCCCCGCTCTCGCCCGAGCAGCGCAAGGTCGTCGAAGAGGTGCTGCGCAGCCTGGCGTGACGCTGGTCGGGCTTGACCCGGCCATCCATCCCAAACGGAAACGGGATTGTGGATGCCCGGGCCTTCGCTGGGCCGAAGCGGTTTCGGCTGCGCAGGCGGGCCAAGCCCGGGCATGACAGTGCGGTATGACGCACCAGCACAATCATGGCTTGGCCAGCGGAACATCGATCCGCTAAAACCCCATGCAATTACATTGAACTGACCAAGGATTCCCGAATGAACATTCTTCCCAACAATATGCGGTTTGGTGCGGGGCAGCCCGTCAAGCGTCTGGAGGACCAGCGGCTGCTGACCGGGAAGGGGCAGTTCATCGACGACAAGGCGGAGGACGGCGCGCTGTGGCTCTACGTGCTGCGCTCCCCGCATGCGCATGCCAGGATCCTGTCGATCGACACCGCCGCCGCCCGCGAGATCGCGGGCGTGCAGGCGATCTACACCGGTGCGGACCTCGTCGCCGACGATGTCGGCACCATTCCGACATTGGCGATCTTCAAGCGTCCCGACGGCAAGCCGATGACGGTGCCGCCGCGCCGCCTGCTCGCCCATGAGGTCGTCCGCTTCACCGGCGAGGCGGTCGCGGCCGTGGTCGCGGCGTCGCGCACGATCGCGCAGGAAGCGGCGGAAGCGATCGTCGTCGACTACGAGGTGCTGCCGGCGGTGACCGATCCGGTGAAGGCGCTCGAGCCGGGTGCGCCCGTCGTCTGGGCCGAGGCGCCGGACAATATCGTTGCCGCGATGAGCTATGGCGATGCCGCCAAGGTGGAAGAGGCCTTCTCCAGCGCCGCGCACAAGGTGTCGCTCGACATTGCCAGCCAGCGCCTGGTGCCCTCGGCGATGGAGCCGCGCTCGACCATTGCCGAGATCGAGAAGAAGACCGGCCGGCTGCTGCTGTACGTGCAGTCGCAGACGCCGGCCTCGACCCGTGACGTGCTGGCGGAAGCCGTGCTGAAGCGGCCGAAGGAAAGTGTGCGCGTGCTGGTCGGCGACATCGGCGGCGGCTTCGGCCAGAAGACCAACCTCTATCCTGAGGACGGCATCGTCGCCTATGCCGCGACCAAGCTCGGCAAGAAGATCCGCTGGCGCGCCGAGCGCACCGACGAGTTCGTCGGCGGCACGCATGGCCGCGACCTCACCTCGACCGCCGAGTTCGCTTTGGACGCCAAGGGCAAGGTGCTGGCCTATCGCGTGCGCTCGATCGGCGCCACCGGCGCCTATTCATCGGGTGCGGCCAACATCATTCCGCTGGTGCTCGGGCCGTTCGTGCAGACCGGTGTCTATGACCTGCCGCTGGTGCATTTCGAGGTGAAGACCGTGATGACGCATACCGCACCGGTCGGTGCCTATCGCGGCGCCGGGCGTCCCGAGGCGGTGTTCATCGTGGAGCGCCTGTTCGACACGGCCGCGCGCCAGATCGGGATCGATCCGCGCGCGATCCGCAAGGCCAACTACATCAAGCCGGCGCAACTGCCCTACACCAACGCCGTCGGCCAGGTCTATGATTCCGGCGCCTTCGCCCACATGCTGGAGCGCGCGTCCAAGCTTGCGGACTGGGACGGCTTCAATGCGCGCAAGCGCGAAGCGAAGAAGCGCGGCATGCTCTACGGCCGCGGCCTCACCTCCTACATCGAATGGACCGGCGGCCGCGCCCACACCGAGAAGGTGTCGCTGCACGCGACCTCCGAGGGCCGCGTCATCCTGCACTCCGGCACCATGGCGATGGGGCAGGGATTGCAGACCACCTACACCCAGATGATCTCCGACACGCTCGGCATCCCGCTCGACAAGATCGACGTGGTGCAGGGCGACACCGATCTCGCCACCGGCTTCGGCAGCGTCGGCTCGCGCTCGCTGTTCGTCGGCGGCACCGCGGTGGCGGTGTCCTCCAACGATCTCATCAGCAAGGCGCGCGAGAAGGCGTCGAACCTCTTGGAGACCGCGGTCGAGGACATCGAGTATCGCGACGGCGTCCTCACCGTCGTCGGCACCGACCGCCGCATCAGCCTGTTCGAGATCGCGCAGAAGGAGCAGGGCGCCAAGCTGTCGGTCGACAGCGAGGGCGAGGTCGATGGTCCGAGCTGGCCGAACGGCACCCATATCTGCGAGGTCGAGATCGATCCGGAGACCGGCATCAGCCGTGTCGTGCGCTACACCACCGTCGACGACGTCGGCGTTGCCGTCAATCCGATGCTGGTGGCCGGCCAGATCCATGGCGGCGTCGCCCAGGGCATCGGCCAGGCGCTGTACGAGAACGTCGCCTACGATGCCGATGGCCAGCTCCTGACCGCGACCTATCAGGACTACTGCATTCCGCGCGCCGACGACGTGCCGCCGATCGTCGTCACGCTCGATGATTCCGCGCCCTGCAAGACCAACCCGCTGGGCGCCAAGGGCTGCGGCGAATCCGGCGCCATCGGCGGCCCGCCCTGCGTCACCAATGGCGTGATGGACGCGCTGTTCGAGCTCGGCATCACCAATTTGCAGACGCCGCTGACGCCTGAGAAGGTGTGGGCGGCGATCCGGGACGCGAAGGCCAAGAAGGCGGCGGCGTAAGCATAACTTCACTTCTCAGACCGCCGCATCCGTCTGCCGCTTGCCGGCATTGAGGATGCGGCGGTCAGGCCACCGCAGACGAGATGCTACCCGCGGATGGCGATGCCGCGGCCACATGCACTGTTGATGAAGCAGGCGCGCAGCGCGTCGTCGAGCTGGTCGGACCGTTTGCCGTTCAGAGCGAGGTCCGGAAAGCCATGACCCCGCAGGTAGACCTGCATCTGCAGGATCGCGCGATTGCCGCCCAGCGCGACGATGGTTTCGAGGTCCTGCCTGGCATCCGGCTCTCGTCCGGTGCGGGTGAGGATCAAGGCGCGCTGCACGAACATGTTGACGAGGTCGGGTCGGGCCGGGCCGGGAAGCACCCGCTGTCCGGGCGGACCGAGAACCTTGTTCAGGTCGGCAAGCGCTGCGCTGTCGTCTCCCAGCCCGGCCAGTATCGTCGCCCGCATCTGCAGCGCCTGGAGATCAGACCCCGCCGCGAGGATCGCATCGAGATCCTCCTTGGCGCCAGCCGCCTTGCCGGTCTGCAGCCTGATCTCGGCGCGTGTCATGCGGCTTCGCCGATCGTCGGGCTCGATTGCGATGGCCCGATCGAGATCCGCCTCCGACTGCTCCGGCCGGCCGCTTCGGTTTGCAAGGATGGCCCGGATCCAGAGCGCATCGACCGATGGCGGGTTGCGGACGAGGGCGTCGGTGGCCAACTGAAGCGCGGCCTGATCGTCCTGACCGATGAGGATGAAGGCCATGGTCGCCAGCGCGTCGGCATTCTCAGGGGCGGCCTGCAGCGCCGCCTTCACGTCGCGCGTGGCCTCGGTCAGCTGGGCGGGTATCCTTAGGCGGGCGCGGAGCAGCAGCGCCGGCACGTTGCCGGGCTGCTCGGTAATGGCGGTATCAAGCTCGGCGATCGCCTGCGGCAGCCTGGCGATCTCGGTGAGCTGACGCGCGCGAACGACGCGCTGCTGCGAACGGACATCCGCCGGCAGTGTTGCTGAAACTTCCGGCGGATCACATTCGCCGCGGGCTCTCGCCGGATAGGGCAGCTTGCATGTTCCGAAGCCGAAGGAGCGGATCGGGCCCGCCGTTCCAAGCATGTCTTCGGCGAGAGAGGGCGTGCCCAGCAGCCCGGCGATCAGGATGAGCGGGATGGCGGAGCGAATGCGGGATGTCATCGGAGGACTCACTTGCAGAGCTTGTCGAGCATGCAGGCGCGGATCGCGTCCTTGAAGTCGGGCGTCAGTTCGTCAGGCGCCTGGTTCGAGCGCCAATAGCCGGCGGTGCGCAGCGCCAGAACGGTCCGCTTGAGCACCGACTCTTCGATGCTCACGGCCAGCACCATGTCGTCGAACGCGAGATCGGTCTCGTCGAGTTCCCGATGCATCAGTGCACGCATGCGGAACGCCTCGCCGGATGGCGGATCAATCGCCGCGGCACGATCGAATTCGGCGATCGCCTCGCGGAATTGCTGACGCTTGGCGTGGATGAGCCCGAGGTCGAAGAAGGTCTCATATTGCTCCGACCCGAGCGATTTGGCTTCCTGCAGGTCGGCAAACGCCTCCTGCTCTCGTCCGGGTCTGTAGGTGAGCAAGTGGCCCCGTGCCGTGAGCGACAGGGGAATCCGTCGATAGGTTACGGCAGCGTTCAAGTCCTGCTCTGCACGGTCAAACTGGCCGACTGTCCAGTAAATGCGCGCGCGGTTCTTCAGAGCGACGATGTAGAAGTCGAGCCGGTTACCATAGCCGTCGAAATAGGGCTGCAGATTGATCTCGTCGGGACCGAGCGCAACCAGCGCGTCAGCGGTCTTCAGCGCTTCGTCGAAGCGGCGCAAACGCTGATGACTGTCGCTGCTGAGCAGCAGCGCATACTGGTTTCTCGGCGCGATCGCCAAGGCCATGTCATAATAGCGGATCGCGGAGCGGTCGTCGCCGGCGTCTGCATAGGAGGCGCCGACGCGCCAGATCGCATTCGGATTGGACGGATTGAGCGTCAGGACCTTCTCGATGAGTGAGTGGCTCAGTGTGAGATCGCCGAGACGGGACGCCGTCGTCGCGCGGGACAGCAGCAGTTCTTCATCGGTCGGCATCAGCGCGATGGCGGCATCGTAATCCTTCGCTGCAAAGTCCCACCGCTTCGTGTGATAGTAGCCCGAGCCTCGAACCGAGAGTGCGCGGCCACGCTCGGCCGAGGATGTGTTGGGCTCGGCAAGGATTCGGGAGCAGGCCGCAATGACGATCTCGGGGGAGGTCCTGAGCAGGGACTTCGCGCATTCGCCGTCCTGATCCGCGGCGGTTGCCGGTGCGGTGCATGAGAGACTGGCCGCTGCAACAATTCCTAGAACGGCAAGCCGTACCATGGTGGTTCCCCTGATGCTGGGAACGACATACCGTTGATTTCAGAACGGGCGTGTAATGAAACAACTAAAGGTTTAGCCATGGGGCTGGGGTGGTAGTTTCAGGATCACGCTGAAGTCGCCCGCGCTGCCCGCAAACCGCAGGTTTCCGCCGTGGGCCTCCGCGACGTCCTTGGCGATCGCAAGCCCAAGCCCCGATCCATGCGAGCCGTCGCCCTTCTGAAACGGCGCCAGCAGTCCGGTCTGCGCCTCCTCGGCGATCCCCGGCCCATCATCCCAGACGACGATCGCGACACCCGCCGCCGCCTTCTCCACCCTCACCATCAGCCGCGTCCGCGCGCCATGCGCCAGCGCGTTGTGGATGAGGTTGGCAAGCGCCTCGCGCAGGCTGATGGCGTCGGCGGCGACCACCGCGTTCTCCTCCGACGCCACGAAGCTGACCGAGACCTCCCGATCCAGCGTCAGCGGCACGCTTTGCGACAGCACCGATTTCGCCAGCGCATTGATATCGGTCGCCGCGAAGCGCGGCGCCTGGGCGCGGTGCTGGATCATGGCGTGATCGAGCAACTGGCTGGTGAGACGGGCGAGGTCGGCGATGCGGCCGCGCAGCCGGTCGAGCGCCTTCGGGTCCTTGGTCTGATCGCTCAGCAGCTCGACCTCGGCGTCGATGGCCGCGAGCGGCGTGCGCAGCTGGTGCGTGGCGTCGGCGATGAAGCGCTGCATCAGCGCGATGCGCTCGGCGAGGCGCTGCATGAAGCCGTCGATGGCGCCGACCAGCGCGCGCACCTCGCGCGGCGGCGTGATCGCGATCGGGCTGAGATCATCGGGGCGACGCTTGACGATCTCGGCCTCGATCCGCGTCAGCGGCGCGAACACCAGCCGCAGGCACAGCGCGGTCGCGACCAGCGCCAGCAGGCTCATCGCCGCGATCAGGCCGATCGCCTTCGAGGCGAGATCCCAGGTCAGCGCGTCGCGGGCGCGCAGGGTCTGCGCCAGCACGATCTGGCTCCAGCCATCGCCGGGCGCGCCGTCGAGCTTGCGCGCCACCGCGGCGATGCGCACGGCCTGGTCGCGATAGACGCCGTCGCGCAGCACCACGCCCTCGCGCAGCGCCCTGGCGGGCGCGGTGACGGCAAGATCGTCATAGCCGGCGATGACGACGCCGCGCGGATCGGTGACGCGATAGAATACCAAGTCATAGGCCGACAATGTCGCGAACGCTGCCGCCGGCGGATCCAGCGTCACGACGCCGCCCTGCATGTAGATGTTCTCGGCGATCTGCACGGCGCCGCCCGCGAGCAGCTTGTCATAGGCGTCCCGCGCGGCGGTCGCGGCATATTGCCAGGCGGCGAGGCTGAGCACGACGGCGCCGATGGCCAGGATCGCGCCGATCGCGATCAGCAGCCGCGCGCGCAGCGACGCCCTGAGGTCACGAAGCGTGGAGCTGATAGCCAAGGCCGCGCTCGGTCTTGATTTCGACTGACGTCGCCGCCAGCTTGCGCCTGAGACGTGCGACGAACTGCTCGACCGCGTTCGGGCTCGGGTCCTGGTCGAAGCTGAAGAGCTGCTCGACGAGCTCCTCCTTGGCGACGTAACGCCCAGGACGTGCGGCGAGGATTTCCAGCACGGTCAGCTCGCGCCGCGTCAGGTCCAGCGGCTGGCCGGCGACGCTGGCGGTGCGCCCGGCGCGGTCGATCACCAGCGGCCCCAGAGTCAGCAGATTGTCGGACTGGCCGGCCGCACGCCGGAGCAGCGCACGGGCGCGCGCTTCGAGCTCGCGATAGTCGAACGGCTTGATCAGGTAGTCATCGGCGCCGAGATCGAGCGCGCCGATCCGGTCGTCGACCGCCGAGCGCGCGGTCAGCACCAGCACCGGCGTGCGCAGGCCGCGCTTGCGCAAATGTTTCAGCACCGCGAAGCCGTCCATGTTCGGCAGCATCACGTCGAGCACGATGAGGTCATAGGTCTGCACCTCGATCAGCTCGCTCGCGGTGCGGCCGTCCTTCTCCCAGTCGACGGCGTAGCCGATCCGCTCGAACCGGCTGGTCACGGCGGCGCCGATCTCGGGCGTGTCTTCCACCAGCAGGATGCGCAAGGTCTCGTTGTCCGCCTCGGAGTCAGGTTCGCGTCAGTCTCCTCCTCTATCACTTCGAATAAGGGCGCCGAAGTGCACCAGGCGAAATTTCGCACTGCAATATAGAGGAGGGAGGACGATGACCGTCCATCAATCGCCGTCTCAGTTCGAGCCGCTGCTCTCGGTCGAGGGCGTGACGCTCCAGTACAAGACGCCGGACACCCTGGTCACGGCGACCTACCGCGTCGATTTCAAGGTCTTCGACTCCGACCGCTTCGTGCTGCTCGGCCCCTCCGGCTGCGGCAAATCCACGCTTCTCAAGGCGATCGGCGGCTATCTGAAGCCGACCGAGGGCCGCATCCGGCTCAAGGGCCACGACGTCAGCGAGCCCGGCCCGGACCGCATGATGGTGTTCCAGGAATTCGACCAGCTGCTGCCGTGGAAGACCGTGCGCGAGAACGTCGTATTCGCGCTGACCGCCAGCGGCCGGCTCGGCACGGCCGAGGCCAACGAGCGGGCGAAGTCCTATATCGACAAGGTCGGTCTCACCAAGTTCATCGACTCCTATCCGCACATGCTCTCCGGCGGCATGAAGCAGCGTGTCGCGATCGCCAGGGGCATGGCGATGGAGCCCGACGTGCTCTTGATGGACGAGCCGTTCGCCGCCTTGGACGCGCTGACCCGGCGCAAGATGCAGGACGAGCTCTTGCAGCTCTGGCAGGACACCCGCTTCACCGTGTTGTTCGTGACGCATTCGATCGAGGAGGCGATCAAGATCGGCTCGCGCATCCTGCTGCTGTCGCCGCATCCCGGCCGCGTCCGCGCCGAGCTCAACAGCGTGCCGCCGGGTACGATGGGTTCGCCCGAGCAGGTCGCGCTCGAAGGGCGCATCAACGACATGCTGTTCGGCCATCACTGAGACGAGGAGAGCATCTATGAGCGAGACGCTGGCGCTGCGCCCCGAAATCGTCAATGCAGACACGCCCCTCGGTGACGTCAAGGTCGAGGCGAGCCTGTCCTGGCTGGAACGCATCTACCGCGTCGGTGCGGTCCGCAAGGCCATCATCCTGATGGCGCTCGCCGCGCTGTGGCAGGCCTATGGCCTGTGGCTCGGCAATCCCCTGTTGTTTCCGACCTTCACCGACACGCTCTCAGCCTTCTTCGAGAACATCGGCAACGGTATCATCCCTGCGCGCACCCTGGTGTCGCTGGAGACGCTGCTGATCGGCTACGGCATCGGCATCGCGCTGGCGGCCGTGCTGACCACGATCGCGATCGGCTCGCGGATCGGCGCCGACATGCTGGAGGCGCTGACCTCGATGTTCAACCCGCTGCCGGCGATCGCATTGCTGCCGCTGGCGCTGATCTGGTTCGGCCTCGGCAAGGGCAGCATCATCTTCGTGCTGGTGCATTCGGTGCTGTGGGCGATCGCGCTCAACACCCATTCCGGCTTCCGCTCGGTGTCGAACACCTTGCGCATGGTCGGCCTGAACTACGGCCTGCGCGGGCTGAAGCTGGTGCGCTTCATCCTGATCCCCGCGGCCTTTCCGGCCATCCTCACCGGCCTGAAGGTCGGCTGGGCCTTCGCCTGGCGCACCCTGATCGCGGCCGAGCTGGTGTTCGGCGTGTCCTCCGGCTCGGGCGGGCTCGGCTGGTTCATCTTCGAGAACCGCAACCAGCTGGAGACGGCGAACGTGTTCGCCGGCCTGTTCACCGTGATCTTCATCGGCCTCGTCGTCGAAAACGTCGTGTTCGCCACCATCGAGCGCAAGACGGTGCGGCGCTGGGGCATGCAGCACTGAATTTCGAGTTATAAGCACAACAACAAGGAAGGAGACGACCATGTCCTGGAGCAAATCATTCACGGCCGCCGCGCTCGGCCTCGCCGCGCTGCTCGGCGCCACCGGTGCCTCGCAGGCCGAGGTCAAGGAGATCAGGCTCTCCAAGGGCTACGGCATCCTCTATCTGCCGCTGATCGTGATGGAGGATCAGAAGCTGATGGAGAAGCAGGCCGAGAAGGCCGGGCTCGGCCCGTTCAAGGTGAACTGGCAGATGCTCGACGGCGGCAACATCATCAACGACGCGATGATGGCCGGCTCGCTCGACATCGCTGGCACCGGTGCGCCCGGCTTCATCACGCTGTGGGCCAAAGCCAAGGGCATTCCGGCGGTGGAGGTGGTCGGCGTCAGCGGCCTCAGCTCCACCTCGCTGTGGATGAACACCAACAATCCCGAGATCAAGTCGCTGAAGGATTTCAAGCCGAGCGACAAGATCGCCCTGCCGGGCATCAAGACCTCGCTGTCGGCGGTCATGCTGCAGATGATGGCAGCGCAGGAGTTCGGCAAGGAGAACTACGCCAAGCTCGATCCGATGACCGTCGGCCTGCCGCATCCGGAGGCGCTGGCGGCGCTCACCTCGGGCAAGACCGAGATCACGGCGCATTTCACCTCCCCGCCGTTCTCCTACATCGAGCTGAAGGATTCGAAAGTCCGCCGCGTTGCCAATTCCGCCGACGTGCTCGGACGGATGACGATGGACGTGGTGTTCGCGCCCAAGCGCTTCGTCGACGCCAATCCCAAGGTCGTGCAGGCGTTCCTCGACGCGCTCGACGAGGCCTGCACGCTGATCGCCAACGACAAGGCTGCCGCGGCCGAGATCTACGCCCGCACCGCCAAGGTGAAGACCACCAAGGAGGACGTGCTGGAGATGCTGCAGGACAAGGACACTTGGTTCTCCGCGACGCCCGAGGGCGTGCTGAAGATCGCCGAGTTCATGCACGGCGTCGGCTCGATCAAGGTCAAGCCCGCGAGCTGGCAGGACATGTTCGTGACCCAGCTGCGCGACCGCAAGGGCAGTTGAGCGGGAGTTCGGCGAGTCGGTTGCAAGATTGCGTCTCAACTGCCTCCGCCCGTCATTGCGAGCGCAGCGAAGCAATCCAGGGTGGTGGGCGGGACTCTGGATTGCTTCGCTCGCGCTCGCAATGACGGCGGAGGGTATGTCCTCCAACGCTGCCTGAGCCCCGGAACTTCCCTGAACCGACCCACCGGCCGCCGCGACCCATGTCCGGCGGCCGGCTGCCGTCATTGCGCCGTCGCCAAAGCTGTGCTGTGTGAAGGCGGTACAACCGGATGAAGAGGGGGACGCGCGATGCGGAGATTGCTGACCGTGCTGGCGGCGCTGATGACGCTGAGCCTGACCAATTGCGGCTACAACGCCATCCAGACCAATGACGAGCAGGTCAAGGCGGCCTGGTCGGAGGTGGTCAACCAGTATCAGCGCCGTGCCGACCTCGTGCCCAACCTGGTCAACAGCGTGAAGGGCTTTGCCCAGCAGGAGAAGGACGTGCTGCTCGGCGTCACCAACGCCCGCGCCAAGGTCGGCAGTGTCCAGGCCACGCCCGACGTCGTCAACGATCCCGCGGCGCTGCAGAAGTTCCAGGCGGCGCAGAGCGAGCTGACCTCCGCGCTGTCGCGGCTGCTGGTCGTCACCGAGAATTACCCGCAGCTCAAATCGGACGCGCTGTTCCGCGACTTGATGTCCCAGCTCGAAGGCACCGAGAACCGCATCACGGTGGCGCGCAACCGCTACATCAAGGCGGTGCAGGAGTATAACGTCGGCATCCGTACCTTCCCGAACAATCTGACCGCGATGGTGTTCGGCTACAAGGAGAAGGCCAACTTCACCGTCGAGAACGAGCGCGAGATCTCGGTGGCGCCGAAGGTCGACTTCAACGCGCCGTCGCCTGCGCCGTCGAAATAGCCGGAGCAGGGAATCGTGCGCGCGCTGCCGGTCCTCAAGGCGCTGCTTGCGACGCTGTTCGTCTGCCTCGCGACGATCGTGCTGGCGGACGTCGCGGTGCCGCAGCTCACCGGCCGCGTCGTCGACCAGACCGGCACGTTGTCCTCCTCGGACATCGCGGGCCTCACGCAGAAGCTGAAGGACCTGGAAACCCGCAAGGGCAGCCAGGTCGCGGTGCTGATCGTGCCGACGACGCAGCCGGAGACCATCGAGCAGTTCTCGCTCCGTGTCGCCGAGGTCTGGAAGATCGGGCGCAGGAAGGTCGACGACGGCGCGCTGCTGGTGATCGCCAAGAACGACCGCAAGCTGCGCATCGAGGTCGGCTACGGCCTCGAAGGCAGCCTCACCGACGTCACCGCACGCCGCATCATCGACGAGGTCATCACGCCGAAATTCCGTACCGGCGATTTTGCCGGCGGTATCGATGCCGGCATCGACCGTATCATCGGCGTCATCAACGGCGAGACCCTGCCGGTGCCGCAGCCGCAGGCCTCCCATGGCGACGACTTGGACTTCGATTCCATCAGCTCGTTCGCGCCGGTGGCGCTGTTCGGCGCGCTGGTGATCGGCGGTTTCCTGCGGACGCTGCTCGGCCGCCTGATCGGCTCGCTGGCGACCGGCGGCGCCATGGGCGTGCTCGCCTGGCTGATGGTGGGATCGGTTGGGCTGGCGGCCCTGTCGGCGATCGCCGGCTTCGTCATCGCCTTCGTTGCCGACGCCTTCGGCGCGATGACGCCTGGCGGTGGCCGCCGCGGTGGCGGCTGGTCGAGCGGCTCGTCGTCATCGGGCTGGAGCAGCGGCAGCTCGAGCGACAGCGGCAGCTTCTCCGGAGGCGGCGGCAGTTTCGGCGGCGGCGGCGCCTCGGGCAGTTGGTGAGGACGGGGCGCGCGACCATGGGCATCAGGCGGATCGGCCGGCATCTCCTGCAGCATCACTGGCAGCTCAAGCGCATCTTCACGCCGGAGGTGCTGGCGCGCATCGAGCAGGCGATCAGGGACGGCGAGCGCACCCATGCTGGCCAGCTTCGCTTCGTCGTCGAGGGCGCGCTCGACGGCCGGCCGCTATGGCGCAACCAGCCGCCGCGCGAGCGGGCGCTCGACGTGTTCTCGCAACTGCGCATCTGGGACACCGCTGATAACAACGGCGTCCTGATCTACCTGCTCCTGGCCGACCGCGACGTCGAGATCATCGCCGATCGCGGCATTCATCACCGCGTCGGCGCCGAAGGCTGGGAGGCGATCTGCCGCGCGATGGAGGCGGAGTTTCGCGCAGGCCGCTTTGAGCAGGGGGCGGTCGATGGCATCGCCGCGGTGTCACGCGAGCTCGCGAAGCATTATCCGCCGCATGCCGGCGGGACCAACGAGCTGCCCGACGCGCCGGTGGTGATGTAGCTCGTCTCGGTCCTTCCGCGTTCGCTCGCCCCGGCTGCGCGTGAGTAACCCCACGCCGTCGCCACGTCATTCCGGGGCGCGCGGCACGCGCGAGCCCGGAATCCATAGCCACGAGATATGATGAGGCGCGGGATCGCCGTGGCGCTCATCTTCGTCCCAACACCGCTCCGGATTATGGATTCCGGGCTCGTCGCCGCGCGCCGCCCCGGAATGACGCGCGGGGAGAATCCTGGTCGGCCACTCACATCCTTTCCGCAGAGCCGCCGTACCGCTTCACCATGTCCCGCGCCAGCTCCGCCATCTTCGCGCGCAACTCCGGCGGATCGAGCACCTCGGCCTCGGGGCCGAACCGCAGCAGGTCGCCTGCGGCGTGCCACAGCGTCGTCCCGGTCGGGATCGTCGCGATGCGCCAGCCATCGGCATCGGCCTCGTCGGCAAGGCGCGTGCGCGCTCGCACGTAAGGCTGGCTCCATACCTCCAGTAGCCGCACGCCGAGCGGCGACAGCCGCACCGTGGCCGTCTTCGGATGCAGCTCCGCCTCCAGCCGCTCCGTCGCGACGCGCCAGTAGGCGGCGAGGTCGAAATCGGCGGGCCGGGCGAAGCTGTCGGCGGTCACGCTGCAGTCGAGAATGCGCGCGACCCGGTAGGTGCGCACGCTGCCCTCGACCTGTCCGGCGAGATACCAATTGCCGCCCTTGAGGACGAGGCCGAGCGGCGCGACGCGGCGGCGCTTCTCGGCGCGCCACGTCTGATAGCGGATGTCGATCTGCCGCTCGGCGAGGAGGGCGTCGGCGATGGCGCGCAGATGCGTCGGCTCCTCGGACTCGCCGAACCAGCCAGGCGCGTCGAGATGGAACCGCGCCTGCATGCGGCCGGCATTGGCGCGCAGGCTCTGCGGCAGCGCCGCCACCAGCTTGGTCTGCGCCGCGCTCATCGCGTCATCGAGCCCGAGCGCGGCGGCCGGGCCCGGCAGGCCCGCCATGAACAGCGCGTCGGTCTCGGCCGGGGACAGTCCGTTCAGCCGTACGCGATAGCCGTCGAGCAGGCGGAATCCGCCTTCGGCGCCGCGCTCGGCATAGACCGGGATGCCCGCCGCGGCGAGCGCGTCGATGTCGCGGTAGATCGTGCGCACCGAGACCTCGCAGGCGGCTGCGAGCTCGGGCGCCGTGACCTGTCCCTTGGCCTGCAGGGTGGTGAGGATGGAGAGCAGCCGGCTCGCGCGCATGACGTTGTTTAAACATACCTGACACGCCTTGTCAGGTATGGTGTGCGACAAGCCCGCCACCGCAGCCGGCAATGGGAGGAGACCAACATGACCACCGACGACAAGATCACGCTGTATTACTCGCCGCAGACCCGCGCCGCGGGCGCGCGCATCCTGCTCGAGGAGCTGGGCGCGCCCTATGATCTGCATGTCCTCAACATGAAGGCGGGCGAGCAGCGCAAGCCGGAATTCCTGGCCGTCAATCCGCTCGGCAAGGTGCCGACGATCGGACATCGCGGCCAGATCGTGACCGAGCAGGTCGCGATCTTCATCTATCTCGCCGATCTGTTTCCCCAGGCGGGGCTGACGCCGGCGCTCGACGATCCCATGCGCGGGCCCTATCTGCGCTGGATCGCGTATTACGGCGCGTCGTTCGAGCCCGCCGTGATCGACCATTTCATGAAGCGCGAGCCCGCGCCGGTCACGCAGTCGCCCTATGCCGATTACGACACGATGCTGGGTGCGCTGGAGCAGCAGCTCGCCAAGGGGCCGTATCTGCTCGGCGAGCGCATGACCGCCGCCGACGTGCTGTGGGGCGTCGCCTTCAACTGGACCATGATGTTCGGCGTGGTGCCGCGCAAGGAGGTGTTCGTGCGCTACGCCGAGCGCATCACCCAGCGGCCGGCGTTCCAGCGCGTCACCGCCGCGGATGCCGAGATGGCGGCCCAGCACGCGGCCGCCGCCGGCGTCTGAGCGCCAGCATCGAGGCAATCGAGCGAGGTCCCGCCGGCAACAGGACCTCGCTGATGTGATTGCATGATGTCCGCCAGGCCCCGGTCGCCAGATGCCGGGCTGCCCGCAACGGCCTCGCTAGTTCAGGCTGATCCCCGTGAGCGGCGTGCCGTCGACGCCGTTGTTGCTGATCGCGTTGTTCTTGAAGGACGAGACCGAGCCGCCGCCGGTCTGAACGACGCCGTTGGAATTGCCCTGGATGACGGAATTTCCCAACGTCACGATGGCGCCGCTGCCGCTTGCCAGAACGCCGGTGTTGTTGAACTCGGAGGTCAGCCGATCGAGAAACACCCCCATCCCCGGCTTTCCGGCCGGGACCGTGGCGGATATTCCGGCATTGCCATTTTCGATGGCCTTGGTGTTGGAGACGAGCACGCTGATTGCGCTGCTCGAATTGGCGGTTGTGACCGTGACGCCGAACGCCGACGCCTTGAGCGAGGAGTCCGCGATCACCACCTGTGCCGCACCGGTCGGCGCGACAGAGATTGCGCTTTGCGAGAAGTTCTCGAAGGTACAGTTCTCGACGACGAGCTTTCGGCCGGCGAGAAAATTGACGCCGTTGAGGCCGAGGGTCGTGCCGGCGCCGTTGATGCTCAGATTGCGCAGGATGATGACATCGTTGGCGCCGGCATTCACATTGATGCCGTTGGTCGCCGACGCCAGGACCGAGGCCATGGTCCCCCCGCCGTCGATGGTGATCGACTTGGTGATCGTGACGGCGCCGTAGCCGCCGGGATCGAGCACGTCGATCTCACCGCCGGCGGCGGTCTTCGAGATCGCGCCGGCGAAGGTCTTGCAGGGCGCAGTCCGGCTGCACGGGTTGACGTCGTCGCCGACCCCGGACACCCAGGTCCGCGTCGCCTGCGCGTGCGCGCCCGGCGAGGCCAGGATCAAAAGTGCGACGCACAACAATCCGATCGAAGAAATGAGCTTTCGCATGAGCGCTCCCCTTGAAATGCTGAAAATGAAAAATAGCCCGAACGCAGAGTATTAGTCTACGAAAGCAACCAGAGCGTTCATCGAGAATGGAGAAATATGTGGTGTAATATACAATCTTTGATTGTGTCTTGACCGGAGGCGATTTCGCTGACGGTGCGGGACCGTCATCGTCGTTCCGGTCTCTTGGGCGCTGTCTGCGTAGAAGCAGAATTCATATTCGTGTCTCGGTAGTAGAAGCAGACTCTCGGTTCGGGCGTTTGGCCGGCGCCGCCGATATAGAAGTTGCCGAGTTTGTCGGCATATCCCACCAGATCATCGGGCCGCACGCCTTTGATGGCCGGCTGATAATCCATGCGCGTTGCTCTCTTCGGTTTCTCGTTCCTCGCGCGGCGAACGCTTCAAGTTCTAGTGCAGGCCCGTCCTATTAGCCAAGCAGGCAGCCAGCCGTCCGATGTCGAGAATTGGCGTTCAGTTGGCTGACAAGCATGCCTTCCGTCTGTCGATGGCGTTGCAAGACTGACAACATTCGCAAGCCTACTGTCGTCCATCGATCACCCGCCCGACGGGCAATTCCCGCATCCCCTCCATGCGCAAACTGCCCGTCGAGCCAGTTTGTCGCACGTTGGCGGCCTTGTGTCGTCGGGCAAATCACCACGATGATCCCGGCCATCCCGCCTGCGATGAAGAGGGGCGTTTCGGCCGATCGTCACGAGGCGTAGCAGCGGGGAGCGGTGGCCGTATCGGGCTTGGGGCTTTGCGCAAGCGGGCCGGCGAGCAAGCGCGGTACGGACGGTCAAGTCGTAGGGTCCTGGCATCCCGATGCCGATGCCAAGTTCGCATGCAGGCTTCGCCTCGTGCGGATGACGGTGACCAGAAAGCCCGGCGCACCGGGGAGACTACGAAGCAGCCGTAAAGCCATCGTGCAGGGAAGGCCGGGTCGCTCCGGCTGAACCTGTGGTTCCTGCCCCGTGCAATCTTTCCGCACGGGGGCCACGGGTGCCAGTCGGCACCCGGCCTTCCCTGCGCCCTCCGACCGATGCGGAGGGAATGATGGTCAAAGCTCGGGTGCAATCGCGCCGCGAGAGCGGCTCTGTTTGACTCCCCGTCGACCACGCTGCGCCGCGTGCCGATCGAGCTTGCTGCCTCCGGACGGGCCGCCCAGAGCTGAATATTCGGGCACCGCCCGCCACATCTGCTCCACTTTGTCGGCGCAAATCCGCCCGGTATGAATCCCTAAAACTCAGGTAAGCCTTGCAAAAGTAAGATTTTGGCAATCAATCGAACGCTAACTAAGGTTACCAAGTGCTCAACGTCATGCGGAGACTCTGAACGTGAGCGACCAAAAGCCCGAACGGGCCAGCCTTGGCGTGGCCGGTACGACTGGCGCGGCCCCTGCGAGCGTCGACCCGGCCCTGACGACATCCGCCTCCCCGGATGCAGTCGATCCGGCCGTGCCCACGATCGCCGCGGTGGCCCCGCCCATGATCGCGCCGGATCACGAAGCGCCGGCGGCTGATCGTCCGGGCATCGACCCCAAGGCGGCAATCGTGGAAGCGGTGACCGCGCCCGAGCCGCAGCTCGACACCAAGGCCGGACCGGTTGCATTGGACGGCGCCACGACCGACGCCAAGTCTGCGCCCAACAGCCCTGCGCCCAACAGCCCTGCGCCCAACAGCCCTGCGCCCAACAGCCCTGCGCTCAACAGCCCAGCGATCAACAGCTCTGCGATCAATACCGGGATGACGGCCGGCACCGAGATCGGAACGATCAAGCCCGAGCAGCCGAAGATCGAAGTTGTCACGGCCGAGCCGGACAAGATCGAGCCCGCCAAGATCGAGGCGGTGAAGCTGGAGCGCGCCAAGCCCGAGCCTGCGCGGCTCGACCTGGTCAAATCCGACAAGGGCAAGTCCGACAAGGTCAAGCCCGAGCTGACAAAGTCGCAGGCGGCAAGGGGCACGGCGCCGGGCAAGGTCGAAGCCGGAGCGATCCCGAGTGCTGCGAAATCTCCCTCGACGATCCTGGATCTGATCAGGACCGAACCGGTCAAGTCGGAGCCGATCAAGGCGGCGGCGGCCGGCGAGCTCCTCAAGGTCGAGACGCCGAAGCTGTCGACGCTCGCGGCCAATGCGCCGAAGGTGGGTCCGATGGCTACGACCTCGCCGAAGCCGGACGCGCCGATCAAGCCCGTGACTGCCACCAAGACGGAAGCCGTCGTCCGGCCCGAGCCGGCCGCAAAGCCCGAGCCGGCGGCGAAACCAGAGACGGTTGCCAAGCTGGAGCCCGTTGCCAAGCCGGCATCGGCAGCCAAGCCAGAGGCGTCCGCGTCGCGTCCGGTCACGCCGGTCCAGGCGGCCGCCGGACCGCTGACCAAGGCGAGTGCTCTTGCCGCCGTCGACAAGGCCGCAGCCTGGGCCAGGGCGAAGTTCAAGACCGAGCCGTTCAAGGTCGATGCGGCGCCCAAGCCGGCGGCCGCCGCGACGGCAGCTCGCGCCGCTGGGGCGTCGTCGCCTCCGCAGGCGCAGACCCTTCCGCATGCCGTGATTCCGCATGCCGTGAACGGGAGGCTCGGCCTTCCGGCCATGGCCGCGATCCTGCTGCTGTCGATGGTCGTCGGCGGCGTTGCCGGTGGTCTGGTCACCGCCAAATTCGTCACGCGCTCCGGTGGCGGTGACGTGGCCGATGCGACGGCCGGCGAGGCTGCGGATTCCACGCTTGGCGCGACGGTGGCGCGGATCGACAATGATGTCGCCGCGCTGAAGGCGAGCCTCGACCAGACCAATCAGACCAGCCTCGTCGAGCTCAACAAGTCCGCCGAGCGTCTCGACCGGCTCGAGAAGATCCTGGGTGACCTGTCGACGAAATCGTCGGCCAAGCCGAGCGAGCTGCAGCGTCTGAGCGAGGCCGTGGACCGGCTGCGCGCCGCGCAGGCGTCCGCGACATCGCAGCAGGCGGCGTCACGTGACAGCGCGGCATCCGTGCCGCAGGCCGTGGGTGCGATCAATGCGGCGGCCCCGCCCGCGGGGGTGGCGAGCCGCCAGGAGGCGAACCGCGCCGAGGCAGCCAGGACCGAGGCAGCAAGGGCAGAGGCGAGCCGGACCGAGCCGGCGCGGGCGGAGGCCGCTGCTCGTCCGGAGCCGAACCGCGCGGAGGCCGCCAAGCCCAAGGTCGTCGAGGGCTGGGTGCTGCGCGACGTCGGTCGTGGCGGTGCGCTGATCGAGGGCCGCGGCGGCCTCTACGAGGTCTATGCCGGCGATCCCGTGCCGGGCCTCGGCAAGGTCGACGCGATCCGCAAGCAGGACGGCCGCTGGGTGGTCGTCACCACCAAGGGGCTTGTCGTCTCGCGCTGACCGACCATGTGTTTTGGGAGACGAATCTGACGAGGCGCCTCACCGCGACGTGAGGCGCCTCGTCGCACAATTGTCCGAAGCCGCCCGCCTTTCGGCTATCTTCGAGGGCTAGCAGGCCGTCAGTTGCGCCATGGAATCGAGGAGGCGGATCTTGCGACTGTCGGTATTCGGCCTTGTGATGCTGTGCTGCGCCCCGTTCGCTTACGCGGACGAGAGCGCGCCGATCGAGCGCGGCGCCGCCATCCTCGAGCCGTTCGCGCTGCGTGAGCTCGACAACGGCGCGTTCGGCCTCGGAAAGATGCTCGCGCGCGCGAGCGATGCGCCGCTGACCGACGCGGCATTGTTCGCGCTGCCGTCGATGGCCCCCGTGCGCAAGGCGCTCGAGGCGGAGTTCGACCGCTACGTCGACAAGCACAAGACGACGTTGCCGAACGAGAGCATCGGCGTCGGCACGTCCTACGCGTTCCAGCTGTTCGACCGCACCGTGCTCGATTCGTCCGATGCCCGCTTCGTGCTGGCCGGTGTCGTCAATCGCATGGATCGCGCCTTCGTCGATCCCGACCATTGCGGCGAGGTGCGGCTGCTGTACCGCCTGACGCGGACGACGCCGCCCGAGGCCAAGGACGGCGAGGTCGCCTCGCCGCGGCTGCCGATGACGCTCAACATCGTGCTCAAGGCGCGCAGCGACGCGCAAGCCAAGAGCAACTCCCCGAGCTGCGCCGAGATCGCCAAGCGGTGGCTGGCGACGTCCGATCTGCAACTGACCGGGCCGGAGCTTGCCGCGAAGCTGACGGCGCCGGACGGGCCGCTGGCGCTGATCAGGCCGGAGAACATCCACCGCATCGAGACCAACCTGCAGATCGCGCATGCGCCGAAATCGGCGATCCGCGATTTCCGCACCGACTACATGATGAAGGTGTTCGACTATCAGGCCGCGAGCGGGACGTTCGAGGAGGCGGTGCTGGAGGATCAGGTCGATCGCGACCGGCTGCTTTCGGATGCCGCGCTGGCGCGCGAGTTCAAGGCCTGGCTGCTCGACCCCGTCCATCTCGGCGAGCTCGACCGCGGCACCGCGGTGATCCCCGACCAGTTCCTGGCCAAGGTTGCGGTGGCGCCTACCCCGGTCGGCTTCGTCAATTCCGATCTGCTGCCGGCCTACGGGCTGGTGCAGGGGAGCGCGGCCGGGCAGGGCGCGGTGTTCACCCAGTCCGATGTGGTCGGCGCGCTGGAGAAGGCGGCCGCGCAGGGCATCGTGCTGCAGAACATCCAGTCGGTCGCAGGCTTCGAGCGTCGCCTCAACGATTCGAGCTGCGGCGGCTGCCATCAGACCCGCGGCATCGGCGGCTTCCACTTCCCCGGTGTCGACTGGATGGCGGAGAAGCCGTCCAACACCGTGGTGGTGCCGGGCTCGCCGCATTTCTTCGGCGACCAGGTCCGCCGGCGCGACATCCTCAACGCCTTTGCCGAGGGCCGTACGCCGGATTTCTCGCGCGGCTTCGCCAGCCGCCCGCAGCTGCGCGGCAGCGATGAACTCGCCGGCACGGTCTACAATGACGGCTGGGGCGGGCATTGCTACGCGCGCCACGCCGAGGCCGCGGACAACGACAAGAGCTTCTCGACCTGGACCTGCGCCGCGAACCTGTCCTGTCAGACCGGGCCGGCGACGCGGTTCGGCATGTGCTTCATCGCGACGCGCTAGCTCAGGCCACTGCGCCGCGCGCGCGCAGGTCGCGGATGGCCTCGTCGTCGAAGCCGGCGCTGCGCAGGATCTCGTCGCTGTGCTGCCCTATGCCGGGCGGCTTGCGCGGTGCGACCTTGCGCTGGCCGTCGATGAAGATCGGGCTGTTGACGGTCAGCATGGTGTCGTTCTCGAACGGCACCAGCACCTCGTTCTCGATCATCTGCCTGTCGTTCGGGATGTCGTCGAGAATGCCGACCACGCCGAACACGAGCCCGCTGCCGTCGAGGATCCGGCGCCATTCGGCCAGCGGCCTGGTCGCGAACACCGCGTCGAACTCATGGATCAGCTCGACCGAGCGGGCGTGGCGATCGGCCTTGGTGACGAAGCGCGGATCGTCGATCAGCTCCTCCCGGCCAAGGCAGCGGGCGAGGATCGGCCACTGCTTCTCCTCATTGAGGAGCGACAGCATGATCCAGCGGCCGTCCTGGCATTTGTAGTGATTGGCGACCGCGTTCAGCGCGCGTTCGCGCGGCCGCCGCTCGACGAAGGTCGCACCGCAAAGCTTGGCCTGGGCGAGCACGGAGGCTGCCCAGACCCCGTTGGCCATCAGGTTGGAGGCGACATGGCAGCCCTTGCCGGTCTTCTCGCGCTGGTAAAGCGCCGTGACGATCGCGCCATAAAACGCCATCGCGCAGGGGTGGTCGCCCATGCCGGCGACGGAGCGGGCGGGTGTCGTGCTCTCGTCTGCACGGACCAGGTCCATCAACCCGGAGCGCGCCCAATAGGCGTTGCTGTCGAAGCCGGGTTTGTCGGCTTCCTCGCCCTTCTCGCCATATCCGGTGAACGACGCGTAGATCAGCCGTGGATTGAGCGGCGCGAGCTTGTCGTGGGTGAGGCCGAGCTTGGCGCGGACCGACGGCGGAAAGTTGGTGATGAAGACATCGGCCTCACCGACCAATCTATGCAGGACGGCCTGCGCTTCCGGCTTCGACAGGTCGAGCGCGAGGCTGCGCTTGTTGCGGGCTTCAAGATACCACGCGTAGTTATGCTCGCTGCGCGGATAGCCCGGCAGGTTCGGCAGGTTGCGGTAGGGATCGCCGGCGCCGGGCGGCTCGATCTTGATGACGTCAGCGCCGAAATCGGAAAGCACGGTGGCGGCTGCGGGAGCCGCGATGAAGCTCGCGCAGTCCAGCACCTTCAGGCCATGGAAAATGCCCTTGTCGTCCATGATGCGTCGCTCCCGTCGCTTGTTTCCGCGCGCTGGAATTCTGTTGTCGGCGCGGTTCGAGGCGCATTTGACCCGGGTCGGGCGGGCGAGGCAATGGCGGGGAGGGAGCTGAAACTACAAACAAGCGTAAAGATGTGATCAGGAGCGGGCACCGCTCCTGTCTATTTCGACGTGTCGACAATCATGCTGGCTTGGTGAGGGGAACGATCGCGCCGAAAAGCCGCGAGGCGGAATGGCGCGCCAATTGATCCGCTACACTTTCAGGTTCTCGGCCGAACTCCTGCCGCGGTTGGCAATCTCGTCGTACTCGATGGTCTGGCCCTCGTTGAGGGTCGCCAGCCCGGCCTTCTGCACGGCGGAGATGTGAACGAAAATGTCCTTGCCCCCGGCCGCAGGCTGGATGAAGCCATAGCCCTTGGTCGGGTTGAACCACTTGACCGTACCTTTAGCCATACGTCGCCTCCGCGGGATCAATCCAATTCGAACCGGCGGTCCCCGCAAACCGTCAGGCCCGGAATTCGAGAATACTGCGGTTGTGACAGGCGTGATAGCGCAAACAGCGGGCGGTTTTGGCCCGAAATGATCGATATCGTGGCGGCTTTGCGGCTTTTGACCGCAACGCCACCGTTCCGCCCGTCGCCGCGGACCCGCTGCAACCGTTCTCGGTATGACAGCGCAGGCTGCAAACAGGTTCAACGCAACTCGTCATGCAGCCGTCCCTTCGTCCGAGAGCATCGCGAGTTCGGCGGCATCCATGGCCGTCCTGACGCGCATCGGCTCAGCGCGGCCGCGAATCTCGACCTCGCGCTGCGGCAGCACGTCGGCGGCAAGTCGCGCCCGCGCGTAGACCTCGTCCGAGATGATGACCTGGCAGCCGAGGGTCTTCGTCATGTCTTGCAGTCGTGATGCGACGTTGACGGCGTCGCCCAGCGCGGTGAACACCATGTGGTCGCGATAGCCGATCTCGCCCACGATCACCTCGCCGCCGTGAATGCCGATGCCGAAGCGGATCGGGTCATGCAGATCATGGCTGAGGAACGCGTTCAGCTCGGCGATGTTGGCCGCGATGTCGCGCGCCGCCTGGATCGCCTGGCCGCACGCGACATGTGAATCGGTGGCTAGTCCGAACAGCGCGAGCATACCGTCGCCGACGAACTGATTGGGCTGCCCGCCATTCGCCAGCACGGCCTGGGAGACGGCGCTGAGGAAGCGGTTGACGATGAACACGACGTCGAACGGCAGCCGTTTCTCAGCGAGGCCGGTCGATCCGCGCATGTCGACGAACAGGCTGACGAGGTAGCGCTCCTGCCCGATTCCGGCGCGCGAGCTAGTGCGCTCGCCGGGTGTCGGGTTCGGCATGAACAGCTGAAAGAATGAAAGATCGCCGGTGGGGCGCAACTGGCAGGCCAGCCTGACCGACGGGTCGGCCGCGCCGATCTGCGCGAGCACGAAGGCCTCGCGAGGCGAGGGTGGCGGCAGCGCGCCGGGATCTCCGATCACCCTGATGCGGCAGGTCGAGCAGCGCGCGCGGCCGCCGCACATGCTGGCATGCGGTACGTTGTTGCGCAGACTGGCCTCGAGCACCGACAAACCCTTTGGCACCCGGATGGAGCGGCCATTGTTGTAGGATAGCGTGACCATGCCGCCACGTCGCTCATGCACCGCTCGCACGCCGCGCGCGGCGAGCGCCAAGCCGATCAGGCCGCCATAGCCGATTAGGAAGCCGTTCATGATGGTCTCGAGTACTGCCTGCTCCAGGGGCGTGCCCATCTGCCGCGACAGATTCTCGACCCGCCACTGCGGCGCTGCGCTTGCCGCGATGACGTCTCGGCCTCCACGGTAGAAGCCGAGCAGCGCCAGCGCCGGGATCAGCACGGCGCAGGCGAGCAGCCACGGCGCCGCGCGCTTGTAGAACGGCTTGAGCCGCAGCCAGAAGTGCAGCCCGATGCAGCCATGCGCCCATGACGTCAGCAGCGCGGCCGACATCAGCCAGATCCGCCAGGACGGGCCGGTCCAATAGGAGTACAGAACCTGCGGGTACAGCTTCTCTTGTCCGTACAGGGCCTGCCCGATGCGGACGCCGGCGATGTGGCTGAAGATCAACGCGGGGATGCTGAGGCCGAGCAGCAGCTGCAGAGGCTCCATCGTGCTGCGGCTGAATTGCCGGCGCTGATAAAGCGCCCACACGCCGAGCCCGCCATGGGTGAGAGCGGCCGCATAGAACAGCACGGCGATCGGAGGAAACTGCCAGAACGCCACATGATAGGACACGCCCTCGGCGAGGGCCTGCAGCGAGATGTTGCCGAGCGCATGGTTGAGAAAATGGCTGAGCAGGTAGCTGAAGAGGATGAAGCCGCAGATCAGCCGTACCTGCCGCACACCGATGCCGCGCCGGGCGGACTGTAAACGATGGGAAATCGAAATGGTCATGTGGTCCGTATGATCTGGAGCCGCAATGCTAGAGATTTATTCCCTGTTGTCCTAGAGGGCTGATGGCGGTGGTCATCCGGCGGCGCGAGCTGCGCGCGCGAACGTTGACTCGCCCGGCGGAGTCGGGGAAAAGCACCGCGTGACGGCCATTCCCCCAGGCATCGACAGCCCAAAGTTTCGCTCCACGCGCGCTGCGTGGCTGATGGCTGCGGCCGTGATCGCAAGCATGACGATCATCCGTCTCGTCTACGCCGCTGCGCTCGATCTGCGCACCGACGAGGCCTATTACTGGACCTGGTCGAAGGAGCTGCAGCTCTGCTTCCTCGATCATCCGCCCATGATCGCCTGGTTCATCCGGCTGGGCACTGCCCTGTTCGGCGATACCAATCTCGGCGTCCGCTTTGCCGGCATCCTCGCGATGGGCGCGACGCAGCTCCTGCTCGCCGACATCGTTCGCCGCGCCACTCACAATATGCGGGCGGTGATCATCGTGGTGCTGCTGCCAGAGGCCGCGCTCTATTATGGCCTGCTGATGGCCAAGGTGGCCCCGGACGTCGCGGTGATCCCGTTTGCGCTCGCGATGATCTGGGCGCTGGTTCGCCTCGCCGAGAGCGATGACGGCCGCTGGTGGCTCGCGGCCGGCCTGTTCGGCGGACTGGCGCTGTTGTCCAAATTCACGGTGGTCATGCTGCTGCCGGGCGTGGCGGCATTCCTGCTCGTTCCGGCCTGGCGCAGCCGCTGGCTGTTCAGTCCCTATCCATGGTGCGGAGCATTGATTGCGCTGGCCGTGTTCTCGCCGGTGCTGATCTGGAACGTACAGCACGACTGGGCCTCGTTCCGCTTCCAGTTCGTTCGCGCCACCGCGCCGCATGAGTTGTCGTTGCGGACGCTCGGCGATTACATCGGATTGCAGTTCGGACAGGTCGGCTTCGTGCTGCTGCCGGTCACGCTGTCGGCGCTGAGTTTCACGGCCTGGCGCGGCTATCGCACGCGTGAGCCGGTCGCGATCCTGCTGTCGACGGCGGTGCTGGTGCCGTTCCTCTACTTCCTCTGGAAGTCGTTCACCTTGCGGATCGGCGACACCTGGCCGATGTTCATGTGGCCGATCGGGTTTGCGGCGGTCGCGATCAACATCGTCAAGCTGCCGCAGGACGGCGCGCCCGCCTGGTTCGTCCGATCCACCGTGCGCTGGGCGCGCATCGCCGTCGTCAGCGGCATCGCCATGGTGGTCCTGATCTTCCTCTACTACGTCGCCGCGCCCTGGAATTTCCTCGGGCGGGCCGATCCGATCGGCGCCGAGGCGGGCTATCAGCAGGTGGCGGCGCGCGCCGAGCAGGAGCTGCAAAAGATCGGCGCGACCTGGATCGCGACCTCCGACTATCGCACCTACGCGATGATGCGGTGGTTCTTTCGCGGCCGCGTGCCGGTGATCCAGATCAACGAGCGTGCCCGCTTCATCGGCTTTCGTGATCCCGGCATGAACCTGATCGCGGGACATGCCGGCCTCTACGTCGTGCGCGAGCCGGACAATGCCGGCCCGCTGCTGGCGGACACGACCGCGCACCGCGAGCCGCTCGGACGCGTCGAGCGGAGCTGGCGCGGCCGCGTCATGGACACCTACGCGTTCGGCAGTCTGACGGGCTGGACGCCCGAACTGGCGCCGCCGCCGGACTCGCCATTGTACCAATGGCGCTGGCTCGCCGGTGAGTTCGATTCCGCGCCGCGGGCCTGAGCCTCATCCCTGCTCCTCCTGCTTGCGCAGGAGA
The DNA here is from genome assembly GCF_051167615.1 of Bradyrhizobium sp. HKCCYLS3013. NCBI lineage: Bacteria > Pseudomonadati > Pseudomonadota > Alphaproteobacteria > Hyphomicrobiales > Nitrobacteraceae > Bradyrhizobium > Bradyrhizobium sp. HKCCYLS3013. The sequence continues at coordinate 292,018 of NZ_JBNPTK010000008.1, forward strand.
TCCTTGGCGAGATCCGCCAGCGCCGGTCGCGGCAGCGCGGCGAACGGCATCGGCCGGGTCACGTCGATGGCCGCGAGCCCGAGCCGCGCCGTAAGCAGTCCGTTGAGCACGCCTTCGCCGAGCCGCTGCGACAGCTTTGCCGCGATGCCATGGCCCAGCACCTGCTGGATCAGGCTGTCGCTCGCGGCCATGCCGCCGGTGATGGCGAGATGCGCGACGACATGGCGCAACAGGCTGATCATGCCGAGCGCGCCGGGACGGCCGCCATAGAGCCGCGCGAGCTGCCGGATCATCCGCAAGCTTGCCACGAAGACGAACAGCACGTCGATCAGCGCGCGCGGACTCACGGCAGTCACCACCGAGACCCGCTGCGCCGCGACCGACACCAGGCGCCGTGCCTCGACGTCGAGCGGCGCCATCAGCTCGCGCTCGGCGAGCTTGATCATGTCGCCGCCGTCGATGATGTCGTCGGCGTGGCCGGCGAGCGCGGCACGCGGACGCGCCAGCCGGGGATTGGCATGTGCGATCCGCAGCAGCTCGGCGACCACCTCGCGGCTCTCGGCGCGATCGTCGGACAGCAGCACGGCGGCCGCGCGCTGATGCAGCTTCTCGATGGTGGCGAGACGCACCAGGCCGTAGGTCTCTCGGGCAATGACGACCGCCAATGCGATCGCGGCTGCGGCCGCGAATCCCGCGCCGACATAGCCGAGCGCCTCGCTGCGCGCGAACAGATCCTCGATCAGCCGGGTGACGCCGAGGCCGAGGCCGAGCAGGACGAGGCCGGTGACCGAGCCCCAAAAAAGTGCGCCCCAGCGAAAGCCGCGCCGTGCCGGCAGCACGGTCTCGACCGGCACCGGCAATTGCGCCGGGTCGGCCTCAGGCGTGATCTGGATGGTGCCCCGGCCGGGCCGGGCGGCGTCCTCGGCATCGACCACGACGACGTCGGGATCATCGAGCCGGAAGGTCTGGGGACGACGAGGCTTGGCGCGTTCGCTCATTGCAGCCGGTCTCCGATCAGGAACTGAAGGGCGCGGTCCATGCGGATATGGGGCAAAGCGGGCTCGCCGCCAGCATCGGGGGCCAGCAAAGGCGGGCGGAAGCGCAGAAAGCGGAAGTCGGTGCCGTCGGCGGCAGCGCTCGACAGGCCGCGATAGGCGCCGCCCTTGAACAGCTCCTCCGGATCGGCCGGCAGCTCGCCCGGAAACGTCGCCACCTCGGTGTCGCCGTCGAAGATCTCGCCATTGGCGCTTTCGCCGGCGGCCGGCGTGCCGAGCAGCGACGGCAGCTTGTCGCGGCCGCGGGCGACCAGCGCCTCGCGCGTCGCCCTGACGGCGGCCAGTGCCACCACATCGATCGCAGCGCCCGTGCTCTCGGCCCGGGCCACCGCGCGGTTGACGGCGCGCCGCAGCACGGCTTCGAGCCGGTCGTGGCTGGTGTGATGCAGATGGTCGGCCTTGGTCGCCGCGAACAGGATGCGGTCGATATGCGGCCGGAACAGTGCGGTCAGCAGATTGCCGCGTCCGACGCGGAAGCAATCGAGAATGCCGGTCAGCGCCGCCTCGAGATCGTGCAGCGCCTCCGGTCCGGCATTGAACGCCGCCAGCGCGTCGACCAGCACGATCTGGCGATCGAGCCGGGCGAAATGGTCGCGAAAGAACGGCCTGACAACGATGTCCTTGTAGGACTCGTAGCGCCGCGCCATCATCGCCCACAGCGAGCCGCTCGGTGCCTGGCCGTCGGCCGGCACGTCGAGCGGCGCAAAGGTCAGCGCCGGCGAGCCCGCGAGATTGCCCGGCATCAGGAAGCGTCCGGGCGGCAGCAGGCTCATGGCGAAGCGCTCGTCGCGGCAGGCGCGCAAGTAGTCGGTGAACAGCCGTGCGGCCTCGAGTGTCGCCGACTCGTCCTCGCGGCCTTCGGGGGCGAGCGTCGCCAGATGCGCGTGCCAGTCCCTGGCGACATGCGCGCGCGGCTCGCTGCGCGACAGCGCGAGGCTTTCCCGCGCCCATTGCTCATAGCTCTTGTTCAGCAGCGGCAGGTCGAGCAGCCATTCGCCGGGATAGTCGACGATGTCGAGCGTGAGCGTCCGCTCGGCGCCGTTGGCGCGCTGGAATTCGATCACCAGCCTGAGCTCGCTGATGTCGACGGTCGAGCTCGGCCAGCGTCGCTCGGTGACCAGCGCCCGCACGTGGCTCTCATAGGCAAAGCGCGGCACGCCGTCGTCGGGTTGCGGCGTCAGATAGGCGCGGGCGATGCGGCCCGAGGCCAAGGCCTCGAACACCGGCATGCGCCCGCCGCGAACGAGGTCGTGGATCAGCGCCGTGATGAACACGGTCTTACCGGCCCGCGACAGCCCAGTGACGCCAAGGCGGACGGTCGGGTTGAGGAAGCTCTCGCCATAATCGAGCAGGGCACGGGCCGAGAGCCGCGCTTCCTCGACGAGTTCGGAAAAGGTCACCATGGGAGGAGGGGAATTCGCCAGTTGAAAAGGGCGTGAGCGATTGTTGACAGGTGGCGATGCAAAACACCGGATTCAAGCTCACAATTCCGGCCCGTTTCCGGATAGAACCAGACTTTGAACGGAACGTTGACCACTGGAAACCATAATCCTTCCGGCACAATTGTCCCGGAAAACCGGCACCAGGCTCTGACATGACCGTATTTCAACTGAAGCAGTTCGCCTCGACCTCCGTCCATGCCGCCACCGGCGCGATGCGCTGGAACTACGACAAGGTCGAGATGATCGCGGACGGCGTCGTCCACGTCGTCGGCATCGCCGCCGGGCTGGTCGCCGCAACCGTGCTCGTCGTGCTGACCTCGATCTATGCCAGCGCCGTCGACATCGTGGTGGTGTCGATCTATGTCGCGGGACTGCTCTCGATGCTGACGCTGTCGGCAACCTATAATCTGTGGCCGGTGTCGCCGACCAAATGGGTGCTGCGCCGCTTCGACCACTCCGCCATCTACGTGCTCATCGCGGCCACCTATACGCCGTTCATCGCCGCCCTGAAGGACACGGTGTTCTCGGCCGCGCTGCTGCTCGGGGTCTGGGGCGTCGCCATCTTCGGCATCGTTCTGAAGCTGCGCTGGCCGGGCCGCTTCGACGCGCTGTCGATCGGGCTGTATCTCGCGCTCGGCTGGAGCGGCGTCATGATGTACGACCGGGTGATCTCGGTGATGCCGGCCTCGGTCCTGGCCTGCGTGCTCACCGGCGGCATCCTCTACAGCCTCGGCGTCATCTTCCACTCGTGGCGGCGCTTGCGCTTCCAGAACGCGATCTGGCATGGTTTCGTGTTGCTGGGCGCCGGCTTTCATTATACCGCGGTGCTCGACCTGGTCTTGACCTAGAAAATTCCACGAGGAGGGCTTTGCATGCAGGTGACCGGCAAGATTGTTGTGGTCACCGGCGGAGCCCGCGGCATCGGCAAGGCGCTGTGCGAGGCGTTCGCGGCTGCTGGGGCGGCGAAGGTGATCGTGGCCGATCTCGACGAAGCCGGCGCCAAGGCCGTCGCTGATGGCATCGGCGGCGCCGCCTTCAGATGCGACGTCTCCCAGGAAGCCGACATCCGGCACGTGATCGAGGAAACCGAGCGGCAGTTCGGGCCGATTGCGCTGTTCTGTTCCAATGCCGGCATCGGCGGCGGCTTCGACCCGTTGTCGGTCAATGTCGGCGGCACCTCCGACGAGCCGTGGGCGCGGAGCTGGGCCATTCACGTGATGGCGCATGTCTATGCGGCGCGGCATCTGATCCCGCGCTACAAGGCGCGCGGCGGCGGCTATTTCCTCAACACGATCTCGGCGGCCGGCCTGCTGTCGCAGGTCGGCAGCGCGCCTTACTCCACCACCAAGCATGCCGCGGTGGGATTTGCCGAGAATCTCGCGATCTCGCACAAGGCCGACAACATCAAGGTCTCGATCCTCTGTCCGCAGGGCGTCGACACGGACATGCTGCGATCGATCCCGAAGGGCCCGCAATCCGGCGACGGTGATCTGACACCCGAGCAGGTCGCGCAGGACGTGCTGAAAGGGCTTGCCGAGGAGAGCTTCCTGATTCTCCCGCATCCGCAGGTTCTCGGCTACATGCGCAAGAAGACCGAGAACTACGACCGCTGGCTCGGCGGCATGGCGAAGATCCAGGCGAAGATGCGGGACGAGTTCGGCAACTAGGATTGCAGCCATTGTCGTCGGATGATTTGAGTTGTCGGACAATCTGACAGTGGACCCTTCGCGACACATCGGACATTGGTCGTTTCCGTCATTGCGAGCGAAGCGAAGCAATCCAGAGTCGCGAGCGCTGCCCCGGATTGCTTCGCTGCTGTTCAGCCCGGGGACATGGCTGACAGGTGCTCGGAGACATGGTTGACACCTCAAAATTGGCTCGATTCGTCAAGCAAAGGGGCGAGCGATGCCGTGGCGAGAGGTGT
>NZ_JBNPTK010000009.1:0-281413 GCF_051167615.1 Bradyrhizobium sp. HKCCYLS3013
GCGCCAATGGTACTATGGCTCAAGCCCTGGGAGAGTAGGTCGCTGCCAGGCCTGCAAAGGACATCCCCTCTTCACACTCAAAACAACAACGCCGCGCTGAAACCTCAGCGCGGCGTTGTCGTTTGTCTCGGTGTCGTTTGTCTCGGTGTCGTTTGTCTCGGTGCGGTCGTTCGCGCGGCGACATGCTGTCTGGGTCGAAGCTCGAGCCCCGCCGAGATCTCGAGGCCAGCGTCCGCCGGCGATGACTCGCGGCGCAACCGAGGGCAGGCTAGCGATGCGAGGATGACCATGCTGCATCGGTTCGCCTGCGCGGCCAACGCGATTGAAATGATCGAGAGGCGCGGATGGAAACGACCTCGGCGGCGCAGCCGCATCGCCTGAGCGCGATTGCGAGCTTTCATGCCCACATCTATTTCGATGATGCCACTCGAACCGAAGCCGCACGGCTACGGCAGTGGATGGCCGACCGCTTCCTCGTGACGCTCGGGCGTTGGCATGACGCGCTGGTCGGGCCTCACGAGCGGCCGATGTATCAAGTCGCCTTCGCGGTCGACGTGTTTCCAGTGCTGGTGCCATGGCTGATGCTCAATCATGGTCGCCTCAGCGTGCTCGTGCATCCGAACACGACCGAGCCGTTGGCCGATCACACCGCGCATGCGTTGTGGATCGGATCGCCGCTCGGCATCCGCAGTGAGAATCTTCCTTCGCACGGCGAGGCAGAGCTGGCGCGTGAGCCGAACACCACGCCGACGATCGCCGCCTGAGCTCGCGTGCCCACGGGTGACCGCTCCGTCTCGTCACGCTCGGAGCCTGGGCGGACTTGCCGGACTACAGCGTGCGCGCGAGATCGAACGCGCGGAGAATGACCTCGGCGGCATCGATGTCGAAATTGCTCGGGCCGAGCAGGCGCGGCGCCAGCGGGCGGCGGCCGGGCAGGGCATGTCCGCCACCTTCGACGCGATACAGCGACACGCCGCCGATCACCTGGCAATCGCGCCAGCTGAGTTGCGTGACGGAGGTGTCGCTGGCGAGATCCCGATGCGGCAGCGCGACGGCCTGGCGCGCGCCGCAACCGTCGCGCCGTGCAAAGAACTCCGCCGTCCTGTCAGCGCTCCACACCCGGCCGCGCCCGCCGCGCAGCCCGACCTCGCCGCCGCGATAGGGCACCATCGGATCAGCCGTGCCGTTGATCATCACCACCGGCACCGGCCGCGCGGCGCAGGGCTCGATGCCTTCAGGCATGTTGGCGATCACCGTGCCGATGCCGGCAAACAGCTCCGGCGCCTTGCAGGCCAGGGTGAAGCTCATCATGCCGCCATTCGAAATGCCGGCGAGATAGATGCGCCGGGAATCGGCTGTGCCGTCGGCGACGAGCTGTCGCACCAGGGCACGGATGAAACCGATATCATCGGGACCGCCGGAGCGGCCGTCGCGGCCGTCATTCCATTGCCGGTTGATGCCATCGGGAAAGACCGCGGCGAAGCCATGGGCCGCCGCAGCTTCGGCAAAGCCCGTCGTGCGGGCGGTGCCGGCGCCGCTGCCGAGCGCGCCATGGAGCACGATCACGGTCGGCTGCGGCGTCCTGCCCGCGGTCATCACCAGCGCATGGCGCGGACCGTCGCTTGTGTCGATGGTGATGCCGCGCTCCGCGGCGACGGCCGTGGTCGAGACGAGCAGAACGGCCGCCATGGCGGCCATGGACGATCGGAGATGTGACGTCATGAGCATCCTTCTCGGTTGTCGGATGACTCCCGGCGGTGGCGCTTGTCTCCGGGGGCCGCGGTCAGCACGCGCAGCCGCGTGGCCCAGCTCCGCGCCGCCGCAAGGTCGCGGGCGATCGCAATCCATTCGCCAAATGCGATCCGCAACGGATTGAAGCTCGGTTCAACGCCGACGAGGCCATAGCGCAGCGTCTCGCCGGCCGGGGCCTCGGCGAAACTGCCGAACAGCCGGTCGAAAATGATGAGCACGCCGCCATAGTTGCGATCGAGACAGGACGCGTTGGCCGCGTGGTGGACGCGGTGATGCCGCGGCGTGTTCAGCACAGATTCGAGCGGACCGAGATGCGGCGCGAGCTCGGTATGGATGAAGAACTGGTAGAGCAGATTGACGCCGAGCATGGCGATGATGGCGAGCGGATGGAAGCCGAGCAGCGCCAGCGGCAGATAGAACAGGAAATGACCGGAGATCTCGCTCGTCCAGCCGAGACGAATCGCTGCGGTCAGGTTCAGACGCGTGGAAGAGTGATGCACGGCATGCGTGGCCCACAGCCAGCGAACCCGATGCGAGGCGCGATGGTGCCAGTAATAGACGAACTCGCTGGCGAGAAACAATGCGAGCAGGGCCAGCGGCCGGCTCGGATCGAAATCGAAGATCCTGTGGCGATAGGCGATGATGAAGGGAACGGCCGCGACGAGCGCGACCATTGCGCGGATCAGGTGCTGTCCGACCGCGACGGCGAACGAGGCTGCGGTCTCACGCAGGTCGTGAGTCTCGCGACCGGCGAGCCGGCTGAGCCCATATTCCAGCGTCATGAAGCCGATCGCCGTCAGCAGCACGATCATGCGCGTCGACGGGGGCAGGGAAGAGAGGATGGGCATGGCGCGTGTCCGGCGTCATCGGATGGAGACGGCGCGCCGGCCCGCTCCGGAACAGCAGGCGGACCGGCGATGTCAATGCTTCCGGAGGGCCGCGGCCAGCGGCGCCGCGGCGTCTGCTCAGCGCGTGACGGTGCGGCTGTAGCTGTAGGAATTGCCGCGCGGTCCCGTGCCCTGGCCCTGCCGGGTGCAGCTGCCGTCGCTGCAGCTCGCGGAGCCGGAGCGCGACCAGCTGCGGCCGGCGGGACCTGTGCCGCCACCCTGCCAGGCGCAGGCGCCGCCGGAGCAGCTGCCTGAGCCGCCAAATGAGGTGGTGCCGCGCGGTCCGGTGACCGAGCCGCTGCGGGTCCAGGCATTCGCGTCGACCGCTGCTGCCGCCGAAAGCACTGCCACGAGCAGAAATGTCGCGATGGATGTCTTCACGTCAGTCTCCCAATTCGTTCGCGCGGGCGATCGCGTCGCCTGCAGAGGGATACTGCGCGTTCGATGTCGCGGCCTGATGCACCGCCGGTGTCGTTTGGTCGCGGTGATTGGCTGGATTGTAACGGCTTGTCACACGACGGCCGTCCGATGCCACGACATCGCGCGGGGCGGACTCCGGTCCGCCGCCCCCGACGCTCCGGCGCCCCTTCAGGCCGCTACCGGCCCGCCGTTGCGCTTCACCACCGGGTCTTGGTCGCCGTGTTGACGTTGATCACCGAAGTCGCCGTGTTGGACGTCGTCGTCGCCGTGGTGTTGATCAGGGTCAGAAGCTTGTAGTAGTCGACGACCTTGGCATTGGCGACGTACATCACGTCCTTGCTGCGCATCTGGAAGCCCGAAGCCAGCAGCATGCCGGAGGGATCGCGCAGGTTGATGTGATAGATCGTCGGGATGCGGTCGTAGATGAAGCGGCTGGTATCGACGCCGAGCTTCTGCAGCAGCGGGCGCTCCTCGTAGCGATACAGGAAGACCTCGGCCGGATCAGATTGCTGATCGTTCAGGCCGCCCGCCTTGCCGATCGCCTGCGCCAGCGTGAGGGTCTCGGTATCGAACGAAATCTCGGAATTGAAGCCGAAGACGTTCTGATTGAGGGCACCGAGGGCCGTGAAAGTCGGGGATTCCCGCGTGATGTAGACGACGTCGTTCGGACGGATGAAGATGTTCTCGCGCGGATCCTGCACGACGCGGCTGAGCAGCACGCGCACGCGCTTGCCGTCCCGCTGCAGGGTCACATAGCTTTCGATGGCCTCGTGCTTCGGGCCGCCCGCACGTGCGATCACGGCCAGCAGGCGTTCGCCCACGCTGTTGAGGGCAAGCACGCCCGGCGTATTGACGTCGCCGAGCACGCTGACCACGCTGGAATGCTGCTGGTTCAGGCTGACCACGACCTGCGGCTCGAGCGCGCGCTTCTGCAGCCGGAAGACGATCTCCTGCTCGATCTGCGGCAGCGTCCGGCCGGCGGCGGCGATCTCGCCCGCATAGGGCACGCGGATATTGCCTTGCTGGTCCACCGCCTGCGCCGGCAGATCCACGAAGTTGCCCGGGCGGGCACCGGCGGCCGTGGGGGGCGTGAACAGTCCGCCGGGCGCCGCTTCGAAGATGGAAACGTTCAGCACGTCACCAACGCCCGCGACCTGCACCGGCTTCGGCCGCTTGTCCGGGAATACGCCCTGGAACGTGATCAGATTGGGCTGCGACAGGAAGCCGATCGTTTCGGAGCTGACGTCGACCAGCGCATAGGGAAGCGCCGTGTTCGACCGCACGCTGGCCGTGGCATTGTCGTTCACGGCGTCGCTGGTCGGCCCTGTCCCGGGGAGCAAGGAACAGGCGGGCAGAAGCGCCAAGATCGCCAGGGTGAGGAGCGCGCGCGAGCGGCGGCAAAGGCCATGAAAGCTGCGCGGGTCCACTGTACTGCTGCGCACAGGAGACCCCCCGCCGCCGGTCGGCCCGGGCGGATTGATCAAGGCCTTCAAACGCGTCCCCGAATACAGCAAAAATACATTTCCCCACGCTGCTCCCTCCACCAAGAAGGGAGAACGTCCCACGTGTTTCAACCTACCCGGCGGCCATACTGGACGAAAGCGTACGGCCGTTCGGATTGGTCCGCTTTTGCCCGGCCGTGCCAATTAGGTCACAGTCTGACATCACCATATTACCGCCCCAAGCTGTCGGCGCCGCCGGAGGTCCCACGGTGAAGGGATGATCCATTCGACCTAACAGGGTCCGAACAATTTTAAGCACAAAGCCGTTGCGCAACGGTTAGCCCGAGTCGCTTGCTCGCGCAGGGGGGCGACGACATCGCAGCCCGCGCAGCGCGTCGGTGAGCCGAGGCAGCCGGACAGCCGAGGGAGGCGGGACCGGCGCCGCCAAGGCGGCTGTAGCTGGCGAGATTCGAAGGCCGTGCGGGCGTCGGGACTGCAAGCGGCGGCCGGTTGTCCAAGGCCGCCGATCAAGTCTATGCTGCTGCGCCAGCCCTTGAGGCTCTTTTTGCAACGGAGCACGCAATTGTCGAACGTGATCAGGATCGCCGCAGCCGCTTTCGCGATCGCCTTCACGGGCCTATCCGATCCCGCGTCGGCGCGCGGCCTCTATCCGCTGACGGAGTGCGGGCCGGATCTCAGCAGACTCTGCCGGCTGCACGGGACATTCGAGGCCACTCCGTTTCATTACAATCTTGCGATTCATCCCGGGTGCATTCGGCGTGTCGCCGTCGAGACGCCCCAGGGCGTGCTGTACCGCCGCGCGGTGGTGTGCGGGGCGCCGGAGCGGCCCATGGTGTGGTAACCCGACCCCTTCCTCGTCGTCTCCGAAGGAGCTGGACGCTCCGCTCGGCCGAGTCATGGTCAAGCTTGGCGGCGAGGACTGATGAGGGCCGTGCTCGGCCGGTCCGGCCGCGTTCGGCAACGTCGATCGTCGCTCAGACGATTAAATGGGCAAGTTCCACACCGTATTCTTACGTAATCTAGAATTAAATTAATTGTGTAGAGACGATTCTGCACGGTCGGAGACATAAAAGGGTAGACTGAACAAACTAAAGCTTCAATTGTACCGGACGAAAGGTGCTTAAAAAGGTCTTTCTGGCAACGCGGTAGCATTTTACGGCAAACCGTAGCGAGTGCCAGAAGTATTTAATGTCTTGCTGTCAGATGGTAAATTAACTTGTCGCGAGTGGTTAATTTAATGCCGAAAATCGAATCCGTGCATCATCGCGATGACGGTTCGGCATTCGGGGAAGATGCCCTCAAAACTCGCCAACGAGTGGGGTCCGTCCTTGTGTGACGAGCTTGGTGCCGCGTTGATTGAGGATATTGAGATGGATGGCGCCGGTAGCGCTTTGAATGCCGTCCTGAAATCGCTGAATAAAATACGCCTTGCCAAATTACGTTTCGGCCGGCCAAGGTCGGGCCGTTCGCAGCAATCCGTGCTGCGGTCGCAGATCGAGCTTTGTGATGTCCTGCTCGATGAGATCCAATCCATCAGCACCAGCCTCGGCAAACGCGCGAAGAAGTCCGCGGCACCCAGGCGTCGCCCGATGGCCACGCGGCACGGCCGCGGGACGGCGCACGTGATTCCGCCCCGGCCGGCGGTGCCGGGTCGAACCAGGCAGCAGAAATAATCGCATCGGAATTTGATCGCTGCGGCGGCCGGCCGTCATGGCCGCGCCGCTTGCCGGCGCGAGACGACAGCCGCTCGGCATTGACCCTGATGACGCGTCAGGTCGCCCCGTGCTGCTGTCGGCGGCCGCTCGACGGCCGGACGTCATCTGGACGTCCTTCAGCCGTCGTGTCGGGCAAGGACGGCGCTCCGAGACGGGCCCGAAACCATATCGCGGCGAGCCATGCGATGCGGCCGCTTCACCTGGCGCACAGGCCGCTGATGTCGCCTCCACGGACGATGACTTTGGACAACGGGTTTTCGGGATCGGCCGCCGGGTGTCCGCAGCCGTCCTCAACCTCACGGCCGATCGCAGCGGCAGTTAGTTCCGCTGCCGGTGTGTGCCTGTCTGACGCCGCGCGCCCCGCTGTCGGCGCGACGTGCGCAAGTCTGATCTGCGTGAGCGCACCTGAAGGATCCAATATTTAGGGAAGGCGTTTGATTCGCCGGAACGATGTCGGCTGCTTTGCGGCATATTCACGGTGGCGTGCTCAATTAAACCCGGTGGCGGCATTTTGTGCGCATGCAAAAATATCTCGATCCGGGTCTTCAGGGTGCTCGCTCGAAAAGGTTGTAAGTCCGTCGCGGCAGCTTTGAAAACCATGTCGTGGTGAGAATGTCAGCTATCAAATACGCGCAAGTTCGATCATCGAAACTACGTCACTTTGACGCGGTCTTGCCGTAGTATGCGACGAATCCGTTGCAGATCGTGTTGATTCGGTGGCTTCTTCCGGCGTGCAAACGAATGCTGCCGCAATCTCGAAGGCGGCGCGACATCGTTTCGGAAATGGGGTTGCGGGTTGAGTTTTATTTGAGTTACAACCATATGGCTTGGCCGGGTTGGTATAACTCAAATATTCAGTTTTTCCGACCGCGAGCCACTTGCGGAACGAAATACCGAATTATATGACGTTAATCCGGCAGGATAGAGATCACAGACAAAGGTCGCTGTATGTCCACCAAGAAGATCGATTTCGAGGCGATGTCTTTCGATGACCTCTGGTCTCTCCACGAGCAGATCAGTCAGATCCTCGCCGTGAGGATCACGTCGGAGAAGCGCGAGCTCGAACGTCGTCTGGCGGTTCTCAACCGCAGCCGCGGTGCCATCGAAGGTGCCGGCAGTGAGGGTGGGCAGTCCTACACCACGAGCGGCAAGGCGCGGCGCAAATATCCCCGGGTTCTGCCGAAGTATCGCAACCCGCAGACTTCCGAGACCTGGTCCGGCCGAGGCAAGCAGCCGCGTTGGCTGGTGGCGGCGATCAAGACCGGGCATCGGATCGAGGAGTTTGCGATCAATGGAGCGGCGGGCGGTTCGAAAAGTCGCCGTCAGCGGGCCTAATCGGGGCCGACTGAGTCAAGCCCGTCGATAGCCCGAGCGACGCGCAGCGTCGGTTCTGCACCTGATTCGCTCCCTCAACATCAGCGAACGACATGTGAGCGGTCTGATGCCCCCGCGTCGCGATCCGCAGTCTCGAGCCTGAGATCGGTCCGATCCGCCCGCACGGCTCCGCCGGTAGGCTTGCGATCATCATCCCTTGCGAATATGCGCTAATAGGCATTGTTGCCGCGGATCAGCTCGATCGGCGTCCTCAGCAGGATCGCGACGTCGAGCGACAGGCTCCAATTGTCGATGTACCAGAGATCGAATTCGACGCGCTGTTCGATCGACGCACGCGTGGGCGTCGGGCCGCGGCAGCCATGCACCTGCGCCCAGCCGGTCAGTCCGGGCTTGACGCGGCGACGGAATGCGTAGTTGCGCACGAGCTTGTCGAATTCGTTGTCGTGCGCCAAGGCGTGGGGGCGGGGGCCGACCAGCGACATGCTGCCGTCCAGAACGTTGAGCAGCTGCGGCAGCTCATCAATGCTGGTCCGGCGCAGCCAGGTCCCGAGCCGGGTGAACCGACTGTCGCCGATCTGGGCCTGGACGATGGAGGGCCCGTCCTCGAGCACGGACATCGTGCGAAACTTGTAGATCTGGAACGCCCGGCCGTTGAATCCGCAACGCTGCTGCCGGAACAGCACCGGTCCGGCCGAGTCGAGCTTGATGGCGATCGCCACCAGCAGCAGCAGCGGCGACATCAAGGCCAGCGCGATGCCGGCCAGCATGACATCCATGAGCCGCTTGGTGGCGTGTTCGAGCGGGCTCAGCAGGCCGCGCTGCAGCTCGATGGAGACGGCATTGCCGAGCTCGCGGCACGGCCGCTTGAAGATGTCCGACGCCGCTCCGACCGGCACGAAGCTCACTGGAAACGGCAGGACTCTCAGCTCGGCGCCGAGCGTGCGCAGGTCGGACAAGGGTTCGGGATTGGCGCCGACGACGATCTCTTCGATGTCGGAGCCGCGCACATAGTCGATCACGCTGGACACGATCCGCTGCCGCTGATCCGGATCCGCACCGGGCTCGGGAAGCAGGAAATGCCGCTGGACGCGAAAGCCGGTGTCGGTGAGCACCTGGGTCAGCCCGGCGTTGTCCTTGCTTGCTTCATCGGTGATCAGAACGATGTTTCGGCCCGAGAACCGTCTCTCCGCCAAGCCCTTTGCCAGCAGATATGCGGTGGTGCGGCGATGCAGGATCAGCGCCGCGAGCCCGAACATCGCGAAGACGATGCTCGTGCCGCGCGAGAATTCGCTGCCGATCTTGAGCGCAAACAGGGCGCCGGCCAGCACGAGGAACGCCGTGACCCAGGTCAGGCAGGCCGCGCGGATCTGGCGCGGCAGGATCAGCAGTTCGGCCGGCCGGTACATCCCGCGGATCTTCATCAGCGAGACGAACAGCGCCGACACGAGGATCGCCAGGCCGAGCGATTTGCTGACGTCGTTGGCGCCCGCCGCATCCTGCAGGTGATACAGAAACCCGGACAGGACGCTCGACATGGTGATCGTCGCAATGTCCGCCACGATCGCGAACGGCTCCACCGAGTCGTAGTGGACGGGCCATTTGCGCCCCTGGAACTGCCGTTCCACCAGGACGGCCGGCATGCCGTTTCGATCGAGAGTCTCGGGCTGATCCACGTAATGCATGGGATGTCGGTGTTCGAAACTCGGTTAAATAGCGATTAGCCATTTATTATATGTTTTGGCATTTAATTTAAACAATGAAAAATTGCCATTGGAATTTATTCGCGCGGTCGGATTATCCCCCGATACCTGCGTCGCGGGCAGCGTGACGCCTGACGGTGGCGCTTAGGCGCCGAAAGATACCGCCCGTGCCCGCTACGGAAGCGGCTCCTCCGGAAAATTAAGGTAGTCAAATTAATATTTGAGGCGGCGGATATTTCGATGCTTGCCGCCAAGAATGGCATTTAAAAAGAGATATAATTGGATTATTAATCCGGTGCCGGGCGCCCGTGACGCGGGTGGCGTCCGTAGCCGACCGGATGCGGAGGGAGTTTTTCCCTGCGCGGACGGAAGGGCGACACGAGGGCACGGCGAGCTGTCGTCGAGGCCCGCCGGCGAGGTTGAAGATAGTGCTGCTCATTTCAGAGATTGAGAACCCGAAGGACGTCGCGCCATGAAGGTCGTATTGTTCTGTGGAGGACTCGGGACGCGGATCCGGGAATATTCCGAGAGCATTCCGAAGCCGATGATTCCGATCGGCCACCAGCCGATCCTCTGGCACGTCATGCAGTATTACAGCCAGTACGGGCACCGGGATTTCGTTCTGTGCCTGGGCTACAAGGCCAATGTGGTGAAGGACTATTTCCTGAACTACAATCAGGCGGCGACCACCGACTGCACGATCTCGCAGTTCGGCAAGAAGGTCGAGCTATTGGGCGACCGCCCGCCGGACTGGCGGGTGTCGCTGGTCGACACCGGCATCTGGCGCAACATCGGCCAGCGACTGCGGGCCGTCCGGCACCTGGTCGAGGGCGAGGAGATCTTTCTCGCCAACTACAGCGACGGCCTGACGGACGCGCCGCTGCCGGAGATGATCGATCGCTTCAAGCGTAGCGGCAAGATCGGCTGCTTCATCGCCATCCATCCGCCGATCAGCTTTCACCTCGCCGAATTCGACGCCGACGGCACCGTGGGCCGCATGGCCGCGAGCAACGATTCCGATATCTGGATCAACGGCGGCTACTTCATCTTCCGCAAGGAGATATTCGACTACATCGAGGAAGGGGACGAGCTCGTCGTGCAGCCGTTCAAGCGGCTGATCGACCGCGGCGAGTTGATGGCCTACCGCTACGAAGGGTTCTGGCGGGCCATGGACACGCTCCGCGACCGCCAGGTGCTCGAGGAGATGATCGAGCGCGGCGACACGCCCTGGCATCTCGGCTCCAGTCTTCCGGCGGTGGTGAACGGATGAGGGCGTTGCAGCTCGCCGGTCGCGGCGATCGGCTGTCGGTCCTGTGTCTCGGCGCGCATTCCGACGACATCGAGATCGGGGCCGGAGGCACGCTGCTGTCGTGGCTCGACCAGGGCATCCGCCTGGATGTTCATTGGTGCGTGCTCAGCGGCAATGGCGAGCGCGGCGTCGAGGCGCGGGCGTCGGCCGATGATTTCCTCGCCGAGGTCGCCAGCCGCAATCTCGAGATCATGCAGTTCCGCGACGGCTTCTTCCCCGAGCAGGGCGAGGAGATCAAGGCCTGGTTCGAGCAGCTCAAGGGCCGGATCAATCCGGACGTCATTCTCGCGCACCGCCGCGACGACGCCCATCAGGACCATCGGCAGGTCAACCGCCTGGTCTGGAACACATTCCGCGATCATCTCGTCCTGGAATACGAGATTCCGAAATGGGACGGCGATCTCGGACGGCCCAACGTCTACATGCCCCTCTCCGAGCGGATCATGAAGCGGAAGGTCGCGCTGCTGATGACGCATTTCGGCAGCCAGCGCTCCAAGCAATGGTTCGATCCGGAAACGTTCATGGGCCTGGCGCGGTTGCGGGGCATGGAATGCCGCGCCGCCGAGCGCTACGCCGAGGCCTTCGTCGCGCGCAAGCTGTCACTGGGGTGAACGGCGGCTGAAGCCGCCTCGCCGCGAGGCCCTCGCACACGGTCTATCCATGCCCGATGGGCGAGGCGATGAGCGGCGCCCGGCCGCTTTGCCCGGCGGCGGCCTGCCGTCAGCCGGCCGCCCGCCGCGGAAGTTCGACGATCTCCTCTGCCGGCGGACGCTCGATCGCGGTGGCCGGCACCTTCTCCAGCCAGACCTCGCGCCACCATGCATAGATGCCGCGCGGGCAGAACAACCGGTTCTCGCTGTAGCGCGACTGGCAATAGACGCCGTCGAGGATGACGGCCGGTGTCTTCATCCGCCGGATGTAGCCGGTGCGCTCGTCGATGAACTTTTCGACCCGCGTCCGTACCCGGAACACCTTTCCGCAATAGGGCACCATCTCGGCGTCGAAGCCCATGCCGCGGTTGTTGGTCTGCTTGTCGATGGTGGCCAGGATCTCCTGGTGCGGGCGCACCCGGACGAGATCGCCGGGCTGCAGCCCGAGATCGGCGATCGGCGCGTCCTTGTCGGTCAGGAGGACGCCGCGCTTGCGCGGGAACGGTACGCCGCCCCACAGCGACTGGATGCGGTCGTAGATCCAGCGCGCGGGCCGGCCGAGCCGCGGACGGCGGGCCATGGTGGCGCCGACATAGGCGAAGTAGAGGAGGCCCTTGAACATCTTCGCGAGCGAGACATTGCCGGACGCGATGTCCTCGGCGTACTGCCGGGCATCCCACCATTTGAGCGGCTGGGTGTAGGTCGGCAGCTCGGTCGCCTGGCAGGCATAGCGGGGGCCTTTTCCCGGCTGCTGGTCCGGCGACTTGGTCGCATCCCACACCGCGCGCACCGTGCATCCGCCGGGCGGTTGAAGCGCAGCGGCGCGGTCCGGGATGGCCGCGGCGGGCTTGGCCGGATCGACCGGGGTCAGCCACGCCTCTTTCCAGAAGATCAGGCAGGCCGCCTGGCAGCCGCCATAGGCCTCGCCGTCGCAGCGATGCTCGAGATGCACCGCGTTGGGAAGGCGCCGTCCGAGCCACTCGCCGGTGTTGTATCCGGTGACCGTGTCGCAGGTCTTGTGGGCGCGCTTGTAGACCTGAAAGCGCTGGCCGCACCATTTGAACATCTGCGGCATGAACGGCAACCCTTCGAGGCGCCCGTTGGCATCGAGCGTCGCCAGGATCTCTTCCTTGCTGCGCACTTCGACCCAGTCGCCGGCGGATAGTGTCATGCTCTGTCTTTCAATGCTTCAATCAATGCGTCGTCAGGCCGGGGCGTTCCCGCACGCGGGACGTCCTCATTTCCATGGATCGAATTAAAGCTGCCGAGATTTGCGGTCAACATTTGTTCCTATTGTGGCATTATTTAATTTGGTAAAATAAATTAAATGGGAGAGGTTGCCTGATGCCGCATCGATCGGCGCCGTCCGGATGGGGCACGGTAACAGGCGGATCGAGATGGCGGAGAAGGGATTTTTACCGAGTTTTGCGTATCCCGCCGGAGAAGGCGGGCGGCACCGCCGCTGCCGACGGATTCACTGGACGCCGGCTGGAATATTAAATTATAATCGATTGCAGGTGATTTAAATTTTGTTTTGGTCGGTATCGTAGAGGGTGAGATTTTGAAGGTCCTGATCACCGGAAACATGGGCTATGTGGGTCCGGTCGTCGCGCGGCATCTGCGGGCGCAGCGCCCGGATGCGACGCTGCACGGCTTCGACAACGCCTATTTCGCGCACTGCCTGACCGGAGCGCCCGTCGTTCCCGAGCGATATCTCGACGAGCAGATCCATGGCGACGTTCGCGACATGTCGCTCGACCTCCGCGGCTATGATGCCGTGGTCCAGCTGGCGGCGATCTCCAACGATCCGATGGGCAATCGCTTCCAGGACGTGACGCTCGACATCAACCAGAACACCACCGTGTCGCTTGCCAGGAAAGCTGCGGCGGCCGGTGTGAAGAACTTCGTGTTCGCGTCGAGCTGCAGCGTCTACGGCATCGCCGACGGACCGCCGCGCAAGGAGGGCGATCCTCTCAATCCCATCACGGCCTACGCCAAGTCGAAGATCGGATCGGAGCAGGAGCTCGCCGCGATCGACACCGGCATGACCATCACCTGTTTGCGCTTTGCGACCGCCTGCGGCATGTCGGATCGGCTGCGGCTCGACCTCGTCCTCAACGATTTCGTGGCCTGCGCGCTCACCCGCCGCCAGATCAGCGTGCTCTCCGACGGCACGCCGTGGCGCCCCCTGATCGACGTGGCCGACATGGCGCGGGCGATCGACTGGGCGATCGACCGGCCGGCGGCGACGGGCGGCCGCTTCCTCACCATCAATGCCGGCTCGGACGACCGCAACTACCAGGTCAAGGATCTCGCCAACGCGGTGGCCGCGCGCGTGCCGGGGACCAGCGTGTCGATCAACACCTCCGCGCCGGTGGACAGCCGCTCCTACAAGGTCGATTTCGGCCTGTACCGCTCGCTGGCCCCCGATCATCAGCCGCAGGTCACCCTGGACCAGTCGATCCAGAACCTTGTCGATGGTCTCAAGAGGATGCAGTTCAAGGATGCCGAGTTTCGCTCGTCCGATCTGATCCGTCTCAAGGTCCTGCAGGACCACATGGAGACGGCCCGGATCAACGACAGGCTGCAATGGACGTGATCGCGCCGGCCGCGCCGGGCAGATGCTCGCCTCAGCCGGCAAGGACAGTGACGGAGACACCATGGAACTGACCCTTCCCACCGCCGTCGGCGTCGCGCCCAAGTGCCGGCACTGCGGCGACGACCTGACCCTCAAGCTGATCGATCTCGGCGCCTCGCCGGTCGCGAACGACTACATCGATCCGGCCAACTACATGCGGGCGGAGCCGTTCTATCCGCTGGAGACCTTCGTCTGCCGCGAGTGCCGTCTGGCGCAGACGCGCGACCTCCTGGCCGCGTCCGAGATCTTCCGCGCCGACTATGCCTATTTCTCCTCGCACTCGACCTCATGGCTCGAGCACGCGCGCCGCTATGTCGAAGCCATGGCCGATCGCTTCAAGCTCGGCCCGGCCTCGCGGCATGTCGAGATCGCGTCGAATGACGGCTATCTGCTGCAATACTCGCTCCAGAAGGGCATCAACTGTCTCGGCGTCGAACCCTGCGAAAGCGTTGCGCTGGCCGCGCGCGCCAAGGGCATCGAGACCCGGGTCGAATTCTTCGGCCGCGACTATGCGACCCGTCTCCGGGAGGAGGGCTGGTCGGCCGATCTCCTCACGGCCAACAACGTGCTCGCGCACGTTCCCGACATCAACCACTTCGTCGGCGGCGTCAAAATCCTGCTGGCGCCGGAGGGCGTCGCGACCTTCGAGGTCCAGCACCTGCTGACCTTGATGCAGCGGCATCAGTTCGACACCATCTATCACGAGCATTTCTCGTATCTGTCGCTGATCGCGGGCCTGCGCATCTTCGCCCAAGCGGGCCTGCGGGTGTTCGACGTCGAGCTTCCGGAGACGCATGGCGGCTCGATCAGGTTCTTCGTCTGCCACGCGGAGGCCGCTCATGCGGAGAGCCCGAACGTGGCCGATGTCCTGGCGCGGGAGCGGGCCTATGGGCTGCATGACGATGCCATCTACATGGCCTGGAACGAGCAGGTCAAAGAGACCAAGCGTGCGCTGCTCGAATTGCTGACGGCGCTCAAGCGCGACAACAAGAAGATCGTCGGCTACGGTGCCCCGGCGAAGGGTGTGACGCTGCTGAATTATTGCGGCATCCGCACCGATTTTCTCGACTTCACGGTCGATCGCGCCCCGTCTAAGCAGGGCCGCTACATGCCGGGTGTGCGCATACCGATCCTGCCGCCGGAAGCGATCTTCGAAGCCAGGCCAGATTACGTCCTGATCCTGCCGTGGAACATCAAGAGCGAGATCAAGGCACAGATGGCGGCGATCCGCGACTGGGGCGGCCGCTTCATCGTGCCGGTCCCCAAGGCGACGATCGAGGAGTAGAGCAGGGCATTGCCGCACCATATGCGCGAAGAGTGTTGAGCCATGAGGTTTGTCCCGCTTGGACGGTCGGATGCGCGGCTGATCGAGCTGACCGTTCGCTCCGACGAGCGCGGCAGCTTCACGCGGACCTGGTGCGCGAAGACTTTTGCCGAGCAGGGCATCGCGTTCGTCCCGATGCAGGGCAACAGCTCGGTGACGCGTCTCCGCGGCAGCGTCCGCGGCATGCATTTCCAGCGTGCGCCGAAGCCTGACGCCAAGATCGTCCGCTGCAGCGCCGGGCTGATCCATGACGTCATCGTCGACATCAGGCCGAACTCGCCGACGCGCGGCGAGGTCTATGCCTGCGAGCTCGGCCCCTCGACGGCGCGGATGCTCTACGTTCCCGCCGGTTTTGCCCATGGATTCCAGACGCTGACCGACGACGTCACGGTCGAGTATCTGATGGGCGAAGACTATGTCGAGCAGCTCTCGGACGGCTTCCGGCACGACGATCCGATGATCGGCATCCGATGGCCGCAGCCGGTGACGGTGTTGTCAGCCAAGGATGCCGCCTGGCCCTCGCTTGCCGAACGGGGTCTTTGGTGAAGCAGCATGACGACAGCGCGGTATCCTGGGGGAGGGATCTGGCGGCCACGGAGCGGCCCGATCGTCTCGAACGTTCTGACGATTTGTCGAGGAGGATCACGGAATGACGAACATTTTCGTTGATGCCACGATGCCCGATGACGAGCGGCGCCAGAAACTGTATCAGGGCGCGCTGTTCCTGCATTCGCCGACGCCCTCGCTCAATGCGCTGGTCGCGTTCGCCAGGGAGCTGATCGAGGAGGCGTTTCATCCCTATGATCCCCGGACGGCGCAATTCGAGCTCCCGGTCGAGCGCTACGTCGAGATCCTCGCCAGGCTGAAGCCGTTCTTCATCCATCACGCCCGGTCGAAGGAGCTGGTGCAGGGCACGCTCCGCGAGTTCGGCTGCGATCCCGAGTTGACCTATTTCGACGTGCCGCGGCTGCGGTCGGCAACCAGCAACGACTATCTCACCACCGGGATCGCGTTCGCATTCCACCCTCATCGCGACACCTGGTACTCGGCGCCGCCGTGCCAGCTCAATTGGTGGCTGCCGGTGTATGACATCGCGCCGGACAACGGCCTTGCATTTCATCCGCGCTATTTCGATGAAGCGATCAAGAACGGCTCCAGGACCTATAACTACTATGAGTGGAACAGGACCTCGCGTGCGTCGGCGGCGCAGCACATCAAGACGGATACACGGGTGCAGCCGAAGCCGGAGCAGGAGATTGCACTGGATCCGCAGATCCGGGTGATCGCGCCGAGTGGCGGCGTCACGATCTTCTCCGGAGCGCATCTGCATTCGTCCGTCCCGAACACCTCGGGCGTGACGCGCTTCAGCATCGATTTCCGTACCGTGCATTTTGCCGATGTCAGCAGCCGGCGCGGCGCCGTCAACATCGACTCGGAATCGACCGGCACGAACCTGCGCGACTTCCTGCGGGTGGCCGATCTCGCGCGGCTGCCCGAGGAGATCGTCACGCCATACGATCAGGTGGAAGCTCCGGCGGAGCATCTGGTCTACCAGCCGACGATCGTGCCGCTGCCGGCCGGCGATCTCGCGGCCGATGCCGCGCAGGCGTCGGCCTGACCGATGAAGTAGGGCTGACGCGTCATGCTGGACATCCTCAAATCCCCGGCTGGTCCGAGAACGCCGGCGATCGATCTCCACGATCTGGTCGCCGAACTGTTTCCGATCAACCGCAGCCTCACCGGGGCGGGTGTCCGTCAGACGCTCGGCATCGTCGCGCGGAATGTCGGGCTTGCGATTCACGAGGTGCCGTCCGGCACGCCGGTCCTGGACTGGCACGTGCCGGCAGAGTGGAACATTCGTCGCGCGACGATCTCGACCCTGTCGGGCCGCGTTCTCGTCGACTTCGCCGACAACAATCTGCACGTGATGGGCTACAGCAAGCCAGTCCAGGCGGTGCTCAGCCGTGCCGAGCTTGCCAAGCACGTCCATACCTTGCCGGACCAGCCTGATCTCATTCCCTACCGGACCGGCTACTATGCCGACGATTGGGGCTTCTGCCTGCAAGATCGTCTGTGGCGGGGGATGACGGACGACAGCTACCGCGTCGAGATCGACAGCGAGCTCTCGCAGGGGGCGTTGACCTACGGCGAATTCTTCGTCCCCGGGCAGACGGACAAGGAAGTCCTGATCACCTGCCATATCTGTCACCCGAGTCTCGCCAACGACAATCTCTCAGGGATTGCCGTCATGACGGCGCTGGCGATGCGGCAGGCGCAGCAGCCGCGCCGACTCGGATACCGATTTCTGTTCCTGCCGGCGACCATCGGCGCGCTCGCGTGGCTCGACCGCAACGAGCGGAATCTCGGACGTGTCGAACACGGCCTCGTCCTCACCTGTCTCGGCGATTCCAGTGGATTTCACTACAAGCAGAGCCGGAGCGGGGCGAGCATCGATCGCGCCGTCGCGCATGTCCTGAAGCACTCAGGCCATCCTCATGAGATTCTGCCATTCAGCCCCTATGGATATGACGAGCGGCAGTTCTGCTCGCCGGGATTCGATCTGCCGGTCGGGTGCCTGATGCGCGGCGTGCACGGCACGTTTCCCGAATATCACACCTCGGCGGACAATCTGGATTTCGTCAAGCCGGACTGTCTCGAGCAGTCCTACGCGGTCATCGAGGAGGTGCTGGATCTGCTCGATCGCGACCGCATCTATGAGCGCGTCGATGGGCGAGGGGAGCCGCAACTGGGACGGCGCGGCCTGTATCGCGCGATTGCCGGCCAGCGCGAGGCGGGCGGGGCGACGCAGATGGACCTGCTATGGGTCCTCAACCTTGCGGATGGCAGGCACAGCCTGCTCGACATGGCAATCCGGGCCGACGTTCCGTTCGCGCGCATCGAGGCCGCTGCGCGGATCGCGCTGGACGCCGATCTCATCAGAACACCGGTTTCATCATCGTGACGTCGCCGCCTTCGTACAGCACCGTGCAAGTGGTCCAACAACACCAGAGTGAGGCGTCATGAGTTCGCAGCCGGGCAAGCCCCGTATCGCCGTCTTCTCACTCCGAAACATCTTCGGCAAAGCCCTCAACCGCGGTCCCCATGTCGAGTTCGAGGACATCATCTGCGAGGTCGATTCCGCCGAGCTGTTCGCGCCCGAACTCGACCCGTCGAGCCGACGGGCGAGCTTCGCGACCCGGCTGGGCTACCACGCGCCCGTGCTGCTGAATCCCGGGCTCACGCGGATCAAGCCGCAGCAGCAATACGACGTTCTGTTCGCGATCTGCGGGTTCCCGCAGGACCTGATCATGTTCGACGCGATCGAGGATCTGAGAGGTGCGTGCGGGACCTCGGTGTGTCTGCTGGACGAGCTCTGGATCAAGGAGATCGCCAAGCACCGGCATTTCCTGAAGATCCTCGCCAAGTTCGATGTCGTGATGCCGTTCCAGATCGGCACGGTGAAGCCGCTCGGCGAGGAGATCGGCAAGGCTTGCGTGCATCTTCCGCTCGCCATCGACGCGATCCGCTTTTGTCCCTATCCCGATCCGCCCGAGAGGGTCATCGACGTCTTCAGCATGGGGCGTCGCTCCCGTGTCACCCACCAGTCGCTGCTCGCGATGGCGAAGCAGAGCGGCCTGTTCTATCTCCACGACACGATCGGCGGCAGCCAGGCCATCGACCTCCGGGAGCACCGGACGCAGATGGCAAACCTCGCCAAGAGAAGCAGGTATTTTCTGGTCAATCCCGGCAAGTTCGACGAGCCGCAGGAGACCGGGCGGCAAGTCGAGTTCGGCTACCGGTATTTCGAGGGCGCGGCGGCGGGCGCCATCATGCTCGGCGAGCGTCCCGACAATGACCTGTTTCCGCGGCTGTTCGATTGGCCCGAGGTGATGATCGACGTGCCGCACACATCGCCCGACATCGACCGGGTCATCAGGGAGCTGGACGGCGATCCGGTCCGCCAGGACCGGATGCGGCGAACCGGCATGGCCCAGACCTTGATGCGGCACGACTGGGTGTATCGGTGGGAGACGATCCTGGAGGCCACGGGTCTGCAGCCGATGCCGGGCCTCGCTGCCCGCAAGGATCGGCTGAAGAGGCTGGCGGAGATGGCGGCTGGCTCGGGGATGGCTCGCGAGCAGGAATTAAATCGCAAGCCGGTATTGTTGGCGCAGTGACGTTTCAATCCTTTTCTCCGCCACAAAGTGGCGTCATCGCTCCAGCGGCCTCCGCGAGCTATTTTATACCGGCTGCATTTTCGACGATCGGATTTTCATTGCCCTGGACGGATCTGTTTGGCCGTGACTGGGAATCGAAAGGTTGGTTACGATGATTGAAAGCGATTGAACGGAGATGTCGGAAGCCGTCGCCGCTTACTTCGAGGAACATCGGGAATCGAGCGATCTCGGACGCCGTGCGTTGCGCGGCGGCCTGATTTCCATCGTCATCCAATACGGCAATGCCGTGCTCCAGATCGGAGCGGCCATCGTCCTGGCCCGGCTGCTCGCGCCGGAGGATTTCGGGCTCGTCGCCATCGTCACCGTGCTGACGAGCTTCGCGCCGCTGCTGATCGACTTCGGCCTGCTCGATGCCACCGCTCAGCGCAGCAGGATCACGCCGGCCCAGGTCAGCGGCCTGTTCTGGGTCAGCACCGGCATCGGCGTTGCGGTGGCGATCGTCGTCGCGGCATCCAGCCCGCTGATTGCCTGGGTCTACGGTGATCCGCGACTGGAGCCGATCGCGCTTTGCGTCGCGATCACCTTCGTGCTGTCCGGGCTGACCAACCAGCATATGGCGCTGCTCCGGCGCACGCTGCAGTTCGGTCGCATCGGCCGGATCCAGTTGTTCGGCACGCTGGCAGGGACGGTTGCCGCCGTCGCCATGGCGTTCGAGGGCTACGGCTATTGGGCGCTGGTCATTCGTCCCGTCGTGACATCGATTTGCGTCGTGGTCGCCGCGTGGTCGGCCTGTCGCTGGAGGCCCGGCGTCCCCGTTTTCGATGCTGAGGTGAGGTCGATGGTCCGGTTCGGGCTGCACGTGGTCGGCTTCACCGTGGCCTATACCTTGTCGCGGGCGGTGGACCGGATCGCGCTCGGGCTGCTCTACCGGCCCGATCAGGTCGGCTACTACCAGAATGCGATGAACCTGTACGACAACTCGATCTATGCGGCGCTCAATCAGACACATGCGGTGGGAAGCTCGGCGCTGAGCAAGCTGCAGGCGAATCCGGCTGCGCTTCGGCAGAAGTACGAGGTGGCACTCTCGATGCTGGCGTTCTTCCTGATGCCGGCGGCGGCGATCCTCTCCGTCACCGCGGAGGACCTCACCGTCGTGCTGTTGGGGCAGAAGTGGCAGGCTGCGGGAGGGCTGCTCAGCATCATTGCGCTGCGCGGCATTTCGCACGTCGTCGAGGGCTCGCAGGGCTGGCTGCATCTGTCGCTCGGGAGGGCGGACCGCTGGCAGACCTGGGGCATCATCTCTCTCTTTGCGCAGGTCGTTGCGGTGCTGGCCGGACTGCCCTTTGGGCCGGTCGGCGTCGCCTGGGGCGTCGTGGCCGGATACTCGCTGATCGCGTTGCCGTCGGTGATGTATGCCGGACGTCCGATCGGGATCGGTGCGGAACTGGTGATCCGGGCCGTCGGTCCGCAGACCGTCGGCGCCGTTGCGACTGCGGCTGCGGGCTGGTGGATGCAAGCGACGCTTCTCGGAGCCTATCCCGCGCTCGTGCGCATGGTTCTGTCCGGCTGCTTCTGCGGCTGTCTCTATCTCGCGATCGTGGTCGGAATGTTCCGGGTCCGCGAGCCGCTCAGGATCGCAGGTACGATCATCCATGATTTCGCCGGCAGGCGCTGAGATGGAACGAAGGGGGCCTCGGACAGCACCGCACGTCGCGATTAACTATCGCAATCGTTAAATGCCACATATAAAATATACCGTGATTTAAATGCTTTAAATGGTCATGGCCCGCGACAACCACCAAGGCTTGGATGTGATGGAGGTCGAGCCTGCGCCGCCGGCGCAGCGCGATCCCGAATGGTCGGTGGCCGGTTTCGCCGACCGACGGCGGCTCAGCATCCTCTGCGTCTCGCATATGCCGGCGAGCCCGCCGCGGTTCGGGGCACAGGCGCGCATGCACGGGCTGATGACCCAGCTCGCGCGCCGCCACGACCTCACGGCGGTGATGCTGGTCGATGACGCCTTCGACATCGACGAGTGCCGGCTGGCCATGCAGTCCTATTGCCGCGACGTGGTGCTGGTGCCGAACCCCTACGGCCGTGACGGTCTCGCGAAGCGGCTGCTGCAGCTGCGCTCGCTGGTCTCGGTGCGGAGCTTCGACCGGTTGCGCGTGGCCCTGCCGGAATTGCAGCGGGTGCTGGATCGGGTGCTGCGGTCCACGCGGTTCGACATCGTCAATCTCGAATTTCCCTATCTCGGTCACTGCCTGTTCCGTCAGGCGCCGGCAGGCGCAACGCCGCCGCGGCTGATCGTGGACTCGCATGAGATCGCCTACGATCTGGCGCGGCAGTTCGCGGCCACGGGGGCGAGCCTGGGCCGCCGGCTCTATGCCGGCGCGAACTGGCGCAAGCTGCGCCGCGAGGAGATCGCAGCCTATCGCCAAGCTGACGGCGTCTATCTCTGCAGCACGGACGATGAGAAGCGTCTGCATGACGACATTCCGAACGCCCGCACGGCGGTCATCCCCAATGCCGCCGATGTCGACTTCTATCAGCCGCGCGGTACCGATCCCGCGCCCGACGGCCGTACGCTGGTCTATTTCGGCCTGCTGTCGACGGTGCCCAACATCGATGCGGTCACGCATTTCGTGCAGGACATCTGGCCCCGCATCGCCGCGCGGCACCCGGATGCGCGCTGCAAGATCATCGGCGGCCGGCCGCCGCAGGCGTTGACGGCACTGGCCGGGCCGCGGATCGAGCTGACCGGTTTCGTGCCGGACCTGCGGCCGCACCTCGCCGCCGCGGCGGCGGTGATCGTCCCGCTCCGTCTCGGTGGCGGCACGCGGCTCAAGATCGTCGAGGCCATGGCGATGGGCAAGGCGATCGTCTCGACCAGCCTGGGTGCCGAGGGCATCGAGGCCATGCCCGGGCGTGACATCCTCATCGCAGACGAGCCGGATGCCTTTGCAGATGCGGTCAGCGGGCTGCTCGCCGAGCCCGATCTCGCGGCGCGGATCGGCGGCTCGGCGCGGCAGGTCGCGGTCGAGAAGTATGCCTGGAGCGCGGCGGCGCAGGCGCTGGAAGACTTTTATTGCGAGATCCTGGAGGCAAGTTCGTGATGAAGGCCGTGCTCATCGGGGCAGGGCAGATCGCCCGCCAGCATCTTGCCTGCCTCAACACCTTGCCGGGCGTTCAACTGGCCGGCATCTGCGACCTGTCGCCGGCGACCGCGGAGGCCGCGGCCGAGCGCTACGCGATCCCGTCCTGGTTCACCGATCATCGCGCGATGCTGCAGACCGTGCGGCCCGATGTGGTGCATGTGACGACGCCGCCGACCTCGCATTTCCGGCTCGCGATGGACGCGCTGGAGGCCGGCGCGCATGTGATCGTCGAGAAGCCCGCGACCTCGACCTTCGACGAGCTGCAGACGCTGACGTTGCGCGCCAAGCAGACCGGCCGCCACGTCGTCGAGGACTACAACTACGTCTTCAACCGGGCGCCGCAGGACATCCTGCGCCGGATCGAGACCGGCGAGTTCGGCGCCGTGACCCATGTCGACGTGCTGATCTGCCTCGACATCCTCGGCCCCGACGGCTTTGCCGATCCGAACTCGCCGCATCCGGCGCTCAAATTGGCGGGTGGCGCGATCGCCGACTTCCTGCCGCATCTCGCCTCGCTGTCACATGCGTTCGTCGGCCCGCACCGCAAGGCGGAGACGGTCTGGAGCAAGCGCAAGCCGTCGCCGCTGCCGTACGACGAGTTTCGCTGTGTGGTCGAAGCCGAGCGCGGCACGGCGACGCTCGGCTTCAGCGCCAGCGCTCAGCCCGACGCGTTCTGGCTGCGGGTCTATGGCGAGCGGATGCAGGCGACCGCCAATCTGTTCGAAACGCGGTTGACCTTCGATGGCCCGCGCAACGTGCCGAAGCCGCTGCGCCCGTTCTTCAGCGGATTGGAGGAGGGCCGCGACATCCGCCGCGCGGCGCTCTCGACCCTGCTGCGCAAGTTCAAGGGCCCGGGCGCCTATGAGGGGCTGTGGGAGTGCCTGGCGCGCACCTATCAGGCGCTCAACGCGGGAACGGCCCTGCCGATCACGATCGAGGACGTCCTCGCGGTCAATCGGATGGTCGAGGCAATGAAGCCGACCGAGCAGGCGGACATGAGGGAGCTGGCGATATGAGAGCCCTGGTCACGGGCGCCAACGGTTTTCTCGGCCGGCATGTCGTCGATGCGCTGCTCGCCCGCGGCGTCGAGGTTCGCGCCATGGTGCGCCCGGCGACGCGCGTCGATGCGCTCGGCTGGCCGTCGTCGGTCGACGTCGTCAGGGCCGACCTGCGCACCTCGCGCGACCTTGTCGGCGCGTTCGAGAATGTGGACGTGCTGATCCATCTGGCGGCCGTGGTCTCCGGCGGCGAGGACGCGCAATTCGCCGGCACCGTGGGCGGCACCGAGCGGCTGCTCGAGGCGATGGCGGGCAGCGCCTGCCGCCGGCTGGTGCTGTGCAGCAGCTTCTCGGTCTACGACTACACGGCGACGCGCGATGTCCTCGACGAAAGCGCGCCGCTGCAGCAGACACCTGACGTCTACACCCGTGGCGGATACACCGTCGCCAAATGGTGGCAGGAGCGGGTGACGCGCCGCTACGTCGAGACGCATGGCTGGGATCTCACCGTGCTGCGTCCCGGGTTCATCTGGGGTCGCGGCCACGGCTATCTCGCCGCGCTCGGCCAGCAGATCGGACGCCACCACGTCGTGATCGGGCCGCTGACCCGCATCCCGATGACCCATGTCGAGAACTGCGCCGACGTCTTCGCGCTGGCGGCCAGGGATTCGCGGGCGATCGGCCAGACGCTGAACGTCGTGGATGGTCCCGGCGAGCGGGTCTGGTCCTATCTGTCGGACTACATGCGCGGCACCGGCGCGCGCGGCTTGCGGTTGCCCATCCCTCATTGGCTGGCCAGCGCCGTCGTGCGGCTGGCGTTTGCGACCGTGTTCAGGCGGGCCACGAAAGTGCCGGCGATCCTGACGCCCAAGAAATTCGATGCGATGCTCAAGCCGCTGCGCTTCGACAATCGCAAGCTGAGGGAGACGCTCGGCTGGACGCCGCCGCTCGACTACGAACAATGCCTGGCGCGGACCTACGGTCCGCTGCCGGCTTCGGCGCCAGCGCCGGCGTCCTGGTCGTCCGGAACGGCTGCTTCCATTTGAGCGCCGAAGATGGTCCTGCGATGCCCGTGCTCTGTTAGTCAGCGATCTCGCGGGCGAGGCGTTTCCTTGCCCGTCATTTCGACGTCGCGCGTCCCAAACGGATTGTTCTGATGTGTGGCATCGCTGGGATCATCGGACGGGTGGACGACGACAACCGCGCCGCGCTGCAGCGGATGAACGACGCCATGCTCCATCGCGGTCCGGATGCCGGCGGAATTTGGACCTCGCCCGCGGACGAGCGTGGCTGGGGCGCGCTGCTGGCGCACCGCCGGCTCGCGATCCTCGATTTGTCGCCGGCCGGTGTGCAGCCCATGATCGACCCGGTCAGCGGGCACGTCATCGTCTTCAACGGCGAGATCTACAATTTCGCCGACCTGCGGCAGCGTCTGGTCGCCGACGGCCAGCATTTCAGCTCCACGGGCGATACCGCGGTGATGCTGCGCGCGCTCGGCCTTCACGGGCCGGAGGCGGTGGCGTGGCTGCGCGGCATGTTCGCGTTCGCCTGCTGGGATCCGAAGCAGCGCCGGCTGCTGCTGGCGCGCGATCCGCTCGGCATCAAGCCGCTGTACGTCGCCCGCGCCTCGAACCCAGACGCGGGGTGGTCGGTCGCCTTCGCATCCGAGCTGCGTGCTCTCCTGGCGTCGGGCCTTCTGGGCAGGGCCCAGCTCGATCCGCAGGCCGTCGCCAGCGGCGTCTGGAACGGTTTCGTGGTCGGCCCCGGTACCGCGGTGAAGGGCGTCGAGCTGCTGCCTCCCGGCCATCTCACCGCATTCGACGGCGTCGGCAACACCGTCCGCGATGAGGATTTCTGGTCGATCCCGGAGCGGGCTCCGGATCCGACGATGGATGAGGACCAGCTTGCCGAGATCCTCGAGGAGGGGCTGAGGCTGCACCTCGCCAGCGACGTGCCGCTGGCGGTGTTTCTCTCGGGCGGCATCGATTCCTCGGTCATGGCCAATCTGGCGCAGCGTGCGGCCAGGAGCCCGATCCACACCTTCACGCTGGCGTTCGAGGAGCAGGAGCTGAACGAGGGGCCGATCGCGCGACAGATCGCTGCCGCCATCGGCACCGAGCATCATGAGGTGGTGCTGACGGAGCAGCACTTCGTCGACAACCTCGATGCCGCGCTCGACAGCCTCGACCAGCCGACCTTCGACGGCTTGAACTCCTACTTCATGTCGCACGCCATCCGCGGCGCAGGCTTCACGGTGGCGCTGTCGGGGACCGGCGGCGACGAGCTGTTCGGCGGCTACACGTCATTTCGCGACCTGCCCATCCTGCAGCGATGGTCGGAGCGCACCGCCTGGGTGCCGGCCGGCGTCAAAGCCGCTGCGGCGAAGCTGGCCGCGCAGATGCTGTCGCCGTCGCGCGGGACGGTGGCGCCGCAGACGCGCTGGGCCAAGCTGCCGGAGATGGTCCGGTGCGGCGACGATCTCCTGGCGCTGTACCAAATGGCCTATGCGCTGTTCCTCCCCGGCTTTCAGCGCGAGCTGCTCGCGCCTGATCTCGTCGACACGCTGAACGATGGGCTGCCCGCCGCGATGAGAGCGAAGATCACCGCGGAGACCCGCGCGCGCACCCCGCTGTCGGCGATCAGCGTCATGGAGCAGCGCCTGTTTCTCGGCGAGCGCCTGCTGCGCGACAATGACGTGGCGAGCATGGCGGCCTCGCTGGAGCAGCGGGTGCCGCTGGTCGATCAGGTGCTGTTCGAAAGCGTCGACCGGCTGCCCGATGCGACGCGCTACGCGCCGCTGCGAAGCAAGGCGATGCTCAGGCGGATCGGCCTGCGTGGCCTCGATCCGTCGTTGTTCGACCGGCCGAAGAGCGGCTTCGTGTTGCCGCTCGATCGCTGGATACGGCGCGGCCTGCAGGATGCGATGGACCGGACCCTGCGCGACCCGCAGGCGATTGCGCCGGTGGGGCTTGAGCCTGCGGCCGTGGAGCGCCTCTGGCGCGCCTTCCTCGATGGCGCGCCGGGGATCTATTGGTCGCGCGTCTGGTCGATCTACGTGTTCGTGCGTTGGTGCCACCGTCATCGCGTCTTCCGCTGAGGCGCGATCGACATCAGGTGAGCTGGCTGCATCGAAGCGCGCGTGGTCAGGCTTCCGGCATGACGATTCCGCCGCACACTGGCACGCGAACGCCGGTCACGAAGCCGGCGAGGTCCGAGGCCAGAAACGCGATCATGTTGGCGACGTCCTGATCGTAGCCACGCCGCCCGAGCGGCACTGACCGCTCGTAGAGCGGCTGCACCTCGTCGCGGTCGCGGCGGTCCCTGTCGGAGATGACCCAGCCCGGGGCGACCTGATTCACCGTGATGCCATGCCCTCCGAGCTCCCGCGCCAGCGATCGGAGCATGCCGTCCATGGCGCATTTGGCCGCCGTGTATGGCGCGCGGTTGTGCAGGGCCAGGCTCGTCATCTCCGTGCCGAGAGAGATGAGGCGTCCCCATTTCCGCTCGATCATCGGTCCGGAAAACACCCGCGCGGTCGCCCAGGCCTGCAGGACCGAAGAGCGGAACACCTTGTCGAACTGGTCGGGTGTCTGCTCGACCACGGGACGTTCGTCGTACCATGTCACCGCATTGTTCACGACGATATCGACAGGACCGAGCGCGCGCTCGGTGGCGCGGCGCATGGCCTGCACGTCCTCGAGCTCGGCGACGTCGCCCGAGATCGTGCAGGCATGTTGCGGCTGAAGCTCGTTCAGCTCCTCGCACAGTCTTTCGGCGGCAGCCCGCGCCGTCAGATAATGGATCGCGACCTTCGCACCACAGGCCGCGAGCGTCCGGGCGATCGGCCGGCCGAGCTCTCCGGCCGCTCCGGTGACCAGCGCGACCTTGCCCGAGAGATTGATCTGGAGCGGGGACTTCAACGGGCGCAGCGCCGGATCGTCCGGCAGGGGACCGAGCGTGTTTCGCCGAATTCGTCGTGCAACCGCGCGCGCGATCCGCATCCACCCGTCCCCGAAAGTATTCATTCGCCCGGGTCGCAGTATTAAATGCGGGACTAATTATTTAAATTGCACAATTTGACGCATTTGTGCCGCAGCCGATCGAGCGGTGACGTGGGTCGATCCGCTCAGGATGCGCGCGGCGTCGGACTCTCGGCGAGACGGTTGCCGAGCGGCCAGTCTGCGCCGGACGCGTCATGCACCGCTCCGGCAGCAGGCGCAGGCCTGAACTTGTGCCGGAGCTGCCTGAAATACGGCTCGATGAAGCGCTCGATCGCCGCCGCGTAGATGACGGAGATCAGGAGCGCGAGCGGAAACAGGAGGTACGGCTTGGCGGCGATCGCGGGCAGGTTCTTGTCGATCGTTCGGATCACGACGTTGTGGATCAGATAGATCGCATAGGAATAGGTGCCGAGCGTCATCACCCAGGAGCGGTTGAGATCACGAAACAGCGGCGCGTCGGCGAAACGCACCGCGAAATAGAACAACGGCATCAGCGCCAGGCCCTGAAGGCTGTAGCGCGCGGTCTCCCGGAACACCGGATCACGGTAGACCAGCGAGACCAGCAGCGCCGCGACGGCGCCGGCCAGCAGCGCCCATTGGGCCGCCGACATCCGCCCCGAGGCAGAGCGCTGCCGCACCGGGTTCATGACCAGCGCCAGAATGCAGCCATAGGCGATCGAGTCGATGCGGGTGTCCGAGGCGTAATAGGTGCGGTCGGAGAAGAACCCAGGCGCATGCACGAGATGGAAGCGCCAGGCGAGGACGCCGAGACAGACGAGCCCGAGCAGCGCGCCGATGGTGCGCGGCCGCAGCGCCGATCCGAGCAGCAGCGTCATCAGCAAGGGATAAACGATGTAGAAATGCTCTTCGACCGCGAGCGACCAGAGAATGCCGGTGCCGTCGGGCACCGTGTTGCCGGGATCGAAGAACAGGCCGTAATAGTTGGCGAAATACAACACCTGGGCGGCCAGGCCCTTGACGGTCATTCCGCCGTCCAGCAGGCCGGCGGCGGTCAGGCCGTAGGCGATCGCCAGGGACAGCAGCAGAGGCGGCATCAGCCGGAACACGCGCCGCGCATAGAAACTGGGAACGTCGAGCTCCCCGGTTCGCTCGTGCTCGGCCAGCATGAGCGTGGAGATCAGGAAGCCGCTGAGGAAGAAGAAGATGGTGACGCCGAAGCCGCCGGGGACGATGGCCTGAAGTCCGGAATGGCCCAGCACCACGATCAGCACCGAGAGCGCGCGGATGCCGTCGAGTGATGGAATGATCGGGGATGCGCTGCCATGGGCGTTCGTGCTGCGGGACGCTGCCGGCGCGGTCCCCTCGCCGCCGGGAGCCGTCATCGGCGGCGCGGCGGAAGCGGCACGAAGGCGGCTGAGCTCGAGAATCTTGGCCATGCTGTCCAGACGGTGTCGGAGAAACACGTAGCTTCGTAATCGTCGTGTCAGTGCCGCGGCGATCGGCCGCCGAGCGTCATCGCGTGTCGGCCGCGGCGTGGCTGGCCCGCCAGAGCTGGGCCCGCTCCGCGTTGATCCGGGCCGTGGCGGCGCGCTTGCCGAGGCGCAGGCAGGCGTGCTGGTAGGCGCGGAGGAAGCGGCGGAATTCGAGATCGTCGTAGCGCGGCAGGCCCGTCAGCCAGCTCCGGAAATAGCCCCACAGCATCGCGGTGCTGCCGATCAGGGCGGGATAGGCCGGCAGGTGATAGACCGCCACCGCGAACTGATACAGCGGCGACGTTCCCATGAAGTACTGGCCAAAACCCTTGCGCAGCCGCCCGGTCCAGATGCCCTTGTGACTGGCGCCCTGCGGCCGCAGATGGATGAAGCGCAGCGCTTCGCTGTCGATGCTCTCGGCGATCCAGCCGAGCATGCGGCAGCGGTGGCAGTCGATGCCGTCCCACATCACCTGGCGCACGAAACCGCCGATCTCCTGGAAGCAGGCGACGCGGTAGAACTTGGTCATCCCGACCGACATCTCGTCGCCGCAGACCTCCGGCTCGAGCGCGCCGGTCTGGGGATGGACGAACCACGGCTTGCCCGAGGTGGTCCCGACCCGCGGATCGCTTTCCATCCGCTCCATCAGCAGCTCGAAGTAGCGCGCGGGCAGATCGAGGTCCATGTCGAGCTTGCAGAGATAGTCGAAATCCTCCAGCCGCACGCTCTCCAGCCCGGCATAGAACGCCTCGATCACGCCGGGCCCGACCTTGCGTCCGCCACGATCGGCGCGGCGGATCACGCGCAGATAGGGCAGGCGCCGGGCGTACTCGTCGAGAATGGCCGGGGTGTCATCGGTCGATCCGTCGTCCACCACGATCCACAGCGCCGGCGGCACCGATTGCGCAGCGACGCTGTCGAGAGTCCGGCGGAGGTATTGGGCCTCGTCCCGGCAGGGCGAGATGAGCAGGTAGCGGCGCGATGGCGTCACGTATCAAATCCCTTGCCGAAGGCGGAAGATTGCGACGAATCTCTGCCGAGCAGGGGCGTCGCCGGCCGCCTTTCAATAAATTAAATCGTGAATTAATATTATGTCAGGGCGCGTGTCAAAGTCATGGTGTTTTTAAATCGGCGCCCTCGTTCGCTGTGACCGGTCCTGCGAGAGGTTAACATGGATGGCATCGGCCCCGTGATCCCCGGCTGCACCCAGGCTTCGGCCCGGCCGGTCGCGCGTGGGACGCGCCGGATCGACGCCGCCTGCATCCCGGCGCTGCTCACGGCAGCGCTTGCCCTGCTGTCTGTCCGCGGCATTGCCGCAGCCGCCGAGCCGACCGCGTCCGCCGGGCCGTCACTGGCCGGCAATCTGCTGCCGGTGGAGCGTCTCGCAGCCTGGAATCCCGGGCTGATGTCAGCCGGCGGTATTCCGAACCGCACCATCATTTATCGCGCGCTGTCTCCGAGCGGGAGAGACGACAGCGGCGCGATCCAGGCCGCCCTGACCGCCGCGCCCGCCGGCCAGGTGGTGATGCTCGGCCCCGGGACGTTCATCGTCAACGAGCCGCTCCTGATCAGACGGCCGGTGACGCTGCGCGGCGCGGGCGCGGGTGTGACCAGGCTGGTGAAAACCAACGGTGCACGGGCACGAACGTCGGCCGTGATTGCCGGCACCAAGGGAATCCTGACGCCGGTCGATCCGAGCACGTACAGCTATGATCCCAAGCCGATCATCATCGTCGGACCTTCGCGCTGGAACAATGGCTCCGACAGCAGCGCGTCGCAGGACCTGCTGGCCGACGGCGTTCAGGGAACGTCGACTGTGACCCTTGCCAACACCGCGAACCTGAAGCCGGGGGATTTCGTTCTGCTCGACGAGGTCTCGGGCGCATCGTGGCAGGCGACACCGGCCGGCTTTCCGGCGGGAGCGAAGGTCTGGCAAGGCGATCGGGTCGCCTGGAACATGCACGATCCGGTTCAGCCGGGGGACGACAATGCCGGCGCGAATGCCGGAGGTCCATATGACCAGACCCCCGGTGTGCTGCCGAAGTCGATGTCGTGGTTCGCCCGGACCGACCGGGCGACCGCCGAGATCAAGGAGATCGCCTCGGTCACCGGCAGCACGGTGACATTCACCTCGCCGCTCACGATCAGCTATCGCAGGGATCACCAGGCGCAGCTCACGCCCTACAGCACCGACCCGAACAGCGGTCGCCACGCCGCCAATAATCGCGACATCCACGTTGCCAGGGTGGGTGTCGAAGATCTGAGCATCATCGGCGGGGCGGACGGCGCGTTGCGGTTCGAAGCCGCCGCTTATTCCTGGGCCAGATCCGTCGAGGTGACACAATGGCTCGGCGAGGGCGTGGCGATCAACAATTCGTTCCGGATCGAGCTCCGCGACTCCTACATTCACGCCGGCTCGTGGCCGCAGCCGGGCGGGGCGGGCTACGCGATCAGCCTGGCGGCGGGCTCCTCGGAGGTCCTGATCGAGAACAACATCCTGGTCGATGTCTGCAAGAACATGGTGTTTCGGTCGTCGGGCGCCGGCAGCGTCGTCGGCTATAATTATGCCGACGACTCGTTCGATTTCGACAATCCCGGCTGGGTCGAGGTCGGCATCAACGCCTCGCACATGGCCGGCGCGCATCACGTCCTGTTCGAAGGCAATCTGTCCCACAATGCCGACAGCGACTACACGCACGGCAACGCGATCTATCTCACTTTTTTCCGCAACCATCTCACCGGCCAGCGCCAGCGCTTCGTCGATCGCTCGGGCATCCGGGCCGTGGGTCTCGCCTACGGCTCGTGGTGGGATTCGTTCGCCGGCAATGTGCTGGGCCGACCCGGACGCATGGGCGGTTGGACCTACGACGATCCATCGATGCGGGCCGGCACGGCCGCCTGGGGGCAGGGCGGTGTCGGCAACGTCTGGATGCTTGGCTACGACCCGGAGCGATGGACCATGGCGCCCGATCCGAAGACGCTGGCCACGGTGATCCGCGGCGGCAATTTCGACTATCTCACCGGCAAGGTGGTCTGGACCGACGCTCTCGCGGCGCAGCCGCTGCCGGCGTCGCTGTATCTCAGAGCCAAACCCGGCTTTTTCGGCGATCATCCGTGGCCCTGGGTGGACCCGACCAGCGATACCAAGCTGCATACGTTGCCGGCCAAGGCGAGATTCGAGGCGGGCGCGCCATTCGCGGCCGCGCCGGGATCAACGCAATAGAGCCGGCGTGAGACGTCCAACGGGTTTCCGTCAGGTGCGGACGCCGAGCCGCGGGCGCCAAGCCGGCCGTGTACGGCTCCAACGAGCCGGCCGCCTGTTCGCCGGCTGAGCGGCGGGCATGCTCTGTTGTGACCTCCGCCAGTATCGCGCGGCCTCGACCGTGACGAGCACGAACACCACCCAGGTCACGTCGAACGCGCGCAGCCACAGGGTTTCGAGCAGGTTGTAGAGCATGACGAACAGCGCGACGGACAGCAGGATCCACGCCCGCTTGTAGTCGTGCTTCATCACGCGGCCGATGACGTGAACGGTGGCCGCCAGAAAGACGAGGAGAAAGGCAAAGCCCACATAGCCCAGCTCCAGCATCGCATCGTAGTAGCCGTTGTGGGAGTTCGGCATGGCCTTCACCCAGCCGGGCGCATCGGTGATGCTTGGTGCGTCGGCGCCGACCAGCCAGAAGCTCTGATAGCCCCATCCCAGGAGCGGCCGCTTCGCGATCTCCAGATTCGAGAAGGCCCATATGGTCGTCCGGCCGGTGAAGCTGGAATCACCCGTCAGCAGATAGGCGATGCGGCCGGTCGTGAAGCCCGCGAGCTCGCCGACCACGAAGTAGCCGAGGATGATCGCCATCAGGATCAGAAGCGGTGCAACCCGCAGCGTTCTCGCAAGCGCCAGCGTCAGGACGGCCAGGATCGGGGCGACCAGAGCGAGGCCGAGCGCGGTCTTCGAACTGGACAAGAAGATCAGGACGACGGCAGCGGCGGCGACGACGATCCCAAGCGCGCGGCGCGTGCCGGGATAGAGCAGCTCGTGAACCGACAGCAGGAAGGCGATGGCAGCAAACTCGCCCAGCAGGTTCTTGCCCGAGAAGTAGCCCTGATAACCGATGTCGACCAGCGCGTTGCCGTACTGCGCGTAGGTCGCGTAGCCGCCGGGGATCAGCAGAACATTGAGGATCGCCCCCGCTGCAAAGCAGAGGAACATGCCGCGCAGGATGTCGGCGCTCGGCCTCGATAGCAGGGCGGGCAGCACGATGGCGGTGAGGACCATCGCTTCCTGGACGAAACGGACGAAGGCGAATTCGGGTTTGAATGCCCACGCAATGCTGGCGCCAGCCAATCCAAAATAGGCGCAGAGACTGATGATGTTGGGCGGAACGGCAAACCGCTCGCCGCGGGCGAGGCGTTGCATCGTAACGATGATGGCGACGGCCGCGAGAACAGGCCAGAAGACCCGGTTCTCGACCCTGCTCTCGAGCAAGCCCTGGAGTCCGGGCGATGGCGGGAAGCTGAAATAGATCAGCGGCTGAATGAGCGACGAGTAGGCGAAGGCGAGGACCGGAATCAGCGCGCAGACGTCGAACGTCCCCGCGGAGGCCTGCGGCCCGGCCGACATCGACGTGCTCGCTGCAATTCTCGGCATCAATCTCACTCGGATATTCGAACGGGGCGGCCCCCGGCAGCCGCCGGGAATACCGTCCATGATATTATCCAGAGATGGAATTAAATAAAAGAACCTTCGACACGTGCTCGGAAGGTATCGCTGCGGACGCGCCGCAAATCTGCTCTGGCATTCACAAATAAATCGTATTAAATAAATCATGTGATTTAAAATTAAATAGTGGCTTTTAGGTCGCACGTTTTTCGGTCGGGGAGGTGCGGCAAGGGTCCGCGGCCCGGCAGCCTCGTGCGGCGGGGCAGATTGAGGGAGAGCGGTTGATGCTGACCACG
This sequence comes from Bradyrhizobium sp. HKCCYLS3013, assembly GCF_051167615.1. NCBI lineage: Bacteria > Pseudomonadati > Pseudomonadota > Alphaproteobacteria > Hyphomicrobiales > Nitrobacteraceae > Bradyrhizobium > Bradyrhizobium sp. HKCCYLS3013. The sequence continues at coordinate 33,915 of NZ_JBNPTK010000009.1, forward strand.
CATGAATTGCAGGAGCCGGGATCCTCCCTTTATCGCGTGGGGCGCTCCGGGGCGGGTCGCGATCGGCCGGAGGTCGATGCTGTCGCCCCGGCCGACGCCGCAATTCCCGACGACCTCGCGCGCGACGTCTATTGCGTCCTCGGAATACCGGTCGATGCCATCAACATGCGCGGCGTGCTGCGCCGCATCCGCGATGCTGCTCAACAAAGAACGCGGCTTCTCATTTCGACCCCCAATCTCAACTTCCTTGTCGCCAGCCAGTCGAACAGGAGTTTCAGGGAGTCGCTGATCCTGAGCGATCTCTGCACGGTGGACGGCATGCCGGTGGTCTGGATCGCCAGGCTGCTCGGGATTCCGATCAAGAGCCGGACGGCCGGCGCGGACATCTTCGACGCGCTGAAGTCGGAGGCCGCGCCGGCGAGCGCGCTGAAGCTCTTTCTTTTCGGTGGCCCGGAGGGGGCCGCCGAACGGGCCGCCCGGGCGCTGAACGGTCAGTCGGCGGGATTGGAGTGCGTGGGCTGGTCGAACCCCGGTTATTTGTCAGCCGAGGAGTTGAGCCGGGATCACATCATCGACGAGATCAATGCCAGCGGGGCGGACTTCCTGGTTGCCTCCCTGAGCAGCGTGAAGGGACAATCATGGCTGCAGCGCAACCATGAGCGCCTCGAGATTCCGGTTCGCGCCCACCTCGGCGCCGCGCTCAACTTCCAGGCCGGGACCGTGAAGCGCGCACCGGCGTTCCTGCGCCGATCAGGCTTCGAGTGGCTGTGGCGCATCAAGGAGGAGCCCTATCTCTGGCGCCGCTACTGGAAGGACGGCACGGCGATGCTCGGCCTCATGCTCACCCACGTGTTGCCGTTCGTGGTGTGGACCTGGTGGATGCGCCGCACGCATGAGCGGGGTGAGGCGCTGACCATCACGCAGGACTATGGGACACGTGTGGTCACGCTCAGCCTGTCGGGGCCCGCCGACTCGCGCCACGTCGACCGGGCCATTCCGGTTTTCCGCGCCGCGACGGCGTCCCGTAAGCCGGTCACGGTCGATTTCTCCAACGTCTGCGCCATCGATGCGCGCTTTCTTGGATTGCTGCTGATGCTGAGGAAGCAGTTGGAAGCCCAGGGCTGTACCGCGACCTTCGTGGGCGTTTCGCCGCTGATGGCCCGCATCTTCCGCTTCGGCGGTCTGGACCGGCAATGAGCGGGGGAGGCCTGTCATCGGTCGCACCACGGCTTCAACAGTCGGTGGTTCGATGATCGCCGCCGCGACGCTCGCCCGCGTTGCGAAGGATTGCCTGAGCCGTCAGTCCGACCGGCGCCCACCGGCTGACGGTCGCCCATCGAGCGACGCGTGTTCGGAGATTGAGCGGTGAGTGCGGCAGGCCAGAAGAGGCGCGAGCTTCTGGTCGACTTCTATCGAAGCTGCGCGATGCTGTTCGTGTTCTATCATCACACGGCCAACGTCTTTCCGGACTCCGTCGATCTGTTCACGAAATTCAATCCCTTCGCCGAGCTCTTCGTCGTGATCTCGGGATTCATGGTCGGCTACGTCTATCTGCAGAAGGAGAGACATGGAGAGCTCGTCGCCCGCGGCTTGAAGGTGCTCGCCGCCTATTTCGTCATCTCGGTGCCGGTCGCGGTCGGCATGGCTGTTCTGGGGAAGAAGCGAGAGCCGGTGGGGCAGGCGATTCTCGACGTGCTGACGTTTCAGTCCGAGCCGACCGCCATCACGATCCTCAAGTTCTACGGGCTGATGTTCCTGCTGCTGCCGGTGATCCTGCCGGTGTTTAAGCGCGGCAGGCTCCAGGTGCTCGCGTTGTCGGCTGCGATCTTCGTGGCGTGCACCTGGTTCAGCAACACGAGCACGGCCGCCGAGCTCGAGAATCCGGCCGTCATTCTGCTGCTGTTCTCGCTCCAGGCGCAGATGTTCTTCGTGGTCGGTATCTGGCTCGGAGATCTCCATCGGTCCAACCGTCTGATCGGACCCGCGTTCTACACGGCGCTGGCGGGGATATTCATCTTCGGGCTGCTGCTCGATTACAGCCTCGGCTTTCCCAGCAACGGCGAAAAATACCCCTATCGGTTCGACAAGCTCCTCAACCTGCTTTGGACGTTGCCGCTGCTGTTGGCGCTGCTGTGGGCGGTGTACGCGCGCACCCGGCGATCGCCGGCAGTCGCGCTCATCCTCAACGTCGGCCAGAACTCGCTGATCGCGTTCCTCGGGTCGGAGGTGGTGCGGCAATCGGTAAAACTCGCGCTCCTCCTGGGCGGCGTCCACCCGCAGGTTTACGGCCAGACCGTGATGGGTCTGTTCGATGTCGTCCTGGTGACCGCGGTGCTTTGGCTCTACCGGGCGCACTGGCAGAACCGCCAGACAATGCTGCACCCGCTCAGCGGGCCGTAGGCGCATCTTTCGCCTGAAAGTGTTGCTCCGATGCGCTTGTTCGAATCCTCCCGGGCGGCTTAGCTCATCGCTAACCATTGGCCGCTAGCCTCTCGAGACGCCCGAGGAGGCATGAACTGATGTGGGTGATAGCGCTTCATTTTGCAGCCGGGGTGGTTGCCGGGACCATGTTCACGGTGCGCACGCTGCTGGCGCTCGCCGCGATCGTCTTCATGGAGTGCATCGCCGCGTCGATCGTCAGCGGGCTGCCGGCCGCGCTCTATGCCGGCGCCGGTCTGGTTGCACTCCAGGTCGGCTATCTCTCGGGGATCTACGTTCGCAGCGCTCTGGAGCGTGCCGGAATCGCCCAGCCATCCATTCGCGCCGAGCACCAGCGCTGACGGCCGATTGAATCTCCGTCATCGGTCGCCGTCCATGGCGCGCGCACCGGCAAGCGCGCGCCGATGGACCTACTCGGCCATCACGCTCCCGTAACGGGCATAGTATTTGTGGTTGTAGTAGTCGCCGAAGTGATGGGCGTAGCGCTTCAGCGCCTTCATGTCGGTCTTGTTGAGCACGACGCCGAACAGGGCATCGTAGACGTTGGGCGCCGTGTTCAGCGCATGCTCGACCACCTCCGCGGGCGTCCGTCCCCATTCCACGACAAGGACGAAGCTGTCGAGCAGCGCCGAGATGGCCCGCGCGTCGACGACGGGAGCGAGCGGCGGAAGATCGACGATGACGTAGTCATAGGCTTCGCGGAGCTGCTCGAACAGCTTGCGCATCTGCTCGTTGCCGAGGATATCGCTGGTGTCGCGCTGTGCGGCGCCCATTCCGGGCAGAAAATCCAGGCGCGTCACCGGGTCGGTCCAGACGGCGTCCGCGAGCTGACGCCCTCCCGAGACGATGTCGGCGATCCCGGTCCCGGCATCGGGGGCGAGCATGGCGGACAGCGACGGATTCCTGAGGTCGCAGTCGACCACGATCACCCGCTTGCCTGAATTGGCGATCAACTGCGCCAGCGACGCGGCGATGATGGACTTGCCCTCGTTCGGCAGGGCGGACGTCAGTCCGAAGACCTTCCGCGACGTCCGGTTCGGATCCTGGTCGATGGCGACTTTCAACGAGCGGATGGATTCGGCGAAGCGCGAAGTGGGCATCGCGGATGCGGCCCAGCAGGTCCCGGGGCCTCTCGAGACCATTCGCTGGCTGCAGTCCGGTTCGACCTTGGCAACGGCGTTGGCCGTCGCTTTCTTGGTGAACTTGTCGACTTCTCCTCGTTTGAGCAGAGGGACGACCGAGAGGCAGGGCAGGCGCAGGCGATCCTCGACCTGGTCGGTCGTTCGAAAGCTGCGGTCCTTGGCCTCTGCGAGCAGGCCAAGGCCGCCCCCGAGCGCCAGGCCGCCGAACAGGCCGATCGCCATCAGCACGATGGACTTCGGCTTGATCTTCTTCTTCGGTGGTGTGGCGGCGGAGATCACACGCGCCTTGGCGATCGGGAAGGAGCCCTGCTGGACCGAGCCCATGTAGCGCTGAAGGAAGGTGTCGTAGAGGGCACGATAGCTCTTGGCGCTCGTCTCCAGCTCGCGGATGCTGACCTCCGCGGCCCTGGTGTCCTGCGACTTGCCAACGGCTTGCGCCAGCTGCCTCTCGATCTCCTGCTGCTGCTGCTTGGCCTCCGCATAGTCATGCTTGGCGACGTCGGCAAGGCGCCGCACCTCGTCGAGCATGGCCTGACGGATGCTCTTCATCGTCGCACGGATATTGACGACGGCGACGTGATCGTTGCCATATTTCGCAGCATATTCGTACTCGCGCTTGGCGTTATCGAGATATTGCTGACGCAGGCTGTTGATGATCGTCGTGCTGTTGGAATTGCTCAAGGAGAGGCCGTCCGGCGGATTGAGATTGCCGCTGAGTTCCGCCGGGGAGAAGTCGGAGACGGCGGCAATGCGGTCGACCGGCATATCGGCATTGCTCGTCGCGAGCATGTCGTCGAACCGATTGAGCCGGGTCATCAGCGAGGCGGTATGGGTGCGCGCCGCCACCAGACGGTTGGTGAGTTCTGTGACCTGCTGCTGGTCGATGAGCTTGCCGTCTGCCGAAACGATATTGTACCGGCTCTTCAGCTCGTTGACGGCGCGCTCGGCCGTCGTCGCGTCGTTGCCGAGGTCCTGCAGGCGGTCGTGGAGCCAGGCCGTGATGGTGCGCTGCTCGTTGGCCTCCGCCTTCAGCTGCTGATCGAAATACTCCTTGGCGATGGCATTGGCGATCATCGCCGCCCGATGGGGATCGCTGGCGCTGAAATCGACCTCGACGACCGAGCTGGTGCCGATCCTGAAGGCGTTCATCCGGCGCTGGAATTCGTCGAGGAGATCGTCCATGGACGGCGCGTTTGGCTCCGGCGCCAAACCGACGAGCCTGCGGACCGCGTTGACCGCACCGTGCAGCGGGCTGCCTTTACCGTTGAAGTCGGGGTCGTCGGCCAGGTTCAACTGCTTGATGACGGCGGTCGCGATCGACTTGGATTTCAGGATCTCGATCTGCGATTCCATGTCGAGCGGCGGCTCGTCCTGAACCGCAGGTTGCGGCTGCACGGCCGCGGCCTTCGAGGTGCCCAGCATGATCTTGACGTCCGCCGAGTAGGTCGGCGGCAGGATTTTCAGCAGGGCGAAGCTGGCCAGGAGCGAAAGCACGGTGGTGATCGCAATCACCAGATAGTGCCGGCGCAGGAATCCCAGTGCCATGTCGAACGGCCCGGGTCCATTCCGGTCCCAGCCCTGCTCCTGCTGAGGGGGGTAGGCAGCCGTGCTCGCGTTGGGATTGTGCAGCATGTTTTGAAGCTTCATCAGTTGCGTTTCGGACGTCGGAGCCGTCCGATTGCCTGCGAGAACGAGAATTTATATATTCGGAGCCATTAAATGATCTGGGACTGCCGCTTAATTTAATTTATATTAAATAAGGTTTTGCTCAGCAAGTGGCCTTTCGAATTAAATATCGCCGGTGCGGAGCGCGCCCGCGCGCCCGCAAGGGCTTATCCGGCCGGCGGATACCGGCGTCCCGCTCGCCTGCGTCTCGGTATTTGGCCGTGGCGTAACGGTGGGTAACAGCCGTCGCCGGACCATTGCCAAGCCGCGGGTTTTGGGCATCAGTCCTGGCGATGAGCATGCCTGCGGCCACGCTTTTGATGGTGGAGGACGACCCGGAGATCAGCCGGCTCGTGAGCGATTTCATGCGCCGGGAAGGGTTCGAGATCGAGGTCGCCGCCACGGCGGCGGCGATGGATGCCGTGCTGCGGCGGCTGCGCCCCGATCTCATCATTCTCGACCTGATGCTGCCGGGAGAGGACGGGCTTTCGATCTGCCGCCGGCTGCGGGCGAGCGACGACATTCCCATCCTGATGCTGTCGGCCAAGAGCGACGAGATCGATCGCGTGGTCGGGCTGGAGCTCGGCGCCGATGACTACATGGTCAAGCCTTTCGGGCCACGCGAGCTTCTGGCCCGCGTGCGCGCGCTGTTGCGGCGTACCCAGGCGAGCCCGCCGCGAGACGCGAGCCGGCGTTTCGGTTTCGACCGCTTCGTGCTCGACGTTGTTGCCCGCAGCATCGAGATCGTGGATGCGCAGGGCGCGCCGATCCAACTGACCTCGGCGGAGTTCGACCTGCTCGCCTGCTTCGTGCAGCGGCCGCGGCGGGTGCTGAGCCGCGACCAGATCCTGGACTGGACGCGCGGCCGCTCCGCCGAGCCTTTCGACCGCACCGTCGACATGCTGATCTCGCGGTTGCGGCGCAAGCTCGAGGCCGCAAGCCCGGGAACGAACCTGATCACCACCGTCCGCAACGGCGGATACCTGTTCACGGCGACGGTGAGGCCGGTGGCGTGATGATGCGGCTGACGCTTGCGATGCGTATCGGCCTCATCGTCATCATCGGCCTGTTGGCGATCTGGATCGTCACCCTGGCGCGGTTCTACCGCGCCCGTACCGCGGAGCTCGAAGGCGCGACGCCGCTGCCGATGCGGCTGGCCGCGCTCACCGAGCTGATCGAGCGAACGCCCCGGACGGAGCGGGGCCGGGTCGTCGATGCCGTGTCCTCCGACCGCTTCGAGGTCCGGCTGGTCGGGGCCGACGCGGCGGCCCGGCTTCCGCGGACGGAGCCCGCGCGGGTCCGGTCCGGATTGCGCGAGGCCTATGCCGAGGCGCTCGGTGCGCGCCCGCTGGCCATCACCTCCGTGCCGGAGCCGGAGGGGCGGTGGTTTCCGCGGCTCTCGCGGGCGCCGCAGAATGCCCTGGAGTTTCGCATTGGCTTGAACGGCGGCGACGTGCTCGTCGTGGATTCGCGCTCGTCGCTGGTGCTGACGCAGCAGGGGCTGCCGATCGGACTCGGCGCGGGCCTGTTCGGAACGGTCGTCGCGCTGTTCGCGCTCCTCATCATGCAGCGCGAGACGCGGCCGCTGGCACGCCTTGCCGCCGCCGTCGACCGGGTCGACCTCGGCGGAGCGGCGGTGCCACTGCCCAACGTCCGCCGCAACGCGCCCGAGGTCCGCGCCGTGGTCACGGCGTTCGGGCGGCTGCAGGACCGGCTCGCCGATCTGATGCAGGCGCGCATGGCGCTGGTCGGCGGCATTGCTCACGACGTCCGCACCTTCGCCACGCGGCTGCGGCTGCGTATCGACCAGATCCCGGACGACGCCGAGCGGCAGCGCGCCGTGGTCGATATCTCCGACATGATCCGTCTGCTCGACGACGCGCTGCTCGCGAGCCGGGCGGGGGCCGGCGAGCTGCCGCAGGAGCTCATCGCCTTCGACGAGCTGGTGCGGGCCGAGGTCGATGATCGCCGCGCGCACCGGGCGCGGGTGCGTCTCGACCATGCGGGCGATGGACGCGAGCTTCTGATGCTCGGTGACCGCGTCGCGCTGCGCCGGATCGTCGCCAACATCATCGACAACGCGCTCAAATATGGCGAGGCTGCGCATGTCTCGCTGCTCCGCCAGCCGGAGCACGCCGTGCTGACGGTCGATGACGAAGGGCCCGGGATTCCCGGCGACCAGCGCAAGGCCATGCTGGAGCCGTTCACGCGCCTGGACACGTCGCGCAATCGTGGCACCGGAGGAGCCGGGCTCGGACTGGCGGTGGTGCGGACGCTGGTGGAGGCCCATCGTGGCAGCATCGAGATCACCGACGCGCCGCGCGGCGCCCGCATCGTCGTGCGGCTGCCGCTGTTTCTCGACGGGCCCGGCGATGTGCATTCCGATCTGACGTGATCGATGGCAGCGTGGTGATCGGAGCACTGTCTTCAGGCGGTGGCAATTCGCCGTTCTTCTCGCAAAAGTTGAGACAACGACGTAGCGGGCGGGAAGGACGCGGCGGCCTGGTCTTCGCCTTACGCGACGTCGACGATGCGCCCGCTTGATGATCGCGTGGAGATTGTGATAGGTATTCGATGCATCCTCATTGCATCGCCACGCGGATTGAACTGGGCGCGGCGCCGATTTTGTAAACCCATCGTACCGAATGTCATTCAACCGCACGGGCCGCGCGGACCGCGGACTCGTGCGCCAATGGACGACGTCGTTCCGGCTCGCCCGGGCGAGAACGTCCGAGGTCAGGGCAGGATCATCGACATGGCAGCAAGAAAGACCCGCGTGGCGATATTGGGCGGCGGCATCGGCGCGTTGAGCGCGGCCTTTGCCTTGAGCGAGATCGATCCGCGCGGCGAGCTCTACGAGATCACCTTGTATCAGCTCGGCTGGCGTCTCGGAGGCAAGACCGCCAGCGGACGCAACGCCAAGCAGGGACAGCGCATCGAGGAGCATGGGCTGCATATCTGGGCCGGCTTCTACGAGAACGCCTTCACCATCCTGCGTGCCGCGCTGAAGGCACTCGATGCACCGCCGAGCGACCCGATCAGGACGATCGATGATGCCTTCAAGCGGCAGAACGAGATCTTCTACGCCGAGTATACCGACGGCCAATGGCTGCCCTGGCCATTCTGGTTTCAGCCGGATGTCGACGAATCGGTCTATCCCGGTCGGGATAGCCTGTGGGCGCCCGCCGACAACATCGTGCCACCGCTCTCGACCCTGCTGCTGCGGACCATCGCCAGCATCATCTTCAACCTGAACTACTATCTCGAGGATTGGCCGGGTGACCTGAATGCCGAACTGACGAAGGCGATCGCCGCCATGCCCGCCGAGCGGCGGGCCCGGCTGGCGGCCGTCCCGTCCAATGGCAAGGGCCATCCGCTGCTGCTGCTGGCTCACCGCGTCGGTGAGAAGCTGCACAGTGACGTCGAAGCGATCCGCCGCGATGCCCAGGGCGACATGGCGGCGCTGCTCCATGCGTTCCGCGGCATCGTCAAGGAGCATCAGAAGATCGATGGCCTCGAGGAAAGCCTGCGCCGGCTGTTGATCCTCACCAATCTCGGCATCTGCATGCTGCTCGGCATCATCGAGAACGACTGCCTGACGGACGGGCTGGAAGTCCTCGACAGGTTCGAATTCCGCAGCTTTCTGGCGCAGCAGGACGAAGAGGCTGCCAACAACGCCATCGTGACCGCTCTCTATGAATACATCTTCGCCTTTCGCAGCGGCTCCCGCGAGCCGTCGGAGCAGCAAGTGTCTGCCTGCTCGGCCGTTCAGGGACTGCTGCGGCTGTTCTTCACCTACAAGGGCGCGTTCTTCTATAAGTCCGTCGTCGGTATGGGGGATACGATCTGCACCCCGATCTACCAGCTGCTGGCGGGGCGTGGCGTGAACTTCAAGTTCTTCCACAAGGTCACGAGTCTCGAGCCGACCGAGGACGGTAGCAACATCGCGACCATCCATATCGACAAGCAGGTCGAGTTCGTCGATGGCAAATATGATCCGCTGGTCCTGGTGAAGAACTACTGGTGCTGGCCGTCCGAGCCCAAATGGCAGGAGATCGAGAACGGCGAGTACTACGCGCTGAAGGGCTATAATTTCGAGAACGCCTATGGTCCTCCCAATCCGCCGCAGCCGCCTCCGGCGGCGCGGCTCAGCCTGCAGCTCGGCCAGGATTTCGACCAGGTGGTGCTCGGCATCGCGGTCGGCGCGCTCGATGAGATCTGCCGGCCCTTGGTGCAGCAGAAGCCGGCCTGGGCCGACATGGTCGGCAATCTCCCAACCGTGCGCACCATGGCGCTGCAGCTCTGGCTCGACTGCCCGGTCGGGGATCTCGGCGGCCCCTATGTGGCGCCCGGACCGTCGCTGGAGACGATGGGGCCGATCGTCACCACCTGCAAGCCGCCGCTCGACACCTATTCCGACATGTCGCAACTGCTGCCGGCCGAGGACTGGCCGGCGCCGGGGCCGCGCTCGATCGCCTATTATTGCGCCGTCATGAGCGACAAGAGCGCGCCGGACAACGAAGAGCTGGCGGCGGATTATGTGAAGAGCGCATCGAAGGACTGGATGACATCCTGGCTCGATACGTTGTGGACGAACATCGGCAGCGGCAGCTCGTTCCGATGGGATCTGCTGCACGCGCCGAGCGACATCAGCGGATCGGCGCGGCTCGATTTCCAGTTCTGGCGCGCCAACATCAATCCGAGCGAACGCTATGTGCTGAGCCTGCCTGGCACGCTGCGGCACCGGATGGAGCCCGGCAAGTCCGGCTACGACAATCTCTTCCTCGCCGGCGACTGGACCCGTGTGCCTGAGATCAACGCCGGATGCGTGGAGGTCGCGGCGATGTCCGGCCTTGCCGCGGCGTCGGCGCTGTCGGGCGTCTACATTCCGATCGTCTCCACCAGCCCTGAGCCGTACATCACCAACGCCTATGTCGACTACGCCGGATGGATCACGCTTCCGCCGGCGCCCTATCTCTGCAACGACTCGACCTTCTACGGCTTCGCCGTGCCGGCCGACCTCGGTGCCTGCCAGCGGTTTCTCGACCGCTCCTTCAACCGCGTCGCCGGCCGCGACCAGTTCCGCGTGATGCTGGACATGGCCTTCGTCAATGTCATCCAGGTGCGCAAGAGCCAGGCCGCGACGCCGCCCTTCGCAGAGCAGGGGACGATGTCCGAGACCGATATCGGGCTGTGGCTCCTGGTCGGCAGCTATGAGCGGGGTGCCCTGCTGCCGAAATCGATCGGCTTCGTGCCTGCCTATCTGTTCGTCGACAATGCCTGGTCGGTGGTTGCGGGGCAGGAGGTCTGGGGCTTTCCCAAATATCACGCGACCATCGTCCAGCCGGCCAGCGCGCCATCGAACGACCCGTTCGACGTCTCGGGGCTGGCGATTGCCTGCTACGGGCCGGATGCCCATGCCTGCCAGCAGCGCGTCATCCGAATCGAAGGCACGGACGGATCGCCCCCGACCGCGACCGCGGTGGCCTCGCCGGCGGATGCGTTCCGGCGGCTCTGTGCCGGAGCCGACGACGAGCGGCTGAAGCAGGTGACGACCGGGCCCGGCATGGCGTCGTTCCTGGGCGGCGTCTGGGGCCTGCCGATTCCCGTGTTCTATCTCAAGCAGGCGCGGTCGGCGGACAGTCTCACCGCGGCGAGCTACAAGACGCTGTTGAACGGCGCGCTTGACCTGACGGCGCTGCGCAGCTGGCAACTGCAATCGGGCAACTGGACGATCGAGATGAGCGCGCTCGACAGCCTGCCGTTCATTCGCGACCTCGGGCTCGGCACGCCCGTCGACGGCAAGCTCGTCCTGACCGCGACCACGCGCATCTGGGCCGAGATCGACTTCACCGTCGCGACGGCCACCCCCATGGCCTGAACAGGTCGTCACGCCGATTGTCGCCTCGGCGCGTCATCATCGACGGCGGCGAGCCGCGCCGCCGCCCGGCGCAGGAACGCCGCCGCGCCCTGCGCCTCGGCCACCGTGACGGCCTCGCGCAGCGCGGCCGTCACCTGGCCCGGCGCATGATCCGGAACGGCGGCCAGGATCTCGGCGCGCCGCCGATGCAGCGGCGACAGGAAATAGCCGTCGCCATAGCGCCGCGCGGCGTCGATCGCCGCATCGATCGTCTGCATCGCCTCGGCCGTGTTGCCGACGATCAGTTGCAGGCCGGCGACCTCGCCGAGATAGAAGCAGGAGAAATGCATCATGCCGAGCGTCTGGAACGCCGGCAGCGCCTCGCACGCCGCCGCCAGCGCCTCGTCTGGATTCCTGCCGAGATGGCCGCGGGCGTGCGCCTGCAGGCTGCCCGCCACCAGCTGATAGAGCGGATAGCCATGGTCGCGGCAGATGGTCAGGGCTTCCTCGGTGGCGAGGAGGACATCCTCGTAGTCGCCGCGTGCGAGCTGATAGAAGGCGAGCCACGACAGCGCCCAGGCGAGGTCGAACGGACGTCCGAGCCGGCGCGCATGCGCGATGAGATCGCTGGCGACCGCGGCCGCACCAGCGTCGTCGCCCATCGCATGCAGCACCTGCAGCAGCGAGGCCTGGGCGGCGACCAGCGGATCCTGCGAGGACAGTTGCGGCAGCCGCGCGCCGTCCGACGCCTGATAGAGCTGCACCGCGGCGGCCAGCAGCCGGCGCGCGGCGGGGAGGTCGCCTCTGGCGAAGAGAATGTAGCCCAACGCAACGCCGCTCTCGATGCGGTGCTCGGGAAGGCCGGTCTGCTCGCCGATTCCCAGGCACAGATGCGCCATCTCCTCGGCACCGTCGAGATCGCCCGCGATGATCAGGAAACTGCAGATGCCGCGCAGCACGGCGAACAGGCCGGCGGTGTTGCCGAGTGCGTCGCAGATCGCCCGTGCCTCGGACAGCGCCTTGCCGACCTCGGGCACGGTGTAGCCGCGCGAGGCGGCGAGGCTGACGGCAAGCCCGATCAGGAGCTCGAGCTCCAAGTCGGCGCGCTCGCCGTCGGCGGATTGATGACGCAGCAGGTCGAGCGCCGTTTGCAGATGTCGCGCCGCTTCGACATGCGCGGCGCGCGAGGCGGCGCGCCGGCCCGCGGCCGCCCATAGCGGGATGGCTTCGGCGATCGCGCCGCTCTCGGTGAAATGGTAGGCCAGCAACTCCGGCTCGGTGTCCCGCGTCTCGGGAAAGCGATCGCGCAGCACCGCGGCGATCCTGCCATGCAATGTCTGGCGTTCGCGCCGGAGCAGGGACTCGTAGGCGGCGTCGCGGATCAACGCGTGCTTGAACGTGTAGAGGCCGTCGGGCGGCGCGCCGCTGCTCTCCACGAGGCCGGACTTGACGAGCTGATCCAGGCTCTCGCCGAGCCTGGCTTCGGGCTCCGCCACGATGGCCGACAACAGATCGTAGCTGAAGCGGCGACCGATGGCGGCGCCGAGATTGGCAATCCGGCGCGCCGGCCCCAATCGGTCGAGCCGCGCAACCAGGGAGTCCTGCAGCGAGGCAGGAATGGCCACGCTCGCATGGCCGTCCCGTGCGGGCGCCGCGGAGGCTTCGACGACGTACTTCGCCAGCTCTTCCAGGAATAGCGGAATGCCTTCGCCACGGCTGACGATCTGGCGCAGCGTCGCTGCCGGCAGCGCGGCCGAAGCGGCCACATGGGTGCAGATCCGCTCGGCGTCGCCGTGACTCAATCGCCCGAGCGGGAGCCGCGTGACCTGCGGGCTCCCGGCCCAGGGCGGCTCATATTCGAGCCGGGCCGTGACCACGATCAGCCAGCGGCGTTGTGCGGCGCGCCGGATCGCCCGATCGAGCAGCTCGAGCGTGGTCGTGTCGCTCCAATGCGCGTCTTCCAGCACCAGCAGCGCGGGCCCGGTCGGCACCATCATGTCGATCAGCCGGAGCAGCGTCTCTCGCGTGACCTCCGAGCGCTTCTCGACGGTCATCGTCTGCAACGGACTGTCCGGCTCGGGAGCGACGCCCAGGATATCGGCGAGCACGGCGCGCGCCGTGGCGTCGCCGACGCCGTGCGCGTTCATGAAGCGATCGAGCTTGTCGCGACGCGTCGCTGCGCCGTCGGAGCGGTCGAAGCCGGCGATGAGCGCGAGCTGCTCCGAGATCGGATACAGCACGCTGTCACAACGGGTGGGGCTGCAGTGCCAGATCATCTGCAGCTGGGAGACGTCGGCCACGCGCCGACGCAGCTCCTCGACCAGCCGCGACTTGCCGATGCCCGGCTCGCCATGGAGCAGCACCACCTGTCCGCTGCCGAACCGCGCCGCCGCCCAGCAATCGAACAGACGCGCCAGCTCCTGGTCGCGCCCGACCAGAGGGGAGCTTTCGCCGCGAATGCGGGCGTGGAAACGGCTCGCGACGGCGGCTTCCTCCAGCACCTCGAACGCCTCGACCGGTGCGGCGAATCCCTTCAGCGCGAACGTGCCGAGATCGCGGAAGTCGAACATGCCGCGCGCGATGCGCTCGGTGGTCCGGGCCACGACGATGCTGTCGGGGGCGGCGATCGATTGCAGCCGCGCCGCCAGATTCGGCGTCTCGCCGACGATGTCGACCGGGCGGCCGTCGGCGCGGGGCATGAGGTCGCTGACCACGACGAGGCCGGTGGCGATGCCGATGCGCAGGCGCAGCTTCTGTCCATGCGGGGCCTCGAGCCGGCCGACGGCGTCGCGCAGCGCGATGGCGGCGCGGATCGCGGTGGCTGCATCGTCTTCCCCCGCGCGCGGATAGCCGAAATAGGCGAGCACGCCGTCGCCGGCATATTGCGTGATGGCGCCGCCATGGTGGCCGATGACGTTTTCGCAGGTCGTCAGGAAAGCGTCGATGACGCTGGTCATATCTTCCGGATCGAGCCTGACCGTGAGCGAGACGGAGCCGACGAGATCGCAGATCAGCGCCGTGACCTGCCGCCGCTCGGCGCGATGCATGCCGAGCAGGCGCGAGCTCGTCGTCGTATCGGATGACGGCTGTCGCAACGCCCCACCACACCCGCCGCAGACGTCCGAGCCCGGTGGATTGGGCCGACCACAGGTTTCACAATCCATCTGCGTTCGGGCTCCCGGACACGATTACGGAATGCGAATGAGCGCGAAGCGCGGAGCTTGCGATGAGGGCGCGATCGCGGCGCCCGTATCGACCGACGTCGCGCGCCGAGCGCGAAGCATCGGTTTGCGGTACTGGCATTTCGAGTGCGACCAGGACCGGCTGATCATGTTCAACTCATAGCGCATTCGTGGCAGAGTAGCAACGGTGCCGGATTGCTCGCGGTCGCTCCGGGGAGGGGGGAACGATGTCGGACGGCTCCCTCGGGTGTCCTCGATGCCGGCGGGACCGTTCAAGCCTGCGACGATTTGACATCAATGTGGAAGCATCAGGTTGCCTCGCTTGCGGAAAGGCGCGCATGATCGCGCGATCCCGCGGCGGATGGCCCGTCCGGGTGATGCGTCGTGAGGCCCTCGGAAAGCGTGAGGGCGCAGGGAGAGCCGGACCTCGACTGAGGCCCGTGGCCCGCCTGCGAAAAAAATGCAGGCGGCAGGTACCACAGGTCAGCCGGAAACCCGGCCCTCCCTGCGCGATGGTTGAACGGCTGCTTCGCGTTCTCCCTGGTGCGCCGGGCTTTCTGGCCACCATCCCCACGCGAAGCCAGGGCCTCGACGTGAGTTGATATCAGCATCGGGATATCAGGACCGCGCGACTTGACCGTGCGTGGCGAATTGTTCGTCGGCGCGAGCAACGCGCGCTGCAATCCACCCCGCCCACCGCTCCCCGCCTCGCATGTCGTGACGACCGCGATACGCCCCTCAGTTCGAGACGGGATGTAGGAATAGAACCATGATTTTCGGAAAAACGAAAGAGAAATATTTTCGGCGCGGGGACTGGACAGGCCAAATCAGCTTGATCGCGCAGCGGAAATCAGTTTCTCGGCGCATCGAGCATCCAACGATTGCGCCGCCCGTCCGAACCTCGGGATTTTCTGGTCCGACGCTGACGCGTCGTCCTGGACCGACAAGGAGGACGACCGAGGCGCCTGGCTGCGCCGCTCCGTCACGGCCAGTCGGCGAAGTTGAGGATGGCCCGCGGCTGGCCTTTGGTCCGCTGCGACGAAACGCCCTTGCGCCACGCGCCCGGTGATTGGCCGGTGTGCCTGACGAAGAAGCGGTTGAAATAGGCGCTGTCCTTGAAGCCGAGCGCGAAGGCGATCTGCTTGATCGTCGCGGTGGTGGTTTCGAGCCGGGTCGCCGCCTCCTGAATGACGCGTTGCTGAATCAGCGCGCTCGGTGACCGCTGCAGCACCCGGGTGCACAGCGCGTGCAGGCGATCCGGCGTCACGCCGAGCAACGCAGCGTAGTCGGCGACCCGCAGTTGCTGATGAAAGCGTTCCTCGACGAGCCGGCGAAAGCGGCTCAGGATCTCGGCGCTGGAGCCCTGCGCCTCGCCGGCGCTGTCGTCGGCAAACAGCCGCCAGAAGCGCAGCACGCACAGGGTCAGCTCCGATGACGTGATCGAGGCCGCGCCGCGCCGTGACGGATTTTCGATCTCGGCTGCGATCGCCGCCATCGAGCGCGCGATGACCGCGGCGAACTCGGCCGTGACCGAGAAGGCCAGGACGGCCTCGGTGCCTGCGAGGTCGAGATAGGCGGGCTCGGCGGAGGAGGGCAGGTGGCGGTGCCAGAGCCCGGAGCGCAGCCGCAGGAGATGGCCGGCCGAGCCGGCCGCGACGTCGAGATGCTCGGCCTCTCCCGCCGGCAGCCAGACCAGCGCCGGACCGGACCAGGTCTGGATTTCGTCATCGGCGAAGCGCGCCGAGGCAGCCCCGGCGGAGAGGCAGAGCAGGTGGACGAACGGCCGCGCGGCATCCGACCGCAGGGCCCAGCGCCGTGCCTCGAAATGCGTGGGAATGGCTTCGGCGCCGAGCGCTGCCGGGGTGCCGCGAGCCACCGGCGGCAGCGTCCGAGGCGCGGCATTACGCGCAGTCGTCGCCCCAGAAAAGTGCACTCTTTTGCCGGAACTGTCCATTGCGCCACCCAAGCCTGCGGTGTTTCCCTCGTCAAGTCCCGACGACCGCAAACAAAAAACCGCGGACGACGCCGGGGCAGAGGAACGTCACCGATTCACCCGCGCGGTCCGCGCGCGTGAACATGGGAGGAGGACAAGGACATGACTTCGACCAACCGTCGTCAGGTGCTACGGATCGCGGGAGCGGCGGCGATCGCAGCCGGCTTTGCCGTATCGGCCGCGCAGGCCCAGACACAGGACAAGATCCGCATCGGCTATGCGATCTCGAAGACCGGCCCCTATGCCGGCGGCGCCGGCATCACCACGCTGCCGAACTATCAGCTCTGGGTGAAGGACGTGAACGCGGCCGGCGGCATCAAGCTCGGCGACAAGCGGCTGCCGGTCGAGATCGTCGAATATGACGACCGCAGCTCGTCGGAAGAGGCGGTGAAGGCGATCGAGCGCCTCGCCAACCAGGACAAGGTCGACTTCATCCTGCCGCCCTGGGGCACCGGTCTCAACCTTGCGGTCGGTCCGACCTTGAACCGGCTCGGCTATCCGCATCTCGCGGTGACGTCGGTGACCGACAAGGCGCCAGAGCTCGCCAAGCGCTGGGCCAATGCCACCTTCTGGCTCGGCACGTCGGCGCAGATCTCCAACGGGCTCGCCGAGCTGCTCGGCAAGCTGAAGAGCGAGGGCAAGATCGGCGGCAGCGTCGCGATGGTCAGCGTCGCCGATCAGTTCGGCATCGAGCTGGCCGCCGCCGGGCGCGAGGCCTTCAAGAAGGCCGGACTGACCGTCGCCTACGACAAGACCTATCCGATGGGCTCGCAGGATCTGCAGCCGCTGCTCAAGGATGCGATCGCGAGCAAAGCCGATGCCTTCGTCGCCTTCAGCTATCCGCCGGATACGATCGGGCTGACCGAGCAGGCGCAACTGCTCAAGTACAATCCGAAGGTCTTCTATGTCGGCGTCGGCACGGCGTTCCCGCTGTTCAAGGGCAAGTTCGGCGCGGGCAGCGACGGCGTGATGGGCATCGGCGGCTGGAACGCCGACGCGCCCGCGCTCAAGGACTATCTCGCCCGCCACAAGGCGGCGACCGGGCAGGAGCCGGATCGCTGGGCGAGCCCGATCACCTATGCCAGCCTGCAGGTGCTGCAGCAGGCGATCGAGAAGGTCGGCAAGGTCGACCGTACCGCGGTCGCCAAGGAGATCCGCGAGGGCTCTTTCGACACCATCATCGGCAAGGTGAAGCTGAAGGACGGCCTGCTGCAGGAGGTCTGGAGCGTCGGCCAGTGGCAGAACGGCGAGTTCTACGCCCTGGCGCCGGCCTCGCTGCCCGGCGCACGCGCCGCGGTCGTGCCGAAGCCCGAGTGGAAATAGCCGGAACGAGGTCGTGAGCTTGCGGACGCGCGTCAATGCGCGCGTCCGCGGGCCTCGCGCAAGAGGCACCATCCCATGCTGCTGTTCGACATCCTGCTGCCCGGTCTGGTGCTGGGGGGCATGTATGCCCTGATCGCGCTCGGCCTGACGCTGCAATATGGCGTGGCGCGCATCATGAACCTGTCCTATGGCGAGTCGCTGGTCGCGGCCGCGTTCGGCACGCTGTCGCTCTATTCCGGCCTGCAACTGAGTCCGCTGCTGGCGCTGCTGCTGGCGATGCCCGCCGCGGGACTGCTGAACTGGCTGCTCTACAGGCTGTTGCTGCAGCGCCTGATCCGCCGCGGCAAGGACGCCGGTGCCCAGGAGGTCGACAGCATCCTCGTCACCTTCGGCGTGCTGTTCGTGATCCAGGGCATCATGCTGGTCGCTTTTGGCGGGCAGTATTACAGCTACAGCTATCTCTCCATTCCCGTGACGGTGCTCGGCTCGACGCTCGCGGTGAACCGGCTGGTCGCGCTCGGTTTCGCCGCGCTGATCGGCACCGGCGTCTATCTCGCGCTGACGCGGACGAGGATCGGTACGGCCGTGCGTGCCGTCGCGGTCGATGCCAATGCCGCGCGGCTCGTCGGCATCGATGTCGCTTGGCTCGCAGGACTGGCGTTTGCGTTCGGTGGTGGACTGGTCGCCGCCGGCGGGGTGCTCGTCAGCATGTTCCTCACCTTCAACGCCTCGATGGGCGTCGTCTTCACGATGAAGGCGCTGGTGGTCGTGATCATGGGGGGCGTCGGCAATGTCATGGGCGCGCTGGCCGCAGGGCTGCTGCTCGGCGTCGTCGAGACCGCGGTGGCGCGGCTGGTCGATCCCGGGCTGACCTTGGCCGCGACGTTTGCGATGTTTCTCGCCGTGCTGCTGATCCGGCCGACCGGACTGTTCGGAAAGGCGGCGTCGTGATCAGCCCTGGCAAGATTCTCGCCTGGTGCATCGGGCTCGTCGGCGTTGCCGCAGCGGTCACGCTGCCGCTCTATGCCAACGGCTACTATCTCGCGCTCGGCATCAGCATTCTCTATTTCACCGTGCTGGCAACCGCCTGGGCCATGTTTTCCGGACCGACCCGCTACGTCTCGCTGGCGACGGCTGCGTTCTTCGGCATCGGCGCCTATACGGCGGCGGCGACGGGCGAGACGCTGAGCTGGCCGCTGCAACTGATGACCGCTGCGGGTGTCGGCGCCGTCGTCGCGGCCATCACCGGCCTGTCGACGCTGCGGCTGTCCGGCATCTACTTCATCATCTTCTCGTTCGGCCTGGCCGAGCTGATCCGCCAGCTCGTGATCTGGTACGAGGTCAACATCCACAAATCGGTCGGCCGCTATTTGTTCAGCGACATCACCCAGGAGATGCTGTACTGGCAGCTCTGCGCGCTGACGGCGCTGGTCTTCCTCACGGGCTTTCTGCTGACGCGCTCGCGCTATGGCCTCGCGCTGCGCGCGATCGGCGCCGACGAGACCGCCGCGCGCCATTCCGGCATCGATGCGACGGCGGTGAAGCTCGGGGTCTTCATCCTCAGCGCGATGTTCATGTCGGTGACCGGCGCGATCATGGCGCCGCGCTGGACCTATATCGATCCGGCGATCGCCTTCAATCCGATGATCTCGTTCCAGGTCGTGATCATGGCGCTGCTCGGCGGCGCCGGCTCGCTGATCGGCCCGGTGCTCGGCGTCATCCCGCTGGTGCTGCTGTTCGAGGTGCTGACAGCCGCGCTGCCCAACCATTTCAGCATCGTGCTCGGCCTCATCTTCATCGGCATCGTGATGGCGCTCCCGAAGGGCGTGATCGGGGTGGTCGATCGGGTCTGGCGGCGCGAGCCCAAGGTCGCCGGCGCCAAGCCGGAGCAGGGCGGAACGCTGCTCATCGCCGAGACCGTCGGCAAATCCTTCGGCGGCCTGCGCGCCGTCGACAAGGTCAGTCTCGACGTCCGCGCCGGCGAGATCCTCGGCGTCATCGGTCCCAACGGCTCCGGCAAGACGACGCTGCTCAACATGCTCTCCGGCGCGCTGGTGCCGTCGGACGGCACCATCCGCTTCGACGGCACCGTCATCAACGGCATGGCCGCCCACCGGATCGCGCGGCTCGGGCTTGCCCGCACCTTCCAGTTGGTGCGGGTGATGCCGGACCTGACGGTCGCCGAGAATGTCGCGGCGTCGGCGTTGTTCCGCACGCGCCAGACCGGTGCGGCCGCGGAATCGATCCATGAGCTGCTCGCCCTGGTCGGCCTCGATGGCATGGCGGAGATGCTGGCGGGCGATCTCACTTACATCGACCAGAAGCGGCTGGAGCTCGCCCGCGCGCTGGCGTTGCATCCGCGTGTTGTGCTGCTCGACGAATGGCTGGCCGGGCTCAATCCGACCGAGCTCGAGACCGGCATCGGGCTGATCGCCTCGCTGCGCGACCGCGGCATCACCATCGTGATGGTCGAGCACGTGATGGATGCGATCCGCGCGCTGTGCGACCGCTGCGTCGTGATGAGCGCCGGCAACGTGATCGCGCGCGGCACGCCGGGCGAGGTGCTCGCCGATCCCACCGTGATCACGGCCTATCTCGGAGAGCCCGATGCTTGAGATCACGCGGCTGTCGCATGCCTATGGCAAGCACCAGGCGCTCACCGACGTCGCGCTCGAGGTCGCGCGCGGCGAGATCGTCGCCATCCTCGGCGCCAATGGCGCCGGCAAGTCGACCCTGCTGAAGGCGATCGCGGGACTGATCCGGCCGTCGCCCGGGGCCGTGATCCGGCTCGGCGGGACGGACATCGCCTCGCTCGCGCCGCATCTGATCGTCGAGCGCGGCATCGCGCTGGTGCCGGAAGGCCGCGGCGTCTTCGGCGATCTCACCGTCGCCGAGAACCTCCAGCTCGGCGCCTATCCGGCGCGCGCCCGCGACGGCGAGGCCGCGCGGCTCGCGCACGTGCTGCAACTGTTTCCGCGCCTTACCGAGCGCATGAGCCAGGCCGTGAGGACCATGAGCGGCGGCGAGCAGCAGATGGTCGCGATCGGCCGCGCGCTGATGTCGCGGCCCGAGCTGCTGCTGCTCGACGAGCCGTCGCTCGGACTGTCGCCGCTCTTGAGCCGCGAGGTGTTCCGGGCGCTCAAGACGATCCGCGGCGACGGCGTCGGCATCCTGATGGTCGAGCAGAACGCGCGCGCCAGCCTGGACATCGCCGACCGCGTCTACCTGATCGAGCAGGGGCGCAATGCCGGCGAAGGCGCGGCGTCCGAGATGAAGAACAATCCCGACATCCAGCGCGCCTATCTCGGCCAGTCGCGCGCGCCGAAATCTCCAGCAACCTCCAGCGAACCCGGGAGTCTTCCATGAACGCGATCAATCTCCTGATTGGCGGCAAGGATCAGTCCGCCGCCAATCAGCGCACCTTCCAGCGCCTCAATCCGATCAGCGGCGAGATCGCAACCATCGTCGCGGCGGCGTCGATCGACGACGCGCTGCGCGCCGCCGATGCCGCCGCGGCGGCGTTTCCGGCGTGGTCCCGGCTCGGCCCTGGCGAACGCCGCAAGCGGCTCAATGCGGCAGCCGATGCGCTGGCGCGCAATGCACCGGAGTTCGTCGCGCTGATGATGGCCGAGACCGGCGCCACCGCGGGCTGGGCCGGCTTCAACGTGCATCTCGCCGAGGGCATGCTGCGCGAGGCCGCGGCGATGACGACGCAGATCGCGGGCGAGGTGATTCCGACCGACGTGCCCGACAACATCGCGCTGGCGCATCGCCAGCCGGTCGGCGTCGTGCTCGGCATCGCGCCGTGGAATGCGCCGGTCATCCTCGGTGTCCGCTCGGTGGCGATGCCGCTCGCCTGCGGCAACACCGTGGTGCTGAAGGCCTCGGAGATGAGCCCGGGCGTGCATCGGCTGATCGGCGCGTGCCTGGCCGAAGGTGGTCTCGGCGACGGCGTCGTCAACGTCGTGACCAACGCGCCCGAGGATGCGCAGGCCGTGGTCGAGGCGCTGATCGCCCATCCCGCGATCCGCCGCGTCAACTTCACCGGCTCGACCCGCGTCGGCCGTCTCATCGCCATGGCCTGTGCCAGGCAATTGAAGCGCGCGCTGCTCGAGCTCGGCGGCAAGGCGCCGCTGGTCATTCTCGACGACGCCGATCTCGACGCCACGGTGAATGCCGCCGCGTTCGGCGCCTTCATGAACCAGGGCCAGATCTGCATGTCGACCGAGCGCATCGTGGTCGACGACAAGGTGGCGGATGCATTCGTCGCGAAGTTCGCCGCCAAGGCCAACAGCCTGCCTTACGGAGATCCGCGCAAGGGCGACGTGGTGCTGGGCTCGCTGGTCAGCGCCGCCGCCTGCGACCGTGTCGGCGGCCTGATCGAGGACGCGGTGGCCAAGGGCGCGGTGCTGGCGGCCGGCGGCCGCGGCAGCGGCACGATCATGCCCGCGACCATCGTCGATCACATCACGCCGGCGATGCGCATCTATGGCGAGGAGAGTTTTGGTCCCGTCGTCACCGTCGTGCGCGTCAGCGGCGTCGACGAGGCCGTGCGCGTCGCCAACGACACCGAATATGGCCTGTCGTCGGCGGTGTTCGGCCGCGACATCGCTCGCGCGATCGCTGTCGCCAAGCGGATCGAATCCGGCATCTGCCACGTCAACGCGCCGACGGTGCATGACGAGCCGCAGATGCCGTTCGGCGGCGTCAAGGCCTCTGGCTATGGCCGCTTCGGCGGCAAGGCCGCGATCGACGAGTTCACCGAGCTGCGCTGGATCACGGTGCAGACCGGCGAGCGGCACTACCCATTCTGAGGCGGGAACTCATCCGTGGCCCGGCTCTGGCGCATCGTCGGATGCAGCCGGAGCCGGTTGCATTCCGCGCGGCCATGCGCGGAAACGATTCGAACTGTGTCCGAGACATCGGCAGCAGCGACGTCGGCGCGCGACGTCGCGGCGGTGAGACGCGCCCCCGCCGGGCATCGATGGTGCGAGGCACGATCGAAATTCACGTTGCGGCTCCGCTGGTTGCGGCAGACAGGCGCGCTACTTTAAAGAAATTCCAACGGCTTTAGATCGATTCAGTTTGCTGCGGCCCTTCTCTTGCCGGACGTTCGGCTCAACACGTGCAACGTCGATGACGAAGGGTGGGTTCGAGCGCATGCGGCTGTGGGTTCAGGTTCATACGTGGACGTCGCTGATCAGCATGATCTTCCTGCTGATGCTGTGCCTGACCGGGCTTCCGCTGATCTTCCATGAGGAAATCGATCATCTGTTCGAGGACGAGATCGCCGCGCCGGCGATGCCGGCCGACACGCCGCTGCTGCCGCTCGACCGCCTGATCGCGGCGGCCAAGCAGCAGTTGCCGCAGCAGCATGCGCTGTTCGTGAGCCTGAAGCAGGCGGAGCCGCTGATCGTGGTCGCGATGTCGCCGACCGCCATTCCGGTGCCCGGGCAGTTTCATCGGCTCACCGTTGATGCGCGCACCGGCGTCGTGCTCGGCGAGGAGGCGCCGCATCAGGACGTCATGGACGTGATCCTGCGCATCCACCGCGACATGTTCACCGGCCTGCCGGGCGAGCTCTTTCTCGGACTGATGGGACTGGTGTTCGCGGCGTCCATCGTCTCGGGCGTCGTCGTCTACTGGCCCTTCATGCGGCGCCTGCAGTTCGGCACGGTGCGGGATCGCTCGGCGCGGCTGAAATGGCTCGACCTGCACAATCTGCTCGGCATCGTCACGGTGAGCTGGGCGCTCGCGGTCGGTCTGACCGGCACCATCAACACGCTGGCGGTGCCGCTGTTCGACCTCTGGCGCGCAAAGACCATGCCGGCGCTGCTCGCGCCCTATCAGGGCAAGCCGCTGGCGGAAGCAAAGTCGATCGAGGCCGCCGTCGGCGCCGTCCGCACCGCATTCCCGGACCGGCTGGTGACGTCCATCACCCTGCCGACGACGACGCGGTTCGGCAGCCCGCAGCACCTGATGATCTGGACCAAGGGCCGCACGCCGTTCACCGCGCGCATGTTCAAGCCGGTCCTGGTCGACGCCCAGGACAGCAGCAAGATGGTCGTGCCCGAGCTCGCCTGGTACCTCACCGCGTTGCAGGTATCGCGGCCGCTGCACTTCGGTGATTATGGCGGGTTGCCGCTGAAGATCATCTGGGCCGCTCTCGACGTGATCACGATCATCGTGCTGTGCAGTGGACTCTATCTGTGGGCCGCCAAGCGCTGGGGCTTCCGCAGGAAGGCGTCAGGTGTCGTGGCATCGGCCGCGCCGGCAGTGGTGTCGACATGAGCTCCTCCGCTGCCTCGGCGACGCCGTCCTCCCGCGTCGCGCAACTCTCGACCTGGCAGGTGTTTCGTGCGCCGCTGCTGATCGGCCTCGTTGCCGCGGCCGGGCTCGCCTTCGGACTGTTCGGCGACGGCCTGTGGGATGGCCTGTGCTGGCTCGGCCTGTCGATTCCGATCCTGCTGTCGCTCGCCTACGGCACGAAAAGGAGCCGCGTCGCGAAGGCCGGAACGCAGGATGGGCCGCTCTGAGCGCTGACGTCCGCCGCCGGTCGGCGGAAGACGCCCCGCATCATTGACCTCGATCCGCGCCGCGGGACTACGCGCTCGGCCGGCCAACGATCCCACGCATCTCTTCTCTTACGCGTCTTCTCTCGCGCGCCGCGTCATCGCGATGGCCGCACGCTGCGTCGGCGGCGCGTGATCGGTCTCGCGCAGTGAGCGCCGCCGCGAGCGGCGTCTCTCCGCCCCGGAAACAAACAGATACAACGGTCACGATGCTCTCTCCGATCTGCGCGCGGCGCGGCGGAGATGCGGCGCATTTGAACGCAAAGATTGATTCAAAAGTGGCAATGTGATTAGTTATCATCGTACGATTGATCGAAATGATTTCGATGAGTTCGAGACGATTGGTGTCCTGAGTTGTATCAGCCGACACGATCACGTCGGCCTTCCGCGCGACATGCGCTTCTTTGGAAGGCTTCAAAGAAGCGGCGGGAAAAAAATCTCGTAGTAGCGGCAATCTGTTGAGCTGACCGATTCGGCGAGACTGTCGCTCGTTAGACGGGTTCTACGTCGCGCGACGCCATCCTCAAATACCTGTGTGTTAGGACCACCGACGAGCCGAGTTGGAACTTGGAATGATCGGGGTGTCAGGATGGTTTGTCGCATTTTGGATAAAGACGTTGGATTGACGATGTCGTTGGGACTTGTGAGCTCATTGGCGCTCACGCTGAATGTCGGAGGCGTTCAACCGGCCTTCGCGCAGACCAAGCTCCCCGACGTGACCGTCGACGCGCCGAAGCCGAAAGTCCGGCAGACCGCCTCGAGACCGCAGGCGACCGCGACGCGAACCGCTCAGCAGCGCCGCGTCGCGCCGCGCAACCTGCCGCCGACCGCCCCGGTGGCCTACGTGACGCCGTCGACGGGAACAGTCGGCGCGCCGCCGTCGCCCTATGCCGGCGGCCAGGTCGCCAGCGGCGGCGGCCTCGGACTCCTCGGCAATCGCGGCATCATGAACACGCCCTTCAACCAGACGAGCTTCACCTCGCAGCTCATCCAGAACCAGCAGGCCCGCACGATTCGCGACGTGCTGATCAATGATCCCTCGGTGCGGACGATCCAGGCGGCCGGCGGCGGCGCCGACAGCCTGTTCATCCGCGGCTTCTACTATGACAGCGGCGACTACGCCTTGAACGGCCTCGCCGGCATTGCGCCGTATTATTCGACGGGCGCCAATTTCATCGAGCGGGTCGAGCTGCTCAAGGGGCCGGCGGCTCTGCTCAACGGCATGACGGTCGGCGGCACCGGCGCCTCGAGCGGCGGTGCGGTCGGCGGCAGCGTCAATCTCATCACCAAGCACGCGCCCGACACCGACATCACGCAACTCACGGCGACCTTCGCGTCGCGATCGCAGTTCGGCGAGGAGGTCGATGTCAGCCGCCGCTACGGCGAGCACAAGGAGTGGGGCGTCCGTCTCAACAGCAAGTATTCCAACGGCAATACGCCGTGGGACCGCCAGACCGACGAGTTCGGAAATGCTCACCTCGCGGTCGACTATCACGGCGAGAACGTTCGCATCGACGCCGATATCGGATATCAGGCGGACAAGCTGAATCCGCCGCTTCGCTTCTTCACGGTCGGCCCGACCACGACGAGCATCGCGTCGCCGCCGCCGTCCGGCACCAACTTCCAGATGCCGTGGGCCTATTATGCGCCGACCGATTTCTTCTCGACGGTCAAGGGCGAGGTCGATCTCAGCGATCACATCACGGCCTACGCAGGGTTCGGCTATCACGACAGCAACATCAACTATCGCTATACGTCGCCGGTTCTCGGCAATAACGGCGTTCTCACCGGAACCCCGCTTACGGGGAGCGAGACCTATGAGACGTTGGCGGGCGAAGCCGGCCTTCGGCTGACCGCCGACACCGGGCCCGTCAACCACGCCATCAATGTCGGCTACTCCGTCACCGATCGCACCTATACCCAGCGTGTGGTCACGGGGACGCTGTCGGCGGCGACGCCTTGGAATCTCTATCGTGATCCCTCGAACATCGCGCTGCCGGGATTCTCGTCGACGCTGGCAGCCAATCAGATCGTCGGCGCGAATCTCTGGAGCGTCGGCGTCTCCGACACGATGTCCATTCTCGACAAGAGGATCCAGCTGACCGTCGGTGCGCGCCGCCAGACCGCGGGGACCGAGATAACGAATTTCGTCGCGCCGGGGTCGAGCAGGCCGTTCGCGGACACCTCGGTTTGGACGCCGGCCTATGCGCTCGTCGTCAAGCCGGTCCAGCAGGTCGCGCTCTACGCCAACTATATCGAGGGTTTGCAGACCCCGGCCGTCGTCACCGGCAACTTCAGCAATGTCGGCACGGTGTTTCCACCCGGGCAGACCAAGCAGGTGGAGACCGGAATCAAGGTCGATTTCGGCCGCATCACGACGACGCTCAGCGCCTTCGACATCTCGCGCCCGAGCATCATCAGCGTCGCAACGGCAGGGGTGGCATTGCCCGCCCAGGTGCTCAACGGCTTGCAGCGAAATACCGGAGCCGAGTTCAATGTGTTCGGCGAGATCACGCCGGAGCTGCGCCTGCTCGGAGGCGCGGCCTACACCCACGGCGTGCAGGAGAAGACGCAAGGCGGCACGACGGACGGCAAGCGCGCCATCGGTGTGCCCGAACTGACGGTCAACCTCGGCGCCGAATGGGACACGCCGTTCGCACGCGACCTGACCCTGACGGGCCGGGTCGTCTACACGGCCGCGCAATATGTCAACGCAACCAATACGCTCTCGTTGCCAGATTGGACGCGGGTGGACCTGGGCGCGCGCTACAAGTTCACCTCGCCGTGGAACGGCAAGCCGATCATCGTTCGCGCCAGCGTCGAGAACGTGTTCGACAAGACCTATTGGGCGTCCGCCTATAGTGGCGTGATCACGCTGGGCGCGCCGCGCACCTACCTCGTTTCCACGACGTTCAACTTCTGAAGCGTCGACGTACATGAGGGCGACCAGGCCGCCGCACGGCAGATGTGCGGCGGCTTGGTTAGTTAGAGCGACGCGTAGAGTTGCATGTCCATTCGACGGAGAGTGTGCGGTCTGTGGCGCGCATGCCAAGGCGGGCAAGCGAATGGAGCGTGATGCAACACCGAACTACACGGCAATTGCTGTAGAGCCGCCGGAATCACCGACTTGAAGCCGATGCATCCAGATGTTGGGTCGTCACCCGCGTGTCACCTTGGAGAGATTAAAAACTTCGATCGGCGGTATCCTTTTGACTGTCATTATCAACTGCATTACTCGTAGTTCATCAACGTCGCTTGTTAGTAGGGAGTAGCCGGTCATGATGGTCTTCGACAGGGACGACGTCACCTTCACCGTCGTCGTGAATCACGAAGAGCAATATTCGATCTGGCCGACATTCAAGGACATTCCGAACGGGTGGACGGCCATAGGCGTCACCGGGAACAAGAAGGAGTGTCTGGACCATATCGAACAGGTGTGGACCGACATGCGGCCGCTCTCGCTGCGGAAATTCATGCAGGAGAACACGCAGGCCTCTGCCGAATCCTGAAGCGAGGGAGGATGGCTGCCATGCGGCTGATCTGTTTGCCCCATGCCGGCGGCAGCGCCATGGTCTACGCGCGCTGGAGGAGAGGTCTTCCGTCCTGGATCGAGGTCCTGCCGCTGGAGCTTCCCGGACGTGGCGCGCGGATGGACGAGCCGCTGCAGACGGATGCGGCCGTGCTGGCGGATCAGCTCGCGTCCGAACTGATCGGGTCGCCGTTGGCGCAGCCCTACGCTCTGTTCGGGCACAGTCTTGGCGGCTTGCTCGCCTTCGAGCTCGCGCACCGGCTGCTCGCGCGCGGTGCGCCGCGGCCGCAGATGTTGCTCGTGTCCGGAACGGAAGCGCCGGCCGTGCGCGACGGCAGCCGCTGGCGCGAGCCGCTCGGCGACGACGCGTTGCGCGACGAGCTTCTCAGGCTGAACGGCACACCGCCGGAGGCGTTCGAAAGCATGGAGATCATGCGCAGCGCGCTGCCGATCCTGCGGGCCGACTTCCTGATGTGCGGGACCTACGTCTATCAGCGGCGCCAGCCGTTGCCCTGTCCGCTGCACGTGTTCGGCGGCGATCTCGACGAGACGCGCGCCGAGGCGCTGGAGGCGTGGCGGGCCGAGACCTCCGGCGCGTTCGGCCGCGACACGTTGCCGGGCGACCATTTCTTCATCCATAGCCGGCAGGCGGATCTGCTGAATCTCCTTGCCGCATTGCTGGCACGCGCGGCCCGGCCGGAGCTCGCCGTTGCTCGCGCGGGGCCTTGAGCGGCGTGCCGAAAGCGTGGCCCAGCCGGCGAGCCGGCTGGTGATGAGACTTTGATGCTGAAATCGACGGGAGACGGGGAGAGGTCATGTTCGCAACACAATCTAAAGTAGAGCAAGATTCGTTGCCGTTCCTTCTGCGGGCCAGCCGCGAGCAGCAGCCGCTGATAGAGGCCGTCAGCGACGTCCGCGACATGATCGAGCGTCAGCTCTACGCCTGCGGCGGAATTCTCTTCCGTGGCTTCCATCTCGATGGCGCCGAGGCGTTCAGGAGCTTTGCCGCGAGCTTCGGCCATCCGCTGCTGTCCTACGAATTCGGCTCGACGCCGCGATCGAAGGTCAGCGCCGGCGTCTACACATCGACCGAATATCCGCCGCACCAGAGCATCCCGCTGCACAACGAGCAGGCCTATACGCGCGACTGGCCGATGAAGATCTGGTTCTATTGCGAGCAGGCGACGCAGCAGGGTGGCGAAACGCCGGTCGCCGACAGCCGGCTCATTCACCGCGACATGCCTGCCGCGATCCGCAACCGTTTCGCCGAGCGCGGCGTCATGTATGTCCGCAACTATGGCAGCGGTCTCGACGTCGACTGGCGGCAGGTGTTCGGCACGGAGTCGAAGGCCGAGGTCGAGGCCTATTGCGCCGCGCATGCCATCGCCTGCGAATGGAAGGATGGCGACGAATTGCGGACACGGCAGGTCTGCCAGGGGACCGCGGTGCATCCCGTGACCGGGGACATGGTGTGGTTCAATCAGGCGCATCTGTTCCATGTCTCCAGCCTCGCGCCCGAGGTTCGGGAGAGTCTTCTCGACATCGTCGGCGATCCGCTCGAGCTGCCGCGCAATGCGTTCTACGGCGACGGCGCGCCGATCGAGGATGAGACGCTGGCCACGGTCCGCCGCGTGCTCGACCGGCACAAGATCGTCTTCCCGTGGCAGACCGGCGACGTCGTCATGCTCGACAACATGCTGACTGCGCACGCGCGCGAGCCGTTCAAGGGGCCGCGCAGGGTGATCGTCGCGATGGCGCAGGCCCATCGCGTGAACTGAATCCGCGCAATCGACCACCATGCCGCGATCGGACCTCCGCAAGATGCCGCCACAGACCCTCGTCGAACGACTCCGTGAGCATGCCGCCTCGCGTGCCGATCATCCGGCATTGCGCTTCATCGAAGGCGACGACGTCATCGACGAGCTGTCATTCGCGGCGCTGGACCGGCGCATCCGTGCCCTTGCCGCGCATTTGCAGGAGATCGCGCGTGCCGGCGAACGTGCCGTGATCCTGCTGCCGAACGGGCCCGACTATGCGGTTGCGTTCTACGCCTGTCTCTATGCCGGGGTCATTGCCGTGCCGGCCTATCCGCCGGAGGCCGGTAAGGAGCGCTACGCCAGCCGCCTCGACGGCATCCTGCGCGATGCGGCGCCACGGCTCATTCTCACCCAGGCGCGGCTTCGCGACGCCGTCACGGCCTGTGTGGGCCAGACCCGGGCCGATGTCGTTGCCGTCGACGAGGTGCCGGTCGGCGCGGCCGTCTCCTGGCGCGAGACGGAGCTGAACGGCGATGCGATCGCGTTCCTCCAATATACGTCGGGTTCGACGTCGCAGCCGAAGGGCGTCTGCGTCACCCACCGAAACCTCGTCGCCAATGAGATTGCGATGGAGGCGGTGCTCGGCGGCACCCGGGATGACGTGTTCGTCAGCTGGCTGCCGCTCTATCACGACATGGGATTGATGGGCGGATTGCTCAATCCGCTGTTCACGGGTTTCACCGCGGTGCTGATGACGCCGCGCAATTTCCTCGAGCAGCCGCGGCGATGGCTCGAGGCCATCGATCGCCACGGCGGCACCTGCAGCGGCGGGCCGGACTTCGCATTCGCGCTCTGCGCGGACCGGATCTCGGATGCGGCGATCGCGCACCTGGACCTTAGCCGCTGGCGCTTCGCGTTCTCCGGCTCGGAGTTCGTGCGGCGCGCGACGCTGGATCGCTTTGCCGCGCGCTTCCGGCCCGCGGGCCTCGATCCTCGCGTTCTGACGCCTTGCTACGGCCTTGCCGAGGCGACCTTGCTGGTGACCGCAGGCGACAGCGCGAGCCTGGCGGCTTGTCATATGCTCGATTCCGCAGCACTCGCTGGCGGCCGTGTTGCCGATACCGACGCAGGGACGGACCTGATGGTCTGCGGCACCGTGGCCGACGGTCACGCCGTCCGCATCATGAGAACCGATGCGTCCGCCCAGGCCGAGGCGAACGAAGTCGGAGAGATCTGGGTCGCGGGTCCGAGCGTCGCGCAGGGCTATTGGAACAATCCCGAGGCGACGCAGCAGACGTTCGTCCTTCGCGACGGCGCGCGCTGGTTGCGGACCGGCGACCTCGGATTCGTCCGTGACGGCGAGCTCGTCGTCACCGGGAGGCTCAAGGATCTGCTGATCGTTCGCGGCCAGAACATCTATCCATTCGACCTGGAGCAGGCTGTCGAGTCCGACGTGGCCTCGGTCCGGAAGGGGCGCGTCGCGGCCTTCCCGGTCGAGATCGATGGCGCCGAAGGCATCGGCGTGGCGGCCGAGTTCAGCAGGGCGGTGCTGCGGCGGACGCCGGCCGATGTGCTGATCAAGGCGATCGGCGATGCGGTCATGCGGCAGACGCAAGATTATCCGGCGGTGGTCGTGCTGCTGAACCCGCAGGGCATGCCGTTGACCACCAGCGGCAAGCTGCAGCGCTCCGCCTGCCGCGCCGGGTGGGCGCACGGCACGCTCGACAGTTTTAGGGTGTTCGAGCGGCGGCGTGAGGCGGCGGACCGGTCGCCGTCCTCGGAGCTTGCAACGGAAACCGAACGCCGTCTTGCGCTGATCTGGCGGGATGTGCTCCGGGTCACGGCCGTCGGCTGCGGCGACGACTTCTTCATGCTCGGCGGCAATTCGGTCGCAGCCGCCCAGGTCGCGGCGATGGTGCGCGAGCAGTTCGGAATCGAGCTCGCGCTGCGCAGCTTCTTCGATGCGCCGACGCTCGCAGCGCTTGCGGCGCTGGTCGATGCGGCCGGCACCGATGCAAGAGCGCTGGCGCCGCTGCAGCCGGCCCCGGAGGGCGTGCGCGAACTGCTGTCGCCCGCGCAGGAGCGGCTGTGGTTCCTCTGGAGCATGGACCCGGCCAGCACGGCCTACACCATCGCCTCCACGCTCCGCTTCGACGGCGCGCTCGATCAGGCGCTGCTGGTGCAGGCGCTGACCGAGATCATTGCGCGGCACGAGACGCTGCGCACCAGCTTTGCCGCGCCGGACGGTCGTGTCGTGCAGGTGATCCATGCGGCAACCGAGATTCCCGTCGCGGTCGAGGATCTACGGCGCAGGCCGGCAGCGGAGCGCGCGTCGCGGGCCGCGGCGCGGACACGCGAGGAGCTGGCGCGGCCGTTCGATCTCGTCGATGGCCCGCTGCTGCGCGCGGTGCTGATGCAGCTCGCGGACGATCGCCACGAACTGCTTTTGTCGGCGCATCACATCGTCGCCGATGGCCTCTCGCTCGACGTGCTGCTGGCTGAGATCGCTACGCTTTATGACGGGCTCCGGCGCGGAGCAGTCGCGCTGCCGCCGCCATCCGCCATCCAATATGCCGACTACGCCGCCTGGCAGCGGGAGTGGCTCGCCGGCCCCGAGGCCGCGCAGCAGCTCGCCTATTGGCGCGGGCGGCTCGGCGATGCGGATACGCCGCTCGCCTTGCCGTTCGACCGGCCGCGACCGGCGGTGCCGAGCTATCGCGGCGACACCCTCCACCTCGCGATCCCGCCCGATCTGGCGCTGAAGCTGCGCGCGCTCGCCAGGGAGCATCGCGTCAGCATGTTCATGCTTTTGCTCGCCGCCTATCAGTTGCTGCTGTTCCGCTACTCCGGCCGCTCCGACCTGCGCGTCGGCGTGCCCGTCGCCGGACGCCGGCAGGCCGAGCTGGCATCGTTGATCGGCTGCTTCGTCAATACGCTGGTGTTGCGGGCCGACGTGGCCGACAGCATGAGCTTCGCCGAACTGCTGGCGCAGGCGAAAGAGGAGGTCATCACCGGGCTCGCGCATCAGGATCTGCCGTTCGACCGTCTCGTCGATGCGCTCAAGCCGGCCCGCTCCGGCGGCCACAATCCGCTGTTCCAGGTCAAGTTCAACTACATGGCCGCGCCGGCCGGACTTGCGCTCGGCGATGGCCTGCGCGCCGAGACGCGCATCGTCGATCTCGCCGGCTCGCATTTCGATCTCGCGCTCGACATCGTCGACAGCCCGGCGGGCATGGATGCGAGCCTGAATTTTGCGACGGATCTGTTCGATGCTGCCACGGTCGAGCGGATCGGCGGCCAGCTCGTCGATTTTCTGCGGCAGATCGCGGCCGGTCCCGACCGGCCGCTACGCGACTTCGCGATCGCGCGGGACGTCAGGCAGACCGTCGCAGCGGAGGCGAAGAGCTTCCCCGCGACGGATATCCTCGATCTGATCGGCACTGCGTTTGCGGGCCGCGACGACCGGGTCGCGCTGCGTCAGGGACAGGACACTGTCAGCGCAGCCGGGCTGGCGCGCTGGTCGGACCACATCGCGGGCGCGCTCGTCGCGGCCGGCGTCACGCGCGAGACGCCGGTGGCGTTGTGGATCGAGCGGTCGCCGGCCTTCGTCGCGGCGCTGCTCGGCGTCCTCAAGGCGGGCGGCGCCGTCGTGCCGCTCGATCCGGCGTGGCCGGTGGCGCGCGTTGCGCGCATCCTTCGGGACGGCGAGATTGGCATCCTGATCGTAACCGGCGAGCATCTGGCTGCGGCGAGGGCGCTGGCCTGTCGTACACTCGACGGCACTGAGCGCGGCGATGCGTCCGCGTTCGATGCCCCGCGGCCCCATCCGGCGCAGACCGCCTACATCATCTACACCTCGGGTTCGACCGGCGCGCCCAAGGGAGTTGCCGTCTCGCACGGCGCGCTCGCCAACTACGTGCAGGCGCTGCTGTCCCGACTGCAGCCGCCTGCCGGCGGCGGCATGGCGATGGTCTCGACGGTCGCCGCCGATCTCGGCCACACCGTGCTGTTCGGCGCGCTCGCGAGCGGTGTGACCTTGAACCTGCTGCCGGCCGATGCTGCGTTCGATGCGGATGCGTTTGCGCAAGCGATGCGCGATGGCGAGATCGGCGTCCTCAAGATCGTGCCGAGCCATCTGCGCGGCCTGTTGCGGGCGCGGCGCTCGGCCGACATCCTGCCACGCGACGTGCTGATCCTCGGCGGCGAGGCCTGCGATCCCGGCCTGATCGCAGAGGTCCGTCGGCTGCGGCCGCACTGCCGGATCGTCAATCACTACGGCCCGACCGAGACGACGGTCGGCGTGATGACCCATGAGTGGACGGACGCCGACGCCGAAGGTGTGGTGCCGGTCGGATTGCCGCTTGCGAACCTGCGCGCCTACGTTCTCGACGATGCGTTGAATATCGTGCCGGCCGGGGTCGCTGGTGAGCTCTACATCGGTGGCGCCGGGCTGGCGCGCGGCTATCGCGGCGCGCCTGGACAGACGGCCGAGCGCTTCGTCCCCGATCCGTTCGGAGTCTCAGGCGAACGCCTCTACCGCACCGGCGATTTGGTGCGCTGTGATCAGGCGGGTCGGGTCGTGTTCGTGGGCCGGCGCGACGATCAGGTGAAGCTGCGCGGCTACCGCGTCGAGCCCGCCGAGATCGGCCGCGCCGTCTGCTCGTTGAATGGCGTCGCCGATGCCGCCGTCGTGGTCCGCGCCGTCGACGCGGAGCGGGAACGCCAGGAGCTCGTGGCCTATTGTGTTGCCGCGACAAACGTCGTGTTGCAGCCGGAGGCGCTGCGGCACCAGCTCTCGGCGATGCTGCCGGACTACATGGTGCCCTCGCGCTTCGTCGTGCTCGAGCGGCTGCCGCTGACAGCCAACGGCAAGCTCGACCGCGCGGCGCTGCCGCAGCCGGACGAGGACGTCGTGCTGTCCTATGCCGCCCCTGTCGGCGCGGTGGAGCAGGCGATCGCGGAGGTCTGGCAGGACGTGCTCGGCCGCGAGCGGATCGGCCGCAATGACAATTTCTTCGAGCTCGGCGGCGACTCCATTCTGAGCCTCCAGATCATCGCGCGGCTGCGCAAGCGCGGCGTCAGGCTGACGCCGAAGCAGATGTTCGCGCAGCAGACGATAGCGGCGCTGGCCGGTGTGGTTGCGACCACCTCCGCACCGGCCATGACGCCGCCGGCAGCAGCACGCAACGCAATGAACGCCTGCGCTGCGGAGCTGCTGCCGATCCAATTGCGCTTCTTTGCCGACGACATTCCCAACCGCGATCACTTCAACCAGGCGGTGCTGCTGATCCCGCGGGACCGGATCGACTGGAGCGTGCTGCAGCGGGCGCTCGATGCCGTGGTGAGGCATCACGACGCGCTTCGCATGACGTACCGTCAGGTCGCGGGCGAATGGCAGGCGGCGCCGGCCGATCTGCCTGCCGAGGCTGAGCTGCTTTGGATCCGCACGGCGGCCGAGCCGGCCGACATCGGTGCGATCGCGGCGGCGGCACAGGCGAGCCTGTCATTGGCAGCGGGATCGCTGCTGCGCGCGGTCGGGTTAGACATGGCCGACGGCAGCCAGCGGCTGCTGATCGCGGTTCATCACCTCGCCGTCGACGGCGTGTCATGGCGGATCCTGCTCGAAGACATCACGATGGCCTATGAGCAACTGGCAGGGCGGGCGGCCGCCGTCACCCTGCCGTCCACGAGCTCCGCGCCGTCGTCGTGGGCGCAGCGGCTGCGCGCGCATGCGGCGTCCGATCGGCTGGCTGGCGAGATGGCCTTCTGGCTGGCGTCCTCGCGCGGCCGCGCGCTGCCCTGTGACGACGATCATGGCGGCGCCGATGTCGAGGCCGAGGCCGAGGAGGTCGTGCTCAACGTCGAGGCGGAGCTGACCGAACAGCTGCTCGATGCCGCGCCTGCGGCCTATCGCACGCAGGTCAACGACCTGCTGCTGGCGGCGCTGGCGCGTGCGCTCTGGAATTGGAGCGGGATCGATGGCGTCGCGATCGAGCTCGAGGGCCACGGCCGCGAGGATGTCTTTGCGGACGTCGATCTCACGCGGACGGTGGGCTGGTTCACCACCGCATTTCCGGTCTGTCTCGACGGCGGCAGCGAGACCGACCGTGCGCTCATCGCCCGCGTCAAGGAGAGCTTGCGCGCCGTGCCCGACCGCGGGCTCGGCTATGGCGTCCTGCGCTATCTCGGCGCGAAGGAGCAGCGCGAGGCGCTATCGCAGACGCCAAGCCCGCGCATCGTCTTCAACTATCTCGGCCGCTTCGATGGGCAGTTCGGCGCGTCGGCGCCGTACCGGATCGCGCCGGAGAATCCGGGACCGATGCGGGCCGCAGACACGCCGTTGCGGGCCTGGCTCACCATCAATGGCGAGGTGCGCGACGGACAGCTGCGTCTCGGCTTCCGCTATGGCAGCCGGCGCTATCGGCGCGCCACCGTCGAACGGCTCGCGGAGCTCTATCGCGCGGCGCTGCGTGGTCTCGTCGATCACTGCCTCGGCGCTGCCGGCGGTCTGACCCCGTCCGACGTTCCGGTCGCGGGGCTCGATCAGGCGGCGCTCGACAGGCTCTGCGCGACGATCGACTGTCGCTCCGTCGAGGACATCTATCCGCTGTCGCCGATGCAGCAGGGCTTGCTGTTCCATGCGCTGCGCGATGGCGCTGATGACGTCTATGTCAACCAGCTCTCGATCGAGCTCCGCGGGGTGACGCCGTCGCAGGTGCGTGCGGCATGGCAGGCGGCGAGCGCGCGGCATGCGGCGCTGCGGACGGGGTTTGTCTGGCAGCAATTGTCCGGCGCAGCCCAGCAGATCGTGTACCGCCAGCTCGACGTTCCCGTCGTCGAGGAGGATTGGCGTGGCCGTATCGCTGATGGCGCCGCCGCGGCGGAGATCGATGCGGCGCTCGCGGAGGCGGCGGTGCACGAGCGCAAGCCTGGCTTCGACATCACGCGGCCGCCGCTGCAGCGGCTGCGGCTGGTCCGGCTCGGTGATGACAGGCTGCGGCTGATCTGGACGCATCATCACATCGTGCTTGACGGCTGGAGCTCGGCGCGGCTGCTTGCCGACGTCCTTCAGCAGATCGGTGGCGACGCCGCTTCGGCGGCACACAACAGCTATCGCGACTACATCGCCTGGCTGCAGACGCGCGACCAGGCGGCAGCCGCTGATTTCTGGCGCGAGACCTTGCGCGGCTTCGATCAGCCCATGCCGCTGGCCGATGCCTTGCGCGCCAGCCGCGCGATCGACGCTGCGAGCGGCCATGGCCGGCTGACTTTGCGCGTGGACGGCGATCTCGCGGCTCGCCTGCGGCGGTTCGCGACACAGCAGCGCATCACGATGAACACGCTGCTGCAGGGGACCTGGGCGCAATTGCTGCGGCAGTATACCGGGCAAAGCGCGGTCTGCTTTGGCGTCACGGTCTCGGGCCGTCCGGCCGAGCTGGCCGGCGCCGAGCACATCGTCGGCCTCTTCATCAACACGCTGCCGCTGATCGACCGCGCGCATCCGCACACCGCGACTGGCGACTGGCTGCGCGCGCTGCAGGCGCAGAGCGTCGCGGCGCGCGACTATGAGTGGCTGCCGCTGCACGAGATCCAGCGCCTGGCCGACAGGGCCGGGCAGCCACTGTTCGACAGCCTGATGGTGTTCGAGAACTATCCGATCGATCGGACGCTCACCGCGCGCGACCGGGCCAGGCCGCAGATCGGGCGGGTCGACCACGTGACGCCGACCAACTATCCGATCGCGGTCATCGTGTTCGACGGACCGGAGGGCCTGCGCCTCGACTTCAACTACGATCGCGCGCAATTGGACGACCATGCGGTCCGCCAGGTGAGCGCGTCGTTGCGGGACTGGCTGACGCAGATATCGGCGGATGCCACCCGTCCGGTCGGCAGCCTTCGAATGGTCGACGGTGAGACACTGGCGTGCGTCCTGCGCTGGAGCGGAGCAGCGGTCGGCGAGACCTCATGCCGGCCGCCGTTCAGCGATTTGGTGCCCGGCCTTGTGGCGCAGATCGAGACGCGCGCGAAGACCATCCCGGACGCGGTTGCGATCGTCAGCGGCGACCGCCGGATCAGCTACGGCGAGTTGAACGCACGCGCCAACCGGCTGGCGCGGCGACTGCGCGCGCGCGGGATCGGCGCCGATGTCCTGGTCGGACTGGCGCTGGAGCGCGACGCCGAGATGATCGTGGCGCTGCTCGCCGTGCTGAAGGCCGGCGCCGCCTACCTGCCGCTCGATCCGGACTATCCGGAAGAGCGTCTCGCCCACATGCTCGGCGACAGCAGTGTAAAACTGCTGCTGACGCAGACCGGGCTGCAGGATCGGTTCACGCGCGCGCTGGCCGACGGCGGAGTGGAGGCCTGGCTGCTGGATCGTGCCGACGAGGGCGGCAACGCCGACAATCTCGACCTTGCCATTCATCCTGAGAGCCTTGCCTACGTCATCTATACCTCGGGCTCGACCGGCTTGCCCAAGGGCGTGATGGTACGCCACGGCGCATTGACGAACTTCCTGGCGACCATGGCCGAGCAGCCGGGGATCACGTCCGACGACCGCGTGCTGGCCCTGACCTCGTTGTCGTTCGACATCGCGGTGCTGGAGCTGTGGCTGCCGCTGACACGGGGCGCACGCATCGTGCTGGCCGACCGGGCGTCGGCGCAGGATCCGGCGGCGCTGAAGGCGATCGTGGCCAGGCACGGCGTGACCTTGATCCAGGCGACGCCGTCGAGCTGGCGCATGCTGCTCGATCATGACGGGGCCGCGAGGCTGCCGCCTGGCTGTCGCGCGCTCAGCGGCGGCGAGGCGCTGGCTCCCGATCTGGCGCGGCGGCTCGTCGCGCTGAGCGGCGAGGTGTGGAACCTGTATGGGCCGACCGAGACCACGGTGTGGTCCGCGCGTCACCGGCTGGACTCCGATGATTCAACGCCGGTGCTCGGCGGTCCGGTCGGCAGCACGACGCTCTATGTGCTGGACGCCAATTTCAATCTGCTGCCGCCCGGCGTGGCCGGTGAGCTGTTCATCGGCGGCGAGGGATTGGCCCGCGGTTATTGGAGGCGCGCCGGGCTCAGCGCGGAGCGCTTCATTCCGGATCCGTTCGGCCGCCCCGGTGCGCGGCTGTACCGGACCGGCGATCTGGCGCGCTGGCGTGCCGATCGCGCGCTCGACTATGTCGGCCGCGCCGATCACCAGGTGAAGATCCGCGGACATCGCATCGAGCTCGGCGAGATCGAGGCGCGGCTGCGCGCGCTACCCGGCGTCCGCGACAGCGTCGTGGTCGCGCAGGAGTTCGGCGGCGGCAGGACCCTGGTCGGCTATGTCAGCAGCGAGAGCACGCTCGATGGCGGCGAGCTGCGCGCGGCGCTCGCGGCCGCGCTGCCGGACTACATGGTGCCGTTGCGCGTCATCGTGCTGCCGCGGCTGCCGCTCACGCCGAACGGCAAGATCGACCGCAAGACGCTGCCGACGATGTCGCAAGGCGAGGCGCGGGACGACCATCAGGCTCCGGTCGGCGAGATCGAGAGCACGCTGGCCGGCATCTGGGCGGAGCTGCTCGGTCTCGACCGTGTCGGGCGGGCGGATCACTTCTTCAAGCTCGGCGGCCACTCTCTGCTGGCGGTACGGCTGCTCAGCCGCGTCGCGCAGGAGTTCGGCACGTCGATGCCATTGTCCGAGCTGTTCGCTCATCCCGAATTGGCGGAGTTCGCGCGCGTCGTCTCGATCAGGCTGATCGAGCAGGAGTTCGCCGAAGATGAGCTCGAGGACCTGATGACGGCGGAGCTATCATGAGCGGACAATCAGGACAGCCTCGACTGCGCGACCTCGATCCGGACGCATTGCGCCAGCTGGCTTCGCGCGCACGGCAGCGCGGCCGCAACGCCGGCAGACGCGACGTCAACACCATCCCAAGCATCGATCGCGGGGGGCGGCTACCGCTCTCCTTCGCGCAGCAGCAGCTCTGGCTGCTGGCACAGCTCGAGGGCGGAGGCACGAACTATCACATCGACGTCGCGCTGCGGCTGCGGGGCCGGCTCGACATCGGCGCATGGCGCCGCAGCCTCGATCGGCTGTTCTCCCGCCACGAGGCGCTGCGGACGGTCTTCGTTGCCGAGCAGGGCGAGCCGCGAGCCATGCTGTTGCCGCCGGATACCGGCCTGCCGCTGGAGATGCACGATCTTCGCAGCCGGCCGGACCGCGAGACGCGGCTGGCCGACCTGCTGAATGCGTGGACGCGCGCGCCGTTCGATCTCGCTCGGGGTCCGTTGATCCGCGGCCACCTGATCAGTCTCGGCGATGATGATCACGTCTTTCTGCTCAGCCAGCACCACATCATCTCCGACGGATGGTCGATGGGCGTCATCGTTCGCGAGCTCTCGGCGCTGTATGGCGCCTTCGCCGCAGGCGGCGACGATCCGTTGCCGCCGCTGGCGATTCAGTATCCGGACTATGCAGCATGGCAGCGCCATGCGCTCACGGCAGATCGGTTGCAGCGGCAGCTCGATCATTGGACCGCCGTGCTGCAGGGCGCGCCATCCGTGCTGGCATTGCCGACGGACCGTCCGCGTCCCACGCCGCGATCCGACGCTGGCGCAGCGGTGCCTGTCGAGATCGACGACGGTCTTTCGGCCGATATCAGGCAATTGAGCGTCGCGCTCGGCGCCACCCCGTTCGTCATCGTGCTGGCGGCCTGGGCGATCGTGCTGTCGCGGCTGGCCGGCCAGCAGGATCTCGTCATCGGCACGCCGACGGCCAATCGGATGCGTTCGGAGCTCGAAGGCCTGGCCGGCTTCTTCGTCAACATGCTGGCGCTGCGGCTCGACCTCTCGGATGATCCTGCTGTGGTCGAGCTGATCGAGCGAGTGAAGACGGCCGTTCTTGCGGCGCAGGATCATCAGGACCTGCCATTCGAGCATCTTGTCGAGGCGCTCCAGCCGCCGCGGCATCCGGAATACACGCCCGTGTTCCAGGTGGTGTTCGCATGGCAGAGCCATGATATCGGCTCATTGGCGCTGCCCGGCCTGGCGGTCGAGCGCCTTGCGACCGAGCAGCACAAGGTCAAGTTCGATCTCGAGCTCGATCTCAGTGAGAGCCGTGGCCGCATCTCCGGCAAGATCAACTACGCGACGGCGCTGTTCGACGCCGAGACCGTGCGGCGCTATCGCGGCTATCTGCTGGCTACGCTGCGCGCCATGGTCGCTGACACCAGCCAGCCGGTCGACCGCATCGAGCTGCTACCGGCCGAGGAACGTGCGCTGCTGCTGGACAGCTGGAATTGCACCCGATCGTTCACGCCGGCCGACTGCTGCATCCAGGATCTCATTGCCGAGCAGGCACGCCGCCGGCCGTCAGCGGTGGCGCTGGTCCATGACGAGGTCAGACTGACCTATCGGGAGCTCGAGCTGCGCGCCAATCGCCTCGCGCATCACCTCGTCGCGCTGGGCGCCGGTCCGGACCGGCTGATCGCGATCTGCCAGCAGCGCGGCGTCGATACGATCGTCAGCGTGCTCGCGGTCCTCAAAGCCGGCGCCGCCTATCTGCCGCTGGATCCGACCTATCCGCCGCAACGGCTGCGCGAGATCGTGGCCGATGCCCAGCCGATGCTGCTGCTCCGTGACCGCGAGAGCGCCGGTGCGCTCGGCGACGTGGCATGCCCCGTGGTCGATGTGGAAAGCGATGCACCGGCCTGGAGCGGGCTGCCGGACAGCGCGCCGGATGTTGATGCCCGCGGCG
The DNA here is from genome assembly GCF_051167615.1 of Bradyrhizobium sp. HKCCYLS3013. Classification (NCBI taxonomy): domain Bacteria; kingdom Pseudomonadati; phylum Pseudomonadota; class Alphaproteobacteria; order Hyphomicrobiales; family Nitrobacteraceae; genus Bradyrhizobium; species Bradyrhizobium sp. HKCCYLS3013. The sequence goes on from NZ_JBNPTK010000009.1 coordinate 75,105, forward strand.
TGACGCCGCGCAATCTCGCTTATGTCATCTACACCTCGGGCTCCACCGGGCGGCCGAAGGGGGTGATGATCGAGCACCATGGCCTGGTCAATCTCGCGCAGGCCCAGATCGGGCTGTTCGACACCGGTCCGGACAGCCGGGTCGCGCAGTTCGCCTCCTTCAGTTTCGACGCAAGCGTGTGGGACATCGTCATGGCGCTCTGCGCCGGCGCCGAGCTGCATCTGCTCGGAAGCCGCGAGCATCGCGACGCAGCCGAGCTGTTGAACTATCTCGCCGACCATCGCATCACCCACGCCACCCTGCCGCCCGCGATGCTGCAGGGCCGCTCGGACCTCGCGCGGCTCTCCGGGCTCGAGGTGCTGGTTCTTGCCGGCGAGTTGCCGAAGTCGGAGCTGTTCGAGGTTTTGCCGTCGGAGATTGCGGTCTTCAACGCCTACGGCCCGACGGAAGCGACCGTCTGCGCCACCGCGTGGCGTCGTCCAGCCGGCTTTGCCGGCGGTATCGTCCCGATCGGGCGCCCGATCGCCAATGCGCGCATCTATCTGCTCGACGCCCAGGGCATGCCGGTGCCGCGCGGTGCCGTGGGTGAGATCTGGATCGGCGGGGCAGGGGTTGCGCGCGGCTATCTCAACCGTCCGGATCTGTCGGCGCAGCGCTTTGCTGCCGATCCCTTCGGGCTGTCGGCCGACGCGCGGATGTATCGAACCGGTGACCTCGGCCGCCATCTGGCCGACGGCAATATCGAATTTCTTGGCCGCAACGACCATCAGGTGAAGATCCGCGGCTTCCGTATCGAGCTCGGTGAGATCGAGCATCGGCTGAATGCGCAAGCCGCCGTGCGGGACTCGGCGGTGCTGGCGCGGCGCGATGCGCAGGGCGATCTCAGGCTCGTCGCCTATGTGGTGCCGGCAGACGACACCGATGACGCCGCCGCATGGGCCGCGCAGCTGCGCGGGCAATTGCAGGCGTGCCTGCCGGATTACATGGTTCCCTCGGCGATCGTCCGCCTCGATGCGTTTCCGCTGACACCCAACGGCAAGGTCGATCGGCAGGCGCTGCCGGCGCCGGACGACGAAGCGTTCGGCCGCGGCGCCTATGATCCACCTCGGGGCGAAATCGAACAGGCCCTCGCGGCCATCTGGCGCGAGCTGCTGGGCATCGAGCGCGTCGGCCGCAACGATCATTTCTTCGAGCTCGGCGGCCATTCGCTGCTCGTCGTCCGCATGCTGGACCGGCTGAAGCGCCATGCACTGACGGTCGATGCGCACATGGTGTTCGCCAGGCCGGTGCTGCGCGATCTCGCGGCCAGCCTGCGGCCCGGCGAGGAGATTGCGATCCCCGCCAACCTGATCACGCCGGAGAGCGCGGCCATCACGCCGGACATGCTGCCGCTGATCGCGCTGAGCCAGCCCGAGATCGACCGCGTGGTCGCCCAGGTGCCGGGCGGCGTCGCCAACGTCCAGGACATCTACGCGCTGTCGCCGTTGCAGGAAGGCATCCTGTTCCATCATCTGCTGGCGACCGAGGGCGATCCTTACGTGCTGGTCGCACAGATGGCATTCGCGGGCCGCGATCTGCTGGATCGTTATCTCGCCGCGGTTCAGGACGTGATCGACCGGCACGACGTGCTGCGGACGTCGTTCCTCTGGGATGGGTTGTCGGTTCCGGCGCAGGTGGTCTGGCGCCACGCACCGCTGAGCGTCACCGAAGTCGCGCTCGAAGGTCACGCGCCGGCTCAGGTCGAGCTGGCCCGCCGCTTCGATCCGAGATCCTGTCGGCTCGATCTGATTCAGGCGCCGTTGCTGCGTCTGATCGTCGCCCGTGACGAGGAAAATGATCGCCTGCTGCTGCTGGTCCTGCTGCATCACATGGTCGGCGACCATACCACGCTGCAGGCGTTGCATGAGGAGGTGCAGCTGATTCTGTCGGGGCGCCGCGCTGATCTGCCTCCGCCGATTCCATTCCGCAATCTTGTCGCCGAAACGCGCAAGCCCGCCGGGCAGGATGCGCAGCAGCGTTTCTTCCGCGGCATGCTCGCCGACATCGATGCGCCCACGGCACCGTTCGGATTGATGGAGGTGCGCAGCGACGGCGACGGCGTGCGCGAGGCAAGGCTGCCCCTGCCGGCCGCGCTCGACGCGCGGCTGCGTGCACAGGCGCGGCGCCTTGGCGCGAGCCTCGCCAGCCTCTGTCATGTCGCCTGGGGGCAGGTGCTGGCGCGCAGCAGCGGGCGCGAGCAGGTCGTGTTCGGCACCGTGCTGCTCGGCCGCATGCAGGCCGGTCACGATACCGGCCGCAGCCTGGGCCTGTTCATCAACACGCTGCCGGTGCGGCTCGATCTCGACGGCACGTCGGTGGAGGACAGCGTTCGCGCGGCGCATGCGCGGCTGGCGGAGCTGATGGCGCATGAGCATGCCTCGCTGGCGATGGCCCAGCGCTGCAGCGGTGTCGCGCCGCCGACGCCGCTGTTTTCCGCGATCTTGAACTATCGGCACGGCCGGAGACAGGATGCGCAGGTGGATGCTGAGCTCCCGCAAGGCGTCGAATGGCTCGGCGGCGAGGAGCGCACCAACTATCCGCTGATGCTGGCGGTGGACGATGACGGCCATGGGCTTCACCTGACGGTCCAGGTCGCGGCGCCGGTCGCGCCCGAGCGGGTCGGCGCGATGATGCAGCAATCGCTCGATCAACTCGCGTTGGCACTGGAAGAGGCGCCCCATACGCCGGTGCGCCGGATCGACGTCGTTCCGGACGATGATCGCGCGCGGCTGCTGCAGGCCTGGAATGCGACGGCGACCAACGCTGCGAATGCGCCCTGCGTGGATCGACAGTTCGAGGCGCATGCGGCGCGAACGCCCGATGCGGTCGCGCTGGTGCATGGACCGGAGACGATCAGCTACGGTGCGCTGAATGCGCGGGCGAACCGGCTGGCGCGGCGGCTGCGGGATCGCGGCGTCGGCCCCGATGTGGTGGTCGGGCTCGCGCTGGAGCGCGGCGTCGCGATGATGGTGGCGCTGCTCGCGGTGCTCAAGGCGGGCGCGGCCTATCTGCCGCTCGATCCGGACTATCCCGCCGAGCGTCTCGCGCACATGCTGAACGACAGCGGTGCCAAGCTGCTGCTGACACAGGCCACGCTGCACGACCGGTTCGCGCCGGTGCTGGAGCGGAGCGAGGCCGAGGCTTGGCTGCTCGAGGTCGCGGCCGGCGATGGCCTCGGCCAGACCGACAATCTTTCCGTCGACGTGCACCCCGAGAACCTCGCCTACGTCATCTACACCTCCGGCTCGACCGGGCTGCCGAAGGGCGTGATGGTGCGCCATGCCGCGCTGACGAACTTCCTGGCGACGATGGCCGAACAGCCGGGCATCGCGGCCGGCGACCGCGTGCTCGCGCTGACGTCGTTGTCCTTCGACATCGCCGTTCTGGAGCTGTGGTTGCCACTCACAAATGGCGCCCAGGTCGTGCTCGCCGACCGTGCCGCGGCCCATGATCCCGAGGCCCTCAAGGCGATGGTCGCACGGCACGGCGTGACCATGATCCAGGCGACGCCATCGAGCTGGCGCATGCTGCTCGATCACGATGCGGCCAATCCTGATCCATGGCTGCCGAAGGGCTGCCGCCTGCTGAGCGGCGGGGAGGCGCTGGCCTCGGATCTGGCGCGGCGGCTGAACGCAGCGAGCAGCGAGGTCTGGAATCTGTATGGGCCGACCGAGACCACGGTGTGGTCGGCGCGCCACCGCCTCGATGGCGCGAATCCGGTGCCGCTGCTCGGCAGCCCGATCGGCAACACCGCACTGTACGTGCTCGACGGCGAGCTCAACCTCGCGCCGGTCGGCGTCACCGGCGAGCTCTTCATCGGTGGTGACGGGCTCGCGCGCGGCTATTGGAAACGCGCGGCGCTGAGTGCCGAGCGCTTCATTCCGGATCCGTTCGGCGACGACGGCGCGCGGCTGTACCGGACCGGGGACCTCGCGCGCTGGCGGGCCGATGGCGTGCTCGACTATGTCGGCCGCGCCGATCATCAGGTGAAGATCCGCGGACATCGAATCGAGCTGGGCGAGATCGAGGCGCGGCTGCGGGAGCTGCCGGGCGTGCGCGACAGCGTCGTCGTCGCGCACGAGCTCGGCGGCGGCCGTCAGTTGGTCGGTTATGTCAGCGGCGAGGCCTCGCTCGATGGCAGTGATCTTCGCGCCGCGCTCGCAACGGCGCTGCCGGACTACATGATGCCCTCGCGCGTCATCGTGCTGCCGGAGCTGCCGCTGACCCCGAACGGCAAGATCGACCGCAAGGCGTTGCCGCGGACGGATGCGACGCCGCCGGAGGCGCGGCGCGTCGGTCCGCGCAATCCGACCGAGGCTGCGCTCGCGGCGATCTGGGCCGAGCTGCTGCACAAGCCGGAGGTCGGCGTCACCGATGATTTCTTCGAGCTCGGCGGCGACTCGCTGGTGGCCGTCCAGCTCGTCGGCCGCATCAAGCGTGATCTCGCGCGGGAGCTGCCGCTGAAGCGGTTGTTCGAACTGACCACGGTCGAGACCATGGCGTCCGCGCTCGCCGCGGACGCGCCGATGAGCAGGCGCAGCGATGACATCGCCGCCATGTTCGATCTGCTTGAGGAAGTCGAGTTCGCCAATGAATGATCAGTCCGGACTTCAGGCCCAGCAGCTCAGTGAGATCGCGCGCCGGTTGGCGCGTCTCGACGCGCCAAAGCAGCGCGCCTTCCTGACGCAGTTGGCGGCCAAGGGCGTCGATCTTTCGATTCTGCCGATCGCCCGGCAGCAGCTGGATCGCGCGCCGTTGTCGTTCGCGCAGGCCCGCCTCTGGTTCCTGTGGCGGATGGATCCGGACAGCTCCGCCTACAACATGCCGGTCGCGATCCGGCTGCGGGGTCGTCTCGATACCGCCGCGCTTCAACGGGCGCTCGACGAACTGGTCATGCGCCATGCCACGCTCCGCACCATGTTCCGGCAGGACGGCGGCGAGCCGGAGCAGATCGTGGGGCCGCCGGCGCCGGTCACGCTTCGCTGCATCGAGATTGCCGGCGATGATTGCGAGCAGCAGGCGCGCCGGCTGCTGCGTCAGGAAGCGGCGCTGCCGTTCGATCTCGAATCCGGACCGCTGCTGCGCGCGGCGCTGCTGAAGCTCGGCGAGCACGACCATATCCTCTCGGTCACGCTGCACCACATCGTCGCCGATGGCTGGTCGATGCAGGTCCTCACCGACGAGTTCTGGCAGCTCTATTGCGCCACGGTCCGCGGCGAGACCACCTCGCTGCCGGCGCTCGAGATCGACTATGCCGACTTTGCCGCCTGGCAACGGCTGTGGCTCGGCGCCGTGGAGGAGGAGCGGCAGCTCCGCTACTGGACCGGCCGGCTGCAGGACACGGCGATGTTGCAACTGCCGTTCGATCGCCCGCGTTCGGCCCAGACCGACCAATCCGGCGATGCTATCCGTCTGTCGCTCGGCACCGAGCTTTCCGATCGTCTGCGCGAGCTGGCGCGACAGCATCACACGACGCTGTTCGTCGTGCTGCTCGCGGCGCTGAAACTGGTGCTCTATCGCTACAGCGGGCAGGACGACATCAGCATCGGCGTTCCCCTCGCCAATCGCGATCGGCCGGAAACGCGGCGGCTGATCGGGCTCTTGGTCAACACCCAGGTGCTGCGGACGCGGATCGACAGCCTGGGGACGATCGCCGACGTCATCGAAACGCTGCGCGCGGCTTCGCTCGAGGCCAGGGATCACCAGGACCTTCCGTTCGAGCGGCTGCTCGACGTGTTGCAGCCGCAGCGCAGCGTGAGCCAGACCCCACTATTCCAGGTGCTCTACAACCATCAGCATCGGCGCGGGCCGGCGTATGCGCCGGCTGGGTCCGAATTGCAGATCGAGACAATCGCGGCCGAGATCGAGACGGTGAAATTCGACCTCGCGCTCGACAGCGAGGAATTGCCGTCGGGAGACGTCTCGGCGCTGTTTTCCTTTGCCACGGCGCTGTTCGACCGGTCGACCATCGCGCGGCTCGCCGGGCATTGGCTGACGATCCTGCAGGAAATGGTCGCGGATCCCACGCGCTGGATCGCGGCGCTGGAGCTGTTGTCGGACCGGCAGCGCGACGACATCAGGCGCTGGAATGCGTGCGCGCCCGCGCGCGCGATCTTCCAGCCGGTGCATCGGATGTTCGCGCGGCATGCGAAGGACACGCCGGGCGCGACAGCCCTGGTGTTCGGGGCCGAGACGATCAGCTATCAGGCGCTCGATCGCCGCGCCAATGCCATCGCGCAGCATCTGCTGGCGCTCGGCGTTCGACCCGGCGAGCTCGTCGCGCTCTCGATGCAGCGTTCGCCCGATCTCGTCGCCGGTTTCGTTGCCGTCCTCAAGGCCGGCGCCGCCTATCTGCCGCTCGATCCCGATCATCCACCAGCGCGGCTTGCTGCAACCGTTCGCGATGCCGGCGCGCGCGTCGTGCTGGTCGATGCGGCGGGACGATCGCAATGGCCGCCGATGCCGGGCATCGCAGTCGTCGATCTCGGCGTGATCCCGGCCGAGACGACGGAGATTGATCCCGCGGTCGATGTCCATCCCGCGAGCCTCGCCTACGTGATCTATACGTCCGGCTCCACCGGTGTACCGAAGGGCGTCGCGGTCGCGCATGGACCGTTCGCGATGCATTGCGACGCCACGGCCGGTCTCTACGAGATGGACCAGCAGTCGCGCGAACTGCACTTCCTTTCTTTCACCTTCGACGGCGCGCATGAGCGGTTGTGGACCGCGCTGAGCTGCGGCGCGGCCTTGGTGATGCGCGACGCCGATCTCTGGTCGGTGGAGAAGACGCTCGAGGTGATGCGCGCGGAGCGCGTGACCAATGCCGGCTTTCCGCCGGCCTACCTGCAGCAGCTCGCCGAATTCGCGGCGTGGCGCGGCGATCCGCCGCCCGTGTCGCTGTATTCGTTCGGCGGCGAGGCGATGCCCAAATCGGGCTTCGACAAGGTCAGGCAGGCGCTGCGGCCGCGCAAGCTGATCAACGGCTACGGTCCGACGGAGACGGTGGTCACGCCGCTGGTCTGGAAGGTCGACGCCGATGCCGAGATCGACTGCGCCTATGCGCCGATCGGCCATCCGGTCGGCCGGCGCTCGGCCTATGTTCTCGACGGCGATCTGAACATCGTTCCGGTCGGCGTCATCGGCGAGCTTCATATCGGCGGCGAGGGGCTCGCGGCCGGCTATTGGAATCGGCCGGCGCTGACGGCGGAGCGCTTCATCCCCGATCCGTTCGGCGCACCCGGCGCGCGGCTGTATCGCACGGGCGATCTGGCGTGCTGGCGTGCCGACGGCGTCATCGACTATGTCGGCCGGTCCGATCATCAACTCAAGATCCGTGGCTTCCGCATCGAGCCGGGCGAGGTCGAGGCGCGGCTGACGCGGCAGACGGGCGTGCAGTCGGCGGTGGTGGTGGCACGCGAGATCGGCGGACGCCAGCAGCTGATCGGCTATGTCTGCGGCGAGGATGGCTTCGACGAGGCAACGCTGCGCGCGGCGCTGACGAAGGAGCTGCCGGACTACATGGTTCCGGCCCGCATCGTGCCGATGTCGCAGATGCCGCTCACGGCGCATGGCAAGGTCGATCGCGACGCTCTGCCGGTGCCCGAGTCATTGTGTGCCGAGACAGACTATGTCGCGCCGCAATCGGCCGTGGAATTGGAGCTGGCGGCGATCTGGGCCGAACTGCTCGGCCATTCGCGGATCGGGCTCACCGACAATTTCTTCGAGCTCGGCGGCGATTCCATCATCTCACTGCAGGTGGTCGGACGGGCGCGGCAGCGTGGCCTGTCAATCGAGCCGCGCGATCTGTTCCGGCATCAGACGCTGCAGGAGCTGGCGCGGGTCGCGCGCCGCGATCGGGCGGTCATTGTCTCCGCTGAGCCCGGCGCGCGCGACGGCGATCCGGTGCCGCTGTTGCCGATCCAGCGCCGCTTCTTTGCCGAGGACGCGGGCGAACGGCATCATTGGAACCAGGCCTTGATGCTCGTACCCTCGGCGCGGTTCGACTGGCGCGTGATGGCGCGGGCGGTCGATGCCGTGGTGGCGCATCACGATGCCCTGCGGCTGCAATTCGAGCAAAGCGACGGCACGTGGCACGCGAGATACGGCAAGATGCCGGCGAGCGCCGATCTGCTCTGGATCCGCACTGTTCAGGACGCGGCGGAGATCACCTCGGTTGCGGCGGCCGCGCAGGCGAGCCTGTCCTTGCAGGGGCCGTTGCTGCGCCTCGTCGGCATGGACGTTGCGGACGGCAGCCAGCGGCTTCTGATCGTCGTGCATCATCTCGTCGTCGATGGCGTGTCGTGGCGCGTCCTACTCGAGGACATCGCCGCGGCGTATCGACAGGCGGCGCAGGGCGCGGCCGCGATTGTTTTGCCTCCCAAGAGCCAGTCCGTGGCGTCGTGGGGCAAGAGGCTCGAAGACTACGCCGCGAGCAAGGAGCTGGCCGACCAGCTCGTCTATTGGAGACAGCGAAGCGTCGCTGACGATCTGCCGTGCGACGACGATCACGGGGAGACCGATCGCGTCGCCGACGGCGAAGACGTCGCCGTGTCGTTCGATGCCGACGTGACCGGGCAACTGCTCAAGCAGGCGCCCGCCGCCTACAGGACCCAGGTCAATGATCTGCTGCTGGCGGCGCTGGCCCGCGCGGTCAGCCGCTGGTGCGGACTCGGTGAATGCCTGGTCGAGCTCGAGGGCCATGGACGCGAGGATCTGTTCGAAGGCATCGACCTGTCGCGCACGGTCGGCTGGTTCACGACAGCATTTCCGGTTCGGCTCTCCGCTGGCGCGAGCGACGACGCCACCCTCATCAGGTCGATCAAGGAGGAATTGCGGGCCATCCCGGCGCGCGGGCTCGGCTACGGCGTGCTGCGGTATTGCGGCAGCTCCGAGCAGCGCGCCGCCCTGGCGGATGGAGCCGAGCCGCGGATCGTCTTCAACTATCTCGGCCAGTTTGGCGCCGGCTCCGACCTTGCCTTCGCGCTCGCGCCGGAAGGCGCGGGGCCGTCGCGCAGCGCCAGCGCGCCGCTCGGCCGCTGGCTCAGCATCAACGGCCAAGTGCTCGACGGCCGGCTGAAGCTGACATTCAGCTTTGGCCGCCGCCGCTATCGCCGCGCGACGATCGAGCGGCTGGCCGCGTGCTACTCCGCGGCGCTGCGCGAGCTGGTCGCGCATTGCACCGGTGACGCACACGGCCTCACGCCGTCGGACGTTCCGTTGTCGCGCCTCGGCCAGCCGGAGCTCGATTTGCTCGGCGCGACGCGTGATTGGCGCGATGTCGAGGATATCTATCCGCTGTCGCCGATGCAGCAGGGCATGCTGTTCCACACGCTGCGCGACGGCGACAGTGGCAACTATGTCAGCCAGATCGCCGTCGACGTCGAAGGCGCGGACGCGGCGCGCCTGCGCGCGGCGTGGCAGGCGGTGACGGCACGACACGCGGTGCTGCGGACCGCGTTCGTGTGGAGGGAATTATCGAGCGCGCCGCAGCAGGTCGTCCATCGGCAGGTTCCTGTTCCCTTCGTCGAGGAGGATTGGCGCGACCGTGCGGACTCGATGGATCGAGCCACGTGTGACGCGGCGCTGGCCGAGGTGGCGGCGGCCGAATGGCGCGCCGGCTTCGACCTGTCACGGCCGCCGCTGCAGCGGGTCCGTCTCATCGATCTCGGCGGCGGCGTTTGCCGCCTGATCTGGACCCATCATCACATCCTGCTCGACGGCTGGAGCGCGGCGAGGCTGATCGGGGAGATCATGCAGCATGTCGGCGGCGCGTCGCTGGGCGCACCGCGCGGCCGCTATCGCGATTACATTGCCTGGCTGGAACGACAGGATCGCGAGGCGTCGATTGCGTTCTGGTCGCGCTCGCTCTCGACGCTCGGCGAGCCGAGCCTGCTGGCCGATGCGCTTGGCGGGCCGGCCGCACCAGCCGAAGGCCATGCCTCGATCGACCTCGTCATCGATGCAGCGAAAACCGAGCGGCTGCAGCTCGTGGCACGGCGCGAGCGGGTGACCTTGAACACGCTGCTGCAGGGGGCCTGGGGCCAGCTGCTGCGGCGCTTGACCGGGCAGGATGTCGTCTGCTTCGGCGCCACGATTTCCGGCCGGCCGCCCGAGATCGCGGGCGTGGAGGAGATGGTCGGCCTGTTCATCAACACCGTTCCCGTGCTCGAGGACGCGCGACCGCAAACGCTGGTGGGCGACTGGCTGCGCAGCCTGCAGGACCGCAACGTCGACCTGCGCGAGCACGGCTGGATGCCGTTGCACGAGATCCAGCGTCTTGCCGGCCGGGCCGGCCGGCCGCTGTTCGACTCCATCTTCGTGTTCGAGAACTATCCGGTCGACGCGGCGCTACGCGATCAGGCCGGCGAGGGACCGCGCGCCAGCCGCGCCGAGCAGATCTCGATCACCAACTATGCGCTGACGGTCGCGGTGTACGTGACCGACAGCGGCATCCGGCTCGGATTCCGTTACGATCGCGGCCGATTCGACCGGCCGCAGATCGAGCGGATGCAGGCGGCGTTCGCCTGTCTGCTCGGGCGCATCGCCGACGACAGCAGCCGCCCGGTCGCGGAGCTGCATGGGTTGGACGCCGCCGCTTTGCAGCAGGTGCTCGGCTGGAGTTCGGGGCCCGCCGCGCCGACGGCGAAAGACGGCTTCGTCGACGTCGTGGCGCAGATCGAACAGCAGGTCGCACGTTCGCCCGCGGCTGTGGCCGTGATCTCCGATCAGGAGAGGATCAGCTACACCGAACTGAACGCGCGGGCCAACCGACTGGCGCGACAGATCAGGCAATCCGGCGTCGCTCAGGATGCGCCCGTCGCCCTCGCATTCGAGCGCTGCGCCGATCTGGTCGTAGCCGTGCTGGCGGTGCTGAAGGCCGGGGCCGGCTACCTGCCGCTCGATCCGGATTATCCGAGCGGGCGGCTCGCCGCGATGCTGGGCGACAGCGGCGCGAGACTGCTGCTGACGCAGCCGCAGTTGCGCGATCGGCTGATGGAGATCACGGCAGGGGCGGGCGCCGAGCTGATCGCCGTCGACGACAGCCGTGCTTCGCATGGGATCGATGCCGACAGTTCGGATCTCCGCAGCCCGATCCACGCCGAGAGCCTCGCTTATGTGATCTACACGTCCGGCTCGACCGGCGTGCCGAAGGGCGTGGCCTGCACGCGCGGCGCGCTGGCGGCGCGGCTGGCCTGGATGCAGCGGGAGTACGGGCTCGATCCCGGCGAAACGCTGCTGCAGAAGACGCCGTTCAGCTTCGACGTCGCGGTGTGGGAAATCCTGTGGCCGTTGACGGTCGGCGCGCGGCTTGCGATCGCAGCGCCGGGCGCCCATCGCGAGCCGAAGCGGCTGATCGATGCGGTCATTGCGCATGGCGTCACGACGCTGCATTTCGTGCCCCAGATGCTCGCGCAATTCGTGGCCGAGCCCGAGGCGCGCCGATGCGTGAGCTTGAAACGCCTGTTCTCTGGCGGCGAGGCTCTGCCGGTCCAGCTGAGGGACCAAGTCTACGCGGTATTTCCAGCGATCCGGTTCGACAACCGCTATGGACCGACCGAAGCGCTCATCAATGCCAGCTTCTGGAGCTGCCGCGAGGCGAGCGGGCCACGCGTGCCGATCGGCGTCCCGATCCCGGGTACGATCCTGCGCATTCTCGATGCCGACCTCAATCCGGTCGCCGAGGGTACGACGGGCGAGCTCTATATTGGCGGCGACGGGCTGGCGCGCGGCTATCTCGGTCGCGCGGCGCTGACGGCCGAGCGCTTCATTCCCGATCCGTTCGGACCTCCCGGCGCGCGGCTGTACCGGAGCGGCGATCTGGCGCGCTGGCGCAGCGACGGCGCCATCGACTATGTCGGCCGCACCGATCATCAGGTGAAGGTTCGCGGCTTCCGCATCGAGCTCGGCGAGATCGAGGCGCGGCTTCGGCAGCAGCCATCGGTCACTGCGGCCGTCGTCATCGCCAGGGAATTCGGGGCAGGCCGCCAACTGATCGGCTATGTCTGCGGTGACGGCACGCTCGACGGCGTCGTGCTGCGTGACACCTTGTCCGCGACGCTGCCGGACTACATGGTGCCGGTGCGGATCATGGTGCTCGATCGTCTGCCGCTGATGGTGAATGGCAAGGTCGATCGCAATGCGCTGCCAGCGCCGGAGGCGCCCGCATCAGCCACGCGGATTGCGCCGCGGACGGCGGCCGAGGCTGCGCTGGCGGCCATCTGGGCCGAGCTGCTGCATCAGCCCGATGTCGGCATGACTGACAATTTCTTCGAGCTCGGCGGCGATTCCATCATCTCGCTGCAGATGGTCAGTCGCGCGCGGCGAGCCGGCCTTCTGATCGATCCGCGCGACGTCTTCAAGCATCAGACACTGGAAGCCCTGGCGCGCGACGCGCGGCAGATCGCTCGGCTGGAGACGACGGCGGAGCAGGGCCTCGTCTCCGGGCCACTGCCGTTGTTGCCGATTCAGCTCCGCTTCTTCGAGCAGGAGCTGGACGCGCCCGATCACTGGAACCAGGCCTTGCTGCTGCGGCCGCAGCAGCGGCTCGACTGGGACGTGCTGCGGCGCGCGGCGGTGGCCGTCGTCACCCATCATGATGCGCTGAGGCTGCGCTTCCAACGCATCGACGGCCCCTGGCGCGCCGAGCACGGGCCGGCGCCGGCCGCCTCCGGTCTGTTCCGATCGTGCGAGCTGGCCGACGGCGAGGCGGTCACCGCGCTGGCCGCTGAGGTCCAGGCGAGCCTCTCGCTCGCGCAGGGTCGTCTGGTGCAGATGGTCGGCATCGATCTGCCGGACGGCGGGCAGCGCCTCCTGATCGTGATCCATCACCTCGTGATCGACGGCGTGTCGTGGCGTGTGCTGCTGGAGGATCTCGCGGCGGCCTATGCGCAGCTCATGCGTGGGCAGGAGGCGACGCTGCCGCCCAAGACGCACGCCTATGCCCAATGGGGCGCAGCACTGCACGCGCATGCGGCCTCGGATGTGCTGTCGGCCGAGCTCGATCATTGGTCCGGTCTCCGGCAGACGGATGACCTGCCGTGCGATGTCGATCATGCGGATCGGGATACGATCTCCGACGCCGACGACGTGCCGCTCGCGATCGACGCGGAGCTGACCGCGCGCCTGCTGGGCGCGGCGCACGGCGCGTACCGAACCCAGGTCAATGATCTGCTGCTGTCGGCGCTGGCGCGCGCGTTGTGGCAGTGGTCGGGCCGGGAGCTCATGTTGATCGAGCTCGAAGGCCACGGCCGCGAGGATCTCGGCGACGGGCCCGATCTGTCGCGAACCATCGGCTGGTTCACAACCGCCTTTCCGGTGCAATTGACGGCTGGATCGCAGCCGCCCGCCGAGCTGATCAAGGCCACCAAGGAGATGCTGCGGTCCGTCCCCAACCGGGGACTTGGCTACGGCGTGCTGCGCTACCTGGGGTCTGATGCCCAGCGTGCGGCGCTGAGGACGGGCGTGCAGCCGCGCATCGGGTTCAACTATCTCGGTCAGGTCGATGGCAGCACGGACGAGACGGCGCTGTTCTCGATCGCGCCCGAGAGCGCAGGACCTTCGCGTGCGGCGTCGAGCCCGCTCCGCCACCATATCGCGGTCAATGCGAGAGTGCTCGACGGCCGTCTGCAGTTGTCGTTCGGCTTCAGCAGGAAGCGCTATCGACGCGAGACCGTGACCCGCGTCGCCGATTGTTTCGGAGCGGCGCTGCGTGAGCTGGTCGATCACTGCACGAGCGGTGTCCATGGCCTGACGCCGTCCGATGTGCCGCTGTCGAAGCTGAGCCAGGCCGAGCTCGATGCGCTGGCGCTGGATTGGCGCGAGGTCGAGGACATCTATCCGCTGTCGCCGATGCAGCAGGGCATGTTGTTTCACGCGCTGCACGACGACGGCACCGGGGTCTACGTCAACCAGGTTGCAGCAGAGATCCGCGGCCTCGACGCCGGCAAGCTGCAAGCCGCTTGGCAGGCGGTCAGCCATCGCCATGCCGTGCTTCGCACCGGCTTCCTCTGGCGTGAATTGCCCGGACCACCGCAGCAGGTCGTTTATCGCAATGCCGACGTTGCCTTCGTCGTGGAAGATTGGCGGCAGCGTGCGGCGGGGCTTGCTCCGGCGGCGCTGGAGGCTGCGCTCATGGCGGCCGCAGACCGCGAGCGCGTCGACGGCTTCGATCTGTCGCGGCCGCCGCTGCAGCGTGTGAGGCTGGTCCGGATCGACGACGACCGGCATTGGTTGATCTGGACCCATCATCACATTGTCATGGATGGCTGGAGCTCGGCCCGCTTCGTTGCCGAGGTGATTCAGCAAGAGGGGCAGGGGACGCTGCAGGGACAGCCGCCGCGCTTCCGCGACTACATCGCCTGGCTGCAGGCGCAGGACCAGGGTGCTGCGGCCGAGTTCTGGCGAGCGGCGTTGGCCGGGCTCGACGAGCCGAGCCTGCTGTCGCAGCCTGCGGCCGGTGCTCGCGTCGGCCATGGCTCGCTCACCATGGCGGCGGACGCCGATCTCAGCGAGCGGCTGCAACGCTTCGCGACCCGCGAACGGGTCACGCTGAATACGGTGGTGCAGGCGGCTTGGGCGCAACTGCTCCGTCGGTTCACCGGCCAGCCGACGGTCTGCTTCGGCGTGACGGTGTCGGACCGGCCCGCCGGGCTCGCCGGCGCCGAAGAGATGGTCGGCCTGTTCATCAACACCTTGCCGGTGGTCGATGCCGAGGATCCGCAGCAGCGCATCGGCGCGTGGCTGCGGGACCTGCAGGATCGCAATCTCGCTTTGCGGGATCATGGCTGGATGCCGCTGGCCGACATCCAGCGGATCGCGGGCCGGGCCGGGCGTCCGCTGTTCGACAGCATTCTCGTGTTCGAGAACTATCCGGTGGACGCGGCCTTGAAGACCCGAGATGGCCGTCTGAGCGTCAGCCGGACGAGGATCCTCGAAACCAGCAACTACCCGCTGTTCGTGAGTGTCGGTCTCGAAAGCGAGCTACGGCTGGTGTTCAATTTCCAGCAGCAACATTTCGACGACGTCCAGATCCGTCGGCTGCAGATGGCGTTCGTGCAACTGCTCGCGGCCATCGCTCGCGATGCGGAGCAGGCGGTCGGCTGCATTGCGGCCGATGATCCCGCGGATATCGCGCTGCTGGCACGGGTGAACGCGACAGCGGCCGCCGTGATATCGCCCGGTGTCGTCGCTCAATTCGAGGCGCAGGCGGGGCGCGCGCCCGATGCGATCGCGCTCGTGCACAATGAGGAGACGCTCAGCTACGCCGCGCTGAACGCGCGCTCGAACCGGCTGGGCCAAAGGCTCAGGGAGGGCGGCGTCGGTCCCGATGTCGTGGTAGGGCTGGCGCTGGAGCGCGGTGTCACGATGATGGTGGCGCTGCTCGCGGTGCTCAAGGCGGGCGGGGCCTATCTGCCGCTCGATCCGGACTACCCGGCTGAGCGTCTCGCGCACATGCTGGCCGACAGCGGCGCCAAGCTGCTGCTGACGCAGGCGGCGCTCCACGACCGGCTCGCGCCGGTGCTGGCGGACGGCCACGCCGAGGTCTGGCTGCTGGACGAGGCGCCTGGAGAGGAAGTTGCCGACGTCGGCAATCTCGATGTCGCCGTCCATCCTGAAAACCTGGCTTACGTCATCTACACCTCGGGCTCGACCGGCCTGCCCAAGGGGGTGATGGTGCGTCATGGCGCGGTGACGAATTTCCTGGCGACCATGGCTGAGCAGCCGGGCATTGCGCGCGATGACCGCGTGCTCGGTTTGACCTCGCTGTCGTTCGACATCGCGGTGCTCGAACTCTGGTTGCCGCTGACTCATGGCGCGCAGATCGTGCTGGCGGACCGCGCCTCGGCCCATGATCCCGCGGCGTTGAAAGCGATCGTGGCCCGTCACGGCGCGACCATGATCCAAGCCACGCCGTCGAGCTGGCGCATTCTGCTCGACCATGACGACGGCGCGCATGGATGGCTGCCTCAAGGCTGCCGCCTGCTGAGCGGCGGCGAGGCGCTGGCGCCCGATCTGGCGCTCCGGCTGCTCGCGCTCGGCGGCGAGGTATGGAACCTGTTCGGGCCGACTGAAACCACGGTGTGGTCGGCTCGTCATCGGCTCGATGCGCGCGATCCCGCACCCGTCCTCGGCGGCCCGATCGGCAGCACCACGCTCCACGTGCTCGACGGCGATCTCAACCGCGCCCCCGTCGGCGTGACGGGCGAGCTCTTCATTGGCGGCGAAGGCCTGGCCCGCGGCTATTGGCGCCGGGCGGCGCTCAGCGCCGAGCGCTTCGTTCCCGATCCATTCGGCGATCCCGGTGCGCGGCTGTACCGGACCGGCGATCTGGCGCGGTGGCGCGCCGATGGACTGCTCGACTATGTCGGCCGTGCCGACCATCAGGTGAAGATTCGCGGCCACCGCATCGAGCTCGGCGAGATCGAGGCGCGGTTGCGCACGCAGCCCGGCGTCCGCGACAGCGTCGTGGTGGCGCAAGAGCTCGGCGGCGGGCGGCAGCTCGTCGGCTATGTCAGCGGCGACGATGGGCTCGACGGAGCTGAGCTGCGCGTGACGCTCGCGTCGGCGCTGCCGGACTACATGGTGCCGTCGCGCGTCATGGTGCTGCCGCTTCTGCCGCTGACGCCGAACGGCAAGATCGATCGCAAGGCCTTGCCATTGCCCGATACCCGGCCCGGGCAGGGACAGCGGACCGCGCCACGCAGTCCCGCCGAGGCGACGCTCGCCGCGATCTGGGCCGAGCTGCTGCACCAGCCGGACGTCGGCGTCACCGACAATTTCTTCGAGCTCGGCGGCGACTCGATCATCTCGTTGCAGATGGTCAGTCGCGCACGCCGCGCCGGTCTCGAACTGGAGCCGAGAGACGTATTCCTTCTGCAGACGATCGAGCTGCTCGCGCCGGCCTGCCGAGTGGCGCGGAAAGATCAGCCCGCGATTGCGCTCGCGCGCGGCGCATTGTCCGGGCTGACCAGCGAGGAGCTCGCCCGGCTCGGGGTCGACTGGGATCGCATCGAGGACGTCTACCCACTCTCGCCGATGCAGCAGGGCATGCTGTTCCACAGCCTGCGTGATGCCGGCAGTGGTGTCTATGTCAACCAGATCAGCGTCGAGATCTGCGGCCTTGACGTCGAGCGGCTCCGCAGCGCGTGGCAGGAGGTCTCCGCTTGCCATCCGATGCTGCGCACGGGTTTTCTCTGGCGCGAGCTGTCCGGTGCACCGCTGCAGGCCGTCCATCGTGCCGCGAACGCGCCGTTCGTGATGGAGGACTGGCGCGGGCAGGTCGTCGATGAAGCGCGGCTGTCGTCGGCCCTGGCCGCGGAGCGTAACGTCGAGTTCGATCTCGCGGTGCCGCCGCTGCAGCGTGTCCGGCTGCTGCAGCTCGACCACGAGCGCCATCGCCTGATCTGGACCTACCATCACATCCTGATGGATGGCTGGAGCTCGGCCCGCTTCATCGGCGAAATCCTGCAGCGCTATTCCGGGCGTGCGCTCGTCTCTCACCCGGCGCTCTATCGCGACTATGTTGCCTGGCTGCTCGCCCAAGACGCGCAGGCCGCCGAGCGCTTCTGGCGCGGACAGCTCACGGCCTTCCACCAGCCGACGCAACTGGCCGATGCCTTCGGAGCACGGCGCCACGATGCGCACGGGCACCAGCGCTGCTACACGCGGCTCGACGAAGACGCGACCGCGGCCTTGAAGGCGTTTGCTCGGCGCGAGCGCATCACCCTGAACACGCTCATCCAGGGCGTCTGGGCGCTGCTGCTGCAACGCTACACCGGCCAGCAGACCGTCACCTTCGGTGTCACCGTCGCCGGCCGTCCGGCTGGTCTCGACGGGGCCGAGCAGATGATCGGCCTGTTCATCAATACGCTGCCGGTGATCGAGACGCCGTCGCCGGCCACCACGATCAGCGACTGGCTGCGTGCCATGCAGGACCGTAACGCGGCGATGCGCAATTTCGAGCAGACGCCGCTCTACGACATCCAGAGCTGGGCCGGCCGTGCTGGCGAGAGCATGTTCGACAGCATCATCGTGTTCGAGAACTATCCCGTCGACCGGGGCCTGCTGCAGGGCGACGGCTCGCTTCAATTCGGCGAGCTGCGCAATGTCGACGTCACCAACTATCCGATGGACCTGTCCATCATGGTCGAGGATACGCTGCAGGTCGAGTTCACCTATATGCCGAGCCACTTCACGCCGGATCAGGCGGAGCAGGTGAGGGCGCAATTCGAACATCTGCTCGCGGCTATCATGCGAAGTCCGGAAGCCGCGCTCGGCGCAATCGATGCGGCTACCGCTCTGGATGTGCAGCGCGCTGACGCCTGCAATGGCCGGGCGGCGTCTTCCGCGACGCGTCCGCTCGTGCACGAGATGATCAGCGGTCATGCCCAGCGCGACCCGGAACGTGTCGCCCTCACGATCGGCGGCAGGAACGTGTCCTACGGTGAGCTCGATCGTCGTGCCAACCGGCTCGCGCTCCGCCTCGTCGGCGCCGGGCTCCAGCCAGACCAGCGCGTCGGCGTCGTCGTCGCGCGCAATGAAGCGACGATGGCCGCGCTGCTCGCCGTGCTGAAGGCCGGCGGAGCCTATGTGCCGCTCGATCCCGAGCTGCCGCCGGACCGCATCGCCCATCTGATGCGCGATTCCGGGATGAGCATGCTGCTGTCCGGCGCGCATGAGATCGCCGCCACCGAAGGCGTCCAGGCCGTCGATCTGGCCTCGTTCGATTTCGACAGCGGTCCGCACCATGCGCCGGATCCGGGCCTGCATCCGGAGAATCTGGCTTATGTGATCTACACGTCCGGCTCGACCGGGCGGCCGAAAGGCGTCGCGGTCGCGCATGGACCGCTGGCGATGCATTGCCGGGCGACCGCTGCGCTCTACGAGCTCGACGAGCACGCAACCGAGCTGCATTTCCTATCGCTGGCCTTCGACGGCGCGCATGAACGGTGGCTTACGGTGCTGTCGCAGGGCGCACGGCTGGTCATGCGCGATGCGGAGCTGTGGACGCCGGAGCAGACGGTCGCCGAGCTTCATGCGCAGCGCGTGACGCATATCGGCCTGCCGCCGGCCTACCTGCAGCAGGTCGCCGAATGGGTGGAGCAGACCGGCAATCCGCCGCCGGTGCGGTTGTATTCGTTCGGTGGCGAGGCCATGCCCAAGGCCGGCTTCGACAAGGTGAGGCGGGAGCTGAAGCCGCGGATACTGATCAACGGCTATGGTCCGACCGAGACCGTCGTGACACCGCTGGTGTGGAAGGTCGATGGCAACACGGCATGCGACAAGGCCTATGCGCCGATCGGCATTCCCGTCGGGCGCCGCACCGCCTACATCCTCGATGGCGCGCTGAATCTCGTTCCGGCAGGCGCAGCCGGCGAGCTCTATGTCGGCGGCTTTGGGCTCGCGCGCGGCTACCTCGCCAAGCCAGGCATGACGGCGGAACGCTTCGTGCCGGATCCATTTTCGACGGAGGAGGGCGCACGTCTCTATCGCACCGGCGACCTGGCCCGATGGGATGCGAGCGGCACGATCGAGTATCTCGGGCGCAGCGACGATCAGGTCAAGGTCAGCGGCTTCCGGATCGAGCTTGGCGAAATCCAATCGGCTCTGCTGAGCGACCCCGCAGTCGCACAGGCTGCCGTGCTCGCGGTGGCGGGTGCGGGAGGAAGTCAGCTCGTGGCCTATGTGGCGCCACGGGCGCCGGGCGACGCCGCCGCTGCTCCGGCCGAGCGCCTGTCGGCGGCGCTGACGGCCACGCTGCGCCGGACATTGCCGGCCTACATGGTTCCGGCCCGCATCATCGTGCTCGAGCGCCTGCCCACGCTGTCGAGCGGCAAGGTCGATCGCAAGGCGTTGCCCGCGCCCGATATTGCAGCCGGACGCGCGTTCGTCGCGCCGGGAAATCCGGCCGAGGTCGCGATGGCAAAGCTTTGGGCGGAGGTTCTCGGCGTCGCGCAAGTCGGCGTCACCGACAACTTCTTCGAGCTCGGCGGCAACTCGATTCTCAGCCTCAAGGTGATCGCGCGGCTTCGCCGCGACCCGGTCCTCGATGGCGAGATCAAGCTGCGGGATCTCTTGCAGAAGCCGACCATTCGCGCCTTGCTCGGCCCGCCCGCAGCATCATCCACGCGGCCGTCGGCGCTGCTGCCCCTGAGTTCGCCGGTCGATGGCGTGGCGCCCGTGTTCTGCCTTCACGGCGGCTTCGGCACGGTGTTCGACTATGCGCCGCTGGCGCGTCGTCTGGAGGGAGAACGGCAACTGATCGGTCTGCAGTGCCGGACGCTGATCGAGCCGTCCTTCACCGATCGCTCGCTGGCGGCGATGGCCGTGGACTATGCCGATGAGATCGTACAGACGCAGAGCGAGGGGCCCTATCATCTGATCGGCTGGTCGCTCGGCGGGCTGCTCGCGGGTCTGGTTGCCGCCGAATTGGAACGGCGCGGCGCGCGGGTCGAGCGTCTGGCGCTGATCGACAGCTTCGTTCCGCATGGCGGCCAGCAGCCGTCGCTGCATTGGACTGACGACTTGCTCGCGCTGCTCTCGGTCACGGCGCCGGGCGTGCAATTGTCAGCGATCGCGTCGCAGGTGACGGCGATCCGCTCCGCCGATGCGCCGGCGACGGACGAGGTGATCCGGGGCCTCGTCGCCGATGCGATCGGCATGGCACCGCTGCAGCCGCGCGACGGCCTTCTCGGCATCGACGACATCGTCGCGGCCTTCAGGGTCGGACGCCATCTCGCGCAACTGGCGCAAACGGCCGAATGGCCGGCTGATCTCGCTGTCGCGCCCGGCTGCTGGTGGACCTCGGGCCGGCTTCGACAGCGCGATCGGCTCGCGGCGCGGCTGCCGCAGGCGGCAGACCTCGGCGTGATCGGCGACGATCACTTCGCGATCCTGAGCAACGAATCCTTCCTGATGGCGCTCGGCGCGTGGCTGGAGCCGGACGAGGCGGCGCAGACATCGCCGGCGCTGCAGTCCGAACCGGCTGAATGAGGTGGTCATGAGCCTTCACCCTGATATCGCCGCGCTGCTCGAGATGATCCAGCTCGGAACCGAAACCGGCGCGCGCATCCCGTTTCCGCAACTCACGCCGGCGCAGGCGCGCGCCGATTTCGACGCCTCCTCGCCGCTGCTGGATGTCGATCCGCCGCCGCTGGCGTTCGAGAGGCAGCTTGCGCTGCCGATGCGCGACGGGACGGAGATTGCAGGGCGGCTCTATGCAACGCGGCCGTTGGATGTCGCCGATCCGATGCCCGTGCTGCTCTACATGCATGGCGGCGGCTTCGTCGTCGGCAGCCTCGACTCGCACCAGCCGCTGTGCCGCGGCCTCGCGGATGACAGCGGCGCGGCGGTGCTGTCGATCGACTATCGGCTGGCGCCGGAGCATCGGTTTCCGACGGCGTTCGAGGATTGCGTCGATGCGCTCACCTGGATCGGGGGCGAGGGGCCGGCGCTTGGCTTCGACCCGCGGCGAGTCGCGATCGGCGGCGACAGCGCGGGCGGAACGCTGGCCGCGGCGCTGGCAATCGCCGCGCGCGACGACCGGGCCTTGCCGCAGCCGATCCTTCAGGTCCTCGCTTATCCCGGGCTCAGCCCGCAGCAGATCTCGGACTCCTACGAGAACTACGGCTCGGGCTATCTGCTCGAGCGCGAGACCGTCGACTGGTTCTTCGACCACTATCTGCCCGAAGGCACTGATCGCCACGACTGGCGATTTGCGCCGCTGGCGGCCTCCGACCTCACGCGCGTCGCACCCGCGCTGATCGTGCTGCCCGAGTTCGATCCGCTGGTCGACGAGGGGCAGGCCTATGCCGCACGCTTGCGCGAGGCCGGCGTCGCTGTGGACTTGAAGGTCTATCCCGGCATGGTCCACGAGTTCCTGCGCATGGGCAGCGTCGTGCCCGACGCCCTCCAGGCCCGCGCCGACATCGGCGACAAGCTCGCCGCTGTCTTCGCCACACGAATGGGAGCCGGCGGCCGATGATGACGCCATCCAATCTGGCAATCGCCAACGTCGGAAGCCTGCTGCGGCCGTATTGGCTGCTGCTGGCGGCAGCCATCCTGCTTGGCCTGCTCGGCGGCGCCAGCGTTGCGGGTCTGCTCGCCGTGGTGAACCGCGGCCTTTACGCAGGCGCAGGCGACGTCGGCGGCCTGATTGCCTCGTTCGCGGGTCTCTGCATCCTGATCGTGATCGGGTCGGTTGGCTCTGACATCAGCGCCAATATCGTCGGGCAGCGGATCGTGGCCTCGTTGCGCAAGTCGCTGGCCGCCAAGATCCTGATGGCGCCGATCGACCAGCTCGAAGCCTATCGGTCGCACCGCCTCATCCCGGTCCTGACCAAGGACGTCGATGCCATCAGCGATTTCGCCTTCTTCTTTCCCGCCTTCCTGGTGTCCGGCGTCATCGTCGCCGGCTGCCTGATCTACCTCGCGGTGCTGTCGTGGCCGTTGTTCCTGGTCACGGCAATCTTGATCGCGCTCGGGTCGTTCGTCCATTACCTCGCCCGCAAGCGCGGAATGACGGGCTTCAATCTCGCGCGCCAATACGAAGACGATCTGCAGAAGCACTACCGCGCGATCTCCGACGGTGCCAAGGAGCTCCGTCTTCATCGCCAGCGCCGGCGCCATGTCCATGTCGATCTGATCGGACGGACGGTCGACCGGATCGGCGACGTGCAGATCAAGGCGATCAATCTGCTGGTGACGGCGCGTGCGCTCGGGACGGTTCTGCTGTTTCTGGTGATCGGGACCGCGCTGGTGCTGCGTCCACTGCTGTGGCCCGACAGCCCGGCCTCGGTGTCCAGCGGCTTCGTGCTGGTGCTGCTGTTCATGCGCGGACCGATCGACCAGTTGATCGGCATGCTGCCGTCGCTCGGCCGCGCCCAGGTTGCGATGCGCCGGATCGCCGAGTTGTCGGAGCGTTTCACCGCCGCAGAGGCTGAACTGCTCGATGATCCCCAGGATCGGACCGCTGAGCAGATCGAATCCATCGAGCTGCGCGGCGTCTCCTACGCATTCCCTGCGTCGTCATCCGAACGCCCTTTTGTCATCGGACCGATCGACCTTCGCATTCGCCGCGGCGAGATCGTCTTCATCGTCGGTGAGAACGGCAGCGGCAAGACGACGCTGATCAAGCTGCTGCTTGGACTCTATGTGCCGGACCGCGGCGTGCTGCTGCGCGACGGCAATCCCGTCGTCAGCGAGACCCGCGACGACTATCGGCAGCTCTTCACCACGATATTCTCGGACTATTTCCTGTTCGACACCCTGGCGCAGCAGAGCAACCAGCCGCCTGACCTCGCACATCGCTATCTCGATCGACTCGAGCTCGCTCACAAGGTCTCGATCGATGGCGGCGCGTTCTCCACCACCGACCTGTCGACGGGCCAGCGCAAGCGGCTCGCCCTGATCAATGCCTGGATCGAGGGACGGCCGGTGCTGGTGTTCGACGAATGGGCGGCCGATCAGGATCCAGCGTTCCGCCAAATCTTCTACACCGAGCTGCTCGCCGACCTCAAACGTCTCGGCAAGACGATCATTGTGATCTCGCACGACGATCGCTACTTCCACTGCGCCGATCGGATCGTGCGTCTGCGCGACGGTCGGATTGACGCCAGCGACGCCGCGGAACGCCGCGAGCCGGCACAAAGGCAGCGCACGCTTACGACTGTTCTGCATGAACCCGCTGCATCGCTTGGAGCATCGAAGCCGTGAGCCGCATCTTTGTAGTTAATCTAAAAACAGCGCTACGGACTTTGTTGTCTTCGTCGTGCCGGCCGATCTACATCCTGAGCGGGAGTGGACAGAGATGACGCCCGTGCAGATCAATGAGAGGGAGGGAGTTCGCATGAGCGCGACCGCGAGCGTTACGGGCAGTATCCGGACATTCCCTGTCGCAATCGACGCGACAATGTCGGTCGTTCGCGACGATGACGGGCTTCGGGTGATCGCGGACGGCGCGCCACTGCTGGCGCTTCGGCCGGATGGCGAACTGACGCGTCTGATCGTGCACGACGGGGTCGATGATTGGCGCCGGCTGTCGCGCGGAGCCGCGGCAATGGCCGAAGCGGTCTTTGCCTGGACGCCGTCGCTGCAGAGGCTCGACCTTGCACTCGACGACAACCCGGCAGCAGCATCGGCCCTTGCGAACGATGGCCTCGCGGTGGTGACCGACGGCAGGCTGGCGCTGTATCCGGACATGGTGATGCAGTTTCGCGAGAACTGGCTGACGGACGCCGCGCGCCCGGCGTTTCCACAGTCCTACGCGATGACCGACGGCAGGCGCCATCCGCGGCGGCCGCCCAAGCCGGTCGGCACCGTCTACGCCCGTTTCATTCCCTGGCTGTCCGACGTCGTCAGCTTTCGCGTCATCGATATCGCTCACGATCTCCCGTTGGTCCACCGCTGGCTCAACGATCCGCGGGTGGACTCGTTCTGGAACGAAGCGGGGGACATCGACAAGCACCGGCAATATCTGTCACGGATCATGTCGGACCCGCACATGGTGCCGCTGATCGGCTGCTTCGGAGATCAGCCGTTCGGCTATTTCGAGCTCTACTGGGCGAAGGAAAATCGTATCGCACCGTTCTACGACGCGGCGGACTATGATCGCGGCTGGCACGTGATCGTCGGCGAGGACGGTTTCCGGGGCCGCCGCTTCATCACGGCCTGGCTTCCCTCACTCATGCACTACATGTTCCTCGACGACTGTCGCACCGAACGTGTCGTCGGCGAGCCGGCGGCGGCACATTCCCAGCAGCTTCGCAACCTGGATCTGGCGGGGTTTGCCCGGCTCAAGAATTTCGACTTCCCACACAAGCGGGCAACCCTGGTCATGTTGCTGCGCGAGCGCTTCTTCGGCGACCGGCTGTGGCAGCCGGCGGCCAAGGAAGCACCCACAGAAGCCTAGCGCGGACGGAGCATCACCATGTCGTATCATCCTGCCCCTGACTATGATATCGTCGGCGTCGGCTTCGGGCCATCGAACCTCGCACTGGCGATCGCGCTCGACGATTGCTTCAGACAGCAGCGTCTGAAATGCCGGTCCGTGTTCCTGGAAAAGCAGCAGGACTTCAAATGGCATGGCGGAATGCTGCTGCCCGGCAGCAACATGCAGATCTCCTTCCTCAAGGACCTGGTATCGCTGCGCGATCCGACCAGTCCGTTCACCTTCGTCAACTACCTGCATAAATCCGGCCGGCTGCTCGACTTCACCAACTGCAAGACGTTCTATCCGAGCCGGATCGAGTTCAACGACTATCTCCGATGGGTCGCAGGCCAGTTCAGCACCACGGTTGCCTACGGAGAAACGGTCGAGTCTGTCGAGCCCGTGCATAGCGGTCAATCCGTCACCGCGCTTCGTGTGCTCACGCGCATGGCTGACGGAAAGGAGCGATCACGCGTGACGCGTCACCTCGTGGCGGCCGTCGGCGGTGTGGCGCACATCCCTTCCATATTTCAACCGATCGCGAGGGATCCGCGGGTCGTGCACACCAGCGGCTATCTGAGTTCCTCGCTTGCGGCAGGATCGGATGGCCGGTCGCCGCGGGTGGCAGTCATCGGCGGTGGGCAAAGTGCGGCTGAGGTCACGCTCGATCTGAGCGAGCGGCTTCCGGACGCCCAGATTGATCTGGTCTTCCGTGGGCACGCGCTCAAGCCGGCGGACAGCAGCCCGTTCGTGAACGAGATCTTCAATCCGGACTACACCGATTATTTTCATTCGCGGTCCGATCGGCAGCGCGAGACGATCGTCCGCAGCTTCCGCAATACCAATTATGCGGTGGTCGACCCCGATCTGCTCGATCAGCTCTACCGGATGACGTACCAGCAGCGGGTTGCCGGCGCTCGGAAACTGGCTCTCCATCCGCGCAGCGAGATCGTCGCAGCCTATGCCTCCCCTGAGGGGATGGTGCTCGAGATCGTCAACAAGGACGAAGAGGTTCGCCGCCGGGCCGCGTACGATGCTGTCGTGCTCGCCACCGGCTACGAGCGATCTCCGATCCCGGCGTGTCTTGGTCCGATCAGCCGCTACATCGAATCGGCGTCGCTCGACCGCGACTATCGTCTGCAGACGAGCCCGGCGTTTCGTCCGCAGGTCTACGTGCAGGGCTGCGCCGAAACCTCGCACGGCCTCAGCGATACACTCTTGTCGGTGCTGCCGATGCGGGCACAGGAGATCACACAGTCGCTGGTGTCGGCAACAGCGAGAGAACAGGACGCGGCGCCGTCTCACGACCAGGCTGAGCGCGTGTATTCGTGATGGACGGCCGAATGCAAGCCGCGAGGAGCGCGCCGCGCGCGGCGTCATGAAATGAGACGAAACGATCGGGCCTTCCCTGGCGTGTCGCGGTCGAATTGTCATCGGGGGGCGCCGTGCCTGCAATTGCTGGATTGCCGACATCTCGGGTCGGCCGGCGGGCGCGGTGGAGTGCAGGAATGGAAATGGGTGAGCCGCATCTGCCTGAGCGGGCCGTAACCTTGCTGGTGTCGAGTGAATACGCGCGGCTCGTCGGGCGGACCATGTCGGAACGGCTCGACTACATCGTCGACATCGCCTCGCTGCATACGCGCGACGAGTTGGTGCGGCGGCTGGACCTCGGCCGCGTGGTCGTGCGGCAGGTCGAGAAATGGCTCGCGTTCCATGGGCGCCGTTTGCGGCGTCCGAATGAAAGCATCGATATCGTCATGTGCGGATTGGAGTTTCGGAAGCGGCGTGTCCGGCGCTCCCGGGTGGCGGTACGAACGCGACGATTGAACGGCAGGACGCTCCCCAGGGAGCCAGGCCGAGGCGGCTGAACGGCTCGGGCTCTGCCTGAGCGGCGAGCCCACCGGAGGCTCCCATCGAGGCACTGACGGGACCGCGATGCACACGGAATGCACCGCGGGCCCTATCGCGTCGCATCATGGAAAATGAGACTCGTCGTCAAGGTCGAGGCCGGGCGGGTTGCGCGGGGGCTCGGCTCATCCGCTAGCCTCCGCGGTCGATGGGGGCTCACCGTCGCTCGTCAGAGATGACGCGAGGCGACGGGAAGGTCCACTGCCAACATGGCCAAGAAAACAGTGGCCGGCACACGCTCGTGTGCCCCAGCAATGGGCGACAAGGGAGGAGTTCGATGCACATGCGAAGTGTAGGTATCGCCGTGTTCACGGCGCTTTTGCTGTCCAGCACAGCGTTCGCGCAGGAGAAGATCAAGGTCGGCGTCACCGCGACGCTGGAGGGCACCTATACCGTGCTCGGCGAGGACGGAATGCGCGGACATGTCACCGCGCTGAACGTGTTGGGTAAGAAGGTCGGCGACAAGGAGCTGGAATTCGTCGTCGCGTCGACCGACGCCACGCCGGACTCGGCCGTCCGTGCCGTGCGCAAGCTGATCGAGCAGGACAAGGTGCAGATCCTGCTGTCGCCGCTGTCGGGCGACGAGGGCATCGCCGTCAAGAACTTCGCCAAGACGCACCCCGAGCTGACCTTCGTCAACGCCGCGTCGGGTGCGCAGGAGACCACCTATGTCGATCCCGCGCCGAACTTCTTCCGCTTCAACATGGATGGCGCCCAATGGCAGGTCGGCCTCGGCAAATACGCCTATGAGACCAAGGGCTACCGCAAGATAGCGACCGTCGGCGAGGACTATTCCTTCATCTACACCCAGGTGTTCGGCCTGGCGCTGGAGTTCTGCGGCCTGGGCGGCAAGATCTCGAGCCGGCAATGGGTCCCGCTCGGCACCAAGGATTTCGCGTCGGTGATCGCGGCGCTGCCCGATGATGTCGATGCGATCTATCTCGGCCTCGGCGGCGCCGATGCCGTCAACTTCCTCAACCAGTATCAACAGGCCGGCGGCAAGGCGCACCTGATGGGCGGCTCGATCATGATCGACCAGACCATCCTGTCGTCCAAGGGAAATGCCAAAAACGCCCTGATCGGTACGATTGCTGCATCGGGTCAGGCCGATACCTGGGAGGATCCGCGCTGGCAGAAGTTCGTGAAGGCCTATCAGGACTCGTTCCCGCCGGAGAAGCGCTTCCCGAGTCCGTCGCTGCTGGCGACCAACTATTATGGCTCGACCATGGCGTTGATCCTGGCGCTGCGCGAGGTCAATGGCGATCTGTCGAACAACCAGGCCAAGCTTAAGGCGGCGCTGGCGAAGATCGAGATCGATGCCCCCAACGGCAAGATCAAGCTCGACGCCAACCGCCAGGCCATCGGCACCAACTTCGTCACCGAGGTGGTCGACGACGGCAAGGGCGCGCTGTTCAGCAAGGTCGTGAAGGTGATCCCCGACGTCAACCAGACGCTGGGATACGACGCCGCGACCTTCGCGAAGATCGGCCTGCCGAGCCGCACCGTGCCTGAATGTAAGAAGTACTGACCTTTCGACAGGGAGCGGCGCGGCTCGAGCGGGCTCGGGCCGCGTCGTCGCGTCCCTTGCTTTCTGACATGCAATGATCGACGCTGACGAATAATAAAAGCCATTTCGGTGAGGAAGTGATGAGTAGGGCGCTCGCCGTCTTTCATGCTCGCTTCGGCCGTGCGACGGTTTATCAGCTCAATCGGCCATTCAATGTGCATGCCCATCGCGAGGGACATCTGATCTTTCACGTTGGTGGGACGCCGGCCGACATCGACGTCTGCGACCAGCACTATCAGATCGGCGAGGACTGGATCGTCGCGGTCAATCCGTGGGAACCGCACAATTTCCTGCCGAACGACATCGACAACGGCGCCATCTTTTTTGTGCTCTACGTCAATGCGGAGTGGTTCACGCCCTCGGCTGCGCGCGAGCAGGGCCTGCGGTTTGGCCGTACCTGCTTCCGGCGGACTGCCGCGCTCGATCGCTGTATTCGCCGCACCGCAGCGTTGGTATGTGGCGCGCCATCGCTCGGCTGTCTCGATGGCGAGCTGAGGCAGCTCATCGACAGTTGCTACGAGGAAAGCTGGCGCGTCTCGGAGCAGATGCCCGAACGGCCATGCGCGGAAGTGACGGACTTTCGTGTTCGCAAGTGCATCAAGCTGATGTCGGACAGTCCGTGCGCCGAGATCGAGCTCGATCACATCGCCCGCGAATCAGGACTGTCACGGCCTCATTTCTATCGGCTGTTCCGCAGCCAGACCGGTGTGACGCCCAATCTCTATCTGAATACGCTGCTGATGGAGCGAGCGCTCGATGCCGTCGTGGCAACGGAAGCGCCGATCGCCGATATCGGCTTCGATCTCGGATTCACCTCGCAGAGCGGCTTCACGCGGTTCTTCGCCGGCAATGTCGGCATGGCGCCGACAGACTATCGCCGCGCTGCAAAAGTTCTGCGCGCCTGACCTGCTGCTGCGCGTTGCGCGAAAAGAGACTGTCGATCAAGTGCGCACTCTCGTCTGCCGCTACACTCTGGGCAACGTGATCCGCAAAAGGATCCGACGAGGGAGGACGAGCGATGGCCGGCAGACCCGGCGATCTTCGGCTGAATGCGCCTTTCCGCTGTGACGACGGATCCGTCCCTCGTATCCTGAGGGAGGGGTGATGAGCCGCTTCATCGAGCGTCACCCGATCTGGTCCCTCATCATTCTCCTCGCCTTGGCGCTGCTGGCGTGGCTGATCTTCGCCGTGTGGCCGCCGGGGCTCGAGGAGGCGATCGGCCGCAAGAAGGTGTTCCTGAGTGCCGTGTTCAACGGCATCACGCTGGGCGGACTGTATTTCCTGGTCGCGAGCGGCTTCACGTTGATCTTCGGCCTGATGCGCAACGTCAATCTGGCGCACGGCTCACTCTATCTGCTCGGCGGCTATGTGGGCTACGGCGTGTCCGCCGCGACCGGGTCATGGATCCTTGCCTTTGCCGCCGCCTTCATCGCCGTGGCGGCCATCAGTGTTCTCCTGCAACTGCTCGTCTTCCGCCGCATGGAGGGGCAGGACCTGCGCCAGACCATGGTGACGATCGGCCTCTCGATTGTGTTCGCCGATCTGATGCTGTGGGCGTTCGGCGGCGACTTCTATCAGATCCAGACGCCGGCCTGGCTGATCGGGCCGGTGCAGCTGCCGCTGATGACGGCGATGAAATCGTCGGGCGAGGCTGTGTTCCTGCAATATCCGCTGGTGCGGCTGGTGATCTTCTGCGGCTCGGTCGTGATCGGCATTGCGATGTGGCTCGCGCTCAACCGCACCCGCGTCGGCATGATCGTGCGGGCCGGCGTGGATGATCGCGAGATCCTGGCGGCAACCGGCGTGCAGATCCAGCTCGTCTTCGTGCTGGTGTTCGCACTGGGCGCGGGGCTGGCCGGCATTGCCGGCGTGGTCGGCGGAACCTTCCAGTCCATCTCACCCGGCGAGGACACGCGCTTTCTGCTGGCCTCGCTGGTCGTCGTCATCGTCGGCGGCATGGGATCGATCCCGGGAGCCGCGCTCGGCGCGCTGATCATTGGGCTCGCCGAGCAGCTCGGCTCGGTCTACATCCCAACCTATGCGATCGTCGTGACCTTCCTGATCATGGTGCTGGTGCTCGCGCTGCGGCCCCAGGGCCTGCTGGCGAGGCGATGAGATGTCGCTGATCCAGGAGGCACGCGCGCGGGAGAGCATGCTGGCAGGCGGCGCCGCACGGCAGCCGGTCGCATGGTCGGCCACCGAGCAGCCCTGGGCCTGGGCGGTCGCCACGCTGCTGCTGATCATGCCGCTGATCGCCAACGGCTTCTTCCTGATCGAGATCTTCGGCACGACCCTGATCCTCGGCACCATCGCGCTGAGCCTGATGTTCCTCGCCGGCTATGGCGGCATGGTCAGTCTGATGCAGCTGACGATCGCGGGCTTTGCCGGCTACATGGTTGCCGTTTTCGGCGTCAGCGGCAACGCCAATATCAGCCTCGGCTGGCCGTGGTGGTTGGCGACGCCGGTGGCGCTGGTGCTCGCGGTGCTGTTCGGCACGCTGGGTGGTGCGCTGGCGGTGCGCACCGAGGGCATCTACACCATCATGATCACGCTCGCGATCGGCGCGGCGTTCTATTATTTCACCAACCAGAACTGGGCGATCTTCAACGGCCACACCGGCATCAACACGATCGCCACGCCGCATGTTCTCGGCGTCGATTGGCGCACGGATATCGCGTTCTATTACCTGACGCTTGCGGTGGCCGCGCTTTGCTATTTCGCTGTGCTCTATCTATCGCGCGCGCCGTTCGGCCTGGCGCTGCAGGGCGTGCGCGACAATCCCAGGCGCATGGCCGCGCTCGGCTTCAACGTCAATGCGCATCGCATCGCCGCCTATGCGTTCGCGGCCCTGATCGCCGGCATGGGGGGCGTGCTGCAGGTCTGGAACTATCGGCAGATCTCGCCCGGATCGGTCGCGGTCGAGCGCTGCATCGACATTCTCATCGTCGCCGTCGTCGGCGGAATCACCCGGCCGGTCGGGCCGTATATCGGCGCGTTCATCTTCGTCATCCTGCGCACCTTCGCGCTCGACTTCCTGGTCAAGGTCGGGCTCGACGGCAACCGGTTCCGGCTGCTGATCGGGCTCGGCTTCCTCGCCATCGTGTTCTGGTCCTCCGACGGCGTCATCGGCCTCTATGAGCGGTGGCGCAAACGCGGCCAGCGCACGGAGGAGCGGCCCCGTCCGGGAGGTCACGGCCATGGATAGGGTCGCGGACCGGCTCTCAGCGCTCGGCTCGACCGCAGCCCTCGAATTGCGTGGCGTGACGCGGATGTTCGGCGCGCTCGCCGCGCTGACCGATATCACGATCACGGTGCGGCCTGGCGAGCGGCGCGCGGTGCTCGGCTCGAACGGCGCCGGCAAGACCACCTTGTTCAACTGCGTGACCGGCGACTTCCTGCCGACGTCAGGCACGATCCGCTTCTTCGGCGAGGACATCACCGCCTTTCCGCCCTACGAGCGGATCCGCCGCGGGCTGCGCCGCACCTACCAGATCTCGGCACTGTTCCTCGGTCTGTCGGTTCGCGACAATGTCTATCTGGCATGCCGTGGCGTCTCGCGCGCGCGCTTCTCGATGCTGCGTCCCAACGCCAACGACGCCCTGATGCAGGCGGCCGAGCGCCTGATCGAGGCCGTGCATCTGACGTCGGTGCGTGATCAACTGGTTTCGGAGCTCGCCCATGGCCAGCAGCGGCAGCTCGAGATCGCGCTGGCGCTGGCCGGCGCGCCCCGATTCATCCTGTTCGACGAGCCGGCGGCGGGTCTGTCGCCGACCGAGCGGCGCGAGCTGGTCGAGATCCTGACGTCGTTGCCGCCGCACATCGGTTACATCATCATCGAGCACGACATGGACGTGGCGCTGCGCGTCGTCGAGAGCGTGACGATGATGCACAACGGCCGCATCTTCAAGGAGGGCGCACCGCAGGAGATCGAATCCGATCCGGAGGTGCAGGAGCTCTATCTCGGAGGCGGCCATGAATGATATCCGCCGCTCCGCGCCTGCGCTCGAGGTCCGCGGCCTCGACGTCTACTACGGCCATTCGCATGCGCTGCAGGGCGTCGACCTCCGGCTCGACAGCGGTGTGTTCTCGCTGGTCGGCCGCAACGGCATGGGCAAGACGACGCTGTGCAAGGCCATCATGGGCCTGCTGCGGCCGTCCGGCGGCACGGTGCGGCTGCGGGGAGAGGATATCACGGGCCTCAATCCCGCGCGCATCGCGCGGCTCGGCGTAGGCTACGTGCCGCAGGGGCGGCGTCTGTGGCGCTCGCTCAGCGTCGACGAGCATCTGCGGCTCGCGGCCGGCCAGCGCCGCGGCGCCTGGACTGTCGAGCGCGTCTACGAGACGTTTCCGCGGCTCGCCGAGCGCCGCAACAATGGCGGCGGGCAGTTGTCCGGCGGCGAGCAGCAGATGCTGGCGATTTCGCGCGCGCTGCTGACCAATCCGCAGCTGCTGATCATGGATGAGCCGACGGAGGGCTTGGCGCCGGTGATCGTCGCCCAGGTCGAGGAGATGCTGATCCGGCTCGGCCAGGACGGCGACATGGCGGTGCTCGTGATCGAGCAGAACATCGGCGTTGCAACCGCAATCTCGGCCCGCGTCGCGATCATGGTCAATGGCCGCATCAACCGCATCATCGACTCGGCCCGGCTCGCCGCCGACCGCGAGCTGCAGCAGCGCCTGCTCGGCGTCGGCCAGCATGCCGGCGACGAGACGGATCTCGGCACGGGGCAGGACGGCGACGCGCCCGCCGCACGTGCGGCGGTGCCAACGACGCCGAAAGCTGCGCCCGTCAAGGTTTACGTCTCCAATCCCGTGCTGCCGACGCGCTGGTCGCAGCCGGTGCCGATCGCGCAGATCGAGGCCAAGGCGCGCACGCTCTCCACCAGCGTCAGCCGGCTTGACGAAGCCGCGCGCCAGGGCCGTGAGCGCGCCGTGCCGATCGCGTCAGGTCCGCCCGCGGTGATCGTCGCCGGCACGCTCGACACCAAGGGTGACGAACTGCGCTTCATTCGCGATCTCGTCGCGAGCCACGGGCTGCGCACCCGGCTGGTCGACGTCTCCACCAGCGGACGCCATACGAGCTGCGACGTCTCGGCCCAGGAGATCGCGCTCAATCATCCGCGCGGCGGCTCCGCCGTGTTCGGCACCGATCGCGGTGCATCCGTCACCGCGATGGCCGACGCGTTCGCGCGCTGGCTGCGCCGGCAGGACAATGTCGCAGGTATCATCTCGGCGGGCGGCTCCGGTGGAACGTCGCTGGTCGCACCTGGCATGCGCGAGCTCCCCGTCGGCGTGCCCAAGCTGATCATCTCCTCGGTCGCCTCGGGAGACGTCGGCGCCTATGTCGGGCCGGCCGACATCGCGATGATGTACTCGGTCACCGACGTCCAAGGACTCAATTCGATTTCGCTGATGGTGCTGAGCAATGGCGCGCATGCGCTTGCCGGCATGGTGATGGCGCGCGAGCAACGGTCCGCTGTCGCTGATCGCACCCGACCGCAACGTCCCGCGATCGGCATCACCATGTTCGGCGTGACCACGCCGGCGGTGCAGAAGCTCACCGCCGAGCTGCGCGACGACTACGAGTGCCTCGTCTTCCACGCCACCGGCGTCGGCGGCCGCTCGATGGAGAAGCTGGTCGATTCCGGCATGCTCGCCGGCGTCATCGATCTCACCACGACTGAGGTCTGCGACCTGCTGATGGGCGGCGTGTTTCCGGCAACCGAGGATCGCTTCGGCGCGGTCATCCGCACCCGCGTGCCCTATGTCGGCTCGGTCGGCGCGCTCGACATGGTCAATTTCGGCGCGCCCGAGACCATTCCGGAGCGCTATCGCGGCCGCAAGTTTCACGTCCACAACCCGCAGGTCACGCTGATGCGGACGACGGCGGCGGAGAACGCGCAGATGGGGCGCTGGATCGGCGAGCGGCTCAACCGCATGGACGGGCCGGTCCGGTTCTTCCTGCCCGAGAAGGGCGTGTCGGCCCTCGATGCACAGGGACAGCCGTTCTTCGATCGCGAGGCGGACGAGGCGCTGTTTCGCAGCCTCGAACAGACGGTGCGGCAGACGTCGAGCCGGCGCCTGATCCGCGTGCCGCATCACATCAACGACAATGAGTTCGCAGCAGCGATCGTCGGTGCCGTCAGGCCGTTGCTCGGGCGGCTGCCGGCGCGGCGCAGACAGGCGAGGTGATGGTGATGCCGAGATATGAGCGCGCACCGCTGCTGAAGAAGTTTCGCGACATGGTGCGCCGTGGCGTGCCGATCATCGGCGGCGGCGCCGGCACCGGCCTGTCTGCCAAATGCGAGGAGGCCGGCGGCATCGACCTGATCGTGATCTACAATTCCGGCCGCTATCGCATGGCCGGCCGCGGCTCGCTCGCCGGCCTGATGGCCTATGGCGACGCCAATGCCATCGTGGTCGAGATGGCCAGCGAGGTGCTGCCGGTGGTGAAGTCGACCCCGGTGCTCGCGGGCGTCAACGGCACCGACCCGTTCCGCGACATGGATGTGTTCCTCGACGAGCTGAAGTCGCTCGGCTTCTCCGGTGTGCAGAACTTCCCAACCGTCGGCCTGATCGACGGCACTTTCCGCGCCAACCTCGAGGAGACGGGCATTTCCTACGCGCTGGAGATCGACATGATCGGGCGCGCGCACGACAAGGACCTGCTGACGACGCCTTACGTCTTCAATGAAGCCCAGGCCGCGGGCATGGCGATCGCGGGCGCGGACATCATCGTCTGCCATCTCGGTCTGACAACCGGCGGCTCGATCGGCGCGCAGACCGCGCCCAAGCTCGAAGACTGCCCCGGCCTGATCGACAGCTGGGCCTCGGCCGCGCTCAGCGTCAACCCGGAGATTCTGGTTCTGGCCCATGGCGGCCCGATCGCGGAGCCGTCCGACGCCGACTTCATCATGAAGCACACCAAGAACTGCCACGGCTTCTACGGCGCCTCCTCAATGGAGCGGCTGCCGGTGGAGCGCGCGCTGACGGAGCAGGTACGACATTTCAAGGCAATCAGCGCGCGGCCACGCCGCGTCTGAGGTGACAACACGAGATCCGGCAGCCCTGGCGCCTGGCGCCACGCTCGCCGGACGGAGACTGAGGGAGGAATGAGATGTCCGGGGTTCTGATCGGTGAGCTGATCCTTTGGCTGATCATCGCGATCATCGTCATCGTGGTCGCAGTCTACATCGTCAACTGGCTGTATCATCGTTCGTCGAAGGAGGTCTCCTTCGTCCGAACCGGTTTCATGGGTGAGCGCGTCGTCATCAATGGCGGCGCCTTCGTGATGCCGTTCATTCACGACTATACGCCGGTCAACATGAACGTGCTGCCGATGGGAATCACGCGCGCGAAGCAGGACGCCGTGATCACGCGTGACCGCATGCGGGTCGACGTCGAAGCGGACTTCTACGTACGTGTGCAGCCGACCAGGGAAGCGGTGTCGATTGCGGCCGCGACGCTCGGCCGGCGCACGCTCGAACCGGAAAAACTGCACGCGTTGCTCTCCGGCAAGTTCATCTCCGCCCTGCGCGCGGTCGCGGCCGAGATGACGATGGAGCAGATGCACGAGGAGCGCGGCGACTACGTGTCCCGCGTGAAGGCGGCCGCCTCCGAGGCGCTGGCGCAGAATGGCCTGGAGCTGGAATCGGTCGCGATCACCGATCTCGACCAGACCGACCTCGAATTCTTCAACCCCTCGAACCGGTTCGATGCCGAGGGCCTGACGCGGCTGATGGAGGACATCGAGAGCAAGCGCAAGCTGCGCAACGACATCGAGCAGGACTCGATGATCAAGATTCGCACCCGCAACCTCGAAGCCGAGCGCGAGGCGCTCGATATCGAGCGCGAGAGCGAGACGGCGCGGCTGGAGCAGGAGCGCGACATCGAGATGCGCCGCGCCCTGCAGCGGACGGAAGTGGCGCGCGAGCGGGCGCTGCGCGAGACCGAGGCCGAGCAGGCACAGATCATGGCGCGCGAGGCGATCGAGAAGGCGCGGATCGCGAACGAGCTGACGATTGCCGAGGCCCGAATCGCGGCCGAGCGCGACACGCGGCAGCGCGAGATCGAGCGGACGCGTGCCGTCGAAGAGAGGGAGCTGCTGGCGCGCGAGGATATCGAGAAGGCTCGTATCGCCAATCAGCGGGCCATCGATGCCGCGCGGATCGAATCCGAGCGCGAGGTGCGCCAACGCGATATCGAGCGGACCCGCACCATCGAGGAAGCAGAGATCGCGGCGCGCGAGGCGGTCGAGAAGGCGCGGATCCAGCAGGATCGCGTCGTCTCCGATGCGCGCATCGCCAATGACGAGGAGACACGCCGCCGCGAGATCGAACGCACCCGCGCGGTCGAGCAGGCGGAGATCGCCGCGCGCGAGGCGACCGAGAAGGCGCGCATCGCGCAGACCATGACCGTCAATCTGGAGCGCATCAGCTCCGACGAGCGCACCCGCGCCACCGAGATTGCCCAGGTGCGCAACATCCAGGAGGCCGAGATCGAAGCGCAGAAGGCGGTCGAGGCCGCCCGGATCGCGCGCGAGCAGGCATTGTCGGCAGAACGGATCGCTGCCGAGCACGCCACGCGCAAGCTGGAGATCGAGCGCAACCAGGGCGTCGAGATCGCCGGCATCGCCGCGCGCGAGGCGACGGAAGCCAGCCGCATCGCGCAGGAGGAGCGGGTGCGTGCGCTGGAGATCGCGCGCATCCGGACCATCGAGGAGGCGGACATCGCCTCGCGCGAGGCGATCGAAGCGGCCCGCATCGCCCAGGAGCTGGCTGTAACAGCCAAGCGGATCCAGTCGGAGAAGGAGACGCGCAGCCTGGAGATCGAGCGCACGGAGGCCGTCGAGGCCGCCGATCTGAAGCGTCGGGAGGCGGTCGAGCGGCGTCGCATCGAGGTCGAGCTGGCGCTGGAGGCCGAGCGCATCGCCTCGTCGCGGACGCGCGAGGTGCTCAACATCGACCAGAAGAAGGCGATCGAGCTCGCCGACGAAACCCGCGTGATCGAGCTCGCTGCCAAGCGCGCCGAGCGCATCGATGCGGATCGCCAGGTCAAGGAAGCCGAGATCGTCGCGCGCAAGCAGGTCGAGACCGCCGATGTCTCGCGCGAGCAGGCGCTGGAGGCTGTCCGGCTGGAGCGTCGCCGGGCGATCGAGCAGCTCGAGGTCGCGCGCGTCCAGTCGCTGCAGGAGGCCGAGATCGCGGCCCGTGAGGAGGTCGAACGCGCCCGCATCGCCTCCGATCGCGGTCTCGACGAGGCCCGCATCGGCCGCGAGCGCGAGCTGCGCAAGCTCGAAGTCAATCGCGAGAAGGACGTCGAGACTGCGCTGATGGAGAAGGCGATCGCGCTGTATCAGAAGTCGCTGGAGGAATCCGCGGCCAAGGTCGCAGCCGAGGAGGCGCGCACGCGCGCAACGGAAGCGGCAGAGAAAGTGGTCACCGCGCGCGAGAGCGAGATCGCCCGCCGTCGTAAGACCGTCGAGGTGCTGCTCGCCGAGAAGCAGGCCGAAGAGACGCGGATCGCGGCCGAGGCCGAGCGGGTTCGTGCCGCGGTCGAAGCCGAAGCGCAGAAGCTGCTCAACGAGGCCGAGAACGTCCTGACCGATCAGGCGCGCTACTCGCTGTTCCGGCGCAAGCTGCTCGACCGCATCGAGGGCATCGTGCGCGAGAGCGTCAAGCCGATGGAGAAGATCGAGGGCATCCGCATCCTGCAGGTCGACGGCTTGAACGGCAATGGCGGCAACGGCAATGGCGGCCGCAGCGCGACCGACGAGGTGATCGACTCCGCGCTGCGCTACCGCGTGCAGGCGCCACTGATCGACTCCATCCTCTCCGACATCGGAGTCGAGGGCGGCAGCCTCGCCAAGATGCCCGGCCTGATCCGCGAAGCCAGGGACATGCAGGGCATCCGGAAAGAGACGTCCGCGCGCAAGGATGCAGGCGGCGGAGGTGGAGCAAATGATGCCAGCCCATCCGAGCTGCCAGCCGACCGCGGTCCGCGCAAGAAGGGGTGAGGCACCATGGCGAGAGTCTACGTCTCCACCGTCGTCAATGCCCGCAACGACCGGGTGTGGGCGCGGGTGCGCGATTTCAACGGCCTGCCGAACTGGCATCCGGCGATTGCCGAGAGCCGCATCGAGGGCGGCGAGCCCGCCGACAAGATCGGCTGTGTCAGGGATTTCAGGCTGCGCAATGGCGACCGCATCCGCGAGAAGCTGCTCGGCCTGTCCGACTACGACATGTTCTGCACCTATTCGATTTTGGAATCGCCGATGGGCGTGTCGAACTACGTCGCGACCTTGCGCCTGACGCCGGTTACCGACGGCGACAAGACCTTCCTGGAATGGACCGCCGAATTCGACTGCGCCCCGGAGCGCGAGGCCGACCTGGCCGGCTCGATCGGCGGCGGCGTGTTCCAGGGCGGCTTCGATGCGCTCAAGCGGGCGTTCGGAGGCTGACGCCGTGCCGCACGTCGTCAAGAGCACCATCATCGACGCGCCGACTGACCGGGTGTGGGAGGTGCTGCGCGACTTCAACGGTCATGATCGCTGGCACCCGGCGGTGGCGACCTCGGCGATCGAGCGCTCGCAGACGTCCGACAAGATCGGCTGCGTCAGGCGCTTCCGGCTCAAGGACGGGTCGGAGTTGCGCGAGCAACTGCTGGCGCTGTCCGATCTCGAACAGAGCTTCAGCTACTGCCTGCTCGACACGCCGATCCAGCTGTTCAACTACGTCGCCCATGTCCGGCTGCTGCCGGTCACCGATGGTGATCGCACCTTCTGGCACTGGGAGAGCCGCTTCACGACGCGGCCCGAGCAGGCCGAGGCTCTGACGCGCATGGTGGCGGAAGACATCTACCAGGCCGGCTTCGAGGCGATCCGATCGCATCTGAAGCAGGCGGCATGAGCAAGAGGTGAACCGATGCCGGTCACGGTGAAGACGTTTCAGGCCGCGAGCGACGCGGCGTCGGCGCTGTCGTCCGATCGCGCAGCCCGCTATCTCGGCGGCGGCACGCTGGTGATGCGCGATCTGAACGAAGGCGACGTCTCGATTGCGACCGTGGTCCGCGCGACCGACCGCGCGCTGCAGAGCATCGATGCGGCGGGCGCGCGCATCCGCATCGGCGCCGCGGTCACTTTTGCCCGCGTGCTGGCCGAGCGCGAGCTTGCGTTCCTGCATCCGGCGGCGCGCTCGATTGGCGGGCCGGCGGTCCGCAACATGGGCACCGTCGGCGGCAATTTGTTCGCGCCTGCGCCATTCGGCGATTTCACCGTGGCGCTGTTGGCGCTGGACGGCATGGTCTCGGTGCAGGGCGGCTTCGGCGTCAGGGACATGCCGCTGGAAGAGTTTCTGCAGTCGCGCGATCGCCAGGCTGGTGCGCTGGTCGTCGCGGTCTCCTGCATTCGGCCGGCATCGGTGGATGCGTTCCGGTATCGCAAGATCGCCCGCATCAAGCCGAAGGGCGGATCTGTGATCACGATCGCGGCGCATGTTCCCCTCGGCGGCGGTCGCGTGACGGGGGCCCGGATCGCGCTGGGATCGATGGCCCCGACCGCCATCCGCGCCAAGGCGGCCGAGCGCGCGCTCGAAGGCCGGCCGCTCGATGCGACCGCGATCAGCGCGGCGGCTGCGGCGGCGGGCGAGGGGACGGCTCCCACGGACAATTCGCTGGCCAGCGCGTGGTACCGCCGCGAGGTCGCGGGCGTGCATCTGCGGCGGCTGTTGTCGGGGCAGGAGAGCTAGGCCATGACAAAGACTCCCCTTCAATTCCGGCACAACGGCCGCGACGTCGCGCTGTTCGTCGAAGGTGGCACCAACCTCCTGGTCGTGCTACGCGAGATGATCGGCGACGTCACGCCGAAATTCGGCTGCGGCCAGGGCGGCTGCGGTGCCTGCACGGTGCTGATCGATGGCGATGCTCATCTCGCGTGCCTGACCCTGGCGGAGTCCGTCGAGGGCCGTGCGGTCGAAACGCTCGACGGCATCAAGGCCGGGCCGAACCTGCATCCACTGCAGCGGGCGTTCGCCGACGGCTTCGCCGCGCAATGCGGCTATTGCACGCCAGGCATGATCATGGCGGCCAAGGCCCTGCTCGACAAGACCCCGCAGCCGAGCCGCGAGCAGGTCGTTGAGGCCATCTCCGGCAATATCTGCCGCTGCACCGGATACGAGCCGATCATCAATGCGGTGTTGGCGGCGGCCGCGTCGCTGCGCGCGAGCGCGTGAGGAGAGATCGCCATGCTGGAATTGCGCAAGGACATCTTCGCCGACGAGCGCGACGACAATCTCAACGAGGTCGGCAAGGGCACCCAGCGCCAGGACATGCTGGGCCATGTCACGGGAACCTCGACCTATTTCAACGATCACAAGCTGCAGGGCATGCTGCATCTGAAGGTCGTCAGATCCACGCAGCCGCATGCGCGGCTGCGCCGCATCGACACCAGCGAGGCCGAGCGGAGCGAGGGCGTGCGGCGGATCATCCGCGGCGCCGACGTGCCGCGCAATCTCAACACGCTGCTCAGCCTGATCAATTTCGGCAAGGACGACGAACCGACGCTCGCCGTCGACAGGGTGCGCTACCGCGGCGAGCCGATCGTCGCCGTGGTCGCCGAGACGCCGCGCGCGGCGGCCGAGGCGGCGGCCAGGGTACGCGTCGACTATGAGACCTTGCCGGCGGTGTTCGACGTCGAGGAGGCGCTAAAGCCGGGGGCGCCCGTCGTCAACGAGACCTATCCGAAGAACACATTCACCTATCACGAGCGCTACGATCATCAGAAGCTGCGCTTCGGCGACGTCGAGCGTGGCTTCTCCGGCGCCGATCATGTCTTGGAACAGCGCTACCAGATGTCTCCGATCGAGCATGCGCCGGTCGAGACCAACGGCTCGATCGCCGCGCCCGACACCAACGGCCGCTACGTGGTCTATACCTCGACCCAGGCGCTGTTCTTCTCGCTCGACACCTGCGCCAAGATCCTCGATCTGCCGTCGAACACATTCCACTTCATCGGCGGCACGGTCGGTGGCGGCTTCGGTGGCAAGGTCGACACGCTGACCGAGCCGCTCGCCATTCTCGCTGCGATGTTGACGGGGCGCCCGGTGCGCTACGTGCTCGGGCGAGAGGAGGAGATGCAGTTCGGGCCGCCCCGCGGCGCCGAGCGCATCTACATCAAGGACGGGGTCATGCGCGACGGCCGCATCGTGGCGCGCCAGATCCGCGGCTATTTCGATTCTGGCGCCTATACGCGGCTGTCGAGCTACGCGGTGGTCAAATGTGCCGCGCACCTGCCGGGGCCCTACACGATCCCGAACGTCCATGGCGACATCTACTGTATCTTCACCAACCGCACGCCGGCCACCGCGATGCGCGGCTTCGGCATCACCGGCATGGACTTCGCGCTCGAATGCCAGATGGACAAGCTCGCGCATCTGATCGGCATGGACCCGATGGAGTTTCGTATCCTCAACGCCTATCGCGACGGCGATATGAAGGCGCATCGCCGCGAGGCCAAGAACACCGCGCTGATCGAATGCGTCCAGGTTGCGGCCGAGAAGGCCAAATGGCCGATCCGCGAGGAATTCCGCCGCATGTCGTCGCGCAAGGACGGCGGCGGCGCGCGGGCCGCCGTTCCTTCCACGCCGCGTGAGCCGGTGAGCGCGCGGCCTGCGCCGGCGCAGCAGCGCACGAGCTATGACCGGGGGCTCCCGGTTTCTCCACCTCCTGAGCCGCCGTCACCACCCCCACAGAGCCCGGCACCGGCTCCCGCACACGGCGCGACGCGGTTCTCGTCGGTATTCGGCACGAGGAGGCGCTGACATGACCAGGCACCGCGGCCGCGGCATGGCGGCGATCAACTATCCCATCGGCATGAATCTCGGCGGCGATCCGAGCCAGGCGCTGGTGCACTCCAATCCCAGCGGCAAGTTCACCGTGGCGCTGTCTTCGATCGATCTCGGACAGGGCATGAAGTCGGTGACGCGGCAGATATGCGCCGAGACGCTCGGCGTGCCGGTCGAGGACGTCTATGTCGACACCGCCGATTCCGACACCGGCCCGCATTGCATGGGCTCGTTCGCCTCGCGCGGCACGCATCGCGTCGGCAATGCCGTGATGGCTGCCGCCAAGGAGGCGCGCGGCGTCATGATGGAGGCGGCGGCCGAGGAGCTCGAGGTCAACGCCAGCGATCTCGAGACCGATGGCCGCGGCAACATTCACGTCAAGGGCGCGCCGCATCGCTCGATCTCGGTGAAGGACGTCGCCATCGCCGCGCAGTTCCGTCAGGGCAAGACGATCTCCGGCCGCGGCATCTTCCTGGTGCCGCTGTCGGAGGTGGATCCTGAGACCGGCGAAATGTCCCCGGCGACCTGCTACGCGCATGCGTGTCTCGTTGCCGAGGTCGAGGTCGATGACGAGACCGGCGAGGTCGGTGTGGTCAGGATGGACAGTGCCTATGAGCTGGGACGCGCGCTCAATCCCCGCCTCGTCGAGCAGCAGCTGGTCGGCGGCGCCTGGATGGGCATGAGCCACGCGCTCTACGAGACGACGGAGCCGTATTACCCGGACCCGAAGCAAGGACCGCGCGACTTCGTCGAATACCTGATGCCGGGACCTGGCGACATCTGTCCGCACGACATCGCCGTGCTGGAGCGGCCGGCGCCCGACGGGCCGTTCGGCGGCAAGGGCCCTGGCGAAATGTGCGCCAATCCGGTGCTCCCTGCCATCGCGAATGCGATCTTCAACGCCGTCGGCGTGCGCATCGACGAGCTGCCGATCACGCCGGAGAAGGTGCTGCGCGCGATCAGGGCCCAGGGTGGCGCCCGGCCACAGACGCGGCGGTGACGCAGCATGGTGGTCCGCAGCAACATCGTCGGCATCGACTCGCCGCAGGCGCTGGAAAAGGCACTGCGGGCGGCCTACTATCTCGCCGATGACGGGCTCTCGACCGCGGCCTATCTCGCCCTCGCGCTGGGCAAGCCGCTGCTCTTGGAAGGCGCACCCGGCGTCGGAAAAACTGAGGCGGCGAAGGCGATCGCTGCAGTGCTCGGCCGCAAGCTGATCCGGCTGCAATGCTACGAAGGCATCGACGCCGCGGCGGCGCTCTACGAGTGGAACTATCCGCGCCAGATGCTCGCGATCCGCCAGGCCGGCGAGGAGAGCATCGACATCTATGGTGAGACGTTCCTGATCGAGCGGCCGATGCTGGCCTGCCTGCGTGCGCCCGACTCGACGGTGCTGCTGATCGATGAGATCGATCGCGCCGACCAGGAGTTCGAGGCGTTCCTGCTCGAATTC
Source organism: Bradyrhizobium sp. HKCCYLS3013 (assembly GCF_051167615.1). Taxonomy (NCBI): domain Bacteria; kingdom Pseudomonadati; phylum Pseudomonadota; class Alphaproteobacteria; order Hyphomicrobiales; family Nitrobacteraceae; genus Bradyrhizobium; species Bradyrhizobium sp. HKCCYLS3013. Next base: position 118,835 of record NZ_JBNPTK010000009.1, read on the forward strand.
CTTTCCGACTTCCAGATCTCGATTCCAGAGCGCGGCACGATCCGTGCCGCCGAGCGGCCGATCGTGGTGCTGACCTCGAATCGGACTCGTGACCTGCACGAAGCGCTGCGCCGCCGCTGTGTCTATCATTGGATCGACTATCCCGATGCGGAGCGCGAGGCGCGGATCGTGATGATGCGGGCCTCCAGTGTTGCCGAAGCGACCGCGCGGGCCGTGGTGGCTGCAGTGGCGAAGCTGCGGCGCGAGCCGCTGAGCAAGGCGCCCGGGATTGCCGAGGCGGTTGATTGGGCGGAGGCGGCGACGCTGCTCAACCAGACCGGCGCACGCTGGCCCGATGCGTTCAAGCGCGCGATTGGCGTCGCGCTGAAGGATGAGGAGGATCTGTCCTTCATCGCGCCGCGGCTCGACGCGATGCTCGCGGAGGCGATGACATGAGCGAGCCCCGCCTGCCGCAGGCGACTGAGATCTTCGTGACGTTCGCTGCGCTGCTGCGGCGGAACGGCTTCGCGATCGCACCCGAGCAGACCACCGCCTTTCTCGCTGCGATCGAACTGCTGGGGCCGACCAGCCTCGACGATATCCGGCGGGCCGGGACGGCGACCCTGGCGCCGCTGCCCGAGCGGCTTGCGACCTACAATCTGCTGTTCGACATCCATTTCGGCGTTGCCGAGGCGACGGCCTTCGGCGAGAGCGACAGGCAGGATGATGTCGTGCGTCTCCAGGAGGAAGGGAGCGGCGCTGTCGATCCCGATATCGCCGAGGAGCAGAACGAGTCCGGTCTGGCGGCCACGCGTGCCGAGGCGCTGGTCGCGCGCCGCCTGGCTGCGACCACAGGCGGCAACGTCCTGCAGCGTCTCGCGCGCCAGGCGCGTGCCAAGCTGCCGAAGCGGCGCGGCCATCGGCGCATGCGCGCGCGGCGCGGCAGTTTCGTCGACCTGCGACGGACCCTGCGTGAGAGCGTAAGGCGCGACGGTGAGGTGCTGTCGCTGCGGCGGCTGAAGCGACGGCCTCGATTGCGACGATTGCTGCTGCTGATCGATGTCTCCGGCTCGATGAAGGCGCGGACCGAGGACAACATGCGGCTCGCCCACGTGCTGGTGCAGGCCGTACCCCAGGCCGAGGTGTTCACGCTTGGGACACGGCTGACACGTGTGACGCGGCCCTTGCGGCTCAAGCGGCGCGAGCAGGCGCTGCTCGCTGCCTCTCATCTCGTCAGCGACTGGGACGGCGGCACGCGTATCGGCGAGGCGCTGCAGGCCTTCCTCGCGGTGCCGCGGTTCTCGACCTACGCGCGGGGCGCCGCCGTGCTGGTCATCTCGGATGGGCTCGAGCGTGGTGACCATCACGTGCTCCGTGACGCCGTGTGGAAGCTGTCGCTGCGCGCCTGGCGCCTGAGCTGGCTGACGCCGCTCGCGACGGGGCCCGGATTCAAGCCTCAAACTGAGGCGCTGCAGGCGATCGCGCCATTCGTCGACGACATCGCAGCCGCCGGGTCGGACGAGGCCATCGTCGCGCATGTGCTGTCGCTGGCACAGAGGAGGGCGGCATGACCGGATACGTCGATGCACATCATCACATCTGGCGGCAGGCCGATCTGCCCTGGCTGGTCGGGCCGATGCAGCCGCGGATTTTTGGCCCCTACGAGCCGATCCGGCGCGACTACGCGATCGGGGAATATCTCGACGACATCGCCGGCAGCGGCGTCAGGAAGTCGGTCTATGTGCAGACCAACTGGGCGAAGGACGGCTTCGAGGACGAGGCCGCCTGGGTGCAGCGAACTTCTGAGCAGCATGGCTTTCCGCATGCGATCGTCGCCTATGCCGATCTGAGCGTCGACGATGCGCGGCCGCAGTTCGACCGGTTGGCGCGCTACCCGCTGCTCCGCGGGGTCCGGATGCAGCTCCACTGGCATGAGAACCCGCTCTATCGTTACGCTTCGTCCCCGGACCTTTGCAGCGATACCCATATCCGCGCCAACATCGCGCGGCTCGCCGACTACGGCTGGTCCTTCGACCTGCAGGTTTTCGCGCCGCAGATGGCTGGCGCCGCGGCGCTTGCCGAGAGCTGTCCGTCCGTGACTTTCATCCTTCAGCACGCCGGCATGCCGGAGGACCTGTCCGCACATGGTCGCGATCAATGGCGAGCCGGAATGCAGCGGCTGGCGAACTGCAGCAACGTCGTCAGCAAGCTCTCGGGCCTCGGCACCTTCATTCGCCGCAACGATCCGGCGCATGTTGTCGAGGTGGTGCGGGAGACGATCGGAATGTTCGGGCCCGAGCGCTGCCTGTTCGGTTCGAATTTTCCGATCGAAAAGCTCTGGACCGACTATCGCGCACTGGTGGGAGCCTATGAGGCTGCCATCCAAGACCTCGACGAGCATGCACGCGCGCAGGTCATGGGAGGGACGGCGCAGCGCGTCTATCGGCTGGGATGATACCGCCTGCAACGACAACAAAAGCAACAGGGAACGCTCATGGCGCTGGAAATCAAGATTCTCGACTATGGTGACATCGAGCTCGAATCGAGCTTCCTCGTGCTCGGTCGTGATTGCGGCCGCACCCGCCGGGTGCTGACGCTCGGCTTCCTGATCCTGGGCGGCCCGTATCCGGTCGTGGTCGATACCGGCTACCGCTCCAACCAGATCATGGAGACGCTGGGCATGCGCGGGCTGCAGTACCATGAGAACATGATCGAGAACCAATTGGCGCGCCACGGCGTCCGCATGGGCGACGTCCGCTATGTCTGCCACACCCATCTGCACATCGATCATGCCGGCAAGGACGACCTGTTCCCGATGAACACGACGGTCGTGCTCAACCGCCGCGAGCTCGAATACTCCGTCTCCGGCCTGATGCATCCGCAATATCCGGCGCCGGACATCAAGCATCTCATCGACCGGCTGCACACCAAGAGCGCGCTGCGCTTCCTCGACCTCGAGCTCACCGGCCCGGTCGAGCTGATGCCGGGCGTCTATTGCGATGCTGCGAACGCCCATACCGAGGGCTCGATGAACATCCACGTCCACACCGCCGACGGCATCGCCACCATCTGCGGCGACGTCATCTACGATTTCAACGACCAGATCGTGACGCCGTTCAACGAGATCCAGGATGGCGAGCCGCGCACCACCGGCAATCACGGTACCACCAAGCGTGCCGAGAAGGCGGCGATCAAGAAGCTGTTGTCGAGCTCGCGCTATCTGCTGCCGGTGCATGATCGTCCCGCCAAGATCGAAGGCGGCGTCGTAACGGGGCGGCTGCATGACCAGGTGCCGGGTCCGATCGTGCAGTCGCTGCCGCAGCGGCACTGGTTCCCGGCGTGATCCGCACGAGGCACAACGATGACACACGTGACCTTGCGCCCTGAGTTCGAGACCCTGGTCGACCCCTACGCGCCGGTGGCGCAGGTGGCGACCGGCTTCGAGTTCACGGAGGGGCCGATCTGGCATCCCGTCGAGCAGTTCCTGCTGTTCTCCGACATGCCGGCTGATGTCCGCCGCCGCTGGGATGCGAAGCGCGGCGTGGTCGAGATGCGGCGGCCCTCGAACAAGTGCAACGGCATGACCTATGATGCCGAGCTCAACCTGATCGTCTGCGAACACGCGACGTCGTCGCTGGTGCGCGAGCGTCCCGACGGCCGCCGCGAGATCCTGGCGTCGCATTTCGAGAACCAGGAACTCAACAGCCCCAACGACGTGTGCGTCCACTCGAGCGGGGCGATCTACTTCTCCGATCCGTGGTATGGCCGCATGCCGGTCTATGGCGTGGAACGGCCGCGCCAGCTCGGCTTCCAGGGCGTGTACCGGGTGGCGCCGGGCGGCGGGCCACCGCGGCTGCTCGTTGACCGCCATCTGTTCGACCAGCCCAACGGACTGTGCTTTTCGCCGGACGAGAAACTGCTTTACGTCAACGACACGGTGCAGGCGGTGATCCGCGTGTTCGACGTCGGCGGCGATGGTGCGCTGTCGAACGGACGCATCTTTGCAAGCGGCATCCGTTCCGAGCTCGAGCCCGGCGTGCCCGACGGCATGAAATGCGATCAGCGCGGCAATGTCTGGGTCACCGCTCCCGGCGGCGTCTGGGTCTACGCGCCCGGCGGCGAGCTGCTCGGCAAGGTCCGCGTGCCGGAGCTCGTCGCCAACCTCGCCTGGGGCGGGGCTGATTTCCGCACGCTCTATCTGACCGCGACGCATTCGGTCTACGCGATCGCAACCAAGATCGGTCCGCGCCACGAGACGTATATGAGCGGGCGGACTGGCAGCAACGCCGCGCCGGCCACCGCGTCTTCGGCCCCGCAGCTCGCTGCTGGCGACATGCAGCTCGACCCGCGCCGCTGCGCCATGATCATCCAGGACCTGCAGAACGATGTCATCATGGATGGCGGCGCCTTCGCCGAGTCCGGAGCGCCGGGGCACGCCAGGCAGCAGCGTGTTATCGACAATGTCCGGCGGCTCGCTGAGGCCGCCCGCGCGCGCGGCGTCGTCATCATTCACGTCTGGTTCGTGGTCGAGCCCGGCGCCCCCGGCGTGACCCTGAACGCGCCGTTGTTCGAGGGTTTGGTCGACAGCAAGGCGATGGTGCGCGGCAGCTGGGGGGCCGCGCCGGTCGCGGGGCTGGAGCCGCGGAGCGGGGACTTCGTCGTCGAGAAGATGCGGATGAGCGCCTGGGAGGGCACGCGGCTCGAGACCATTCTCAAGGCCACCGGGCGCGACGTCATCATCAACACCGGCGCCTGGACCAACATGTCGGTCGAGCACACCGCGCGGACCGGGGCGGACAAGGGCTACTTCATGGTGGTGCCGGAGGATTGCTGCTCGACCATGAACGCGGACTGGCACAATGCGTCGATCAACTTCGCCATGCAGAATGTTGCTGTCGTGACCACGGCCGACGCGGTGATCAGGGCACTTGGGTGAGGCATGCCAAAGCTGCTGCATCTCGTCGCCTCGCCGCGGGCGGATTCGGAATCCAGCGCCGGCGCGCGCGCCTTCCTGGACCGCTTCAGGCAGGCGCGGCCGGGATGGGACGTCGACGAGATGAATCTGTGGCGCGAGAATCTGCCGGAGTTCGACGGTGAGATTTTGCAGGCGAAGTATGCCCGCATGGGCGGCCGCACCTTCACCGACGGCCAGCGCGGGGCGTTCGCGGCGGCCGAACGCATGGCGGTGCGGCTCGATCTGGCCGAGCGCGTCGTGATCTCGACGCCGATGTGGAATTTCGGCATTCCCTACAAACTCAAGCACTGGCTCGACATCATCAATCAGCCGGGCCTCACCTTTCGCTTCGATCCGTCGTGTGGCTACCTGCCGCTCCTGAAGGATCGTCCGACGCTGGTGATCCTCGCCAGCGGCGGCGACTTCACCACCGGCATCAGCCGGGGGCGGACCGACCTCGCGACGCCCTATTTGCGCGAGGCGCTGCGCTTCATGGGTCTTCGCGACCTCCACTTCGTGGCGATCGGGCCGACCAGCGGACCGGCCACGCACACCGCCGCCGCACGTGAGCGGGCGCACAGGCGGCTCGCCGAGATGGCCGCACGATTCTAGCTGATGCGACGTTCCCGATTGCGATCCGACGGCAGACGAGACGGACTCAGCCGACGAGGTCGACTGCGGCTCCAGCCGCGTCGATCAGGTGAACACGTTCGATCTCGGTGCGGGGCAGCAGTGCACGGATCTCGGGCTCCGACATCAGGCTGAACGCGGTCGAGAGCGCGTCCGCCGCCGTTGCATTGCCGGCGACCGTGGTCACGCTGCGATAGCGCTGCGCGCAGCCGCCGCTGTGCGGATCGAACAGATGATTGAAGCGGCCTTGTGGATCGAAGCGGAGGCCATAGGCGCCTGACGTCGATACGGCCCGATCGATGATCGGTAGCATCGCGGCGATCCGATCGGGATTGTCAGGGTCGGCGATCCCGACCTCCCAGGGCCGCGCGTCCGGCCGTGCGCCGATGGCGCGGGCTTCGCCCATGTCGACCAGGCTGTGCTGTACACCCTCGCCGCGCAGCAGCTCGACGATCCTGTCCGTGACATAGCCCTGCGCGATGCCATTGAGGGTGAGCGCCATGCCGCGCGGCATGACGATGTGATCGCGACTGACGCTCAGCCGCTGATGGCCGACCCGCGTCAGCGCCTCTTGCACGGCCGCCTGCGGCGGGCCGTCGGGATTGGCATCCGGGCGCGAAAAATGATCGGCGTAGAGCGTCCACAGCGGCTGCACGGTCGGGTCGAAGCGGCCGTCGGTCATCGCGGCGTAGCGCTGCGAGCGTGTGAGGATGTCGACCAGCTCGGGCGCGGGGTCCACCAGCACGCCGGTGCGGTTCAGCGTCACCAGCGCCGATTGCTCCAGATACAGGCTGAACAGGCGCTCGAGCCGCCGGGCTTCGCCGATCGAGACCGTGATCAGCCGTTCGGCTTCTTGCCGGTCGCGGTGATGAAGCTTGATCGTGGCGACGGCGCCGAGCAGCGTGCCGCGCCATTCGACCAGTCCGCTTGTGCTGTCGGCCGCATGCGCCCTGGAAGGAGCGACCGCGAGGCCCGCCAATGCGGCGCTGATGCGGATGAAGCGCCGACGCGAGAGCTGATTTGTCATCGTTGCACCCCAGGCGTGTCCTTGTGGCCCGGCTCGATCGCGCCGGCGTTGTCGTCGGGCGAGCTCAGCACATAGTCGCGCGGCACCCCGGTGAAGCCGACGATGCGGCCGCCGTGCTCGGCAGCGAATCGCTCGGCCGCGCTCCGATCCGAGAACGGCACCGCCTCGTCGCTGCCCATGCCGCTCCTGACCCGGCTGCCGATCACGAACACCGCCTTGCGCGCCTCGACCCAATTGTCGGCGCCCGGATTGTCCCAGCTCGCGGCTTTGCCCATGTCGGAGACGTAGATCGCCTGGATGTCCTTGGGCTCGTCGGGCAGCATCGTGAAGGCGATGGCGTCGCGCGCGGAGGAGAACCACACCGGCTCGATCAGGCTGGCGGCGAAGATCTGTCCCTTGGGGCCGGAATGCTCGAGCAGGTTCATTCCGCAATAATGCCCGATCGCCTCCGCCGTCAGCTTGACCGGCGGCGGCGGCGCGGCGGCCTGCTTGTCGTTGCAGGCGGCGAGCGCAAAGGCGGCGATGAGCGCGCCGGCGTAAGCGAGGCGTTTCATAGCTCTCTCCGGGAGAAGGCCAGCGCGGCGCCTGCGAGCGGCACCAACGTCCACAGCACCAACGCGGTGAGCAGCACCTCAACCGACAGCGTACTGCTGCCGGCGAGCCCGGCCATGCCGGAGAACAGGCTGACATTGGCGAAGCCGGTCAGGTTGAACAGCCGGTAGGCGTCGGTCGGGTTGAGCAGCAGCAGCGCGCTGAGCAGGCCGCCGGAGACGTTGCGGCCCTGGTCGATGACCAGAAGGCCGAGCAGCGCCATGTCGTAGATCAGGACGAGCGCGAGCCACAGGCCAATGCAGACACCCGCTGCGGTGCCGCGGTCGCGCACGACTGCGCTGACCAGATAGCCGATCGCGACGAACACCGCGCCAAGCAGAACGGAGGAGCCGATCATCGCGGCGAAGGCGGTGAGCCCGTCGCTGTCGAAGTGGCTGCCGGCGATCAGCAGCGCCACCGCGGCTGCGCTATAGCCGAGGCAGATCGCGAAGGCGAGCACGGCAAGATGTCCGAGGAACTTCCCGAGCAGCACCTGCCAGCGCGCCACGGGATAGCTGAGCAGCAGCAGCATGGTGCCGCGCTCCATGTCGCCGACGATGGCGTCGTGCGAGATCAAAAGCGCGATCAACGGGATCAGGAAGATGGTCAGGCTCGACAGGCTGACGATGACGACGTCGAGTGCGCGCGCGCCCACGGTGCCAGTCGGTGCGCTGCCGAGAAAGGTCAGCGACAGCGCGAGCCCTGCCAGCAGCAGGGTCGACGCCAGCACCCAGCGGTTGCGGATCGCCTGCTGGATTTCCTTCGCGGCGATGGTGATCACGGCATTCATTGCGAACGCTCCGCGTGGCGCAGGAAATGCGCGTAGAGCTCGTCGAGATTGGGCGGGATGAGCTCGAGATCCTGCACGGCGGTGCCCTCGGCCGTCGCACGGCGCAGCAGAGCGATCTTCTCGTCCGGCGCCGCGTCGATCTCGACAATGTGGCCGTTGATCCGACGATAGGAGGTCGCCTCCGGCAGCCACGAGGGCCGGCCGGATAGCGGCAGGTCAGCGACCTTGACCCGGATCCGAGTCGGCAGTCGCGCGAGGCGGCGCAGTTCGTCGAGCGTGCCGTCGGCGACCTTGAGTCCCTTGTTCATGATGATGACACGGCCGGCCCTCTCCTCCAGCTCGGTCAGCGCATGCGATGACAGCAGCACCGTCGTACCCTCGGCGGCGAGCTTCTGGATCACCTCGTAGAACGTCTGGCGCAGTTCGGGATCGAGACCGGTGGTCGGCTCGTCCAGCAGCAGCACGCGTGGCCGGCCGATCAGCGCCTGCGCCAGGCCAAGCCGCTGGCGCATGCCCTTCGAGTAGGTATTGACGCGGCGCCCGGCAGCGTCGCCCAGCCCGACGACATCGAGCAGCGCCAGTGCGCCGCTCACCGGCTCGCGTTTGAGGCGGGCGTAGAAGGTTTGCGTCTCGCGGCCGGTGAGCGCGGCATCGAAGGCGACGTTCTCCGGCAGATAGCCGAGCCGACGCCGCGAGGAGAACTCGCCGGCGGCCGGGTTTTCGCCGAGCAGCGCGATCGTGCCCTTGGTCGGCCGGATCAGGCCGAGCATCATCTTCATCAGCGTGGTCTTGCCGGCTCCGTTGTGGCCGATCAGGGCCACCATCTCTCCGGCCGCGAGATCGAACGACACGCCCTTGACGGCTTCGACCTTGCCGTAATGCTTGATCACGTCGGCGATATGGACGGTCGCGCTCATCGGGCGCTGCTCCCGGCGGCAGTGCGGCGCGCCGGCGGTGGCGACATCAGCGGATGGCTATCGACCACCCCGCCGGGCAGGATCGCCGGAAACTGCGCCTGCGCCCAGCGGATGACCTGCACGGCCGGGCTGTTGATCAGGACTTTGGCGGCCGGCGCCGTCCACAGCACGCGGTCGATCAGATCGTTCGGCCGGTAGGCGGTGTCGGCAACGCCGTCGCCGTTGAGGTCGAAGCCGGGATTGTCGCTCCAGTAATTGCCGCGGCCGTTCTTCGACCAGTCGAGATGGCGGGTGCCGACATATTTGATCTGGCTGGCGTTGTTGACGAAGGCATTGCCCCGGATGTCGTTGCCTTCGGAGCCGGCGGTGAAGTGCACGCCGATCTCGCAGCCCTCGAACCAGTTATTGGTGATACGATTATTGTTCGTGTTGTAGATGAACACGCATTTCTCGGGGCCGGGACGGACGCCGCCGCTCGGCGTGAACACGCTCTTGTCGGTCAGCGGCACGCCTTCGTCGGTGCCGCGGTTCTCGGCGGTCGCCCAGCGCTCCGCCGGCTGCAAGCCGCCGATCACGCTGTTGCCGGAGATTTGCGAGCCGTTGGTCGCGTTGAACAGCATGCCGCGATCGCGGTCGTGGTCTGAGACGTTGTCCTTCACGACCAGGTTCTTCGAGAACATCATCGCATAGCCGATGATGTTGCCGACCGAGACGTTGCCGGTGATCTCGCCGTCATTGGCGTACATGTAGTGGACGGCAAAGCGCAGCTCGCTGAAGCGGTTGTGGCTGAACGTGTTGTTGCGGCTGGTAATGGCGAACACGCCATCGCGGCCATAGCGGATGTCGTTGTCGATCACCTTGGCGCCCGGCGCGTTCCAGACCGAAACGCCATTGCCGGTGCCGCCGGGCAGCGTCGCGCGCAGGCCGATGATGCTGTTGTGGCGGACCATGGCATTGGCTGATCCGTGCAGATAGACGCCGAACAGATTGCCTTCGATCCGGTTGTTCTCGATCAGCGTGTCGTGCGCGCCCTGGTCGACGAAGATGCCGGAATCCATCTTCTCGAGCGAGCGGCCGGATCCTTTGAGGACGAAGCCTCGAATGACGGTACCCGGTGCCGTGACGGTAATGACGCTCCCATGCCCATCGCCGGTGATCACCGCGCCGTGCGCGCCTGTCAGTGTCAGGCGATGGGTGATCCGCAGCGGCCCACGATAGGTGCCTGCGGCCAGCGCGATCTCATCGCCGTCGGCGGCGCGATCGAGGACGCCCTGCAAGTCGGCAATATCGGCCGCGATCTGTCGTGTCGCCGCTGTTGCGCGGAAGGGCAGGCCGGCGACGACGAGCGCCGCCAGCCCCAGAGTCTTGATATGGCGCATGCGCCGCATCGCTCACGCGTTCTGCGGCGAGACCAGCATGCGTCCGCGCATTTCCATGTGCATGGCGTGACAGAACCATGTGCAGAAATACCAGTACACGCCGGGCTTGTCGGCGATGAACGTCACCGATGAGGTCTGCTGCGGATCGATCTCCATGTTGACGCCGTAGTTCACGATGCAGAAGCCGTGCACCAGATCCTCGACGTCGTCGATGTTGGTGACATAGACGGTCACCTCGTCACCCTGCTTGACCTCGAACTTCTCGAGCGCATAGGCGGGCGCGCTGGACCACATATAGACGCGCACCTTGTTGCCGTCGCGGATCACCTTGGCGTCGCTCTCCAGTGTGACGCCGTCGGCTGCGGCCTGCTTGCGGGCGTCGGCGAAGAACGGGTCGTCGCGCTTCCAGATCGAGGTCACGCGGCCCTCGAGCTTGGAGCGGTGCACGATGACGGCGTCGTGCGGCTCGGCGAAGCTCGGGCCGTCGTGCACCAGCTCCATCTTGTCGCCGGTGATGTCGATCAGCTGGTCGTTTTCCGGCTTCAGCGGCCCGACATTCAGGAAGCGGTCCTTGGAGAACTTGTTCAAGGACAGCAGCCATTTGCCGTCGGCTTCGTTGGTCTCGCCCATCGAGGCGTGGTTGTGGCCCGGCTGATAGTGGACGTCGAGCTTCTGGATGATGGGGTTGACCTTCTCGCCCTTGAAGGCTCGTTTGGCGAGATCGATGCTCCATTTGCAGACCTGGCTGTCGAGGAACAGCGTAGTGTAGGCATTGCCCCGGCCGTCGAAGGCGGTGTGCAGCGGCCCGAGGCCGAGCTCCGGCTCGGCCACGACGACGTCGCGCGGCTTGATCTTGTCGTCGAACAGGTTGTCGATCAGGCGGACGTCGATCACCGTGACCGTCGGCGCCAGCTTGCCATTGGCGACGACATGGATGCCGTCGGGGGCGGTGTTGAGGCCGTGCGGGCTGTTCGAGACCGGAACGTAGCGCGTGTAGGGCGAGCCCTTGCGGCCGTCGATGACGGGAACGCCGTTCATCTCCTTGAAGTCGCCCTTCTTGACGGCTTCCTCTATGCGCTTGATGTTGAAGATCGTCACCCAGTCCTGCTCGCTTGCCGTCATCTCGGCCAAGGTAACGCCCTTTTCCGAGTTGTAGCAGGTGGAGAAGGCATATTTGCCCTGGTAGTCGCAATCGGTGTTGTCGAGATTGCCGTCGACGATCACCTGCCAGGCAACCTTCATGGTATCGCCGTCGACGGCCGAGAACATCGACCAGTATTTAGACTTGTCGTCGAGCACCTTGCCGTCATTCGGTAGCGGCACCTCATATTCGCCGTTGCAGAACACGTAGCCGGTGCGCGGGAACTTCTGCGGCCGCATGCCGTGGATGGTGTACTGGTTCGGCAGCTCGATGATCTTGTCGCATTTCATCACGTCGGTGCGAATGCGCGCGAGGCGGGTGTTGGCCTTGTCGTTGATAAAGATGTAGCGGCCGTCATATGTGCCATTGGTGAACGACATGTGCGGATGGTGGCAGTCGCCGTTCATCCAGATGCCGAGCCTGTCCTTGAGCCGCTCGCGCGTCTCCGGCAGCAGCCCCTCGGTCATGATCTTGCGGCTCTCGTTGGTCTGGCCCCAGCCGGTGGCGCTGCACCGGTTGAAGACGGGGATGCGCATCAGCTCGCGCATCGACGGCATGCCGATGATCCGCAGCTCGCCGGTCTGGCCGCTGGAGAAGAACACGTAGTATTCGTCGAGCTCGCCGGGGGCGACCTCCGCCTTGCCGGCGCCCTGGGCCGAACGTGGTTGCGCGGCGGCCGGCGCGGTCTCGACGCTCTTGCCAAGTCCAATGCTGCCGGCTACGCCGGCCGCGCCCAGTGCGGCGGTGCCGACGATCTGCCGGCGGCTGATTTTTGTCTGGTCGTCGTCTTGCGCCATCGTCGTCTCCTTATGATGGATGGGTGAGATCGTTGGAGGGGGCCGTCGCCGCCATCGGCTGGCCGGCATGGGTGATCACGGTCTTCGGACCGGATTTCGCGGCGCGCATCGACGGCGATGACATCGCCTCGAATTTCTCGCGCTTGAGCCGGACCTGGATCATGTGCGGGCAGCGCTGATCGTCGTAGTAGAGCTCCTGGCAATGCATGCAGTAGATGCATTCATTGACGTTGATGTGTCCCTCGGGATGGATCGACTGCACCGGGCATTCCTTGGCGCAGCGCTGGCAGGGCGAGCCGCACTCCTTCCAGCGACGCAGCCATTCGAAGGTGCGGATGCGTCCGGGAATCGCCAGTGCCGCGCCCAGCGGGCAGAGATAGCGGCAGAAGAAGCGTTCGATGAACAGGCCGATGCCGAGCAGCGCCGCGGCATACAGCACGAACGGCCAGCTGCGCGAGAATTTCAGGATGATCGCGGTCTTGAACGGCTCGACCTCCGCGACCTGTTCGGCGAGCGCGACCGAATAAAGCGACAGGCCGAACAGGCCGAGGAAGATGATGTATTTGATCGGCCAGAGACGCTCATGCAGACCCCAGGGTACCGTGATCTGCGGCACCTTGAGCCATTTTGCCACTGTGTTGGTGAGCTCCTGCAGCGCGCCGAACGGACAGAGCCAGCCACAGAACGGCCCGCGGCCCCAGAACAGCAGTCCAGCCGCCGTTGCCGCCCACAGGATGAAGATCAAGGGCGCCGCGAGGAAGAACTCCCAATGGAAGCCGGTCAGCAGCGCGTTGACGAAGGTGACGACGTTGACGACCGAGAGCTGGGCGTTGGCGTACCAGCCGAGCCAGACCAGCACGAACAGGAGATAGGCGCGGCGGACCCAGGTGTAGAGCCGGGGACGGCGCACCAGAACGTTCTGGAAGAAGAAGATCCCCGTGAGCACGGCCAGCGCCAGCGCGGTGATGCCGATGGCGACCATCTGCGAGCGCCAGATGCGCATCCATAACGGCTCTTCGGTGTCGTCGGCGACCGGTTGCGCCGTGGCCGGGGCGGGACGTGCGGTCGTCGCCTTCGCTGCCGGCACAGCGGGGCGCGTCTGCTGCTTCAAGTAGGCGTCGGGCACCGTGTAGTCGATATCGAAAGTCAGGAACGCCTTGTCGTGGCTGCCTGTGCTTCGTTGCACCAGGAGCTGGAGCTGCCATGGCTCGGTCGGGTCGAGCGTGAATTCGGGCGGCGTGACGAACAGTCCGATCTCGCGCAGGGCAGGGGCGCCGGCGGCGGCCAGCGCACCGAGTCGCATGTGGTTCTTGTCGCGGAACCGTGTGCTTCCGCCCTCCTGCAGCACCTCGATGCGGTCGAAGATGCCGCCTCGGACATAAGCGGAGCCCTTGAACGAGTAGATGCCGTCGCCGGCGACGACGATCGCCTGCTGTCCGGGCTGCAATCGCTGCTTGAGTCGCTGATAGCCCTCGTCGCCGAGCAGGCTGCGGCCGATGGTGGGCACGCTGACCATGGCCACATACAGATCAACGAAGGTGTCGCCGGCATCGCCGGGCTCCGGATTTTGCGCGGCCGCCGCATTGCCCGACTTGGCGAACGCATCGTTGACGTCGCCGATGCTGAGGTGCAGGCGCCGCACCGAGCCGTCGCCGAGCAGGCTGCTCCAGTCGCGGATCTCGCTCTTGTCGGGATCGACCGTCTTGGTCACGCCCGGCTGTGCCGCGGCGGCGCTCGCCGCAGCGCCGGCACCGATGCGGCCGCTGCGGATCAGGCGCGTGGCCGCGCGCACGATGCTGTCGTGCATCACCAGCACGGTGACCGTTGCACCTGAGACGATGTCGGCCTGCGGCGCGTGTTCTGCGCCTTGCGCAATCGGCATCATGTCCTTGCCGAGCAGGCCGTTGAGTGCGGCAACGATGCGTGGCTCGGGAATGCCGATCAGCACGATCGGCTCCTTGTGATCGACCAGCTTCAGCCCGGTGATGACGCCCTTGGGATCGATGCCGACGAGGATGTGGATCGGCTTGCCCGAATAGCCGACGGAATTGGCGAAATCGGAGTTGAGATAGACGTAACCCTTGAGCTGATCGCCGCGATACACCGGCATGATCGGCGGCTCGCCTTGCGGCACGCCGAAACGGTCCGCATTGGGGAAGAGATCGCCCGGCGTGATCTTCGAGAGGTAGGTTGCGAGATCGCCGGCCGCATGTGCTGCGCGCGGGGCCGCGATGGCGCAGAGCCCGATGAGGATTGCTACCAAGATAGCAGGCATGCGCCACCGATTGGTGGCGACATCACTCGCAACCATGATCACCTCAAGCGGAACGGCCGGCCCACGAAGGAGCCGTATTCCAGTCAGGACTGTTTCGGGAAGGAAGGATCGTCGCCATTGACAATCCCTGAGATAGAGTCAGGCTAAATTGACTCCTTATCGTGCCGGTTGTCTAGTGGGTCGCAATCCGACGGACGTTGCGCTGGATCAAACAGGCCCGGACAATCAGGCGGACTATTATATGTTGTTGTCACGCACGCTCTCGCTCAAGTCGGAACCGGCCGGGAACCTGCATTCGATCGACGAGCTGTTCGCGCTCGCGAATGCGATGGAGCAGGAGGCGGCCGATCGCTACGACGAGCTGTCCGGAGAGATGCAGCGTCAAGGCCGGCTCGATCTGGCCGACGTCTTCGCGAGGCTGGCCGCGGCCGAGCGCGAGCATGTCGACAGTGTCGCGCAATGGTCGCAAGCGCGTACGGGGCGCGCCCCCGATGCGTCGCTGGTGCGCTGGCAGCCGCCGGAGACCTTTGAGCCCGGCGCGGCGCGCGAAATTCAGGATTCGCGGTTGATGACTCCTTACCGCGCGCTGTCGATGGCGGTGCGCAACGAGGAACGGGCCTTCGCGTTCTGGTCCTATCTCGCCGCATTTAACGATGTTCCCGAGGTCAAGAGGGCGTCCGAGGCCATGGCGCGGGAGGAGCTCGGTCATGTCGCGACGCTGCGCAAGGAGCGGCGCCGTGCGTATCATCTTGAGACCGACGCCAGGCGCGCGGCGTCAGTGGCGTCGGACGCCGGCACGATCGACGCCGGCCGGCTGGAGCGTCGACTCGCCGAGCTGCTCGACGCGATGGCGGCGCGCGCCGCAGGCCGCCCGGCAGATCGCGTGGGCGAGCTTGCGCGCGAAGCCGCGGCAATGGCATCGGACGTTGCGGGCCTGTTGCGCCTGCCGGCTGGGCTCGCGCAAGCCGATGCAGCCGTGCTGGCGGAAGCGCTGGCGGACGCGTATCTGGAGCATGCGGAGCGAGCGACCGAATCGGACCGGCTCGGTCTCATGCAGCGGCTGGCGTCGCAGGCGATCGCGCGGCTGGCCTGGCTGCGGTCGCTCGGTTGAGTCCGACTGCAGCGCTGCTCGGCGAAAGACAAGGGTCGCCCAGCCAGGCCGGACGACCCGGTCATCATGAGGCTCAGTTGCGGGTCGGCGCCGGCACGGCGGTGCGGTTCGCCGGCACCGTGACGGGCTGGAAGGAGAACACGTCGCGACTGCGCGGATCGACGGTCACCTTGAGCCAGCGCACGTCGTTGTTGCCATTGCCCTGATTGTCGCCGAACGTTTCGACGCGAACGAAGTTCTCAAGCCGCTGGCCGGCAGCGTTGAGGAACGGCTGGTCGATCCGGAAGTAGTGGGAATCGCCGTGGACGTAGGCGACCGGCTTGCGGAACGCCTCGACCTCGGTCCGCAGCGCAGTCAGGAAGCTGACGAAGCCATCGGGCTGCCCGTCGGTTTCGGCGAGCGTCTTGGGATCGCGCAGCGGCGCACGCGTCGGGTCGGCTTGGTCCCAGCCCGGGTTGCCCTGGGTGATGAACATCACCGCAGCGGAATTGCGCCTCTTGGCTTCAGCGAAGGTCTGCTGCATCCACAGAATCACGGCCGTATTGCGCGCATTGTATTCGTCCGGATCGGGGTTGGTGTCGCAGAGATTGTTGCAGGATCCCTGGATGTTGAGCGTCGCATAGGTCACGCGGCCGAGGGTCCAGCGGCGATTCTCGACGCAACCGACCTTGGTGCCATTGGCGCTGAGGCACAGCGGATCGGTCTGCACCTCCTGGCGCAGCTTGCGCTGGCCGAGCGAGAACGGTGTCGAGAAGAATATCTTGCGCTCGTAGTCGAGCCGGTCGCGCGAGTTGAAGCCGCCGTTCGACGGGCGATCGCAATCGACCCAGTCGTTGTCGCCCGGCGTGAACATGGCCGGTGCCTCCAGGCTGTTGAAGAAGGCGAGCGCCTGGGCGTAGAGGCCGGCATCGCAGGCGGAATTGGAGCCCTGCTTCAAGTCGCCGTCATGCGCCGTGAACTTCAGCCGGTGGGCGTTCATGTCCGCGATCAGGTTCGGGACGCCGACGGTGGCCTGCAGCGTGGAGTAGGGTAGGTCGCCCCAAAGGCCGATGGCGTAGCTGTCGTCATCGTCGTCGAAGCCGTGGTCGTGCGCGAGGCTTGGCGCGGCAGTGGCGAACGCGAGCAACGACACCGTGACCGACAATGTGAGCAGTTCGTGAAAGGCAGATTTGAATGATGATCGAAGTGACATTCTGCAAGATCCCCCAAGACCTCGGTTGTATCGCGCCGCTTCACTCAAGCGGCGGCGGGACGATGCGGAGGGTCGATAACGGGGGCGTGACGATCAGCTGACAATCCGCTGATGGATTGGCGATGTTGCGGATCGGTGCGTCACTGAGAGATTGTTGCAGCTGGCGACCCAAAAAGGCCCGCCGCATCGTCTGCGGCGGGCCGCTTTTCACGGCAATGATGTCAGCCGTTGACGCTCGGTCGATCAGCGATCGTCGCCGGAGTGTCCGTCGTGGTCGTGGTGGTGCCATCCGCCGTCATGATCGTGATCGCCATCGTCGTCGAAGGCGAACAGGTTCATCAGGTCACCGATCGCCGGACGGTTTTTCGGCACATAGCGGTTGTCATCCCGGTCATGGATCGGGTTGGGCAGCCGGTCGCGGCTGACGGCGGAGATCGTGGGCAGCCGCCAGTTGCGCTCGATGAATTTCAGCAGCGACACGTGATCGTAATAGGTGTGGTCGACATGGCCCTTCTTGGCCAGCGGCGAGACCAGGATGAAGGGGATCCGGGTGCCGTCGCCGAGGAAGTCGACCGGCTGGACATAGCCGGAGTCGTAGTAGCCGCCGCCTTCGTCGGTCGTGATGAAGATCGCAGTCTTGGCCCAGAGCTGAGGATTGGCCTTGACCCGATTGATCAGCGCCTCGAGGAATTTCTCGTAGAGATCCGTGGTCGAATCGGCGGGATGACCGGCGAGCGCCTCGAACGGACGCACGAACGACACCGCCGGCAGCGTGTTGTTCTGCACGTCCTTCACGAAGGCGCCGTAGTTCTGCAGCTTGGCTTCCTCCGCCGGGGTCTTCATGATCTTGTTGAAGCCCGTGAGCGGGTCGCAGATGCCGCAATAGGAGTGGAACAGCAGCGGCACGCCGTCGACGCTGCTGGCGAAGGTGGTGGTGTCGTCACCGCGGTCGGCGCTGTAGTACTTCCAAGAAACGCCTTTCGCCGTCATCACGTCGGCGATGGTCGGCGCGCTCTGCGGCGGCAGCACGAACTTATCCGAGCCGAGCGCGTTCGGCTTGGCGCTGGTCTGGTTCCAGAACATGCTATAGTTGTTGACGAGGTAATAGTGGTTCGGCGCGCAGTTGTTGCTGGTGACGCCGTTCTTGAACAGCTGCTCGTTGACGGCGGCGACGCCGGGCGCGCTTGGGTCGGAGCAGTTGACGTAGGATCCGCCGCTGTAGCCGTCCTGCTTGTAGTAGTTGTTGGTGCCGGGGACGGGATCGGGATTCTCGATCTGGTTGGCGTAGGGCACGGCGGGGGTGCCGTTCAGCGTCTCGGGATTGGTGAAGAACGCAGCGTGGCCGGTGACGAGGGCCTGGAAGTTGGCCCCGGTGCCGCCCATGATCGCTTGGTGATAGTTGTCGCTGATCGCGTACTCGTCGGCGAGCTGCTTGAAGAACGGCGCGTCACCCGGCTGGGCCTTGCCGGAGGCGTCGGTGAACGGGTTCATGTTGTAGAACCCCATCGAGATGGCGCCTTCCATCGGGTTGAACCCGCCGGACGGATAAGGCTGCCCGTTCGACCCGGTGCCGATGGTCCGTTCGACCCATACAAACTTGTCGTGCTTGCCGCCGTCGATGTCCTGCCACATCTGGAAGAAGCGGTGTACCGGATCTCCAGTATAAGCGGCGTATGAGACGTATTTCGAAATCTGGTACGGCCCATTGGGAAGATTGGCCGGGAAGCGGGTGTCGAGGACGTTCTGCGGCAGGCCGATTCCATAGGTGGTGTAGGGTTGCGGCAGCGTCGCATAGGCGCCCGTGGACGCGGTCTCGGCAGTATAGCGAACCTCGTCGCGGCCGATCCGCTGCTCTGCCTTCTTGAAGTGCCGGCCCGGCGTGCCGTCTTCGTTGACGATTCCCTTGCTGAGCAGATTGTCGATCGTCTGCCCTGGCTTCGGCTTGTACGTGCCGAATAGATTGTCGAACGTGTGGTTTTCGCCGACGATGATGATGACGTGCTCGATCGGTGTGCTCGTCGCCGCTCCGGCGAAGGCTGGCGCGACGCTGGTCGCGGTAAAGACGGCGCTGGTCGCAAGGGCGAGCGCCTTGGACCGGGTGACTGTTCTGGTCATGACATCTCCAGACGGAGTGGGGCAGCGGCGCGCACGTGCTGATGTGGGCTCGCCTGCGGCAATTTATCGCGGCAACAAATTGCAACGTGGTGTCGGTCTTGCTTCGGTTTTGTGAAATGCGCCGAGCAGCGCGAATGCAGGAGACAAATGCGCCCCACCGCGCCAGCCATCGCGTGCCGCGCCGTCTTCACTCCATTGCTGCAGGGAGCCCGCCTTCGCCGAGCCATGAACCGGCAATGCCGGTCAGAGCTGGCCCGGGACCCAGTCCAGCGCGAGGGCCTGGCCCTGGGCGATCTGGCTGGCCGACATCTTCGAGGCCACGGCGTTGCGAAGCCGCAGGAAGTAGCTGCGCTGTGTCGACTTGGCGTGCCCGGCGGCGAGGTTGAGCCATTTGTAGGCGAGCACGACGTCCTGTGGAACGCCATGTCCCTTGTCATACATCAGGCCAAGCATCGCTTGGCCGAATGGATTGCCGGCGGCGGCGGCCTGGCAATAGAGATCGCTGGCGACCTCATAGGCCTGCGGGGTCCCAAAGCCGTTCTCATACATGAAGCCGAGCATGGCCTGCGCGCGCGGATCGCCGCGCAGCGCCAGCGGCGTCAGCACGCGCACGGCGCGGACGAAGTCGCCGCGCGCATAGGCACTGCGTGCGGCACTAACCGAATCGGCGTGCGCGGGCGATGTGATTGCGCCGAGCAGCAGGCCGGCTGCGGTGCAGACGACGGCGAGGCACCGCATCGTCGGCCGGGTCATTTGGCGGGGATCAGCGGGTGGTGCGGACACGCAAATCATCCGTGATGCTCGCTCCGACCGATCCGCGGAGCTTGGAACGGAGTTCTTCGGCCACCTGATGCGCATCGCTGCCGTCGCGAATGATCTGCGGCCGAATGAAGATAATGAGCTCGGTGCGCGTGCCCTTCTTGCCCTGATGCGAGAACGCGTCGCCAAGCACGGGGATCTCGTCGAGGCCCGGAATGCCGTTGCGATTGCCGTTCTGCTGCTCGCTGATCAGGCCGGCCAGCAGCACGGTCTGGCCGTTGGCGACGGAGATCGCGCTCTTGACCTTGCGCTGCGACACCGTCGGCGTGAGACTCGTGGCGGTCTGGGTCGCGACGTTGCTGATCTCCTGCTCGACCTCGAGCCGCACATTGCCGTTGGCGGCGATGCGCGGCACGACGCGCAGGATGATGCCGGTGTTGCGATAGTCGATGGTGTTGACGACAGTATTGCTCGACGACAGCACGGTCGCGCTGCCGGTCGAGACCGGCACGACGTCGCCGACCTGCAGGGTGGCGGTCTGGTTGTTGATCACGACCAGCGAGGGATTGGAGAGCACCTTGACGCTGGTGACAGTATGGAGTGCGTCGAGGATCATGTTGGGCGAGGCTTCGTGCCCGATCAGGAAGTTGAAGCCAGGCAGAGCGCGGTTGATCAAGGCCGTCGTCGCCGCGGATGTCGTGGCCGTGGCCACCGACGTGGCTTGCGTATTGGTGATCGACCCCTTGTCGGTCCCGAGGCCGAGCACCTTGCTCGAAAGATAGGCCTGCACGCCGTAGGACAGCTCGTTGGTCAGCGTCACTTCGGCAATCGTCGCGTCGATGCCGACCTGCAGCACCGGCTGGTCGAGCTGCTGCAGCGTGCTGGAGATGATGCGGTAGTTCTCGCGGTCGGCATAGATGAGCAGCGAGTTGTTCACCGTGTCCGGGGTGATCCGGACATTCGGCATGATGGCCTGGCCTCCGCCAGCACCACTGCTGCGAGGCTCCAGCCCGGTCGAGGACGTCGTGCTGCTGGAGGACGATGTGCTCGAGGATGACATGCCCGAGAGACCACCGCCTTGGGATCTGCTCGTCGGATTGGCGCTCGAACTCGATGAGCCGGCTGCATTGGTGTTGAAGGAGAGCCGATCGGCGACCGACGTCGTCGTGCCGTCGGAGCCCGGCGCGGCCTGGCCGTCGGCGCTGTCGGTGGAGGACGAGCCGGCGCCGCCGAACATGTCGGTGAGCACCTTGGCGAGCTGGCGCGCGTCGCCGTAGCGGACCCGGTAGACGTGGACGCTGGTGCGCCCGGAGTCGGCCTGATCGAGCCGGCGGATCCAGGTTGCCGCGCTCTGCAGCAGCGCTGGCTTGCGCGTCACGACCATGATCGCGTTCAGGCGGTTGACGACCTGCAGCTTGACGAGATTCTGGCTCAATCCGTTCTCGCCGGAATCCATGATCTTCTCGAGCTCCGCCATCAGCGGCTCCGGCGCGGAATTGCTGACCGGGAAGATGCCGACGGACTGGCCGCGCATCCAGTCGACATCGAAGCTCATCACGGTTTCGATCGCGGAGCGTCGCTCGGCTCCCGTGCCCTGGATCAGAAGCAGGTTCCGGGTGGTGTCGGCGCGCACGCTGCCGGCGCGGGTCGCGAAGCTGTCCATCAGCTTGAGGATCGTCTGCGCACCGACATATTGCAGCGGCACGACGGAGACGCCGTAGCCGGGCTCGGCGCGGCCGGCCTCGCCGTCGACGCGTCCGGCGCCGATGGCGTCGCCGAGCGGGGTCAGCTTGTAGCCGCCGCCTTCGCGGACCAGTACGACGCCGGACAGGCGCAGCGCGCTCTCCAGCACGAACAGGATGTCCGATTTCGGCACCGGCCGCGCCGACACCAGGCTGACGCTGCCCTGCACGCGGGGATCGATCGCGTAGCCCGCGCCGAGGATGTCGCCGATCACGACCTTCGCGACCACCGCGATCGGCGTGTTCTCGAAATTGAGGTCATAGCCCTTGCCATCGGCCGCCGGAAGCGGCCTGACCTCGGCGACTTCCTGAACCGTGGTCCCCTGATAGGTCCGCGCGCTGGCGCGCTCGACCTCGGGCCGTCCCTGGATCGATGCGACCGGTGCATTGTCGCGCGGCAGGATATCGAGCGAGCGCACCTTGTCGATGACGTCGACATCGGCCGGCGCGCTGGCCTGGGAATTGAGCGTTGCCATGTTGCAGGAGGCGAGCAGCACCGCAATCGCCAGCAACGAGGCATGCCTGACAACCGCAGCGGACTGGCTTCGATTGCCGATACCAAACATGGACTTACCGATCTACTCGTGTTGACCGGCCGAAACGCAGCAACGCCTCGTTTTGACCGCGCAGCCTGCATAGCGGTCCAATATGACACTTATGTATAATTGGCGGCTGCCGTCCGACCTTTGCGCCGCGTGTGTGTCGGAAATGTCGGCGCCTCCGGCATTCGTACGGCCGTCATGTTCGCGATCAATAACGTGGGTCACCAGTAGCGGCGTGCCGAGACGATGGGCCGGCACGGGCGCCACCCGGATCACGCCATGAGCGGTACACTCTCGACCCAATTCCATGCCTATCTTCGCGAGCGCCATCCCCAGGCGGCGGGCGAAGGCGGAGCTGCGGCCGAAACGCAGATCGCGCTCTGGGACAGGTTCGGCCTGACCGCCGACGTTTTCGCGGAGGAGGTCGCCGGCTTCACCGGATTGGAGCGCGTCGCACTGCGCGAACTGCTGGCGGCACTCCCCGCGGTGAGCGAGTTCTCCGACCGCTTCCTCCGCGAGGTGCTCGGCTATCCCTTCAAGGATTCTGACGGCGCCGCCGTGTTCGCGATGGCCGATCCGACCGATCAGGCCGTGCGCCGGGCCGCGGAGCTGGTGCTCGGCCCGCAGACTCTCTTCAAGGTCGCCTCGCATGAGGATATCGCCGTTGTCCTGGACCAGCGGTTAGAGGATTCCGGCGAGCCCGACATCTCGCCGGCGCAGGAGCTGCGCGACGACGACATCGAGAGTCTCCGCGATCTCGCCAGCGGCGCGCCGGTCGTCCGCGCGGTGAACGATCTGATCGAGAAGGCCGTGGAGATGCGCGCCAGCGACATCCACATCGAGCCGTTCTCGACCGGGCTCGTGGTCAGGCTGCGCGTCGACGGCCTGTTGCGTCCGATCGCGGCGCCCGCGGGCGTGTTGCCGCAGGCGGTGATCTCGCGCATCAAGATCGTTGCCGGTCTGAACATCGCCGAGCGGCGCCTGCCGCAGGACGGCGCGGCGCGCATCCGCGCCGGCCGCGCCGAGATCGACGTTCGCGTTGCGATCATGCCGACCCAGCACGGCGAATCGGCGGTGCTGCGCATCCTGCCGAAGGATCGCTCGCAGCTCGTCGCGAGCCGTCTCGGTCTCGCCACCCGCGACGACGCCGCACTCCGGCGCCTGATCACGCTGCCCCACGGCATGATCGTGATCACGGGGCCGACCGGCAGCGGCAAGACCACGACCCTGGCGACGATCCTGTCGCTGCTCAACACACCGGAGCGCAAGATCCTCACCGTCGAGGATCCGGTGGAGTACGAGATTCCCGGCATCAACCAGTCGCAGATCAAGCCGGCGATCGGGCTGACTTTCGCGAGCGCGCTGCGTTCCTTCGTGCGTCAGGACCCCGACGTCATCATGGTCGGCGAGATCAGAGACAGCGAGACGGCGCATGTCGCGGTCCATGCCGCGCTGACCGGCCATCTCGTGTTGACCACGCTGCATACCGAAACCGCGGCCGCGGCGGTGCCGCGCCTGCTCGATCTTGGTGTCGAAGGCTTCTTGTTGCGCTCGACCTTGCGCGCGGTGATCGCGCAGCGGCTGGTGCGTCAGCTCTGCGATCATTGCAAGGCGCCGGAGGCGCTCGATGAAGAGACATGCCGCCAGGATCCTCGTCTTGGTCATCTCGGCCTCGTCCCCGGCGACATCACCTGGCACCCGAGGGGATGCGAGCGATGCGGCCAGAGCGGCTATCGCGGCCGGGTCGGCGTGTTCGAGCTGCTCGAGCTGACCAACAGCCTGCGCGAGCTGATCGCGGACAGTGCCGACGGCCTCGCGATCGATCGGCTGGCGATCCGGGAAGGCATGACGACGATGCTCGACGACGGCGTCGCCAAGTGCCGCGCCGGCGTCACCTCGGCCTCCGAGCTGCTTCGTGTCCTCGTGGCGCGGTGAGGTGGATCGTGCCGAGCTACCGCTATCGCGCTCTGACGCAGTCCGGTGAAATCGTCGTCGGATCTCTCGTCGCGCCGTCGCGCAGCGAGGTCGAACGGCGCATCTCGTATCTGCAACTTCTGCCGATCGAAACCGTGGAGGAGAAAAAGGAGCGGACCGGCGCTGCGTCCGGGCTCTCGTTCGGCGCTCCGTCCGCGACTGAAGTGACCACGTTCACGCGCGACCTGGCCCTGCTTCTCAAGGCCGGCGCGCGGCTCGACGACGCGCTCGATCTGTTGTCCGGCGATTCCGATATCGGCCGCCTCCGTCCCGTGGTGGCGCGGCTGCGTGCGGCGATCATGGCCGGTGAAAGCTTCGCCGATGCGGCGGCCGCCCAGCCGCAGTTGTTCTCGCCGATGTATGTCGCGCTGATGCGCGTCGGCGAATCGTCGGGAACACTCGATCACGTGCTGACCGCGCTGGCCGGCGAACGCGAGCGGTCGGAGGCGACGCGCCGCAAATTGACCGACGCGATGCAATATCCTGCCTTCGTGTTCCTCGCGGCGATCGGCGTGATGCTGTTCTTTCTCGTGGCCGTGCTGCCGAATTTCTCGGCCGTGCTGCGTGACTTCGGTGGCCGTACCGATACGGCGCTCGGCTTCTTCATGACGCTGTCGGATCTGCTGCGCGCCAATGCAGCCGCGATCTCACTCGGCTGTGCTGCGCTGCTCGCGGCAGGCTGGTGGCTGTTGCGTCAGCCCGCGGTTCGCGCCGGCCTGGCCAGCGTCGTGGCGGTCATGCCCGGCGTCGGCAGCCTCCTGCTGTTCTATCGGACCAGCCTGTTCTGCCGCAATCTCGGCCTGCTGCTCGGCTGCGGCGTCAATCTGAGCGCGGCCCTTCGCATTCTCGTCGATGTGATGGCCGTGACGTCGTCGCGTGCGCCTTGGTCGGCAGCCGCGGATCGCGTCCGTCACGGCGGCAAGCTGTCCCAGGCATTGTCGGCCGACAACATGCTGCCGCCGATGGCGCTGCGCATGCTGCGGCTCGGCGAGGAGACCGGCCAGTTGCCGACGCTGTCGACACGGATCGCTGAGTTCTACGAAGCCAAGCTGCAGCGCGGCCTGGATCGCGTCGTCGGCATCGTCGGCCCCGCCGCCATTCTGCTCATCAGCGTGGTTGTCGGCGGCCTGATCGTCTCGATCATGACGGCTTTGCTTTCTGTGACGCAACTGGTCGGCTGATGGCTACCAAGGAGAATGACATGAGATCGGACACGCAGAGCAAGCCGGCCAAGAGTGCCGACCGTGAACACGAGCGCGGCTTCACGCTGGTCGAGATGCTGGTCGTGATCACGATCATCGGGCTGATCATGGGTCTCATCGGCCCGCGCGTGTTGAACTATCTCAGCGAGTCCAAGACCAAGGCGGCGCGGATCCAGTTGCAGAGCTTCTCGGCGGCGCTCGACCTGTTCTATCTCGATGCCGGCCGCTACCCCTCGACCTCGGAAGGCCTCGCGGCGCTGGCGCAACGGCCGGCCGGGTTGAGCGCCTGGAACGGTCCCTATCTCAAGGGCGGGGCAGTGCCGAAGGATCCGTGGAATACGGCCTATGTCTACCGCGCACCGGGCGATCACGGCCCGTACGACATCCTGTCCTACGGTGCCGATGGCCAGGAAGGCGGCAGCGGGACGGCGGCGGACATCGTGCTGGGAACGCCGACGCAGACGAGCGCGCGCAGTGAATGACGGCGGCCAGCGCGGCTTTACGCTGCTCGAGATGGTCTGCGTGCTCGCGATCGTCGCGCTGCTGGCGTCCGTCGCGCTGCCTTATCTGCCGCGGCAGACGTCGCGGCCGCGGTTGCAGGCCTACGCGTTGCAGGCGGCGACACTGCTGAAGTCGGACCGTGCCTCATCGATGCGGACCGGCGCGCGCGTCGACACGGAGATCGACACGTCGCGCCGCTTGATCCGCTCCGGCAGCAGCGCGGCTGCGCTGAAGCTGCCCGACGACGTCGCATTCCTCGCGACGTTGCCGCGCAGTTGCCAGCATCGGCCGGTGCTGGCGACCATCACCTTCTTTCCTGACGGGCTGTCCTGCGGCGGCGCCATCACCTTGTCGCGCGCCGATCTGAGCCTGGAGATCAGGGTGAACTGGCTGACGGGGAGGATCGACATTGTCTCGCGCGTGCTCGCCAATGGTTGAGATCGACCGCCGGAGTGAAGCCGGATTTTCGCTGATCGAGGTGCTCGTCGCGCTTGCCATCGTGAGCGTGTCGATCATCGCCATCGGCGCCGTGGTGTCGCGCAACGCGGCCATCGTTCGCAAGCTCGAACAGCATGTCACTCTGGTCACCGACATGAGGCTGGCGTTGGCAACGATGCTGGCCGATCGCGGCCGGCTGCAGCCGGGCAGCATCGATCAGCGCTCCGGCTCCGGGTCGGTGGTGCTGCAGGTCAGGCCGCTCGGCGGCGATTGGAATGAGCCGGCGGGACAGACCGGCTGGATCCCGGAGGCGGTGACCTTGCGCGTCAAGACCGGCTCGGGCGCGGTCGCCGATGTGCAGACGGTTCGCCTGGCGCGAGGAGCGCGATGATGACCGCCCGATCCGATCGATCCCGAGAGCAGGGCTTCGCACTGATCGAGGCACTCGGCGCGCTCGCGATCGCCGGCATCGTGTTGTCGGCGCTTGCCGCGGTGACGTCGCAATGGCTGCCGGCGTGGAAGCGCGGATTGGATCGCGTCCAGCGCGCCGAGATGGTGGCCGCTGCGCTGCGGCGGGTCGGCGATGATCTCGCTGCCGTGCAGTTCGTCTCGGCCAATCGCGAGCAGAAGGGACCGTTGTTCGTGGGCGACGAGGTCTCGGCGATGTTCGTGCGCGCCGAACTCGGCCCCAATGCCGGACATGGTCTCGACATCGTGCGCATCGGCGAGGAAGGGAGCAGGGGCGAACGCGCTCTGCGGCGATCGCGTGCCATGTTCGAGCCCGTGCCGGTCGGCCAGCCCGTGACCGAGCATTTCCGGTTCCGCGATCCCGTGGTGCTGCTGTCGGCGCCGTTCCGGATGTCGTTCGCCTATGCCGACGGGACGATGGCGTGGACGTCGGAGTGGCGCGATGCGACCAAGCTACCATCCGCCGTGCGCATGACGGTTTATGACGACAGCCGTGGCGGTGCCGCCGTTCTCGTCAGCGCAGTCCGTATTCACGTCGATGCGCCGGGCGGCGGCTTTGCGGATCCCGGAGCGGCAGGCACCGCGAATCCGTCGGCGGGTGCGGGCGAGCCGCCGCAGCTGAACAAGAGCGAGCCGATCGACTAATGCTGGTTCGCTCCTTTACCAGAGGTTCTGCCCAGAGGCGCGGCGCGCAGGATGGCTTCATCCTGATCGCGGCGCTGTGGATGCTTGCGGCGTTGGCGGCCCTGGTCGTTGTCGTCTCGCAGCAACTCGGCAGCTCGGCGCGGTTGCTGCGGCTCGAGGACGAGGCGGTCGAGGCCGATGCGCTGGTCTCGGCGGCCATCGAACTGTCGGCGTATCGTCTGCTGCTGTCCAAGGACGAGGAGCGGCCGAGGCAGGGCGGTTTCCGCCTGGCGCTTGCAGGCAACGACATTGCGGTCTCGTTCGTCAACGAAGCGGCGCGGATCGATCTCAATACCGCGTCCAAGGACATACTCGAAAATCTCTTCGTCACGCTGGGCGTCGAGCGCGATGCTGCCAAGGATCATGCCGAGCGGATCGTTGCGTGGCGCTCCAAGCCGTCCGACGCCGCCAAGGCGCAGGCGGAGGAGGCGCGCTATGCGGCGGCCGGTCTCAAGCGGGTGCCGCGCCTGGCGCCATTCGCGCATGTCGGCGAGCTGTCGCTCGTCCTCAGCCTTCCCGCATCGCTGGTTGATCGGGTGCTTCCGCTGGTCACCGTCTTCAACGGTTCTCCGGGAATCGATCCGACGATTGCGGCGCCGGAGGTCGTTGCCGCATTGCCGGGAATGACGCCGCTGATCCTGAAGGATTTCCTCAACGCACGGGCGTCGTTGTCACAGGATGCCGATACGCTCGCCAAGATGTTGGGGCCTGCTGCGAAGGACGCCGCCAAGGGCAAAAGCAAGGCTTATCGGCTGCGCATCGTCGTCGGTCCGGCGGGCGGGCTTCGTCACACTGCGACGGCGGTGATCGTTCCCGGCGAAGGCGAGGAGCCCTATCGGCTGCTGGCGCGCCAGGACGAGGGACAGCAGCCGAGGGGAGCGCTTCAGGCGCGGAGGATGCCATGAAGCTGACCGAAGCGATCGAGCGCGGACTGACGGTGTGGACGGAAAGCGTCGCTACAGCGATCGAGGCCGTCGCCGATCGGCAGCTCAGACGCCCGCGAGTCGTGATCCGCTACGATCAGCCAGAAGCGATCGTCATGACGGTACAGACGCCGCCGAAGGCGAGACCGATGCTGGCGGCGGCACGGCTGAATCCGGCTTTGGGAGCGGCGCAGGTCGGGCTCTCGCCGGAGTGGCTGCGAACCTTGCGCGGTGCTGTCCTGGACATCCATCTGGCCGCCGAGAACGTTCTGATCCGGCCTCTCGACTTTCCCAAGCAGGCGGAGCCTTTTCTGGACGGCATGATCCGGACCCAGATCGGCAGGTTGACGCCGTGGAATCTCGGACAGGTCCTCTACGGCTACAGCGCCCCGCGCGCAGCCAGTGATCGGATCGCGTTGACGCTCGCGGCAACGCCGCGCGCTCTGGTCCAGCCCTTGCTCGCCTTTGCCGATCAGGTCGGCATTGCCAAGCTCGTCATCACCGCCGACGTCGGCCCAACCGATGGCGGTCCGATCCAGATCTTCAAGACGTCGCTGCGTTCGTCGCTTGCCGGCGGCCGTGATCTCGGGCGCGTGCTCAAGCTCAGCTGGCTGTCGGTCGCTGCGACCACGGCGGTGCTGCTGATCGCGACGACGCTGATCGGTGGCTATCTCGATGGCGAGATCGAGGACGCACAGGCGCAGGTCACGCGGCTGCGTGCGGCGCTGCGGCCCGCGATGGGCGCCACCGCCGCCGACGGGCTGCTCGCCAAGCGCAAGCAGACCAGCCCCGCCAGCGTGATCGTGCTCGACACGTTGTCGAAGATCCTCCCCGACGGGACGTATGTCGTCGAGATGCATCTCGAGAACGATCGGCTGCAGATATCCGGCCTGACCCAGGATGCACCCGCGCTGATCCGGCTGATCGAGCAGACGCCGCAGTTCAGCCGCGCCACCTTCTACGCGCCGACGACGCGCACCGCCGGCGAAGCGGGCGAGCGCTTCCACATCGAGGCGCGCATCAACGCCTATTTCGGAGACCGGGCATGAACTGGTCGAAATCGCTGCGCCGAATCTTTGTTAGCTCGCCGGCCGTTTCTGCGATCCTCTATGCGGCGACCATTGTCGCACTGCTCTGGCTTGGTGCCGCTGGGGTCGTCGATCTCGTCGCCAGGCGCGACCAGCTCAATGACACCAACGCGCAACTGGCGCAGTTTTCCGGACGCAAACGGCCAGCCGGCAATTCCGCCGCAGGCAGCGCGACGGCTCCGGGTGGATCGGTGTTCGTGGAGGGACGAACGGTCACCATCGCGGGCGCGGCGCTGGTCCAGCGCCTCACGGAGGCGATCAGCAAGGTCGGCGGCAGCGTGCTGTCGACCCAGGTCGAGCTGCCGGCGGCACGCGCCAACACCAACCTGATCAGCGTGGTGGCAAGCTGCGAGCTCGAACAGCCGGCGTTGCAGCAGCTGCTCTATGATCTCGAGGCCGGATTGCCGTTTCTCTTCGTCGATCAACTGCATGTGCAGCAGCCGCTGGCCGCCGCAGCCGGCGGCGTGGGACGATTGACCGTGCTGGTCACCGTGTCGGGTCAATGGCAAGGAAAATCGTGATGCGATCGTTCGTAGGCTCGGGCCTCGTCACCTTTGCCACCGTGTGCGTGCTTGCAGCTTCGCTCAGCCGTGCCTGGAGCGAGACGGCGGATGGTCTCGAGCCGGCCACGCCCGTCCAGGCCGCGCCCGCGCCCGGCGCCTCCGAACCGCCGGCCGCCATGTCAGAAGCTCCCAGCGCAGAAGCTCCGGGGGGCAGGAGTGCCAACCCGCTGTGGGATGTTCCGATCAGTACCCTTTCGGCGACACGTGATCGTCCGATCTTCTCGGCGTCGCGGCGGCCGCCGCCGGTTGCCGCACCCGTCACGGTGATGCGGGCGCCGCCGCCTGCGCCGCCGAGGGATCCGGAACGGCCAAACCTGCAGCTCGTCGGCACGGTGATCGGCGACGAGGAGAGCTTCGGCATCTTCGTCGACGCGGCGTCGCAGGCATCGCTGCGCTTGCGGGTCGGCGCTTCGCATGAGGGATGGGTGCTGCAGTCGCTGCGACCGCGTGAAGCCTCGCTGCTGAAGGCGCCGGAGACCGTCACTCTGCAAATGCCGCAGCTCGGCACAGCCGGCAGCGGCGACGTGCAGGCGGGACCGATGACCCCGCCGGCGCCGCAGGCCGGACGCGAGCGGATGGCGCGGCGGGCGCGCTGAGGTCAGTGGCTTACGGCAATCAGAAGGTCACGAGCAATTCGCGGCCGGTGGCCTGCAGGGCGAGTACGGCCAGCAGGCCGAGGACGAGGAACGGGCCGAACGGCAGCGCCGTCTGGCCCGTCAGCCGTCGTCCCATGACGAAGAGAGCGAGCGCCGCAGCGAGTGCCGTCGTCGTGGCGATGAGCAGCAGGATCGGCAGATTTGGCAGGCCGGCCCAAAGCGTTGCAGCCATCAGAAACTTGACGTCGCCGAGGCCCAGTCCCTGGCGGCCGCGGGCCATTGCGTAGAGCAGCCGCAGCAGCAGCAGCGCCAAGCCGATCGCGAGGGCTGCGGCGCAATTCCACAGCGCCTCGGGCAGGTCGACGAGCGTCGCCAGTCTTGCGAAGCCGCTGGCGGCGACCAGCGCATTCATCCAGTCGGGCAGCAGCCCGCTGCGCAGATCCGTCCAGATCAGGCCGGCGCAGGTCAGGAGCAGCACGGCAATGGCTGCGATATTGATGGCGTCGGTCACGCGAGGTGGGGATTGGCGGTGTCGGATCGCCCGAGCATAGGCCTGCTCAGGACGCGAGCGATAGTCCCGCCATCATCAGGCCGATCGCGGCGACCCAGCCACCGACCGCGCGCACGGCGATTCCGCGCCAGCTCGATACCGGCTCGGTTTCAGGACGCCGGAAGGTGAGCGCGAGCGCCATCACGAGGGTGATGGCGACATAGCCTGCACTGGCGAGCCCGGCGGCGTACAGGAGACGGTCGGTCTGCGGCACGAGCTCGCCGGCATTCGCTGCGCCGCGCATCAGCCCGAGCATGAATGCGATCGCGCTCAGCAATGTCACGGGAATGCGCAAGGCCGCGGCCAGCAGCAGCCCGAGAATGAGAATGGTCGCGGCGTCGACGAGC
Organism: Bradyrhizobium sp. HKCCYLS3013; assembly: GCF_051167615.1. NCBI lineage: Bacteria > Pseudomonadati > Pseudomonadota > Alphaproteobacteria > Hyphomicrobiales > Nitrobacteraceae > Bradyrhizobium > Bradyrhizobium sp. HKCCYLS3013. The sequence continues at coordinate 150,110 of NZ_JBNPTK010000009.1, forward strand.
GGGGAAGCCGGGGCGAGCCCCGACCCGGCGGCGAGCGCCAGCCCCGCGCACAGGCCGAGCGGAAACACCACGACCAGCCAGCGTCCGCTCGCCGCACCGAGCGAGCCGGCCAGCAATCCCAGCGCGGCCCAGACCACGACGTCTTGCAGGGTGAGCAGCGGATGCAGGGCGCCGGCGTAGAAGTCACCGAGCCGGGCCGATACGATATGCGCATCGGCGAGCTGCGCTTGCGCCAGCAGCAGCACGGATGCGAGAAGGGCGGTCCGGTGGTACGTCCTCATGCCGCGACTCCGAGGCTCGCGATCAGGAAGTAGCCGCCGAGCGCGGCGATGGCTGCGCCGACGCCCTGGATGATACGCTCGCCGCCGGGCCAGCGCGCGAGCGCGCCGATGGTGATGCCGCAGGCGTGGAGAAGACCGGTCGCGACCACGAAGCCGCAGCCATAGGCCAGGGGATTCGCCGCCGTCGGGAGCTCGATGCCGTGCGCGTGGCCATGAAAGATGGCGAAGATCGCAACAATGATAGCCGCAATCGCGAACGGGACACGGGCGCGCAGGGCGACAGCGAGGCCAAGGACCAGCGCTGACAGCGCGATGATGAGCTCCGGGACGGGCAGACCGATCTTGAGGATTCCCAGGACGGCTCCGAACGCCATCACCAACGGGAAGACGACCGGCAGGATCCAGATCGCCGCGCCGCCGAGCTGCGCGCCCCAGATGCCGACTGCGACCATTGCGACCAGATGATCCAGCCCGGTCAAGGGATGCAGCAGACCACTGGCGAGGCCGCCGCCGACGCCGGTCTGCTCATGGGCAAAGCCAGGATTCGCAGTCAGCAGCGAGAGCAAAGCCGCACCCGACACGGCGTGCAGGAGTTTGCGCGCGATCATGTTCGTCCCATTCATCATCATGCGGCCGCCAGAACCCGCACCAGGCGGCCCAGGAACCAGAACATCGAGACCGAGCCGATCGCATAGGCCGGCAGCTCGGCGCCCCAGCGCGGCAGCGCCGCGCCGAGCCGGCGATGCGCCCAGATCAGTGCCAGCACCAGCAGCACGAACAGGATCTGCCCGACTTCGACGCCGACATTGAAGAAGAGCAGCGCCGCGGGCAGGATTCGCCGCTCCAGGCCGAGGCCCGCGAGCGCGCTGGCGAAGCCGATGCCGTGGACGAGACCGAAGCTGAAGGCGACGGCCCAGGGGTAGCGGGCGGTCAGCCCGATCTCGCCGCGCTGCTGCTTGATGATCTCGACGCCGACGAACACGATGCTGAGCGCGATGCAGGCGTTGAGCGGGCCTTCGGGAACGCCGATCAAGCCGAACGCCGTTGCAGCCAGCGAGGCGCTGTGGCCGATCGTGAAGGCCGTGATCGTCTTGAGCAGGCGCCAGCCGCCCTGGACGATCCAGATCAGCCCGAGCACGAACAGCAGGTGATCGGCGCCGAGCAGGATGTGGTCGATGCCGAGGTTGACGTAGGTCTTGGCAAGCTCGAGCCAGGTCTCGAGCGTCGGCGCATCGGTGCCCAGCACCGTCACGACCGGATTGGCCGCTGAGATCGTGTAGCTGCGCGTCTCTCCAGCGAGCGACGTCACGCGGATGATGGCAGCCGACATGTCCTCGCCGAGATTGCCGATCGTCATCTGTCCGACGAGGCCCTTGTCGCCGCAATTGAGTTCCGGCAGGCGCAGGTAGCAATGCGGCGGCATCTTGAGCTCGATGCGGTTGACGCCATCCTTCGGCAAGGTCGTCCATCGCCCGATATACGCGCCGGGCCGCATCTCGCGAAATTCGAGCACGGCGATCGTCGCCTGATGCGCAGCCGCCGGCAGCCCAGGCAGCAGCGCTGCGAGCGCGAGCACGATGGCGATCAGGGCGCGCGCGCCGGTCACGGCTCGTACCTGATCGTGTAGTTGGCCTTGAGCCGGCTCACCGCCTCCCAGGCCCGTTTCCGTGTCTCTTCAGTGTGCCAGATCTTGGCTGCCTCGGCGCGGATGTCCTCGAGTTTCGCAGGCGCGCCCGGCGTCCGGGCGTCGAGACGAACCACGTGCCACCCGTCTTTCGACTGCAGCAGGATCCATTCCTGGAGGGGCGCCTTGAGCAGGCCTTCGCTGAAGCCGTCGCCGAAGCCGGCGGCCAGGCTCGGCACCGGCCGGTCGAGAACCGCGCGAGTCTGATCGCGCAGCTCCTCCGATTCGCGCTGCTCGCGAATGTCGTCCAGATAGCGCCGCGCCGTCGGTTCGTCGCTGGGTGGCGTCATGAAGAAGCTGACACGCTCGGGCTCGTCGAACCGCGCATGATTGTCGGCGAACCAGGCGCGCAACTGCTCGTCGCTTGGCTGCGGCACGCGCACCTGATCGAAGATCAGATATTGCAGCTTGAACGCGACACGGTCGCGGATCATCTCGTCGCCGCGGTCGACGCCGAGCGTCTTGCCTTCCCGATAGAGGATTTCGCTGGCGACCCAGGCCTCGACCATCTTCTGCAGCTCGGCCTCGCTCGGGGTGCGCTGCTTGTCCTCGTCGAACGTGTCGATGAAGGACTGGCGCAGCGCCTTGGTCACGGTGATGACCTTCTCGTCCTTCGCTGGCGGATGGATGATGGCGTCGGCCGCGAAGATCAGTCCGCCCAGAACAAGGAAATGCAGGAGCGGCTCCCTGCCGAGCCCACGCAGGGCGGTCACGAATGATATTCGCGCTGGGGAAGAGCTGTTGCCATCTTGCTGATTGGAGCGTGCAGAGGCGCTCTCGAAGGTCTGCGCCGCATTCGACATGGCAGGGGCTGACATACGTTCTTTACAACTCGGGCTGCGCTCGTTGCGCGGCGCGTATATGCAACGGCACAGTTGCCGTTGTCACCGGGCAAACGTCAGTGTCACAAAAATTTCGCAACGATTGCGGATCGCGATGGCCGTGGAGATGGCACCAGCAAAAATAAATCCTTCAACAAACTGTCTCCGAGTTTTGGTTTGGTCGCGCCGCGAATGACGACGGCGCATCGGTCGCGTTGTCATCTCGGTTTGGAGATCGATCGAATTCTTTAGGGGCGACGATAATGGTTCCATCTACCAAGAAAATCCTGCTGACAGCGGCCTCGGTCTCGCTGGCTCTGTCACAAAGCGCCGACGCCGGGGAACGTTGGGGGGAAACGAGCAAGAACAATCCGTATGTCGCGGGCGACATGCACAACCACAACACCTGCACCGACGGCTCGGTCGCAGCCGGCTATGCGATCGATCGCTCGGTCGGCAAGGGCACCGCGGCTGCTGGCGGCAATAATTTCGATCTCGACTGGTTCACCCTGGGAAACCACGGCGGTTCGGGCAACCGCGATTGCCGCTTCAGCGATGCGAGCGCCAACATCCCGGGCGACAACACCACGACGTATTGGAGCCAGACGCTCGGCAAGACCATCGACGGCATCACGATCACCAGCCTGAAGGGCACGCCGAACGGCACCGACACCAACGCCAAGATGTGGCGCTGGCAGTCGATCAAGGAAGTCGAGTATCCGACCATCGTCAATCGCACCGCGACCTACAACAAGGTGCTGGTCGAAGGCCTCGAGTGGATCCTGCCCGGTCACGAGCATGGCGACGTCGCCGTGATCGCCGGCCAGAACCCGCGTGGCTACGGCAATGCCGACAAGATGGCCGAGTTCGAATATCGTTTCGACCGCGGGGACACTGACGCGATCGGTCCGGTCGATGCCAGCAACAACCCGGTCTGGGCCGGCAAGGACAATGTCAACAATTCCGGCACGGCCGGTCACCAGAAGGCCGTTGCCGGCATCGCCTGGCTGCAGGCGAACCATCCGCTGCAATCCTACGCGGTGCCGACCCATACCGAGCGGCAGGGACCGTTCAACCCGAACGGCTCGGCCGGCTACAACATCGAGCACTTCCGTGACTTCAACAATGCCGGCCCGACGGTCGCGTTCGGTATCGAAGCCCCGGGTCACATGGCCGAGGGCGGCGTGAACGGCGGCTCGGGCTCCTATGGCTCGGGCGCGGTCGGCGGCGGCACCTACGGCATGCAGGGCGTCTACACCGCCAAGGTTGGCGGGCTCTGGGACGGTCTGCTCGGCGAAGGCCGCAACTTCTTCCTGTTCCAGAGTTCGGACTGGCACAGCCGCGGCGTCTATGGCGCGCGCGATCCGGGTACGACGGCGGACTTCATCCCCGGCGAGTACACCAGGCTGTACGTGCCGAACGAGCGGCGCTTCTCCCAGCAGTCCATCATCGACGGCATGCGCTCGGGCAACTCCTATTCGGTCAACGCCGACATCATCGACTCCGACATGGAGTTTCGTGCGAAGGGTGAATGGGACTACGACTGGAAGACGATGGGCGAGACGCTGGTCGTGCGTCCCGGCGAGAAGGTCACGCTCGAGATGGAGATGACCGTTCCGGCGTCCAACAACAGCCCGTACAGCTTCAACAATCCGCTGCTGCTGCCGGTCGGCATCAAGCAGCCGTTGAACAAGCCCTCGCTCGACCACGTCGATCTGATCACCGGTGACATCACCGGCCCGATCGCGCCGGGCGCCCCGGGCTATGCCGTGGCCAATGCGAGCGGCGTCGCCGGTGCGGCCATCGTCTACAACCCCTCGGCCAAGATCGCGAAGCAGATCCAGGCGACCAAGATGCAGAGCCGCAAGCTGCGCGACGGTTCGGTCCGGCTCAGCTTCAGGACCACCTTCATCGCGGGCAAGACTCCCTTCTACATCCGCGCCCGCGGCACCAACATCCCGCCGGCCACGCCGAACGTGTCCGACAGCGCCGGCAATCCGCTGCTCGATGCCAACAACGCCACCGTCAGCTGCACGGATCCGGCATGTCCGTCGCACCTCGGCACGGTCGGCGGCGTGAAGAAGGTGACCAACGACGTGCAGGCCTGGTCGAACGTCTGGTTCTATGCGAACCCGATCTTCGTCCGTCCGTACGGTGCGCCCGAACTGCTGGTCGAGAAGAACAAGGAGCTGGCACGCAAGCTGGCTCACGATCATCACCACTGGCACGACTGGGATCATTGGGGCCATTGGGGCCACTGGGGTCGCTGGGCCTTCAACCGCGACTGATTGATCGGCGTCGATCCGGCGGGACGATAGCGTCCCGCCGGATCCAGCTTCCTCGGAGCGCCGGTTTGCGAACCGGCGCTTCGTCTTTGCAACCTGCTTTGCCCTGGGGTTCCTCGACGTGATGCCTCGCTTGTCCGCTGTGATTCTCGCCATCCTGGCTCTCACGACCGTTGTCGCATCGGCGCATGACGAGGAACCGACGCAGGAGGCATGCGATGCCGCGGTGGCCGAGGCACGCGCACAGGCGGCGACCTTGCCGGCGGACGACGTGTCGCGCTATTTCGCCGAGCGGGACATTCAGCAGGCGCTGGTCGAGGCCGGCAATGGCGAGTTCGATGACTGCGTCGAGAAGGCCGAGCGGGCCGTGCTGGAAGTACGCGACCGGCCCCACAGCCTGAAGCCCGGCGAGCGGCTCAATATTCTTCGTGCCGACGAAATGCCGACGCGCTGACGGGCGGCACCGCGTCTCGCCTCTCGTCATCCGGCTGTCATGCAAGTCGGCAATTTGTCGGTCCTGTTGCGGCGCATGCAAGGCCTTGAGACATGGACCAGATCGAAGCTCTTTTTCCGATACCGTTGTTGCGTTCGCCCGGGCTGTTGAGCGTCGAGCTCAAGGACGCGGCGGTGGCTGCCATCCGCAATTCGAAGATCGAGAACAATCTGCGATCCGGACAGCTGTTCCACACCGAGGTCGCCGATCCCCGCGCCAACAATCTGTTTCAGACCATCGCCGAGCTCGCGGTGCCCAAGCTGGTCGATTTCGGCGAGCTGCTGTTCGGCGAGAAGCTGCGCTGGACGGTCAAGGAGATGTGGACGAACATGCTGGAGACCGGCGGCAACCAGACCCTGCACGCCCACGCCAACAGCTTCATCTCCGGCATCTTCTATCTGACGCCGTCGCATCCTGGTAGCCGCACCGTGTTCGTGCGGCCGCCGGGCGGCAGCGACTTCTCGTTCCGCCACCATACCCGCAGTGCCGCCGTCGGCCCGTTCAATGCCGGCAAATATGTGCTGCCCGAGGCGGAGCCCGGCGATCTCGTGCTGTTCCCGAGCTATCTCTACCATGAGGTGCCGCGCAATCAGGGCGACCAGCGCATCACGATCGCCTTCAACGCGATTCCTGATCATCTGGATTGCTGGGGCTACCGCGTCAGCTTCGCGTCCTGACGCGCTATCGTTCGAACTCGCGCGACCGCAGGTCGCGCGCCTCGTGTCGCGACGGCGCGGCGGCATCGATCGCCCGAAGCAGGCGTTCTGCAGCCGCGCGATCCGATCCGAGCAGCGCTTTCACCATGCTCATCAGCGGCGCATAGGCCGGCTCGAACTCGGCGCTGGCGCGAATGGAATCCAGGAGGCCGGGCGCGGCGGCTGCAATGAGCGCCGGTCCGCGCGGTTCGCCGGTCAGCGCCGCGCCGGCCTGGATGAATCGGTTGCGAGCCTGCCAATAAGCGCCGAGCCGCTGCTCCCAGCTTCCACGCTTCGAGTCGCCCAGCAGTTCGCCCGCGTCCGTCTTTGTCTGATTGAGGACCGTCAGCAGCAACTGCCATGGGGCCGCGGACAGAGCGTGGACGTTGCTGCGCGCGTCGAACGTGACGAACGGGAAATCGTCGGTGTTGTGCGGTCCCGGACCGGCGAAGCTCGCGAGTGCTTTCGCGCCGGCGACATACTGGCCGAGAAGGTCGATCGGCTGATCGAAGCCGAGCGGTTGAATGATCGGGTGAAGCTTCCGGTCGGAAAACCGTGCGGCGAGGAGCTCGGGATCGATCGGGTCCGGGGCCGCTGATCCGATCAGGGCCAGCATCGGCGTGCGCACGCTGTAATGGTTCAGCCAGGCTGACCCGTGTGGGAAGACCGCGAGAAAGCTTCTGATGATCGCCCGCAGCGACGGTGCATCGAGCTGATAGAGCGGCAGCCACTGGCAGAACACGCCCTCGGCCGCCAGCCTCCGCTTGACGGCCGCGAAATGTTCGACCGTGTACAGCGCGCCGCTGCCATCCAGCGCCGGGTGGAACAGGTCGGCCACGATCACGTCGTAGCGTCCGTCGTCGGCGACGATGAAGCGCCGGGCGTCGGCAACGGCGATCGGCGGTCTTTCCTTCTCGGCCGCGGGGTTGTCGAACCAGGACAGCAGCGCGACGACCTCGGAGGAGAGTTCGACCGCGCGCACGTCGAGATCCGGCATCTGCGCTGCGCCGAGCACGGTCGCGCCGGTGCCGACACCGAGGAAGAGCGCGCTGCGCGGCGCCGGATGCAAGAGCAGCGGCAGCATGGCCTGGCGGAAATCGGACCGCACAGAGCTGGTACCGCCCATGCGGAAGTGGCCGTTCACTTCGAGATAGCGTGCCCCCGAGGCGTCGTCGACGACGCTTGCCGTCGCCATCGGTCCCTCGCGCACGGCGAGAAGCTTGCCGCCCGGCGGGACCTTGATGAGCAGGGGGGCGGGAAGGCACAACAGCGCGAGCGCAAGCAGAGCGGGCGCCGCGGCCCACCGCAGCACGACGCGTTGCGGCTGCAGCAACAGCAGATATCCGACGGCAACGAGGATCAATGCCCTCCAGATACCGAAAGCGGGAATCAGCAGCTGTGCTGCGGCCAGCGGTGCAATGGCTGCGCCGACGCTGTTGATGCCGACGGCCCAGCCGACCGATCCCCGGCCGTCACGGACCTCCTGCATGAGCTGGCCGAACAAGGCACCCATCGCCATCGCGGGCAGTAGCAGCAGCGCCAGCGCGATGCCGAGCTCGCCGGCGACGCCGAGGCTCGCCGCGCTATCGGCGAAGCCGCCAAGCAAGGGCGTCATGATCGCCGTGCCGAGGCCAACGAGTGCGGTGAGGCTGATCAGAACGGTTCTGCCGCGTGCAACCGTGGGCCCCAAACGCTGCCAGATCATGCCGCCGATCGCGGTGCCCAGCAGATAGGCCGCGAGCAGACAGGCGAAGCTATAGACCGTATCCTGCATCATCTGCGCGGCCAGGCGCACGACCAGCACTTCGAACACGATCCCGAGCAGGCCGGTGACGAACAGAGTTGCCGTCAGGCGGAGGCCGGTGACAGCATGCCTGCTATCGTCACGCGCGCGAGCGTCGGCCTGCACGGCTCGGCCGAGGCGAAGCGCTGCGAGCGCGCAGGCCGCGTTGACGGCTGCCAGGCAAAGCAGCGTCGTCGACAATCCAAGCGCGGGGATCAGCACGAAGGTGGACAGCAGCGTGCCGGCGACGGCGCCGGCGGTGTTCGCGCCATAGACGCCGGCGCTGACGGACCGCGTGCCGTGCGCTGCGGACGTCATGCGTTCCAGCGCGGTCAGCGTGCCGCCCATTGCCACCGTGGCCGGCAACAGCACCAGCGTCGGCAGCAGGAAGCTCGCGCTCCACAACAGGAGGGGGGAGGGAGCCGTGCCGAGCAGCGGCGCCAGGGCGCGCGCGCTCGCCGGAAGCAACCAGATCGCACATAGCCCCCACAGGCCGATGACCGCTTCGAGGACGGCATAGAGCCGGTGCGGATTGGCGACGCGGCGGATCCGGCCATCGAGGACGAAGGCGCCCACCGCGAGCCCAGCAAAAAATCCGGCGATGGCGCCGAGCACGGCCATCATCTCCGTGCCCAGGGCGAGGGCGAGCTGGCGCGTCCAAACGATCTCATAGCCGAGCCCGGCGAGGCCGGATGCCGCAATCAGCAGCTTCAGCGCCCCCAGCCGGGCCGTGCTCTGGCGGGCGACGAGATCGACGCCGGATGACCTGGCACCTTGCTTCTCCGCGACCAGATCATTGTCGCGCGGGTCTGCGTGGCGTGCCTCGGTCAAGGTTTGGTACCTGCAATTCCCGTGATCGGTCTTCGGATGCAGCGCGCCGTGCGGAGTACTGGTCCGAGCGCTGGATCAAGCTCGGCGGCACGGGCCGCCAAGGTCGAGATCGTTTCCTTGTGTTCGTGTTTCGTGACGGTGGTTTGACAGAGGCCGCGGGAGCACTAGCGTCGTCTGAACGATTCCAGGGGCAATGATTTTTGGTGAGACTGCCACGCGTGCGGATCGTGGATCGGGCTGGTCGCCCTATTGGGCCGGCAGGCCCGCGTCGACCATGAGCTGAACGATCCTGGCCGCGGCCTCGCGATACACCGGACTGGTGTTCTTCATCGGCGGCGCAACGTTGAGCGCGGTCGTGCCGGGCCGCAGCTTCAGTCCCTTCTGGATCGCGGCTCTCGCTTCATCGATCTGTCCGGCCCTCTGATAGGCGGCCGCCAGCAGCATATAAGGACGCCCGGACGCGGCCGTGATGGCGATCGAGCGCTGCAGCCACGGCAGGGCTTCCTCCGCGCGATCCATCATCATGTGCGCCCACCCGACGCCCAGGAGCCATGTCCAGCGTGAGACCGCCGGCGTGTCATAGCGGTCGGCCTGCTGGAAGGTCGCCAGCGCATCCTCGAAGCGGCCGAGATTGAGCTGCCCGAGGCCGACCAGATACAGCGCGAGGCCGTCCCATGGATCGAGACTTAGCGTTCTGGCGCAGATGACCAGGCTTTCGACGAAATGATTGGTTGCGCTGAGGAAGCGGCAATAGGTCTCGAGCACCGCGATCGAGTTCGGCTTGGCGCGCAGGGCGCGCTCCAGGTTCGCGGCCGCCTGAGCCTCGGCCGCCGCGGCGGCAGCCGGACTGTACCAGACCATCTGGATGCCGCGCATCTGCAGCGCCGCAAGCGCAACCGCCGCGTCGACATTGTCGGGCTGGTCGGCGAGCGCATTCTGCAACATCGTCTGCGCCATGCTGAAGCGCTCTTGCGTCACGCTGTTGATCGACGCGGTCGCCTGCTCGATGGCGGCGCGGGCGCCGCCGGCCGTGACGCCGCCGTCCGCGGAAGACGTTCCGGTTTCGATGAGCTCGTTGAGACGGCGTGCCAGCACGTCGCCCACGCCCGCGGCGAGACGCGTCTGTTGCAGCAGCGGATCGCGTTCATCGGCGTCGACGGAGACGGCTGCGACCGCTTCAACCTTGCCGGAGGTGGTCTGGATCAAGCGGGCACGCAATGTCCATGACGGTCCGCTGCGCTGCAGCTCACCGCGGATCTCGAAATCCGGCGGCGCAGCCAGCGACGCAGCCAGCTCCGGCTGCGGTGCCGTCGATCGCGGCGCGATCACGCTGATGGTGTTGATCCTGGCGAGCCCGTCGGTCAGGCGTCCCGCGATCTCCGTTGCCATCAGCGCGCCAAGCGGATCACCGCTCGCGTCGGCCATCGCCATCACCGCGACCACAGGGGGCGAACGCTTGAAGATCAGGTTCGATCTCAACAGCGGCGCAGCCGCCGCAAGCCCGACGATGGCGCAAAGCGCTGCGGCGGCCGTGATCGCCATGCGTCCGCCGAGGGCCGACAACCATGACGATCTCGCCGGCCCGGTCGTCGCCTCAGCGGCGGAGGCGGCGGCGACGTCGAGCACGGTGGTCGGGGCGGGGGAGGGAAGGTCCACCTCGGGCGAAGAGACCTTGATCTCTGCCTCCGACGCGATGTCCGCGGTAAAGACGTATCCCCCCATTGGCCGCGCAGGACACGCTGCCCGAACAGTTGATCAAACGACGGCCGAGTAATGATCTGAAAGATCAACCTGGGCTGCTTGGCCTGCCTCAAGGTGAGCGTTTCAGCCTCGGGACGCAATGCGTTCCGAGAGCCCCAATCAGCGAGCTCGGTCGAAAGAAAGCAGGGACGGCGCGAGATCAATCGAACGATCGTCGCCCTCCGCGTTCCGGACTGAGCTCGGATGTGATCCAGTCGGCAAAGGCGCGGACAGCCGTGCGTTGGTGAGCATTGCGGGGAAATACCAGGCGATGGCCGACGTAGCGGACGTCGGTCGCGCGGCCGGCTAGCGGCGCCACCAGCCGGCCGGATGCCAGCTCACGCTCGGCCAGCAGGGTGGATTCAAGGGCAACGCCGAGACCTTCGGTCGCGGTCGCAAGCGCCAGGAAGCTGCGGTCGAAGCGCATGCCATGAAGAGCGGGAGGCTCGAGACCGTTGGCGGCGAACCATTGATGCCACTGGATCTGCTTGACATCGGAGCGGATCAGCGTTCGTTCCAGCAGGTCGGCAGGCCGCTTGATCGTGGCCGCCAGTGCCGGCGAGCAGAGCGGCGTCACCGTTTCCTCGGCCAGCGGAACGATTTCGACACCTTCCGCATGCGGCTGGCCATAGACGATATCGATGTCGAAATCGTCGTTCTTGAATCGCGCATAGTCGGTGTTCGCCGCAAGCCGCACCTCGAGCTTGGGGTGGGCGGCGAGAAATCGCGCCAATCGCGGCGTCAGCCACTGCGCAGCGAAGCTCGGCGCCGAATGGACGCGGACCAATTGGGGACCGCGCGCGGCGACCTCCTCCAGGCCGCGGCGCAACTGGTCGAAGGCGGCGCCGGCATGGCGCATCAGGTTCTCGCCGGCAGGTGTCAGCCGCACCGAGCGGGCGGTGCGCTCGAACAGCACCGTGCGCAGGGTCGTCTCCAGCTTGCGGATGGCGTGGCTGACTGCGCTCGGGGTCAGGTGAAGCTCATTCGCTGCATCGCGAAACGAGCCAGTCCGTGCAGCGGCCTCAAACGCTTTGATTGACGAAATCGGGACGTTGGATAGCATCGGATGAGTGAACCAGATTCATCTATCCGTGACAACTGCGCGTTTGTCCCCGCCGGTCAGGCCCGCCATGGTCAAGCCCAACACAACGACACTTTGGGAGGACCAAGGATGCTGCTCAGCGGCAAGACGGCGATCATCTCGGGCGCAGCTTCCAGGCGCGGTATTGGGCTGGCCACTGCGCGACGGTTCGCCGCCGAAGGGGCGCGCGTCGCCATCCTCGACCTCGATGCGGCGGCGGCCGCCGACGCGGCGGCCACGCTCGGCCACCAGCATCTCGGGATCGGCTGCAACGTCGCCGACAACAACTCCTGCAACGACGCCGTCGCGCAAGTCATCGCCACATTCGGCGTCATCGACATCCTCATCAACAACGCCGGCATCACCCAGCCGGTCAAGCTGCTCGACATCACGCCCAACGACTGGGATCGCATCCAGGACGTCAATCTCAAGGGCGTGCTGTTCCTGTCGCAAGCGGTGATCCCCCACATGCGCGCGCGCAAGCAGGGCTCTATCGCCTGCATGTCGTCGGTTTCGGCGCAGCGCGGCGGCGGCATCTTCGGCGGGCCGCATTATTCCGCGGCCAAGGCCGGCGTTCTCGGTCTCGCCAAGGCGATGGCGCGCGAATTCGGCATCGACGGCATTCGCGTCAACTGCGTCACGCCGGGCTTGATCGGCACCGACATCACGGCCGGCAAGCTGACCGACGAGATGAAGGCCAAGATCCTCGAGGGCATTCCGCTCAACCGGCTCGGCACCGCCGACGACGTCGCCGGCATCTACACCTTTCTGGCGTCGGACCTCTCCGCCTATGTCACGGGCGCGGTCATCGACGTCAATGGCGGCATGCTGATCCACTAACCAAGGTCTCAAGAGATGGACACCGCAACCAGCCGGCTCGCCAACGCGCCGACATTGGCGCAGCGCGCCTACGACATCCGGCGCAACGCGCTTCGCATGGGCGAGGTGCAAGGGCAGGGCTACATCGCCCAGGCTCTCGACATCTCCGACGTGCTGGCAGTCGCCTACTTCCACGCCATGCGCTACCGGCCCGAGGATCCCAACTGGGAGGAGCGCGACCGTTTCCTGCTGTCGAACGGACACTATGCGATCGCCCTGTACGCCGCGCTGATCGAGGCCGGCATCGTTCCCGAGGCCGAGCTGGAAACCTATGGCAGCGACGACAGCCGGTTGCCGATGTCCGGCATGGCGTCCTACACGCCGGGCATGGAGATGTCGGGCGGCTCGCTCGGCCTCGGCCTCAGCATCGCCGTCGGCATGGGCCTCGGACTGAAGCGCAAGACGTCGAGCTCTCGCGTCTACACGCTGTTCTCCGACGGCGAGCTCGACGAGGGCTCGGTGTGGGAGGCGATCTCGTCCGCCAGCCACCACAAGCTCGACAACCTCATCGGCATCGTCGACGTCAACAATCAGCAGGCCGATGGCCCTTCGACCCAGGTCATGGGCTTCGAGCCTTTGGTGGATCGGCTGGAAGCGTTCGGCTGGTTCGTGCAGCGCGTCGACGGCAACGACCTCGACGCCGTGGTCGCCGCCTTCGATGCCGCCAAGACCCACGCGGCGCCGAAGCCGCGCATGATCGTGGCGGACACGCTGATGGGCAAGGGCGTGCCCTTCCTCGAACAGCGCGAGAAGAACCACTTCATTCGCGTCGAGCCGCACGAGTGGCAGCTCGCGATTGCCGCACTCGACGCCGGGAGGCCGTGATGAAATCGACGAGACCCGCACCGGATCTGAGCAAGCCGCGCCTGACGACCTCGGCGATGATCGCCTCGATCGCTTCCGAGGGCCAGCGCACCAGGCCGGCGCCGTTCGGCCACGCGCTGGTCGCGCTGGCGCGCAGCCGGCCGGAGGTGGTCGGCATGACCGCCGATCTCGGCAAGTACACCGACCTGCACATCTTCGCGAAGGAATTCCCCGAGCGCACCTACCAGATGGGCATGGCCGAGCAGCTGCTATTCGGCGCCGCATCCGGCATGGCGGCCGAAGGCTTCATGCCGTTCACCACGACCTATGCCGTGTTCGCCTCGCGCCGCGCCTACGACTTCATCCACCAGACCATCGCCGAGGAAGATCGCAACGTGAAGATCGCCTGCGCGCTGCCCGGCCTGACCTCCGGCTACGGCCCGAGCCACCAGGCGGCCGAGGATCTCGCGCTGATGCGCGCGATGCCGAACTTGACGGTGATCGACCCCTGCGATGCGCATGAGATCGAGCAGGTCGTGCCGGCGATGGCCGCCCATCAAGGCCCGGTCTACATGCGGCTGCTGCGCGGTCAGGTGCCGCTGGTGCTCGACGAGTACGACTACACATTCGAGCTCGGCAAGGCCAAGCTGCTGCGCGACGGCCGGGACGTGCTGATGATCTCGTCCGGGCTGATGACGATGCGCGCGCTCGAGGCCGCCAAGGCGCTGTCCGATGATCGCGTCGACGTCGGCGTGCTGCACGTGCCGACGATCAAGCCGCTCGATGCCGAGACCATCGTGCGCGAATCCGGCCGCTCCGGCCGTCTCGTCGTCGTCGCCGAGAACCATACGGTGATCGGCGGACTGGGGGAGGCGGTCGCCGGGGTGCTGATGCGCGCAGGCGTGCACGTACCGTTCCGGCAGATCGGCTTGCCCGACGAATTCCTCGACGCCGGCGCGCTGCCGACCTTGCACGATCGCTACGGCATCTCGTTGTCGGAAGTCGTCAAGCAGGTCAAGGGCTGGCTCAAATAGCGGACCAGCCGCTGACATGACCCGCCGGCGCGCGGACGCGCCGGACCATAACAACAATTTCATACTGGAGGGACGGGAATGCGCAAGGCAATGACGCGTCGGCGATTCATGGCAGGAGCAATGGTGGGGGCTGCGGTGCTGCCGTTCACCGGGCGATTCGCCAAGGCAGCGGAGTTCACGATGAAGCTCGCGACCGGACAGGATCCGTCGCATCCGGTCAACAAGCGGGCGCAGCAGGCGGCCGATCGCATCAAGGAGGCGAGCGGCGGCCGGCTCGATATCAATCTCTACCCGGCCAACCAGCTCGGCTCCGACACCGATCTGATCTCGCAGGTCCGCGTCGGCGCCGTCGATGCGATCAACATCGCGAGCTCCGTGCTTGCCACCCGCGTGCCGCTCGCCGGCATCGTCAACACCGGCTTCGCCTTCACGTCCTACGACCAGGTCTGGAAGGCGATGGACGGCAGCCTTGGTGATCACATCCGCAAGGACATCGAGAAGACCGGCGTCATCGCGCTCTCCAAGCCCTGGGACAACGGATTTCGCCAGGTCACGTCCTCGACCCGCGAGATCAAGACGCCGGACGATCTCAAGAGCTTCAAGATCCGCGTGCCGGCGGCGCCGATCCTGACCAGCCTGTTTCAGGCGCTCGGTGCCGGTCCGACACCGATCAACTTCAATGAGGTCTATACGTCGCTGCAGACCAAGGTGGTCGAGGGCCAGGAGAACCCGCTGCCGATCATCGCCACCGCCAAGCTCTACGAGGTCCAGAAATACTGCTCGCTGACCAGCCACGTCTGGGATGCCTACTGGATTCTTGGCAACCGCGCTGCCTTCGGCAAACTGCCGTCCGACCTGCAGACGCTGGTCACGAAGGAATTCAACAAGTCGGCGGATGACGAGCGATCCGACATTGCCGCGCTCAGCCAGAGCCTGCGCGCCGATCTCGCCGCCAAGGGCTTCACCTTCGTGGATGTCGACAAGGAGGCATTCCGTGGCGCGCTCGGCAAGAGCAGCTTCTACAAGGACTGGCGCGGCAAGTTCGGCGAGGAGGCCTGGAAGATCCTGCAGTCGAATGTGGGAGAGCTCGGATGAACTCGGTCGACGCGTCTCTGGCAGCCTCCACGAAGCACGGCGTCGTCGAAAGCCTCGAGCGGGCGCTGACGAAGCTGATCGAGATTCCCGCGATCGTCGCGCTGGTCGCGGAAGTCGGAATCCTCTTCACCGGTGTGACGGCGCGCTTCGCCTTCAACCGGCCGCTGACCTGGGCTGACGAGCTCGCGTCGATCACCTTTCTCTGGCTCGCGATGCTGGGCGCCGTGCTCGCGCTCAGCCGCGGCGAGCACATGCGGATGACCGCGCTGATCGACCGCGTCGCACCGCGCACCCGCGCGGTGCTGGAGAGCGCGGCGCTGATGGCGCCGGCGCTGTTCCTGGCGATCCTGCTGCATCCTGCGATCGACTATGCGAGCGGACAGGCGTTCGCGGAGACGCCGGCGCTCGGCCTGCCCGACAGCGTGCGGGCCGGCGCGGTGCCGGTCGGCATCGGCCTCATGCTGGCCACCGCCCTGCTGCGCATGGCGCGCCACGGCTCGCGCGACATCGCGATCACGCTGGTGATCCTGGCGGCCACGGCGCTCGTGTTGTGGGGCGCGGCGCCGGCGCTCAAGGCGCTCGGCAACTGGAATCTGATCGTCTTCTTCGCGATCCTGCTCGGCGCGGCCGTGCTCGCCGGCGTCCCGATCGCATTCTGCTTCGGGCTCGCCACGGTGGCTTATCTCCTCACGGTCACCTCGGCGCCGCTCGAAGTCGTCACCAGCCGCATTGACGAGGGCGTCTCATCCCTCGTTTTGCTCGCGATTCCCTTGTTCATTCTGCTCGGCCATCTCATCGTCATGACCGGCATGGCGGCAGCGATGGTCGGCTTCCTGGTGTCGCTGGTTGGCCATGTCAGAGGCGGCCTGTCCTACGTGCTGCTCGGCGCGATCCTGCTGGTCTCGGGCATTTCCGGCGCCAAGACGGCCGACATGGCGGCGGTCGCGCCGGTGCTGTTTCCGGACATGAAGCGCCGCGGCATTCATGACGGCGAGCTGGTGTCGCTGCTCGCAGCCTCGGGCGCGATGGCCGAGACCATTCCGCCCTCGATCGTGCTGATCATTATCGGCTCCGTCGCCGGCGTCTCGATTTCGGCCTTGTTCACCGGCGGCATCCTGCCCGGCCTGGTGCTGGCCACCGCGCTGGCGGTGGTCGCCAAGCGCCGCATGGTCGAGCCGGAGGGCGTGATCCGACCGCGGCCGACCTGGGCCACCATTCGCTCGGCGCTCATCACGGCGCTGCCGGCACTGCTGCTGCCGGTGCTGATCCGCACCGCGGTCACCGAGGGCGTCGCCACCGCGACCGAAGTCTCGACCGTCGGCATCGCCTACACGATCCTGGTCGGACTGCTCGTCTATCGCCGCTTCGACTGGCGCAGGCTCTATCCGGCGCTGGTGCATACTGCCGCTTTGTCCGGGGCGATCCTGTTCATCATCGGTGCGGCCACCGCGATGGCCTGGGCGCTGACGCAGTCGAACTTCTCGCATGCGCTCGCGGCGATGATGGTTTCGGTGCCCGGTGGCAAATACGGCTTCCTGCTGATCTCGATCGCCGTGTTCATCCTGCTCGGCAGCATCCTCGAAGGCCTGCCGGCCATGGTGCTGTTCGGCCCGCTGCTGTTTCCGGCGGCCAAGCTGCTCGGCGTGCACGAGGTGCACTACGCGATGGTGATCATCCTCGCGATGGGCATCGGCCTGTTCGCGCCGCCCTTCGGCCTTGGGTACTACGCGGCGTGCTCGATCGGACAGATCCATCCCAACGCCGGACTGACCCGCATCTGGCCCTATCTCGGCGCGCTCGTGCTCGGCCTGCTGCTGGTTGCCTTCGTGCCGTGGCTGTCGATCGGCTTTCTCTGACCCCCCGGGTCGGCTGAAAACGTGAGGACCGAGATGCCAGTCGCGAGCTCGAGGCCCAGGACATTGAAAAGAGCTTCGGTGCACCCACGTCCTGCGCGGCGCCAACCTGCGGATTCGTTCCGGCGAGATCCACGCTCTGCTGGGCGGCAATGGATCTCCCGCAGCGGCACCAATCGACGGCTGCCTGATCGATCTCCGGTACAACATTGTTTTACCGGGAGACCAAAAATGGGTCGAAATCAGCGGAAATCGGCGTAAATGGACGCTGATGGGATGCTTCCGGCGCGACTTCTGAATGACTGATATCTCAAATAAAATTGCAAAATCAAACGCTTGGCGTTTTTCCGTCGCCCCCATGATGGACTGGACCGATCGGCACTGCCGGGTGTTCCATCGGCTGCTGTCGCGCCGGGCGTTGCTCTATACCGAGATGGTCACGACCGGCGCCGTCATTCATGGCGACCGGCAGCGGCTGCTCGGCTTCGATGCCAGCGAGCATCCGGTGGCGCTGCAGCTCGGCGGCTCCGACCCCGGCGATCTCGCGACGTCGGCCAGGATCGGCGAGGATTTCGGCTACGATGAGATCAACCTCAATGTCGGCTGTCCGTCGGACCGGGTGAAGGACGGCCGCTTCGGCGCCTGTTTGATGGCCGAGCCCGCGCTCGTGGCCGCCTGCGTCGCCGCGATGAAGCACGCCGTTCGCATTCCCGTCACCGTGAAGTGCCGCATCGGCATCGACGATCAGGATCCGGAGGTCGCGCTCGATGCGCTGGCGGACGCGGTCGTCGATAGCGGCGCCGACGCGTTGATCGTGCACGCGCGCAAGGCGTGGCTGAACGGCTTGTCGCCAAAGGAGAACCGTGACGTTCCGCCGCTCGACTACGACAGGGTGTACCGGTTGAAGGCGAGGCTGCCGCACGTGCCCGTCATCATCAATGGCGGCATCGGCAGCATCGAAGCTGCGCAAGGTCATCTCGCGCATGTCGATGGCGTGATGCTTGGGCGAGCGGCCTATCAGGAGCCGTGGCGGCTGCTCGATGTCGATCCCGTCCTGTTCGGCGAGGTCGCGCCGCATCGGACCATGAAGGATGCGTTGGCGGCGCTCGAGCCCTACATCGTGCGCCAGCTCGGGCAGGGCGCGCGGCTGCACGCGATCACGCGGCATCTCGTCGGCGCCTATCACGCGGTGCCAGGCGCACGCGCATTCCGCCGCCATCTCGCCGAGCGTGGCGTCAAGCCAGACGCCGGCATCGAGGTACTGCGCGAGGCGGTCGCGATGGTCGAGGAGCGCCCAGCGGTTGCTGCGCTGGCCTGAGCGGCTCAGGCCAGCGGCAGTTCGGCGACGGCCTGGCGCGCGATCTCTCTGCTGGCTGCGACGAGGCCCAGCTCCTCAGCTGCGGTCGGGAAAGCCGTGCAGCATCAGCCGGTCGGAGCGCACTTCCCAGCGCTCCAGCCGGTCGAGGAAGCTCATGCCGAGCAGGTTGGTCTTCATCTGGCCGTGCGGCACCACCAGCGCCGGCACCGAGCGCTCCACCAGTTTGCCGATCGCGAGCCGGTCCAACGTCAGCCGCGCCGCCTTGGTATGGCCACCGGCAGTTTCGACGTCGACGTCGTAGGCGAGCAGTTCGAGCGGCAGGCCTGCGGCCTTGGCGGTCTCGTAGGTCAGCACCACCGATGTGGCGCCGGTGTCGACCACCATCGGCGCGGTGACGCCGTTGATCTTGGCGCGCAATGCGAACTCGCCGCCTCTGGTGCGCTCGATCTCGACCGCGTTGGTCGGAGGGCTCGCCTTGGCGCGGAGCGCGCGGCTGCGCAGAACCTCCGACACGGTGTCGCTTGCGAGTGCTGCCTGCTCGGGGTCCTTGTAGACGATCACGGCGCCCGCGGTGAGCACCATGGTGACGAAAACGAGCACGACCTTGTTCATGCCGCGCCTCCCGTCGGCACCGAGGCGCTCAGTCGCGCCGACGCGCCAGCGCGGGCAGGCCGGCGTCGTGCATGCGGGACGGCAGCCCGTCCATCAGCGCCAGCCGCTCGTCGGTCGACATGCGGCCCCAGCGGGCGATCTCCGGCAGCGTGCGTCCGCAGCCGAAGCAGAGCTTCGTCTTCGGGTCGATCATGCAGACGGCGATGCAGGGCGTCTCCTGGCTCATGGCGCGAGTTTGAAAGGTTCTGCCACTGTCGTGCAAGTGCAATCATCTCACAGTCCCGTTCCGGCATTCATGATCGGCTTGCGGACCCGACGCTTCTCCTGAGCGGGGGCGATCGCGTGTTCCGGCTGCAATGGCGGTGCCTCGTCCGACAGCGGAGCGAGCGCCGACATCACCCGCTCCGGCGGGAAGGTGACGATCACCTCGGTGCCGATGCGGACCTTCGATTTCAGCGTGAACGTGCCGCCATGCATCTCGATCAGGTTCTTGGCGATGGGCAGACCTAATCCTGCGCCCTGTTCGGCCGACTTGATCGAGTTGGAGCCCTGGCCGAACGAGGCGAGCACGATCGGAATCTCGTTCTCGGGGATGCCCGAGCCGGTGTCCTTGACGCTGAGATATTGTCCGCCCGAGGCCGTCCAGCCGGCCTTCAGCCAGATGTCGCCGCCCTGCGGCGTGAACTTGATGGCGTTGGACAGCAGGTTGAGCACCACCTGGCGGATCGCGCGCTCGTCGGCCCACAGCCGCGGCATCTTCTGCTCGAACACCTCGTGAATGGTGATGCCGCGGCTCGTGGCGCGCAGCTTCAGCAAATGGTGGCAGTCGGCGATCACGTGCACCAGCGCCACGGCTTCCTCGTTCAGCTCGTAGCGGCCGGCCTCGATGCGCGAGAGATCGAGGATCTCGTTGATGAGGTTGAGCAGGTGGACGCCCGAATTGTGGATGTCGGCCGAATATTCCTTGTAGACCGGCACCGCATGCACGCCGAAGATCTCGCTCTTCATCACCTCGGAAAAGCCGAGGATGGCGTTCAGCGGCGTTCGCAGCTCGTGGCTCATCTGCGCGAGGAATCGCGACTTCGCGACGTTGGCGGCCTCCGCACGGTATCGCGCCTCGTCGGAGATCGCCTTCGCCTGCTCGAGCTCGCCGATCAGGGCGTCCTTCTCGGCGCGTGCTTCGAGCGTGGCGAGCGTCGTCGCGTGCAGCTGATGGGCGAGCAGCACGAAATAGCCTTCGGCCGCGACGGCGAACCCGGCGAGCAGGTAGTTGTCGAACGTGCCCGACAGCGCGAGGCTCAGCGTGATCGCGACCGTCACCGGCGCGGTGACGGCGACGGCTGCGATCGGCAGGTTGGCGGCGAGCATGCTGGAGACCGCGATCACCAGCAGCATCAGGAACATCATCAGCGTGCCCGACACCGCCGCGAGCGCCGGATGGATCAGGATCGCCATCCAGCACACGCCGTAGAGCAGGTCGAGCAGCACGAAGCGCGTGCGCCAGCGCCGCGTCGCCGCCAGCGACGGCTGGTCGGCGAGGAAGTTCGAGCAGTTGCGCACGATCGCCGCATGAATGCAGAGCACGCCGAGCGTCCAGGCGCCGGCCGCGATCGTATGCAGCCACACGCTGAGCATCAGGCCGGTTGCCACCACCAGCAGCACGACGATGTAGGAGGCGGAGATGCGGGTCTGCGCGTATTGGCGCAGCAGCTCGCGGTCGAAGGCCGGACGCGTTCCCGATGTCGACGTTAACCGGTCGCGCGCCTCGCGCACCCGCTGCTGCGCGGCCCGGCGCTGGCTTGCTGGTGCAAGCGCCGGCGGATCTGCCGGAAGCTCGACGACCTCAGGCTTTTCAGCGGGTTTACTCATCAAACAACACAAATCCTGCCCGCGAGGTACGGGCTGCTTTCTGCATTGTCTATAACTGGGCCCAAATCCTTAAGACGGATTATAGACAACGAAAAATTTGCGTTAACCGCGCGTTAAATTAACCATTGTGGCGAGGCTCAGCGGAGCTGCATGCGCAGGCGGCGCCAGCCGATCACCACGCCGGTGATGCTGAAGACGAGGCCGATCGCGCAGAGGCCGACGATGAGAAACGTGCGCAGCGCCGCCTGCGCAAGCAGGGCCGGAAAGTCGAGCGTGTGCAGCGCCTGATAGAGCCACCGATAGGCGCGCCGGGATGGGTCGAGCTTCTCGAGCACTGCGCCGGAGGCGGCGTCGACCTGATACCAGGTGTCGCCGCAGATCACGCGATGGACCGGCGCGCCCGGCACATCGGAAACAAACGGATAGTCGTCGCCCGGCTCGACTTCGGACGAGCGCGCGCAGTCGCCGCGCAGGCGGGACGCCGCCGCATTGACGTCGGCCGGCTGCAGGAAGCGGCCGACGATGCGTGCCGATGCGCCGTCCAGCAGCGAAATCTGCTGCTGACTCGGCGCGCGCCGGATGCGCTGATAGAGGCGGCCGCCGAAGGCGAACCACTCGATCTCGCGGACCCCGCCGTGCACCGCCGCGAGCGCGCCCGCGGTCGCGTCGGTCCAATCCGGCGCGCCGACGAGAATGGCTTGCTCGGACGGCGTCAGACGGCCGGTCGCAAACAGCCTGCCATGGTCCATCGACAGCCAGCCGCTGACCATCCACGTCAGCACGAACTGCATGCAGATCAGGCCGGCCCAATGATGCCACAGGTGCCAGCCGCGGTAGCGCGAGCACAGCCGCGCCTCATGATATCTCAGCCGCATCGGGCCGAGCAGGGCGCCGCTCACGGCGGCGACGACCGCCGCGAGCGACAGCCACCACACGGCAGCGTTCCAGGCCGCCCAGTCCTTGCGCAGGATGGTCGGATAGATCCAATGAACGACGCTGCCGACGTAGTTCCAGGCGCGTTCGAACCGAGTCGTGTCGAGCACGACCTCGCCGGTGCGCGAGGAGACATAGAGCTCGGTGCCGCCGGGATCTTTGAGCGCGATCCGGTGCAACGGACGATGCACGTCGAACCGGTTCGGCACCGTCCATTGGTCGTAGTCGTCCAGAGCTGCAACGGCGGCGCCGTCGGCTTCGAGCCCGCGCCGCTGCGCTGCCGCGCGTGCGATCGACAGGGCGATGTCGGGGGCGCTCACCTCGGCTGTGGCCAGCGTGTCGGCATGAATGGCCGTGCTGCGGCCGGCGGTCGAGATGACATAGACCGGGCCATCCATGCGCTGCACCAGGCGGATGTGGTCTGGATGGTCGATTCCAGCTTTGGCGAGGGCCTCCGCGGGACCGTGCAGCGACATGGCGACGTCGAGCACGGGCAGCGCGGCGAAGCGCTCGCTCTCGGTCTGCGCCGGGAATGGCACGTAGTGCATCACGATCCCAGTCGCGAACCATAGCACGAGCAGCGGACCGAGCGGGATGCTCAGCCAGCGGTGCGTGAGGATCAGCGCCCGGATCATGCGGCCATCAGAACTTGAACGAGGCTTCGACCTCGTAGGTGCGGGGCGCGCCGAGGAAGATCTGGTCGGGATAGAACGGATCGCTCCAGGCCGCGTAGCGCCGGTCGGTGACGTTGCGGACCCGGAAGGCGAGCCGCGTGCTGGTCGCGGTGGCGAACAGCGGCACCTTCGGCAGGTCGATGAAGGCGAACAGGTCGGCCGTGGTGTAGGCGAGCAGTTTCACCGTGTTGGCATCGGTGCTCCAGCGGTCGCCCACGTGGCGGACGGAGAAACCGAGCTCGACCGGCCACCAGCCGGGATTGAGGAAGCGGTAGGAGCCGCCGCCATTGACGATGACGGCGGGGATGTTGGGCGGCGTGTTGCCCGAGAACGAGCCGCCGCCGGCGAGATCATAATCGGCATAGCGGGCGCGGACATAGGCGAAATTGCCCCAGAGCCTGCTCTCCGGCGTCGGCCGCACCGCAGCCGACAGCTCGATGCCTTGCGATTTGACCTTGCCGGCAAGGTTGAGCTGCTGGCCGGCCTGGGCGCTGTAGACGTTGTTGCGCTCGATGTCGAAGGCCGAGAAGGTCCATTCCGCGCGGCCGTTCCACGCGAGCTGCTTGACGCCGGTCTCGTAGCTGCGCGAATCCGACAGCGTCAGGTTCTGCGTCGGAGTGAGGATGAAGATGCTGTCGGCCGAGATGTCGGTTGCCGTCGCATATTGGCTGTAGAAGGTCGTGCCCGGCAGCGCCTCCCAGGTATAGCCGATGCGTCCCGTGACCGGCTGCCAGCTCTTGGAATAGGGGAAGCCGGGCCGCTCGGCGCCATTCCGGATCCAGTTGCGGTCGAGCGTGAACGGGTTGTAGCGCAGCCCTCCGACCAGCGCGAAGCTGTTGGTCAGCCTCAAGCGGTCTTCGAGATTGAGCGCGACGCTGTCGATCGCGGCGGTCTGAAGCTGTGTCCTCAGCTCACCATAGGTGCCGCGATCGAAGCCGATCAGCGGGACTGACTCGCCGGGAAAATTGGCCGCGCCGGGTCGCGTGAAGTCGGTATGCGAGCTCTCGACCGAGGTGACGAGCCGGTTGGCGAGACCGAAGATGCTGCCGTTCCATATCACGTCGGTGGCGTTGCCGACCATGTTGTGGTTGTGGTGGACGAAGAAGCGCTCGCGATCGACCAGATTGGTGTTCGCGTTGAACGCCGAGACCTCGTTATTGTACCAGTCGCGGCTGGCGTTGTAGTTGTAGATCTGGCTCCGCAGCGTGACGTCGTTGTTCAGGTCCCATTCGAAGCCGCTGCGGACCCAGGATTCCTTGATGGTCTTGTGGCCGTCGACCACGTTGTAGTTGGTCGACAGCGTGCGGCCGTCGATCGTGACAGCGCCGAGATCGCTGCCGTTGTAGGCGGAGATCTTGGTGCCCGAGACGATGCCGCTGGTCGCGTTCGCTCCGCTATAGGCCACCGGCACCAGCGGCGTGCCCTCATAGGGCTTGGCCTTGTAGTCCTTGAACTCGGCGGCAAAGAAGGTCTTGAAGCTGTCGGACAGCCGATAGTTCAACTGGCCCGAGACATGGACGTTCTTGAACTCGGTGTCGTCGATGAAGCCGACCTCCTTGGTCCGGCTGATGTCGAAGCGATAGTCCAGGCCTTTGATCATCGTGCTGCCGCCGGAGCCGAAGCCGCTGCGGAATGTACCGCGCTGGTCGAAGCCGACGAAGGCCTCGCTATCGACTGGGCCGCTGTGCGGGGTCTTGGTGACGAAATTGATGGTGCCGCCGACCGCCCCCTGGCCTGAGATCAGCGAGGAGGGGCCCTTGAGAAACTCGACGCGGTCGAGGTTGAACGTCTCCATCGTCAGGGCGGTGAAGCCGGTCGGGCCGATGTTGATGCCGTTGTAGAGCACGTTGACCTGGTTGCCCTGGAAGCCGCGCATCGCGAAGCCGACATCGTTCGGGGCATCACCCGCGCTGACGCCGGTGGCGCCTTTCACCGCGTCGACGGTCGTGTGGTAGCCCTGCTCACGCAGCGTCTCGGCGCCGACCACCTCGATGGCTGCCGGCAGCTCGCGTGCGGTCAGGCCCAGCCGGCCGCCGGCTGCCGGCGTCGCATTGCCGTTGAGCGGCGTCGCCGCCGGGGAGGCGGGAGCCTGAAGCGATGGCGCGGCTGCCGGAGACAGCGCCGCTGCGCCTCGGGCTGTGGGGCGCACCGTCCTGTTGGTTGTTCGGATCGGCGACGATGAACGGCTGGCAGCCGGTCGCTGGCGCGGCGCATCGACGGTAACGTCGGGCAGCAGCGTGTCGGCTGCCGGCCTCCCGACGGGGGTGGCCACCTGCTGCGCATGCGCGGTCGGTACCGCCGGGCAGACCGCCGCCACCACGCCCGCCAGCGCAATCGAACCCCTGATGTCCCGCACGCTCATTCCGATTCCCCACCGCGGTCCGGCCGTGCCGGTCTCCGCGCCCTCCAACGCCCCTTGCGACCGGGACGACAGCTAACCCAAAATGTCGGAAATGTAATGTTATAACATTACCTATTCTGTCTTCTGGTCGAGCCTGTCTCGGTACTGCAACACATGCGAACGATTGGCGATTGCAACGGGTATCAGCGAGTCGGACGGTGCGCAATGCTCGGATGAGACGCGAGCTGCATCCCGGCGAACGAAGTCGCTGCCGGCGGCGACGAGCCGGCCGGTCGTCACGAAGGCACAAAATGAAAGTGCCGCCACCCGAAGCGAGTGGCGGCACGGTGATGGGATCGCGATGGAGCGGATTACTTCTCCAGCCGGGCCAGCAGGCTCGACGTGTCCCAGCGCTTGCCGCCGAGTTTCTCGACCTCGGAATAGAACTGGTCGACCAGCGCCGTCACCGGCAGATGGGCGCCGTTGCGGCGCGCTTCGCTGAGGCAGATCGACAGGTCCTTGCGCATCCATTCCACCGCAAAACCAAAGTCATATTTGCCGTCGTTCATGGTCTTGTAGCGGTTCTCCATCTGCCAGGACTGCGCGGCGCCCTTGGAGATGGTCTCGATGACAGCGGGAACGTCGAGGCCGGACTTCTTCGCGAAATGGATACCCTCGGACAGGCCCTGCACGAGGCCGGCGATGCAGATCTGGTTGACCATCTTGGTCAGCTGGCCGGAGCCCGCCGGCCCGAGCAGCTTGCACATCCGGGCATAGGCCGCGATCACCGGCTCGGCACCGGCATAGGCGTCGGCGGTGCCGCCGCACATCACCGTCAGCACGCCGTTCTCGGCGCCGGCCTGGCCGCCCGAGACCGGCGCATCGATGAATTTGAAGCCGGCCTTGGTGGCTGCGGCGTCGAGCTCACGTGCCACTTCAGCCGATGCCGTGGTGTGGTCGACGAAGGTCGCGCCCTTGGCCATGCCGGCGAAGGCGCCGTCCGGGCCGATCGTCACCGAGCGCAGGTCGTTGTCGTTGCCGACGCAGCACATCACGAAGTCCTGGCCTTCGGCGGCCTGCTTCGGCGTGGGAGCTGCCTTGCCGCCGAATTTGTCGGCCCATTCCTTCGCCTTGGCCGCGGTGCGGTTGTAGACCGTGACCTCGTGACCGCCCTTCTTCACGAGATGTCCTGCCATGGGAAAACCCATCACGCCGAGACCGATGAAAGCGACTTTAGCCATATGAGCTACCTTGACCTTGGGGTTCTGCCGACAGCCTTGAGAGGGCCGGGCTGTTCTTGGAAGGAACACATCAGCATCCGGCGCGGGTCGCGGCGGTGCTGGACGCCGCACCATAACGGCTTGCGAGGCGGGGGCAACGGCTTCGTGACGGATGCGAATGCGCGCGTCCGTGCTAAAGAGGCATCGTCATGACGGCTTGCAAAGCCGTCATCCGGCAACGAAATCCAGTCAACCAACGAACCAGCCAGGGAGTGTCTCGCATGGGCGTCAGCGTCGGCGTGCTCGATCATTTCAACATCCGGACCCGCAACCTGCAGGAGACCGTGCGCTTCTACGAGGACGTGCTCGGGCTCGAGAACGGCGCCCGGCCGAACTTCGCCTTTCCCGGCGCCTGGATGTACAGCGAGGGGCGCCCGGTGGTGCACCTGGTCGACATCTCGCCGACCTCAGAGGCACAAAAGCCGGACTCCGGCGTCGTTCACCATGTCGCCTTCGTCAGCCGCGGCTTCGCCGGCATGAAGGCCCGGCTCGCGGAGAAGGGCATGCCGTTCGAGGCGCGGCAGGTGCCGGGCGGCGAGCTGTGGCAGATCTTCGTGCGCGACCCCAACGGCGTGATGATCGAGCTCAATTACGAGGCAGCGAAAGAGCAGGCCGAGGATGCGCCGGTGGAGACCGCCTCCGACATCGGAACCATGGTGGCGTTTTGAGCCGGTCGGCTTTATGAAGCGGCGCAACGCAGGGCCGGAGCGGTGCCGTCGCAGACGACGGAAGATCATGTCCGGCCAACAGGATAGGGCGCGACGATGTGGCGCGTTCTGAACTTCTTCAGGAGACGCGCCGTGAGCGTGACGCAGCAGCAGGTTATCGAGGCACTCAAGCGGGTCCGCTCGCCACGTGGCGTGGCGCTGCCGGACGCCGGCGTGCTGTCGCCGATCACGGCCAATGACGGCAAGGTGTTCTTCTCGATCAATGTCGAGGCCAGCGAGGCGCGCGCCTGGGAAGACACCCGGGCGCAAGCCGAAGCCGCCGTGCGCGCCATTCCCGGCGTGACCATGGCGATGATCGCGCTGACTGCGGAGCGCAAGGCGGGCGCTGCCGCCCCGCCGCCGCGACAGGGCGGGGTGCAGCCGGTCTCTGCGCATCGTCCGCATCAGCACCAGCATCCGGCGGACTCGCCGATGTCCCGGCAAGCCGCGATCCCGGGTATCGCGGCCGTCATCGCGGTGGCCTCGGGCAAGGGCGGTGTTGGCAAGTCGACCACCGCGATCAATCTCGCGCTGGGCTTGCGCGATCTCGGCCTCAAGGTCGGGCTGCTCGACGCCGACATCTACGGCCCGTCGGTGCCGCGGCTGACCGGGCTGCAGGAAAAACCCAAACTCACCGACGACAAGAAGATGATTCCGCTGTCGCGGTTCGGCCTGTCGATCATGTCGATCGGCTTTCTCGTCGATGAGGACAGCCCGATGATCTGGCGCGGCCCGATGGTGATGTCGGCGATCAACCAGATGCTGCGCGATGTTGCCTGGGGCACGCTCGATGTGCTCGTCGTCGACATGCCGCCCGGCACCGGCGACGCCCAGCTCACGCTGGCGCAGAACGTGCCGCTGAAGGGCGCCGTCATCGTTTCGACGCCGCAGGACCTGTCACTGATCGACGCCCGCCGCGGGCTTGCGATGTTCCGCAAGGTCAACGTGCCCGTGCTCGGCATCATCGAGAACATGAGCTACTTCCAGTGCCCGCAATGCGGCACCCGGTCCGACATCTTCGGTCATGGCGGCGCGCGCCACGAGGCCGAGCGGCTCGGCGTGCCGTTCCTCGGCGAAATCCCGCTGCACATGGACATCCGCTCGACGTCGGACGCCGGCAACCCGGTGGTCGAGAGCGAGCCGAAGGGTCCGCATGCCGCGATCTACCGGGCCATCGCCGCGTCGGTGCGGGACCAGCTCAAGGACGCCATCGCCGCTGCTTGATGCACTGCAGCGAAGCGCGTGCGACTATTGGACTGTTTGTCATTCCAACGTCGCGTTTTCGCTTAACCGGTTCCGTGCTAAAGCCCGGCCCGGATCGCCTTCGACCGTGTGCGGCCAATCGCATCGGCGGATAAATGCTTTTTCAACGGGAAACGCCCCCAACAAGGAGATGCCTTAATATGAAGCGTCGTGATTTTCTGAAGGTTTCGGCCGCCGGTGCCGCGGCGACGGCTGCGGTGGCCTCGCCGGCGATCGCGCAGTCGATGCCGGAAATCAAGTGGCGGTTGACCTCGAGCTTCCCGAAGTCGCTCGACACGATCTATGGCGGCGCCGAGTACCTGGCGAAGCAGGTCGCCGAGATGACCGACAACAAGTTCCAGATCCAGGTCTTCCAGGCCGGTGAGCTGGTTCCGGGTCTGCAGGCGCTCGACGCGACCTCCAAGAACACCGTCGAGATGTGCCATACGGTGTCGTATTATTACGTCGGCAAGGACCCGACCTTCGCGATTTTCGCTTCGGTCCCGTTCGGCCTCAATGCCCGGCAGCAGAACTCCTGGCTGTATCAGGGCGGCGGCAACGAGCTGGCCAACGAGTTCTTCAAGAAGGCCGCCAACGTGATCGGCTTCCCCTGCGGCAATACCGGCACCCAGATGGGCGGCTGGTTCCGCAAGGAGATCAAGACCGTCGCCGACCTCTCGGGCCTGAAGTTCCGCATCGGCGGCATCGCCGGCCAGGTGCTGCAGAAGCTCGGCGTCGTGCCGCAGCAGCTCGCGGGCGGCGACATCTACCCGTCGCTGGAGAAGGGCACCATCGACGCCGCCGAGTGGGTCGGTCCGTACGACGACGAGAAGCTCGGCTTCCAGAAGGTCGCCAAGTACTACTACTATCCGGGCTTCTGGGAGGGCGGTCCGACCGTCCACGCCTTCGCCAATCTCGACAAGTGGAACGAGCTGCCGAAGCACTATCAGTCGATCCTCGCCAACGCGACGGTCAACGCCAATACCTGGATGGCCGCGCGCTACGACCAGGTGAACCCGGCGGCGCTGAAGCGCCTGGTCGCCGGCGGCACCCAGCTACGCCCGTTCACTAACGAGGTGCTGGAAGCCTGTCTCAAGGCGACCAACGAGCTGTGGGGCGAGATCTCGGCCAAGAATGCCGATTTCAAGAAGGTCATCGACGCGATGCAGGCCTATCGCTCGGACGAGTATCTGTGGTGGCAGGTCGCCGAGTACACCTATGACAGCTTCATGATCCGCTCGCGTACCCGCGGCTGATCGTAAGCTTCAATCGGCGGATCGACTTGAGCCCGGCCTCGCGAGAGGCCGGGCTTTTGCGTTGCGGCAACGTTTCGCAATGGCACTCCGACGCACTTTGATCCACACTGGAACTGAAGCCTCACAAAGAAGGCTGCTCAGGAAACGAACACAATGACCCCCAGGGAGGGAAGAACTATGAAGCGGAGAGACTTCATCAAGGTGACTGGGCTTGGCGCCGCTGGCGCGGCCGCGATCGCAGCACCGGCCATCGCACAATCGATGCCGGAGCTGAAATGGCGCATGCCGACGAGCTGGCCGAAATCGCTCGACACCTTGTATGGCGGCGCCGAGATCATGGCCAAGGTGGTCGGCGAGGCCACCGACAACAAATTCCAGATCCAGCCGTTTGCCGCCGGCGAAATCGTCCCCGGCCTGCAGGTCCTCGACGCCGTGCAGAACGGCACCGTCGAAATCGGCCACACCGCGTCGTACTACTACTTCGGCAAGGACCCGACGTTCACCTTCGGCTCGTCGGTCCCGTTCGGGCCGAACATGCGCATCAACCAGGCCTGGTATATGCTCGGCGGAGGACGCGAGATCCTCAACGAGTTCTACACGAAGTACAATGTCGTCTCGCTGCTTGCCGGCAACACCGGTTGCCAGATGGGCGGCTGGTTCCGCAAGGAGCTCACCGGCGTCAACGATCTCAAGGGGCTGAAATTCCGCATCGGTGGCTTTGCCGGCCGCGTGTTGCAGAAGCTCGGCGCGGTGCCGCAGCAGATCGCCGGCGGCGACATCTATCCAGCGCTGGAGAAGGGCACGATCGATGCGGCCGAGTGGGTCGGACCCTACGACGACGAGAAGCTCGGCTTCGTCAAGGTCGCGCCCCATTACTACTATCCGGGCTGGTGGGAGGGCGGACCGATACTGCTCTCCTTCGTCAACCAGGATCGCTGGAATGCGCTGCCCAAGAACTATCAGAAGATCCTCGAGCACGCCGGCCATTATGCCAACAACTGGATGATGGCGAAGTACGACCAGAGCAATCCGGCGGCGCTGCGCCGGCTGCTCGCCGCCGGTGCCAAGCTGCATGCGTTCTCGCCGGAGATCATGCAGGCATGCCTGAAGGCCGCCCGCGAGCTGCACAGCGAGGTCGCGGCCACCAACCCCGACTTCAAGAAGACCTACGAGTCGCTGTCCGCCTTCGCCGGCAATGGCTACGCCTGGTTCCAGGTCGCCGAGATCGGCTACGACGCCTTCATGGCGCGCAACTCGCAGAGCTGAGGCAGGCGCCGTATCGCTCCAGGAGCCAGACAAAACAAAACCCCGGCGCAGCGCGCCGGGGTTTTTCATTGTCGCGACGATGGAGCATCTGCGCCATCAGAATTTCGGCGGGCCGAAGTCGAGCGGCGGCGCATCGATCTGCGGAATCTCGATCTTGATCGAGTTCGGATCGACGGTCGAGGCGGCGCCCTTGTAGTGCATGACCATCGACGGGAACAGGATCACCAGGAGCACCATGATCATCTGGATCACCACGAACGGCACCGCGCCCCAGTAGATCTGTCCCGTCGTCACCGGCTCCATCCGCTTGCCGGTGACGCGGTCGAGATAGGACTCCTTCGGCGCCACCGAGCGTAGATAGAACAGCGCGAAGCCGAACGGCGGATGCATGAACGAGGTCTGCATGTTGACGCCGAGGATGACGCCGAACCAGATCAGGTCGATGCCGAGCTTTTCGGCCGCGGGCCCCAGCAGCGGGATGATGATGAAGGCGAGCTCGAAGAAGTCGAGGAAGAACGCCAGCACGAACACGAAGACGTTGACGAAGATCAGGAAGCCGACCTGACCGCCGGGCAGTGACGTCAATAGGTGCTCGACCCAGACGTGGCCGTTGACGCCGTAGAAGGTCAGCGAGAACACGCGCGCGCCGACCAGGATGAAGACCACGAAGGCCGACAGTTTTGCGGTGGACTCGACCGCCTGGCGGACCAGGTCGAAGCTCAGCCGCCGCTTGATCGCGCCGAGGATGATCGCGCCGGCAGCGCCCATCGCGCCGCCCTCGGTCGGGGTCGCGAGGCCGATGAAGATCGTGCCCAGCACCAGGAAGATCAGGAACAGCGGCGGCACCATCACGAAGGTGGTCTGCTGCGCCATGCGGGACAGGAAGCGGTATCCGGTGGTGCGCTCTAGCACCCAGTTCACGACCGCGACGGCGAAGGCGAACACGATGCCGTAGAACATGCTCAGCACGACGAAGTCGGCGCCGTGATATTCCGATCCGCGCATCATGAACCAGCCGAACACGCAGCTCGCCAGAAACAGCACGCCCAGCGATTTCAGGCCGCGGTCGCCCGAGTCCTCGCGAAAGCCGATCGCATCGGCCGGCAGGCCGGGCGCCGATTTCGGAAAGATCATGCTGGTCAGGAAGGCGTAGCCGGCATAGATCGCCGACAGCACGAGGCCGGGGATGAAGGCGCCCTCGTACATGTCGCCGACGGACTTGCCGAGCTGGTCGGCCATGACGATCAGGACCAGCGACGGCGGGATGATCTGCGCGAGCGTGCCGGAGGCGGCGATGATGCCCGAGGCAAGCCGGCGGTCGTAGCCGTAGCGCAGCATGATCGGCAGCGAGATCAAGCCCATCGAGATCACCGAGGCGGCGACCACGCCGGTGGTGGCCGCGAGCAGCGCGCCGACGAACACGACCGCATAAGCAAGGCCGCCACGGATGGTGCCGAACAGCTGTCCGATGGTGTCCAACAGGTCCTCGGCCATGCCGGATCTTTCCAGCACCAGGCCCATGAAGGTGAAGAACGGAATCGCCAGCAGCGTGTCGTTGTTCATCACGCCGTAGACGCGTTCCGGTAGCGCCTGCAGGAAGTCCGGCCGGAATTCGCCGAGCTCGATACCGACGAGGGCGTAGAACAGGCCGACGGCGCCGAGCGAGAAGGCTGCCGGATAGCCGAGCAGCAGCATCACGACCAGCGAGCCGAACATGATCGGCGCCATGTTGGCGATCAGAAAAGCTGTCATTGAAGTATCCCCCAGCCCGCCGCTTACTTCTTTTCGATCGCTTCGACGAGGTGCTCGACCTCGGCCTCGATCCCGTGGGATTTCGCAGCGTGGGGATCAGGGATGAGCCCGCGCATCACGGCGATGCGCTTGATCAGCTCGGAGATGGCCTGCGCCAGCAGGAACACGAAGCCGATCATGATGAGCGATTTCGCCGGCCATTGCGGCAGGCCGCCGGCATTGCTCGACTGTTCGTTGATTTCGAACGAGCGCAGGAAGAACGGCACGCTGGTGATGATCATCACGACGCAGAGCGGAATCAGGAAGAGCACGTGGCCGACGACGTCGATGGTGTCACGCAGCCATTTGGGCATCATGGCGTTGACGATGTCGATGCGGATGTGCTCGTTGTCGAGCAGCGTCCACGGCGAGCACAGCAGGAAGACCGCTGAGAACAGCACCCACTGTAGCTCGAGCCAGGAGTTCGACGAGGTGTCGAGCGTCTTGCGGACGATGGCGTTGATCGTGGAAATGATGACGGCCAGCAGGATCAGCCACGCCAGCCGCTTGCCGGTCCAGGTCGTGAACGCATCGATCCCACGGCTCAATTTCAGCAACGCTTGCAACGCAATCCTCCCCCAAATGTCTTGCGACGTCCCATGGCCCGTTCTGGCTGCGCAGCACATGGCGCAACGGCCTATCCGGCCCGGCAGGCTCAAAAAACGAGGGCACCATTTCAGCGCCTCGTGTTGCCGTCAATCGGAAAAATGGGCAAAAAGGGGCGTTGCCGCAACATGTTGCGGGAGTGGCGACGCCGCGCCACAGCCGTCTCCGGTTGCCGGAGCCGGGCGATCGGCGGCCGGTGCCGGGAGCTGAACGGGCGGCGTCCGAGGGCGGAGGGCGCGCGAATGCGGCCGACCGAGCGCGTCCTGCGCGAGGCGGTCTTACAGCACCACCACGCCGGAATGCTTGGCTTTGTTTTCGGGTTCGACGTGGATGGTGATCCAGCTGTGCTCGTCGTCCTCGCGCAAGGCCGCCTCGATCCGGTCGCAGATCTCGTGCGCCTGGTTGACCGACATCTCTCCGGGCACCACGAGGTGGAACTCGATGAAGGTCAGCTTGCCGGCATGGCGGGTCCGGACGTCGTGCGCCTCCAGCGCCCCGTCGGCATGCGCGCTGATGATCTGGCGGATGCGCGCAAGCGTGGTGTCGGAGACCGCCTCATCCATCAGCCCGCTGGTGGATTCCTTCAGCACCTGCCATCCCGACCACAGGATGTTCACCGCGACCAGCACCGCCAGCGCCGGATCGAGGATCGGCAACTGCAACATCACCGCGAGGCCGAGGCCGACCACGACGCCGCCCGAGGACACGACGTCCGTCAGCAGGTGCCGGCCGTCCGCCACCAGCGCCGGCGATCGCAGCCGCTTGCCGCGCGTGATCAACAGCCAGCACCAGACCGCATTGATCGCGCTCGCCAGCGCGTTCACCGCGAGGCCTTCCGCAGGCGCCGAAAACGCGCGCGCATTGAAGAAATTCCCGTAGGCCTCATGGATGATGAGCAGCGCCGCCACGACGATCATGACGCCCTCGATCACCGCGCTGAAGTACTCGACCTTGTGGTGGCCGAACGGATGGTTGGCATCCGCGGGCTTGGCGGCGATGCGCACCGCGCCGAGCGCGACCACGGCGGTGACGACGTTGACGATGCTCTCGACGGCATCGGAGTAGAGCGCGACCGAGCCGGTGATCCGATAGGCAAGATATTTCAGGCCGAGCACGATCGTTCCGACCACGAGGCTGCCGATGGCGAGCTTGAGCGATTGCGAGGCCATGATGTCCTGATCCGATCCCGCGCTGGGGTACTCAACGCTGCGGCGGAACGCAACCAGGGTGGAAGCGGTTCGGTGTCGGGAAGGAGCTGATGCCCCCGGTTTTTATGGCCGTCGAGACCGCCTATAGCGGCGGTGTCGCTCCGATGGAGAAGTGATCTGTGGAAAACAGAAAGGTCGCGCCCACGGACATGGGCGCGACCTTGTCGGCAAACGCCAACAGGAATGACGCCGCGGACTACTTCTCTTTGATGACCGTGGTGGTGCTGGTGGAGCTGCCGACCGTGCCCTCGTCCTCGCAGACCTTGGTCTGGCGGATGCGGTCCTCGGCTTCCACGCGGCTGGTGAACGCCATCGGTCCGATCTGCGTGACGACCTCGCGGTCGGCGGGGCGTGTGGTGGTGATGGTGCAGCGATGGCTCGGTCCCTACACGATGTAGTATTCGTCAGCAAGCACTGGCGCGACCGATCCGATGATCACTGCGCCGGCAAGAAGAAGGGGTGCTTTCATCGTCGCCTCTCTTTTCCAAGAACAGCCAAAAGGGGAGCGAGGGGGCGATGAGGAGATCTTGTCCTCATCGTTCGACGCTCTCCGCGTTTGCAACTCGGTCGACTGGTCGGGGTTCCGGCACGCCAGACGCAGCTTGTGTTGATGCGATGCAGTGTCGGCAACGATGGACGCGAGATTTCGTCAGGGCGCAGCGACGCCAGCGCAGGCCCGCGGTGGCTCGCTGGTCGATGTCGGCTGCGACGCGGACGATCGCGCAAGGTCTCCGCGGCGGGATCCCTGACATGCCGGTGGCGAAGCTGAGCGAACGGTCTGTGCTCGGCCGATCCGCACATCGTTTCCCAAAACGCGGGCACGCGACGCGAAGATATTTGCAGACCGGCTCGGCTTGAGCGGTGACGTTCTTCCGGGCTTCACATTCTGATGCGACCTTATGTTGTGGGGCGGCCCACATGCGCCGTCGGCTCAGACGGGGAAGCGGGGACTCGGACATGCTTGGGTTGCGTCTTTTCGGCTTGATCCTGGGAGGCCTGACCGCGATCGCGGAGATCGCGACGCCGTGTGCGGCAACACCGTGCAGCAACCTGCAGACGCTCGCGCTCGAGCATACCACCATCACGCTGGCGACCGACATCACGAGCGGCGTCTTCACCGTTCCCGGGAGCAATCCGGCGCAAGACATCACGGGCCTGCCGGCGTTCTGCCGCGTCGCCGCGACGATCGCGCCGACCGTGGATTCGGCGATCAAGATCGAGGTCTGGCTGCCGGCGTCGACGTGGAGCGGGCGGTTTCTCGGCCTCGGCAGTGGCGGATTCGGCGGCTACTACGACTATGGCGGCCTCGCGTTCCGCCTCAAGGCCGGTTACGCTGTTGCCTACACCGGTCTGGGAACCGGGACCTCCGGATGCACCGTGCACTACTGCGGATCGGACGGCAACAAGGGCAACGCGTTCGCGATCGCTCTCGGCGACAAGGCGACCCCGAGCCTCGGGCTCTACGGGCATCCCGAGCGGATCACTGATTTCGGCCATCGCGCGGTCCACCTGATGACGCTGCGGGCCAAGGAGATCGTACAAGCATACTATCAGCAGAGCGCGACCAGGGCCTATTTCTTCGGCTGCTCCACCGGAGGCCACAGCGGACTGATGGAGGCGCAACGCTATCCCGAGGACTATGACGGCATCCTGGTCGGCGCGCCGGCCTACAATCGCACACACCTGTATGCGACGACGCCGCTCGGATGGCGCAACACGCATGCGACGCCGGGGCGGCAGATGCAAGCCGGTCAGATGTCGCTGATCAACAAGGCCGTCCTGGCGCAATGCGCTGGGCGGGATGGCGGAGTCGCAACGGACCAGTTCCTGAACAATCCGCGGCGCTGCCGGTTCGATCCTAAAGTCCTGCAATGCACCGGCGGCGACGTGCCACCGGCATGCCTGACCGAGGAACAGGTCACGACGATGCAGAACTATTATGCCGGCACGGTCGACCCGGTGACCGGTGAAAGGATCGTCCCGGGCTTTGCGCCCGGCAGCGAGACCGAGGACCTGTCAGCGAAGGGGATCATGCTCAAGCAGCAGCTTCCCGAGCCGCTGTTCGATGGCCCCCTTTATTGGGTCTATGGTCCGACCTTCGGGCAGCCCGGCAGTGCCGTGAACTACACGAACTTCGACATCCATCGCGACCTGCCGGCTGTGGAGGCCATGCTGGCCGAGCCGCTGAACGCCACCAGCCCGGATCTCACGGCCTTCCGGGAACGCGGCGGCCGGCTCATCATGTATCAGGGGTGGGCCGATGAGCTTGTGATGCCGCAGAACACGATCGACTACTTCAACTCGCTTGTGAAATTCGACAGCCCGTCCTTCGCGACGCGGCGAGGAGACGAAGCGCAGGTCGGTGCTGACGTCGCGGAAGATCGGTTCGGCGGCGATCACGTGCGAGCCGGGCTGCAGCGAACCCTGAGCTACGCCCGCCTGTACATGGTGCCGGGCATGTATCACTGCGGCGGCGGACCTGGCCCCAACGCGTTCGTCTTCCTTCCGGCGCTCCAAGACTGGGTCGAGAACGGCACGCCGCCGGGGTCCGTCGTCGCGACCAAGTACGTCAACGACACGGCGCCCGATGTGCAGATGACGCGGCCGCTCTGTGTGTTCCCGAAGATCGCGCGATACAACGGCCGCGGCAGCACCGACGACGCGGCGAGCTTCTCTTGCGTCGAGGGTGGGCACCGTCATGACCACGGTCCGCACGACGAGCAGTGAGGCAGGTGTTTGAACACAGCGAAGCGGCTCGCCGACAATCGATGATGACCTCGTCCCTGCATCAGAGAACCGCGATCGACGTCGCGATGTCGATACGCCGGTCCACACCGTCGGCGATGGTGATTCACAGCAGCCTGACGCTCACCTTCGCCTTGCCGGTGTTGTTCGGATAGAATGCATCGTACATCCAGGGCAGCCCGATCACCGCGTCGTTGACATAGAGGAACAGCTCGCCGCCGCGGTCGGCCTTGAAGCGTGCCTTGTAGGCTTGAGGTGTCGTGTTGGGGGCGGGAACGGGGTCGAGGAAATATTCGTCGACGCCGGTCTCGCCGACCCTGGCGATCAGCCGATACCACGGCCGGAACAGAACGCGGCGCAGCAGGATGCCCGCGTAGAACGTCGAGCGGGCATAGCCCTGGACCGTCGAGGTGCGATAGCCGGCGGGCGTGACCGGCCGCCCGGCGTCCTCCCACGGATCGGTCATTGTGACGATGATCTCGTAGGAGAACCCGGGACGGACGCTCAAGCCGGTGGGCGCGCAGACCGCGTCGGTCGAGAAATCCCGGGCATCCTGCGGAATGCCCTTGTCGACCGCGACGAGCTCGCGGGCAGGGGTACCATGGCAGAAGGCGCCCATCGAGTCCGCGGCGTTGAACAGGAAGTGACTGATCAGCGTGGCCGCAAGCCAGACGGTGCCGACAGCGAGGAAGAACGGGCCCACATGCCGCTTGCCGTTCCTGATGACGAACTGATAGGCGCGATGGGTCCGGAGCGCGTAGATGGTCCGATGCACCAGGCCAGACGGCATCGGGGGTGATGCCCGTTCGCGCCAGATTACGCGCATCCGGTCGCCGATGCGGTCGCTGAGGCCTGTCCCGAGCGCGGTCAGCACGACCAGGATGATGATCCCGAGGGCGAACCATTCGGGATTGGCGGCGTACCAGTCCGTCCACCAGTGCAGGGAGTTCGGCAGGAACGATTCGACCAGCCGGACCGCTTCGGAGACCATCCTGATGGGAGAGTCGTATTCGTGCGTGCGATTGAGGTCGTGGAACAGCCAGAAGGCCGCGAGGTGGAGGGAGGCCGCCAGCGTTGCGAAATAGGCGAGGCGCCTGAACCACACCAGATTCCACAGCTTCTCCTGGGCCGCGAACCGGGCGGCCGCGCCGGCCGGCGTCTCGAACGTGGTCGGCCCGAGCGGCGTCAGCGTGCCGTCGTAGCGGACGATCAGGTAGTTGTCGGGCAGCCCGATGGGCGCGTAGGCGTTGCAGCCGCTGTCGATGCGGTCGAAGACGCTTTCGTGAATCTTCGGCATCGGCACCTGCACGCCCGCGGCCGGGTCGTTGCAGAGGTCTGACACCTTGCGCGGGCCGTACCGATAATAGGAGCCGAGCCCGGAGCGCGAGTTGTACAGGCGTCCGTCCTTGTCCTGGGACGTGACGATCGACCTGATCGCATCCGGATCGGCTTCGGGCGCGGACTTGAAGATCAGGCCGCGCTTGACGGCCTCGCCGACCAGCCAGGTCAGGGGGACGAAGGAGACGGAATCGTCCGGATAGCCGCCGCCGACATTGCCGTGCATGCCGACGAACCAGACCTGAACCAGCCGTTCGTCATCGATCGTCCTGGCATCCTGCGGCTTGGTCTCGCCCGCCTCGGTCCAGAGCACCGGATGGAAGGTCGTCCTCTCGTCGTCGAGCGCGAGCGCGTGGCGCGCGCATGTCACCCGCGGGTTGAGCACGCGATTGGGCAGCTCGAGCGGCCACACCCAGTTGGAGATGCCTCGCGTCATCTCGTCGATCGGCAGTCCGTAGGCGGCGACGGTGTCCCACAGCCCGATGAACTCGATCGCCGGGAGGCGTTTTCGCTCGAGGAGGTCGAGAGATTTGCGGCCCATGATGCGGTCGATCACCGGCACCAGCACATGATCGCGAAGCCAGCGGAACGGCACCTCGATCCGCCAGATCGAATGGTAGCCCTTGGCGCGATAGGCGCGATAGGCCTTCACGGCGCCATCGTGCAGCTCGGCCTCGGTGCCGGCAACGATCAGGCCCTGGTCGAGCATCAGCGCGGCCAGCACCCGCACGGTGAAGGCGCCGCGGCTGAAGCCGAACAGATAGATCTTCGAGCCATGCTCGTGGTCGTAGTTGCGACAGACGAACTTGTAGGCGTCGAGGATGTTGCGCTTGAGACCGAAGCCGAACGCGCCGCCGAGCAGGGCGAGAGGGACGAACGACGATGTGCCGACGCCGTCGTCGTACTTGGCCGCCTGGGCATTGCTCTGCAGGTCGAGCGCCTGGAACATGCGCCAGACGTTGGTCCGCCACACGCTCGACGCGGCGTTGCCGGTCCCGTCGGACAGGATGATGATCTTGGGACTCGCCATGCAAAGGACCCCGCTCGACATTCCCCCGGTCGAGAGCCGGGAGCGTAATACGGACGATCGGGAAAGCAACCTGAGATGGTGTGAGGCTTTCGGCGGCGTGGCCGGAGGATGCGGGACGCCGCTGCAGCGACGCGGCGACCCGAGGACGAAAATGCACTGCGCTGCCACCGAAATGCCGACATCACCGAAATGCGGTTGCCGTCGCCGTTCATCGCCCTTCAGGCGGGGTTGATGTGCTCGACGAGATGTGCGCGCGAGGG
Source organism: Bradyrhizobium sp. HKCCYLS3013 (assembly GCF_051167615.1). Classification (NCBI taxonomy): domain Bacteria; kingdom Pseudomonadati; phylum Pseudomonadota; class Alphaproteobacteria; order Hyphomicrobiales; family Nitrobacteraceae; genus Bradyrhizobium; species Bradyrhizobium sp. HKCCYLS3013. The sequence continues at coordinate 189,945 of NZ_JBNPTK010000009.1, forward strand.
CGCCCGGTCGAAGGGATCGCTGAAATATTGCGTCTCATGCACCACTTTGCCGTCGCGGAATTCCATGATGCTCACCACGTAGGAGGGCACGCCGTCATAGGTCAGGACCAGTTCAGTGACCCAGAGATCGCCGCCGCCGATGATCCGCTGCACTGTGAAGCGCTTGTGGTTGGGCTGGACGAAGCGGCTTTCCTGAATGTTGCGCCGGCTGCGGATACGCTCGCCCGATTGCGGATAATCGAGCACGGCATCGTCGCGATAGATGGCGTGCTCGGCGTCGAAATCGTTGGCGTCCGATGCATCCCAATGGTGCTGCAGGGCAGCGCGCGTGGCGCGGTCGTCCATGGCAATCTCCCATTCAGGTGCGCGCTCTGGTTGCGGAGCGTGCGTCGACAGGCCAGAGAACGGCGCATCCTCAAGGCGTTCGCGCGTTGATGCGGGCATCCCCAGGCTTCGCAGTCGTGATGCATCATAGGACGATGGCCGACGTGTCACCACTCCGATGCGAACGGCGGGAGATGCGAAGGAACGAGCTCTCCGCGTGAGTGGCGCCGCGCAACAACGCTGCCGCCGTCACGCCGGCCGCGTCGCGATCCAGATCACGTGGCGCGCGCCGCCGCCGCGGCCGGTGGCGCGGATGTTGATCTCCTCGGCGGCAAAGCCTGCCTTGCGCAGGCGCGGGGCGAAGCGGTCATCCGGGTGTGACGACCACACTGCCAGCACGCCGCCGCGGCGCAGGGCGGTGAAGGCGGTGCGCAAGCCCGAGGAATCATACAGCGCGTCGTTGGATTGCCGCGTCAGTCCCTGCGGGCCGTTGTCGACGTCGAGCAGGATCGCATCATAGGTGCCGCGCGCGGCGGCGATCAGCTTCACGACGTCGCCCTCGTGAATGTCGACGCGTGGATCGGCAAGGCTTGCGCCGGACAACTCGGCCATCGGGCCGTGGGCCCAGGCGATCACCGCGGGCACCAGCTCGGCGACGGTGACGCGGGCCTGCGGACCTAGCACCTTCAGCGCGGCCCGCAAGGTGAAGCCCATGCCGAGGCCGCCGATCAGCAGCCGCGGAGCGGGCGCGGCCTTGATGCGGGCGCAGCTCAGGGTCGCCAGCGCCTCTTCGGATCCATGCAGCCGGCTGTTCATCAGCTCGTTCGAACCGAGCTTGATCGAGAACTCCTTGCCGCGCTGCATCAGCCGCAGCGGCTCGCCGCCGCCCGGGACGTCAGCGGTGTCGATCAGCTTCCAGGGAATCACGGGCGTCTCGCGTCAGTTGGATTAAGCTATGTCAGGCGGCAGAGTCGTCGCGCTGGGCCGCTGCTTACCACATTGCCTGCATCCAGCACCAAGGGCGACGCCACTGTTGCGACGGCCTGCATGGCGCCGTCGCGCATCATTGCGGTGGCGACACCAGCATCCAGACGCCCGCGGCACTGAAGGCGATCCCGGCCGCGCGCGCGACCCATCGTCCGAACGGAGCGACTTTCTCAAACAGCACGAGCAGGGTCAGGAGGGCGATCCACGTTACGTTCATGACGCCACCGACGAATAGCAGCGCCATCAGAGCCCAGCAGCAACCGACGCAATAGCCGCCGTGCCGGAGGCCCAATAGCAGGCACCCGCGCAGGTCGCCGCGAAAGCCGCCGTGGCGCATCAGGAACAGGAGCGGCGACTGGCATTGGACGAGGCAGGCGCCCTTCAGCGGTGTCCACTGATAGACGCCCGCGGCGATCAGCACGGTGGCGCCGAGCACGTGGCTGTCGATCGCCATCCGCGAATCCAGCAGGGCCGTCCGCTCCACACCCCATTGCAGCACGGTCGCCAGCAGCGAAAAGCCGCTCCAGGCGAGCAGATAGCCGGCCGCAAACCAGCCGGTCGCAGCGAAAGGCTGGCCCTGTGCGCGGCCCTGCCGACCGACACGGGCGTACATCAGGATCATCGGCGCGGCCGACGGCGCCATCATCCCGACCATCATCACCACCCACATCAGGAACACATAGGCAAACTCGATTGCGCGCCACGACTCGCTGGCCGGCAACATGATGCCGATGCCGGCCGGGATCATGCGGAAGCCGGTCATGTCCATGCCGCCCATGTCCATGTCGTTGGCGAGCCAGACAACATAGGCCCATGACAGGGCGACCATGATTGCGATCGCGCCGCCGACGATCCAGCGATCGCGCCGCAGCACGGCTTCCAGGGTGCTGCCGGTCATCTGCAAGGCGGGTTGCCGGCCTTGCGTCACGTCGATCTAGGCCCGGTTGGACCAGCTGATCGACGCGTACAGGCCGTTCTTGCCGGAATTGTCCCAGCGCATGCCGTGATCATTGTAGGTGTTGCCCGCTGCGCCGACGGCGAGCGCCATCCTGTCCGGGCTGACGGGATGGCCGATGTTCACCCACATCTCGCCGCTCGGATGCATGGTCGGCAGCGGTTCGACGGACATGTGCAGGATGTCGGCGATCTCGGCGGATCGCGTCTTGCCGTCGATCCGGAAGGTGATGGCGGCTTTGCGCACGCCGAGATTGGTGCTGATCAGCGGCGTGAACGCAGCCATCGGGCCGCCGGCGGCGCCGGTGAAGATCGCGGCCATCGCCTCGGTCTGCGGATCGTCGGCGCGCTGATCGACGTATGCGGCGATCGACCAGTCTCCCTCCGCCATCACGCCGGGCGCATGGAGCATCACCGCCGCGTTGAGGCCGTCAAGCGCGACATCGCCATACCGGCCGGTGTCGATGTGGAACAGCAGCGGCACGTTGCAGAACCCCTCGGTCGGCTGCGCGGTCAGGGGAGGCGCGGCCGACATCAGGCACGGACACAGCAGGCTGCAGCTGCAATTCTCGAAATAGTCACCGGACAGGTGCCAAGCGACTGGGTCTGCCATCGCCGCCTCCCGCTAGGTCTCACCGACAACGTGCTCTGGAACGCACGATCTCAGGTTGAAAGCTACGCCGCGTCGGGACGTGCCGCAAGCCGGTCATTTGTTCCTCTCCACGTCAGGGGGCCGGCCCACTGACTGGCTCCGGCCGCGATCGGTCGCAGGCCGCGGTGGTCGAGGACTCCGGTCAGCCGCCCGTCACGCTCATGTGCCGGCTGACGCTCGGGCGGTTGTGGCGGCGGTCGATGATGAAGTCGTGGCCCTTCGGCTTCAGGCCGATGGCGCGGTCGATCGCGTCGCTCAGCTGCTCGTCGCTGGCCGAGGCGCGCAGCGGCTTGCGCAGGTCGGAGGCGTCCTCGTGGCCGAGGCAGGTGTGCAATGTGCCGGTGCAGGTGACGCGGACGCGGTTGCAGCTCTCGCAGAAATTATGCGTCATCGGCGTGATGAAGCCGATCGTGCCGCCGGTCTCCGCGACGCGGACGTAGCGGGCGGGGCCGCCGGTGGTCTCGTCGAGATCGGTCATGGTGTAGGTCTGGGCAAGACGCCCGCGCAGCAGCGACAGCGGCAGATACTGGTCGATGCGGCCTTCGCCGATCTCGCCCATCGGCATCACCTCGATCAAGGTCAGCGCCATGCCCTTGCCGTGCGCCCAGTCGATCAGCGCGGGGATCTCGTCCTCGTTCATGTTCTTCAGCGCGACCGCGTTGATCTTCACGGCGAGACCCGCAGCGCGCGCCGCCTCGATGCCGGCCAGCACGCGGTCGAGGTCGCCCCAGCGGGTGATGGCGCGGAATTTGTCCGGGTCCAGCGTGTCGAGCGAGACGTTGATGCGGCGGACGCCGCAATCGGCGAGCTCGGCGGCGTATTTGGCGAGCTGCGTCGCATTGGTCGTCATCGTCAGCTCGCTGAGCGCGCCGCTCTTCAGGTGCCGCGACAACGAGCGTACCAGACCCATCACGTTGCGCCGGACCAGCGGCTCGCCGCCGGTGAGCCGGAGCTTCTTGACGCCCTTGTGGATGAACGCCGAGCACAGCCGGTCGAGCTCTTCGAGCGTCAGCAGGTCGGCCTTCGGCAGGAAGGTCATGTCCTCGGACATGCAGTAGAAGCAGCGCAGGTCGCAGCGGTCGGTCACCGAGACGCGCAGATAGCTGATGCGGCGGCCGAACGGGTCGGTCATCGGGCGCGTCAGGGCGGAGTCACTCAACGTCTCTGCGGTCATGGAAAGCCTTGATGGAAAGCCGTGATGGAAAGCCTTGATGCAAGCCTTGGCTGGTGGCGGCCCAGGTGGCGGCGATGCCACGCGGCGGCCGCGCAAGCGCGGCCGGATGTCGGTCTCAGGACAATCTAATCATGATCGCCGCGCCTCACAATCATCGACGTTGAAACGTCGATGCTGCAATGCAGCTTCGCCTTGGCAAGGGACGCGCGGGACGATGGCCCGTTATTGCCGTCCCGGCGCAGGGGCGGGGAAGGCGGACCCGGTGGTCGCCGGTGCTTCCGGCGCAGCGGCGGATTTCGGCGGCTTCGGCTTCTTTGGCCGCATGTGCTTGACGGCCTTGGGCGGCGCACCCGGCATCGGCTGCAGCTCGGCCACGACCGGGCTCGGATCCATCACCACCGGCGGCGAGGTGTTGAAATCGCCGGAGTTGCGGATCACCTGCACCGGGATGGTCGCGGGCTGGTACTTGTCCATCGTGAAGGTGACGCTGAAGCCCGCATCGGGCGCCGGCACCGAGACGGTGCAGGGCGTCTTGCAGCCCGGTCCGAGCGAGGTCTTGGCGTCAGCGCCCGGCGGCACGGAGTCGAGCTGCACGGGTACCTCGGGCGCGGCCATCTTGAAGCTGTCCATGGAGAAGGACGAGCAACCGGCCAAGCCGGCTCCCGCAACCGCAATTGCGATGACACGCCGCATCATGATGTCCGCCCCACAACCCTGCGGCCATCGGCCGCAATCCCAGGGCGACCATAGGAGCGTCAGAACAGCGGCGCAACTGCGGTCAACCCTATTCTCAACAGAACGTTAACGCACCCCAAGGTGCGGATTCAGGTCGATCGGGCAGGGAGTTAGGGCGCGATGCGGCAGTCGAATCGCAAGTTGGCTAGGCGATCCTGAGCGAGGGGCTGAGGGCCGTGACGGCTGCCGGCAGCTCGCGCATGTGGTCAATCAGGTGGTCCGGATTGAGCTCCGCGATCGGTACGTCGGTATAGCCGAAGGTGCAGCCGATCACCGGCACGCCGGCGCGGCGGGCGGCGCCGACGTCGGTGCCGGCATCGCCGACCATGATCGCGGCCCCGACCTCGCCGCCGGCCTGCGCGATGGTCTGGCGCAGGATCGTCGGATCCGGCTTGGCAACGCCGAACGTGTCGGCGCCGCAGATCGCGGCGAAGCGGGAGGACAGGCCGAGCTGGTCGAGCAGCCGCCTGGACAGCCATTCCAGTTTGTTGGTGCACACCGCGAACTGGCAGCCGCGGCCGGCGAGCTCGTCGAGCGCCGCCTCCAGCCCCTCGAAGGGGCGCGATTCGATGGCGATGTTCTCGGCGTAGAAATCGATGAAGTCGACCGTGAGCCGCTCCATGTCGGAGGGACTGGCGAAGCGGCCTTCCGCCTCCAGCCCGCGCTCGAGCAGCTTGCGCGCGCCGTGCCCGATCATCTTGCGGGCCGAGGCCAATGGCACCGGCCGCAGCCCTTCGCGCTGCAAGATGTGGTTCAGCGCGTTGATGAGGTCCGGCGCCGTGTCGACCAGGGTGCCGTCGAGATCGAAGACGATGGTGCTGGAGATGGCCATCGGTATCCGCTAGCGGCCGGCTCGCGTCCGTGCAAGAGCCTCGCAATGGCTTTTTGTCCGATTTCGTGGCCGGCGAGAGCTAGGCCCCGCGTCAAAACATCGCTAGATATGCGCCGGCTTTCGGCCCCGGCTTGTGGGGGCCCTGGGTGCGAAGGGCGGGTTCCTTGGTCGACATGGATGCATTGAAGCGGCAGGCGGCGGCGCGTGCGCTGGAGGAGGTCGAGAGCGGCATGAAGCTCGGTCTCGGCACCGGTTCGACCGCGAAGCATTTCGTCGATCTGCTCGGAGAAAAGGTGCGCGCCGGCCTCAAGATCGTGGGCGTGCCGACCTCGGAGGCGACGCGCGCGCAGGCGCAGGCGTGCGGCGTGCCGCTGACCACGCTCGACGAGATCGACCGGCTGGACATCACCATCGACGGCGCCGACGAGATCGATCCGGCGCTCGATATGATCAAGGGCGGCGGCGGCGCGCTCCTGCGCGAGAAGATCGTCGCCAGCGCCTCGGATCGCATGATCGTGATCGCCGACGACAGCAAGTGGGTGGCGCGGCTCGGCCGCTACCCGCTGCCGGTCGAGGTGGTTCCGTTCGGCCTCGCTGCGACCCAGCGCGAGATGAGTGACGCCTTCGCCACGGCCGGCGTGTCCGGGCCGATGAGCCTGCGCAAGTCCGCAGACGGCCACGTTTTCGTCACCGATGGCGGCCACTGGATTATCGACGTCCGCCTTGGGGAGATCGTGGATCCCCCGCGCCTGGCGGACCTTTTGAGCGCAATTCCGGGCGTGGTCGAGCATGGGCTGTTCATCGGCCTCGGCAGCACGGCGATCCTGGCAGGCGCACAGGGAATTCGCGTTATCCAGCGGCCCTGAGCGCGGCACGAGGCTGCGCTCAGGGCGGCAACTCACAGGAGACTTGGAATGAAGAGCGTGTTCAGAATCTTGCCGGCCGCCGGACTCGTGCTGGCCCTGGCCTCGGCAAGCCCGGTTGCGGCGCAGGGCCAGGCACCGGCGCTGAAGCCGGCCTCGCCCGCCTGCATGGCCGGCGCGCGCGAGATTCTGGGGATGAAGAACGCGGCTGCGATGTACGCCAATGCCGTCCCCGGCATCGTGCAGCAGACCAAGCAGGCGCTGCTGCAGTCCAATCTCAACTACCAGAAGGACCTCGACGAGGTCGCCGTGGTGGTCGCGCAGACCTATGCCGGCAAGGAGAAGGAGATCGGCGAGAAGATGGCGCAGATCTACTGCAACGAGTTCTCCGACCAGGAGATCGCCAACCTCGTCGCTTTCTACAAGTCAGCCATCGGCCAGAAGCTGCTTGCGGCGGAGCCGAAGGCGATCCAGATGAGCATGCAGGCGATGAACCTGTGGGCGGCGGAGTTCTCCGACACCGTCACCGCACAGTTCCGCGCCGAGATGCGCAAGCGCAACAAGCCGATCTGAGGCTTGCGGCCGAAAGGCCAGGTCGGGGGAGAGATGGCTGAATTCGACGTCGACCTGTTCGTGATCGGTGGCGGCTCGGGCGGCGTGCGCGCCGCCCGCATCGCGAGCGGCTATGGCGCTCGCGTTGTTGTCGCCGAGGAATACCGCATGGGCGGCACCTGCGTGATCCGCGGCTGCGTGCCCAAGAAGCTGTTCGTGATCGGCTCGCATGTCCGCCAGGAGATCGCCGACGCCGCGGGCTTCGGCTGGACGATCCCGACCGCGACCTTCGACTGGCCGACGCTGATCAGGAACAAGGACAAGGAGATCGCGCGGCTCGAGGCGGCCTACACCAGCAACGTCGAGAAGTCCGGCGCCAGGATCGTCAAGACCCGCGCGGTGCTCGAGGACGCCCACACCGTGCGGCTGACGACCGGCGAGACCATCCGCGCCAAGTACATTCTCATCGCGACCGGCGGCGCGCCCAACCACGGCACGCCGATTCCCGGCATCGAGCACGTCATCTCGTCCAACGAGGCGTTTCATCTCGACGAGCTGCCGCGCCGGATCGTGATCCAGGGCGGCGGCTACATCGCGCTCGAGTTCGCCTGCATCTTCGCCAATTTCGGCTCCGACGTGACCGTGATCTATCGCGGCGACAACATCCTGCGCGGCTTCGACGAGGACGTCCGCAAGCATGTCCGCTCGGAGATGGAGAAGGAAGGCATCACCATCCTTACCGGATGCACCGTCACCAGCGTCGACAAGCACGGCCAGGACTACACCACCCATCTGTCGAACGGCTCCAGCATCGCCTCCGACAAGGTGATGTTCGCGATCGGCCGCCATCCGGCGGTGGCCAATCTCGGCCTGGAGAAGGCCGGCGTCGCCATCAATCCCCGGAACGGCGGCATCGCGGTCGACGCGTTCTCGCAGAGCTCGGTGCCGAGCATCTACGCGATCGGCGACGTCACCCATCGCTTCAACCTGACGCCGGTTGCGATCCGCGAGGGCCACGCCTTTGCCGACACCGTGTTCGGCGGCAAGACCGTGCGCGTCGATCACGCGGACATTCCGACCGCCGTGTTCTGCCAGCCTGAAGTCGGCACCGTCGGCCTGACGGAAACCCAGGCGCGCGAGCTGTACGACCGCGTCGACATCTACAAGACGAATTTCCGCCCGATCAAGGCGACGATGTCCGGCCGCGACACCCGCGTGCTGATGAAGCTCGTCGTCGACGGCACCAGCGACCGCGTGCTCGGCTGCCACATCGTCGGCGACATGGCTGCGGAGATCACCCAGGCCGTCGCCATCGCCATCAAGATGAAGGCGACCAAGGCCGATTTCGACGCCACCATCGCGCTGCATCCCTCGGCTGCCGAGGAGCTGGTGACGATGCGCACGGTGACCGAGCGCCACGTGCGGCAGGCGGCGGAGTAGGACGCCGTCTGCTTCTTGGCGCTCGTGCGCAGCCGGCCTCCGTAGCGACTGCGGTGGCCAGTGCTCACGGTCTGACGACGGTCCACACCATGGCCGATCGGGCTTGCCATCTTGGAGCCGTTCAGTGAACGGGCGGTTGGAGAGCAACCAGCATGTCCCAGGATGATTGCCTTGTGACCTATCCGCCGCTCAACACCCTGAAGCCCGTTGCCGAGAACATCTGGATCGTCGACGGGCCCGTGATCCGCTTCGGCATTCCCGGGCTGAAATTTCCGTTTCCCACCCGCATGACCGTGGTGCGCTGCGCCTCCGGCGATCTGTTCATCCACTCGCCCACGCCGTTGACGCCGGCGCTGCGGGCCGAGATCGACCGGGAAGGCCGCGTGCGCGACATCATCGGTCCGAATCGCATCCACTATTGGTGGATCCCCGACTGGCAGGCGGCCTTTCCCGACGCGGCGATCTATCTGGCACCTGGCATTCGCGCGCAGGCGAAGGGCCGCATCGACTTCGAGGGCAGGCCGCTGGATCGCAGCACTGGCTATCCTTGGGATGATGAGATCGCGACCTTGCCCGTCCTCGGCAGCTATATGACGGAGGTCGTGTTCTTCCATCGCCCGTCGCGCACGCTGATCCTGACCGATCTGATGGAGAATTTCGAGCCGGCCAAGATCGGCGCCGGCCTGGCGCGCTACCTGAGCTGGATCGGGGGCGTCGGTCCGCCGCATGGCGGCCTGCCGCGCGATCTCCGGCTGACATTTACCTGGCGGCACCGACGCGAGTTGCGGGCGGCGGTCGAGACCATGCTGGCGTGGCACCCCGAGCGGATCGTGATCGCCCATGGCGCCTGGCACCCGGCTGACGGCACCGAGATCCTGCGCGAGGCATTCCGCTGGCTGTTGCGGCCTTGAACCGCCGGCTGGTCTTCGCAAGACCAGCCTTCGTGATGCGGTGCTTTTCTCCTCCCGCCACGGACGTATAAGCTCGTGCCATTGAGGTTGGCGCCAGGGGGGGACCGATGCGGCGATGGATGAGGCTGGTGCTCGCCGGATGCAGCGTGCTGATCCTTTGCAGCCCGGCGCTCGCCGACACCCGCATCGCGCTCGTCATCGGCAATTCGGCCTATCGCGCCGTCAGCCGGCTCGACAATCCCAGACATGATGCCGCGCTGATGGCGCAGACGCTGGCCGGGCTCGGCTTCGCCCTGGTCGGCGGCAGCGCGCAGCTCGATCTTGACGAGGCAGCGATGCGCCGCGCCGTGCAGGAGTTCGGCAGCAAGGCGCGCGGCGCCGACGTCGCGCTGGTGTACTACGCCGGCCATGGCGTGCAGGTGCGCGGCGCCAACTATCTGGTGCCGATCGACGCCAATCCGACGCGGGAGGCCGACGTGGATTTCCAGATGCTCGACGTCAATGTCGTGCTGCGGCAGATGGAGAGCGCGGGCACCAAGCTCAACCTCGTGATCCTCGATGCCTGCCGCAACAATCCGTTCGGCGGCCGCGGCCTGCGCGACGCCGGCAGCGGGCTTGCGCAGATGCGCGCGCCGGAGGGCACGCTGATCTCGTTCGCGACCCAGCCCGGCAACGTCGCGCTCGACGGCCGCGACGGCAACAGCCCGTTCACGAAGGCCCTGGCCGAGACGATCAAGCAGCCGGGTCTCGACATCTTCAAGACCTTCAACCAGGTCGGCCTGGAGGTGAAGCGGGCGACCGCTGGAAGCCAGCAGCCCTGGGTGTCGAGCTCGCCGGTCGACGGCGACTTCTACTTCGCGGGCCAAGCGTTCGCGCCGGCCTCGACCGCGCAGCCGGCGCCGTCGTCATCCGATCCGGCCGAGCGGGCCTGGGCGGTGACGCAGAACACCAGCAGCATCGCCGTGCTCGAGGATTTCGTGCGCCAGTTCGGCAGCACGCCATACGGCTCGATGGCGCGCGCCCGCATCGAGGAGCTGAAGAAGACCCAGACCGCGGCGCGTCCGACCGACTCTCCGACGGAGCGCGCGCAAGCCATTCTGCCCAATCCGCACCTCGTGCCGCGCGTGGTCAAGCGCAACGTCTCGCAGGGCTATCTCAACCTGCGCAGCGAGCCCGGGCAGAAATCCAGCATCCTGACCCGCATTCCGGCCGGCGAGACCGCGATGGTCGGCGGCTGCGTGATGCCGGGCGACGGCATCAGCCGGTTTCCGTCGTGCCGGGCGGTGTGGAACGGCGTCGTCGGCTGGGTGTCGTCGAACGGGTTGGAGTGAGCTGTCTCGTGAGCTCCGCTGCGCCGCCGGGCGAGATGGGGCGGAACGAACAAGTACAGTGCAGCACGATCAGTCTCGTAGGGTAGGCAAAGCAGCCGCCGAAGGTGGCAGCGTGCCCACCGTTGCTCAATGAGCTCCCCATCGAAACGGTGGGCACCGTGCCACTGCGATCTCGCGCGGAAACAGCGCACCGACGCGCCTTGCCCAGCTACGCGCTGCATCCCTTCGCCGCGGAAGAGCTGGTGATGCGAACGGTGACCGAGCGGCATGTGGGGCAGGCGGCGGAGGAGGTGCGGCTTTTACTTGAATCAGCCTTTCATTGGCATCTGACAGGGATGATATCCCGGTCAATCAAAGTCCGAATTACGAATTCTAGCGGTTTCTGATCTGGGACTGTCAGGTATTCTCTACGCGAGCCTTTTAGGACTGCCTCGATTTCATTTGCGATTTCTTGTTCTCCCAGTGTCTCTTTCTCGCGAAAAGGGTCTTTTTCGAGCTGTTGAGGGTGAGTACACAAGAAAACAAGATCGTATGACTTTGAATGGGCGTACAGAAACTGCTCAATCGACGATCTGTCGATCGGCCACGGATCATTACGAGCCTCCCTGAGGCGAAAATAAGCGATCAAGTCGTACACGCAACGATCGAGAACGAGAAATTGGTTGTGGTTGCGCTCCCGTGCCTCTGCGAGAATTTGTAGAGAGAGTACTTCCATGTTTAACGCGTTGCACATTTTACCTGATGCAAAATAGTGACTGCCTCTGACTGCCTCGGGAACCACTGCAGCCTCGATCCCGTTTTGCCGAAGACGACCGGCTACAGATAAGGACAAAGTCGTCTTGCCCGTGAGCGGGGCTCCCGAAAACGCGATCGTGGTGAAATTTTTCAATCGAATGTCTCGTTCATCCAACGTGCAAAATCACCCAGCGGCCCAGATGTGATAATCTGCAGCCATCGACCGTTCATGTTGAGCGTCTTTAATGTAGCCGAGGCCAAAGTCGTGGCGGTGCTCATTGGTAAGCCAAACTGCCAAGTTGCCAATGGCCCCAGAGCCCCGAGTAATGTTTGTTGTGGAATAGACGATTTACTGCGTAGCTCACGAGTTGCGTCGCGCTCAGCTGCTAGGATGTTTTCGTAAGTATAAGTGTCGTCTCTCGTAATCTGCTCAAGAGCACGATGGTAGGCTTTGAGGCGTCTGCCCTCTCTAAGCTGAGCTTGTGCCTCAATTGCAAGCTCATGCGGGCATTGATCGAATTTCTGAAGAGCAGAAGGTCTGCAGAGGCGGGAAATTGCAGCTCTAATTATGTTAGGATGAAATTTGTGGTGGTAGTTTGAGCTGAAGACGTCGCGGTTGCCCAGGGTCGCAAGCGCGGCTGTGGTCGGATATGAGTACAAATCGCCCGAGAAATCATAGATAAGGTACGGACGCCAGAGGAAACTGAAAACATTGTCAGGCTTCGGAAAAAGCTCCCTCTTCGCATCAATTAAGAGAGCTTCTGTTTCGACTATTCCAGTTACTTGGCTCGCGTATTCTATCGCGGCTGCAGCATGACCAATGTCCGAGCGTCGAGTTAGTTGCCCTATCGTGGATAGTAACTTCTCTGACACGTTAGACCTGCGCTCGGCCAGCCTTCGTGGTTGTTTTTTTGCGCTATGATATAAACTGAACAGTCGTGAATCGGGCGTTATCTTCGTGTCGATTCCTCGAAGGAAGTGCAAGTAATCCCGAGGAAAAGCGGCTCCGTCGTCGTAAGTTATGATTTTCTTTTTTTCAATTAGGCGTTTTACGAAGGGAGAATCAAGAAAATCTTTCAACGAGGAATCGATCGATGCTGAAAGAACGTAGCCGGGAGCGATTATAACTTCATCAAATAGCAAGAGCAGATAGCGAACATAGGTTTCGAGGTCGCTCGTTGACGGAGTTGGTGCTGAGAACCGAATTCGGTATGCAGCTTCGAATTGGCTCAGGTGCGGAAATACAACCTGTCGGGAGCTCACAGCAGGTTCCTCGATCCAAGCGGCTTTTCTACCTCAGGAAGCAGAGAAGATAATATGCTTAGCTTGCGTGTTTCAAGCGCGTTTAGTGATTGATTTTTAGGCGGCAGTTGCTAGCGCGGTGGTTGAGTGTCAAGGCCCGGCTATCCGACCGAACGTCTATATTGCCCAGGCGAACTTGAGCAGGCGGGGCGCGTGCTCGCGTCCGCTCAATACTCAGTTCGTGTGGCCTTGGAGGCCCTACAGGGCCGCGCGAACAAACATAGAATACAATGATTGGGATCGGCGCCAGTTGCTTAACGAACTCCGCGTTGAATCGGTGGGTAGGGCGCCATTGCGATCTCGCAGGGAGACAACGCGCCGACGCGCCTTTGCCCATCCTAGTTCTCAGGGCGCAGCCTTCGCCGTCCTCGTCGCCAAATAGGGCCAAGCGAACAGATAGAGCCCCGTCGCCAGCAGCACGATCAGCGGCACAAGCGCCAGCAGGCCGATCCAGAAGGCCGGCTGCGTCTGCGTCATCGCCGCGATGTTGATGATGACGCCGACCGTGAAGGCGATCGAGACCCAGCGATGCACCTGTCGGATCGTGTTGCTCCAATTCATTCGTTTCTCCCCTGGTGAAGTGATGTTCTGTCTCAGTCGAGCCGCACTAGAATCCGCTCCAGACCGTCGAAAAATTTGGGCCAGCCATAACGGGCGCCCTGATAGGCGCGGGTCTGATCGGCGGCGAAGCCGGTCTGCTCCATGCGCAGATGTGTGCCGGACGCAGTCGGCGTCAGCGTCCAGGTCACGACGCTGTCGAGTCCCAGCGCCGCCCAGCTGTAGGACAGCGTGCGATGCGGCTCGAGGGTCTGGACCTGGCAGTCGACGACACCCCAATCGGCTTCGAGCTTGAAGCGATGATCGACCTTGGCTGCGAAGTCGTTCTTCATCAGCCACTCCGCGATCAGATGCGGCTGTGTCAGCGCGCGCCAGAGTTTTTCGGGCGGATGCGCAAACTCGCGCTCCACGACGACGGTGCGGGTTTCGGATGCAGTCTGTGTCATTGATCCATCCTGTTGAGGAGATTTTCGAGATCGTCGAACCGGTTGTCCCAGAACGCCGCCATGCGGCTGGTCCAGTCGAGCAGCGGCATCAGTGCCTTGGGATGGGCGCGGTAATGAGTTTGGCGGCCCTCATGGCGCTCGCGCACCAGGCCTGCGCGTTTGAGGACGCCGAGATGCTTTGACACGGCAGGTTGCGACACTCCGGCCCGGGCGGTCAGAGCGCCGACGGTCTGTTCGCCGCGCTGGCACAAGCCTTCGAAGATGGCCCGCCGCGTCGGGTCGGCAAGGGTTCGGAACACGATGTCAGGTGAGCGGGACATTCAATCGATAACCCGTTGGTTATGGGTTATTGCATAACCAGTTGGTTATGGGTTTGTCAAGCGCAAAGGCGAGCCGGCGCGCGGGAGTTTCGTCCAACGCGTGGCGCAGTCGTTTAGCCCGGATGAGCGAAGCGATATGTGGGACGGACATCCCGCATGCGGCCGCGGCATCCTTCTGAGAGCTGCGGATGACGTGGCGCGCATTCGGCCATATGCCGGCCAGGATAATTTGAGCAGCAGCGGTGCCACGCATGCAGTGTTGTTCGGGACGTGCCGCGCACCGGCGCGGGCCCGGAATCGATACGCCGCTCGCGGTTATGGATTCCGGGCGAGCCCGGAATGCCGAGGTGAGAGTCGAACCTATTCGAAATCAGGCGCTCAACGAGAACCCGACACGTCCCATCCTCTGCTCGGGGGACGCTGAGGGGACGCTGAGCTGGTAGCAAGCCGGCATCAGTTGCGGGAGATGACGGACATGCAGGCCAGCAAGGCTCGGCTGCAGCGCAAGCTGCCGATGACACCGCAAGCGGCGTTGGCCGCACGCGTCCTCGTCATCTTCCTGCTCCTGCACGTCGTCGCCGCCACGATGCTGCGGGGCGATGCCACGCGCAGCGGAGCGCAGGCCGATCCGGCTGCACCGCTCCAGCCCTACGATTGACGATCCCCGCTCATTTCAACTTCATCAGCCGGAGCTATTTCATGGCCGGATCAGGATCATTTCTGCTGCTCAGCGCCGCCGTATTCTTTGGCGCCTTCGTCTCCGGTCTGGCCGGATTCGCCTTTTCCGCCGTGGCCGGCGCGATCCTGCTGCACAGTCTGCAGCCTTTGGAGGCCGTGCCGCTGATGATGGCGTGCAGCGTCGGCGTGCAGGCGACGAATCTCTGGGCGCTTCGCAGCAGCATCCGCTGGAAGGACAGCCTCGTCCTGATCCTGGGCGGGCTGCTTGGCGTCCCCCTGGCGCTCTGGCTGCTGCACAATGCGGACGCGCGCGTGTTTCAGCAGGTGTTTGGCGCGACGATCGCGACCTACGCCGGCTACATGCTGTTCAAGCCTGCGCTGGGCAGTCTTCAACCGATGAACCGGGGCCGCACCGCCATCGTCGGATTCGGCGGCGGTCTCATCGGCGGCCTCACGGCGATGCCCGGTGCGCTGCCGACGATCTGGTGCGAGCTGCATGGCCTGCCGAAGACCGAGCAGCGCGGCGTCGTCCAGCCCTTCATTGCCGCCATTCAGCTCGCCTCGCTCGCGGTGATGCTGGCCCGGCAGGATCTGTCGTCCAAGGTGATCATCGATCTCGCCTTGAGCATCCCGGCGCTGTTCGCCGGCACGGCGCTTGGCATCCTCGCCTTCCGCAGGATCAACGACGTGCTGTTCAGGAAGATGATCCTGGGCATCCTGCTGCTGTCGGGAGTGCTGCTGGTCGTATGACGGAGGGGCGTCGTCCCCTTCGCGCGCAGCCAAGCTATCGTTGCTGCATTCCGGGACGTGCCGCGAAGCGGTGCGGGTCCGGACTACTCCCGATCGCGGTCATGGACGAAAGATTTTGCTTTACGAATATCAGAAACCGTGCTTTATTGTACGCATCCCGCCTCACTCGGAGGGGCGTTGCGCGCGATCGTCACGACACGCGGGGCGGGGAGCGATGGCCGCGAGGGAGCCGCAGCGTGTCCTTTCAAGGATGCGCGGACGAACGGCTTGGCGCGGACGTGAAGTCGCAGCGTGCTGACACCCCGACGCTGGTGTCACGTTACGCGGAGCCTCGCTTCGCGTGGCAATGGTGGCCAACAAGCCCGGCGCACCAGGCAGACTGCGTATAAGCGTGAAGACCGTCGCGCAGGGAATGCCGGTTGATCGGCTGAACCTGTGGTACCTGCCGCCTGCACTTTCTTCCGCAGGCGGGCCATGGGCGAGGCCATCGTCCGGCATTCCCTGCGCCCTCCGACTGTCGGAGGGTGAGCGAGATCAGTCCAGCTCGGGGCACCATGGCGCCGCGAGAACGTTTGCTCATGGGCAACGGCGAGCCGACCCCTGACTCAGCTTTCGAGCAGCCACTCCGTCGCGCTGCGCCACAGCGTGCAGCGATGCGCGGCGCGGAAGAAGCCCATATGGCCGATCGCGGTGGCGCCGACGTCCCGCGGCGCGATGCTGAGCAGCTCCGGCGTCGTGCCCGTATAACCGGCGCACAGCAGCTCGACCGCGGGCCGCGTCGCCCAGGGATCGTCGGCCAGGCAGAGCGCCCGCAGCGGGGCGTTGAAGCTGGCGTAGTTCGCAAGGCCCGGCAGCGATGCGTCATCGAACAGATAGCGCGGGCTCATGATCCAGCGCACCCATTGCAGGAACACCCCCTTCGGCAGGTCCTCGCCGACGCCGCTCCATCCCGGCGTGTAGCCGAGCGCACGCGTCAGCGGAACGCCGATGCCGTTCAGCATCGCCGCCACGCGCCAGCGTTCGCCCGGGGCCATCAGCTTCCAATAGCCGGCCTGCGAGGCGATGAAGAGCGCGCGCGACACTTCGGTGTTGTTGGCGAGCAGGCCGAGCGTCTGGCCGCCGAAGGAGTGACCGACATAGCGCAGCGGCAGCTCACCGAAGTTCTCGCGCATCCAACCGACCGCGCCGGTGATGTCGAGTGCGGCCCAGTCGGTCATCGAGGCCGCAAAGCCCTTCAGGGAGCGGGGACGGCTACCGCCGATCCCGCGATAGTCGTAGCTGAGGACCGCGCAACCCTGCTGGGCGAGATGGGCGGCGAAGCCACGATAGATCCGGCGTGGGATTGCCGCCCCGGAATTGATCAGCACGGCATGCGCCGGCCTGCCGCGCGGCATGAACAGGGTGCCGGCGAGCGCAAAGCCATCGACGGCCGGAACGGTCAGATCCTCGCTCGAAACGCCGTCGGATTCCGTCTCGCCCACGCCTCGTCCTCCCGTCCCTTGCCCTTCCGCAGCAAAGTCAAATTCTGGTTGTGGTGCAAGCCCTTGTGTCCGCGCTTTAAATTCCAAGTGGCGGCACGGGGGCAGGCTGTGTATAAGGCGCGCGCCGCCGTGCGGGGAACAAGTGTGCGGCCGTCCAGAGGGAGTAGAAAGCCATGACGGAGCGCTGGAGCCCGGAGAGCTGGCGGTCCAAGCCGGTGCAGCAGGTGCCCGACTATCCCGACCAGAAGGCGCTGGCCGAGGTCGAGGCGCAGCTTGCGACCTTTCCGCCGCTGGTGTTCGCCGGCGAGGCGCGCAACCTGAAGAAGGCGCTGGCGCGGGTGGCGGCGGGCGAGGCGTTCCTGCTTCAGGGCGGCGACTGCGCCGAGAGCTTTGCCGAGCACGGCGCCAACAACATCCGCGACTTCTTCCGCGTGCTGCTGCAGATGGCTGTCGTCATGACCTATGCCGGCGCGGTGCCGGTGGTGAAGGTCGGCCGCATCGCCGGCCAGTTCGCCAAGCCGCGCTCCTCGCCCACCGAAAAGATCGATGGCGTCGAGCTGCCGAGCTATCGCGGCGACATCGTCAACGACACCGCCTTCACCGCCGAGGCGCGTATCCCCAATCCGCAGCGTCAGCTCGACGCCTACCGGCAGTCGGCGGCGACGTTGAACCTGCTGCGGGCGTTCGCCACCGGCGGCTTCGCCAATCTCGGCAGCGTGCATCAGTGGATGCTCGGCTTCGTCAAGGATTCCCCGCAGTCGCGCCGCTACAAGGAGCTCGCCGACCGCATCTCCGAGGCGCTCAACTTCATGCGCGCCTGCGGCCTCGACCTCGAGAGCCATCCGGAGCTGCGCGCCACCGATTTCTACACCAGCCACGAGGCGCTGCTGCTCGGCTACGAGCAGGCCTTCACGCGCGTCGATTCCACCACCGGCGACTGGTACGCGACCTCAGGCCATTTCATCTGGATCGGCGATCGCACCCGCCAGCTCGATCACGGCCATGTCGAATATTTCCGCGGCATCAAGAATCCGATCGGCCTGAAATGCGGCCCGTCGCTGAAGCCGGACGAGCTCTTGAAGCTGATCGACATTCTCAATCCCGACAACGAGCCGGGCCGGCTGACCCTGATCAACCGCTTCGGCGCCGACAAGGTCGGCGATCATCTGCCGGGACTGATCCGCGCGGTGCAGCGGGAAGGGCGCAAGGTGGTGTGGTCGTGCGATCCGATGCACGGCAACACCATCACCTCGACCTCGGGCTACAAGACGCGGCCGTTCGACCGCATCGTGTCCGAGGTGCGCGCGTTCTTCGCGGTGCATGCCGCGGAGGGCACCCATGCCGGCGGCATCCATCTCGAGATGACCGGCAAGGACGTCACCGAGTGCATCGGCGGTGCGCGCGCGATCACCGACGAGGATCTCAACGACCGCTATCACACGGTGTGCGATCCCCGGCTGAACGCCGAGCAGTCGATCGACATGGCGTTCCTGATCGCCGAGCTGTTGAAGCAGCAGCGCGGCGGCAAGTCCGCACCGATGACGGCGGTCGCGGGCTTCTGATGCTGCGTTTGTGGCGCGCGACGGTCAACTCGCGCAACGGCCTGGCCTTCGCGCTGCGCTCCGAGCAGGCGGTGCGCGAGGAGGTCGTCGCATTCCTGCTGGCGCTGCCGCTCGCCTATGTGATCGGCGTGACGCCGATGCGCAGCGTCGAGCTGGTCTGCGCGGTGGTGCTGGTGCTGGTGGTCGAGCTGCTCAACACCGCGATCGAGAAGCTCGCCGACCGCCTCACCACCGAGCACGATCTGCAGATCGGCCGGGTCAAGGATCTCGGCTCGGCCGCGGTCGGCGTCGCGCTGCTGATGTCGGGCTGCTTCTGGCTGTTCGCGATCGCCGAGCGGCTCGGGCTGCTGTGAATGAGTTGAGCGATGGCCGCTGACTTCTTCAGGATCACGCTGGCCCAGCTCAACCCGCCGGCCGGCGACATCGCGGGAAATGCCGCGAAGGCGCGCGAGGCGCGGGCGAGGGCGGCGGCCGACGGCGCCGATCTCGTGGTGCTGCCGGAGCTGTTCCTGGCGGGGCATCCATCCCGGGACCCGGTGCTGAAGCCGGCATTTCAGGCCGCGTGCCGGGCCGCGATCGAGGCGCTCGCGCGCGAGACCGCCGATGGCGGGCCGGCGGTGCTGATCGGCACGCCCTGGACCGAGGACGGCAAGCTCTACAATGCCTGCGTGCTGCTCGACGCCGGCCGCATCGCCGCGACGCGCTTCAAGGCCAACCTGGCCGATGGTGATCAGAAGCGCGTGTTCACGCGCGGCCCGGCGGCCGGCCCGCTCAGCGTGCGGGGCGTCCGCATCGGGGTCGCGATCGGCGAAGACATCTCGCTCGAAGACTCCTCGAACTACGAAAACGTCGTCGAGACGCTGGCGGAAACCGGGGCCGAGCTCATCGTCGTGCCGAGCCGCTCATGCTACGTGCGCAGCGGCGGCGACCGGCGCCTGTCGGCCGCCGTGGCCCGCGTCACCGAAAGCGATCTGCCGCTCGTCTGGCTCAACCAGGTCGGCGGTCAGGACGGCGAGGTGTTCGACGGCGCGTCCTTCGCGCTGAACGCCGATCTCTCGGTGGCGGCACAGCTCCCGGGCTTCGTCGCTGAAGTCGCGACCTTGGCATGGAGCAGGGGAGACGATGGCTGGCAGTGCCGGGGACCGGTCACCACGCTGATCGAGGGCGACGAGGCGGACTACGCGGCCCGCATGCTCGGCCTGCGCGACCACGTCGAGAAGTACGGCTTCACCGGCATCGTGCTCGGCCTGACCGGAGCCATCGAGTCGGCGCTGGCCGCAGCCCTGGCGGTCGATGCGCTCGGGTCCGGCAAAGTCCGCGGCGTGATGCTGTCCGGACCCGGCACGTCGCAGGCGTCGCTGGATCAGGCCATGGCGGTCGCGGCGCGACTCGGCTTCGCCGCCGAGCGGGTACCGATCGCGGCCGCCGTCGAAGGCTTCGAGCGCGCGCTGCCCGGGCCGCTTGCGGGAAGCGCCCGTCATCAATTGCTGGCCCGCGTCCGCGCGACGCTGCTGATGGCACTGGCGAGCCTGTCCGGCGCGCTGGCCGTTGTCGTCGGCGCCACGGCCGAGATCGGCGACGTGGCTGGCGGGTTTGCGCCGCTCGAAGGCATCGGCCCGGCACAGTTGCGTCGTCTCGCAGCATTGCGAAACCGCTGGCGGTTCGCTGACGCGCTGGGACCGTCGGGCGAGGTCATCTCGCCCGCTCTGATCACGAGTCCGCTGGAGGCGCGCGACGACCGGGCGCTTGCCGACCGCGCGTCATCAGACGCGTTCGAGGGATGACGCCCATGGCCCGGCGACTGACTCGATCAGCGCTGCGGGATGAAAGTCGGTCCGACCGTGCGGATCTGCTTGTCGCCGCCAGCGCTGGTCGTGATGTCCGCGGTCGCTGGCGCTGCGGCCTCGGCCGGCGCGGCACCCTTCCTGGCGGCGTTCGCCGGCGCCCTGCCGGTCTGGCGCTGCTGCATGCGCTTGGCGCTCTCCTCGGTGACGATGATGTCGCCCTGCTCGGCGGCGGTGGCTCGGTCGTCGATCGACTTCAGTGCCTCCGCCCAGGTCTGGCCCGGCGCCTTGCAGGAACAGCTCGGGTTGAACTCGGTGCGGAACTTGAAGGCATTCGGCAGCGCGGTGTAGGGCTGACCGTTGACCGAGACCGCCTGGTTCATGTCTTCGCCGGGATTGCGATAGGTGAACAGCGTCGCGTCGGCGGCAGGGCATTGCGCCTTGCAGGCGCGCTCGTCGTCGGCGAAGCGGCCGGGAACGGTGGCAAACGAGATCGGGAAATAGGCGCCGTCGCAGCTGCGCACGCACACGGTCCGAAAGGTGCCCTGCGGCGCCGCGAGATCGGCGCTCGGCGGCGGCAGCGATGCGGCGGGATTGCTGTCGGCCCCGCCGCCGAACAGGCTGGTCAGGAAGTTGCCGCCGCCGCTGCGATTGGCGTTTGCATTGGCATATTGCTGGTACTGCGGGCCGCAATTGTTCTGGCCGAGGGCTACCAGCACCGAGCGGCGCTGGTTGTCGCGCTCACCGCCGAACCCACCGCTGCGCAGACGCTCCAGGCTGCCCATGATCTGGTCCAGGTTGGAGCGCATCTGCTGGATCTGGTTGTTCACCGGCTGGCATTCGGCCGCGCGGCCGTTGAAGATCGAAAAGAAGCCGGGGCTGTCGCAACCCATGCGCTTGGCCTGCATGCTGACGCGGTCGAGCTCGCCTTGCTGCTTGGCGGCCGCGTCCTGATAACGCCGGATCTGGTCCTCACGCGCGGGATCGCCGCCACCGCCGCGATCGATCGAGGCGAGCTGCGCTTCCAGACGTGGGCAGATCGGATTGACGCCGGCCTGCGGCCCGGGCGGGCCCGGCGGCATCTGCGCATAGGAATCGGAGCTGGATTGCGCCAGGGCGTGCGAGCCGGTCAGGGTCAGTCCGAGCAGCGCAGAGAGGGCCAACAGGCGCGGAGACAGGGATGCGATCAAGATGCGGTATTCCGGTCCATGGGTGCAGCCGCGGGACTAGCACAGAATTCGGAAAAATCGCGGCAGCGGCGGGCATCCCATAGCCGCTTTGTCGGGCATCGTCACGTCGTTTCCGGGGCGCCGGGGTGGCGGGAACAGCCGTTCCCGGCCGTCTCAGCGCTGGCAGGTGATCGCGACAAAGTCGCTGCAGCCGCCATGGGCGCAGTTTGCCCCGGCTTTCGGCACCGATCCGGTGATTTCATCGGGGTCGACGCGGCGATAGGAGGAGGCCTGTGCAAAATCCCGTGATTGGCAGTACGAGCGCGCAGCCGAGGCGCCGCAGCGGTCGCCCTTGGCGAGGCACTGGTCGACGCCGTAGCCGTCGGCTTCGTTGGCGATGATGAAGATGCGGCTCTCCGCCGTGGCGGCGGTCGCGGCGGCGAGGAGAACACAGCAGGCGAGCAGCGCCGGGGAGATTCGCATGGTGCACCGGTGGGTGTAGGAGACAACTCATGGTTAGGCCCAAAAGGTTAAAAATGATTAACCATGAGGCGGGGCGCGAGCATTTGGGCAGTGAAAGCGGCCGTTTTGCGGCTCTTGACGGAGACAGCCTGCTGCATCATGGTGAGTTTCATGAACGGTTTCCTCGCCATCTGCTGCATTTGCCGCGAGATTACGCGCTAGCGATTCGCTGGCTGAGGCCGTCTTTTCTCAACAGAGATGATCAGGACGCCCGGCCGGCAGGTCGGGAGCGTGATTCGTGCCGTTGCCGTCCGCTCGCGGTCGGTCGTTCGGCGTAGGACACCCGTTGCGCCTCGTCATGGACCTGTCGGTCCGGCGAGGCGGTGAGCACAGGGCATTCGGGGACGGACCATGGACTTGCGTTTGTACGACACCGCATCGCGGGAGAAGCGCCCCTTCGTGCCGCTCGATCCCAACAACGTCCGCATGTATGTCTGCGGACCGACGGTCTACGATTTCGCCCATATCGGCAATGCGCGCCCGGTGATCGTCTTCGACGTGCTGTTCCGGCTGCTGCGGCATCTCTATGGCGAAAAGCACGTCACCTATGTCCGCAACATCACGGATGTCGACGACAAGATCAACGCCCGCGCCGCGCGTGACTTTCCCGGGCTGCCGCTGAACGAGGCGATCCGGAAGGTTACCGAGGTGACGGCCAATCAGTTCCGCAGCGACGCGGCTGCGCTCGGCAGCCTGCCTCCGACCTTCGAGCCACGCGCCACCGAGTTCGTGCTGCCGCGCCCCGATGGCAAGGCGGATATGGTGACCCTGATCAAGCAACTGATCGCGCGTGGCCACGCCTATGAGGCGGGCGGCGAGGTGTTGTTCGACACCCGATCAATGCCGGACTATGGCGCGCTGTCGGGTCGCAAGCTCGACGAGCAGCTTGCCGGCGCGCGCGTGGCCGTCGACGCACACAAGAAGAACCCTGCCGACTTCGTGCTGTGGAAGCAGTCGTCGGAGGACGAGCCGGGCTGGGACAGCCCGTGGGGCCGCGGCCGCCCGGGCTGGCACATCGAGTGCTCGGCGATGAGCGCGGCCTATCTCGGTGAGGTCTTCGACATCCATGGCGGCGGGCTCGACCTGATCTTCCCGCATCATGAGAACGAGATCGCGCAGTCGCGTTGCGCCCATGGCACCTCAGTGATGGCGAACTACTGGCTGCACAACGAGTTCGTCCAGGTCGAGGGCGCGAAGATGTCGAAGAGCCTCGGCAATTTCGTCACCATTCGCGACCTGCTGGCGGACTGGCCCGGCGAGGTGCTGCGCCTCAACATGCTCAAGATGCATTATCGCTCGCCGGCGGACTGGACGGCCAAGGGCCTGGAGGAGAGCGCCAAGACGCTCGACGACTGGTATCGCGTCGCGGCCGATGCGCCGGGCGAGCAGCCGGAGCCTGAGATCATCGCGGCGCTCGTCGACGATCTCAACACGCCGCTGATGATCGCAGAGCTGCACGCGTTGCGGAGCCGTGCGGCGTCCGGCGGCGAGTCGGATCGCGCTGCCTTTTCCGGCTCGCTTCGCTTTGCGGGTTTCCTGTCGGAGACCGCTGTGCAATGGGAAGCGCGAAAGCAGCAGGCCAAGGGCGTGGACGCCGCCGAGGTCGAAGGCCTGATCGCCGAGCGTACCGCGGCCCGCGCGCGGAAGGACTTCAAGGAGTCCGATCGCCTGCGCGACGCGCTCGCGGCGATGGGCGTTGTATTGAAGGATGGCAAAGGCGCCGACGGCAAGCCGGTCACGACCTGGGAGATTGCGCGATGAGCAAGCCCGACACCCCGTTTCCGCGGCACTGGCTGTACTACATCCTGCTCAAACTGGTGCTGATCGCGGGCGCAGTGGCGCTGGTCACGAAACTCTACGGCATGTGGTGACACATGGGACAGGCTCTCCCGAGGCCCGCACTGCGGCCGTTTCTTCCGGCTGATACGCCGCTGCTCGCCGCGATCTTCGTCGCAAGCATCCAGGGGCTGACAGGTGACGACTACAGCGAGGAGCAGCAGGAGGCCTGGGCGTCCGCTGCGGAGGATGAGACGGGCTTCGGCAAGAGGCTGGCATCCGAGCTCACCTTGATTGCGACCCTTCAGGGATCGCCGGTCGGCTTCGCCGCGCTGAAGGGCAACGATCACATCGACATGCTCTACGTCCATCCGAACGCGGCCGGGCAGGGCGTCGGGGCCCTGCTATGCGACGCACTGGAAAAGCTGGCGGGCGCGCGCGGCACGACCGGTCTGTCGGTCGACGCCAGCGACACGGCGGTCGAATTCTTCCGCAAGCGCGGCTATGTCGCGCAGCAGCGCAACAGCGTCTCCATCAATGGCGAGTGGCTCGCCAACACCACGATGAAGAAGACGCTCGGCTCCGGGGGAGCGCAGGCATGAGCAGGGCAGGCACAAGCAGAGAACGACTTTATCTGTTCGACACCACCTTGCGCGACGGTGCGCAGACCAACGGTGTCGATTTCACGCTGGCCGACAAGCAGGCGATCGCGCGCATGCTCGACGATCTCGGCATCGACTATGTCGAGGGCGGCTATCCCGGCGCCAACCCGCTCGACACCGAGTTCTTCGCCGCCAAGCCCAAGCTCGGCCATGCCCGCTTCACTGCCTTCGGGATGACGCGCCGGGCAGGACGCTCGGTGTCCAACGATCCGGGCGTCGCCGCACTGCTGGACGCCAAGGCGGACGCGATCTGCTTCGTCGCGAAGTCATCCGCCTATCAGGTGCGCGTCGCGCTGGAGACCACCAACGAGGAGAACCTCGCCTCGATCCGCGACAGCGTGACGGCCGCAAAGGCCGCGGGACGCGAGGTGATGCTCGACTGCGAGCATTTCTTCGACGGCTACAAGGAGAACGCGGCGTTCGCCCTGGCCTGCGCACGCGCGGCCTATGAGGCCGGCGCACGCTGGGTCGTGCTGTGCGACACCAATGGCGGCACCATGCCGCACGAGATCGAAGCGATCGTCGGCGAGGTCGCCAAGCAGGTGCCGGGCGATCACCTCGGCATCCACGCCCATAACGACACCGAGCAGGCAGTCGCGAATTCGCTGGCCGCGGTCCGCGCCGGCGCGCGCCAGATCCAGGGCACCTTGAACGGGCTCGGCGAGCGCTGCGGCAACGCCAATCTGTGCTCGCTGATCCCGACATTGAAGCTGAAGACCGAGTTCTCTGAGCGCTTCGAGATCGCCGTCTCCGACGAGCAGCTCAGCGGCCTCGTGAAGGTCTCTCGGACGCTCGACGACATGCTGAACCGCGCCCCGAACCGGCACGCGCCTTATGTCGGCGAGAGCGCCTTCGTGACCAAGACAGGCATCCATGCCTCGGCCGTGCTGAAGGATCCGCAGACCTATGAGCACGTGCTGCCCGAGAGCGTCGGCAATCGCCGCAAGGTGCTGGTGTCGGACCAGGCCGGCCGCTCCAACGTGATCGCAGCACTGGAGCGCGGCGGCGTCCCCTTCAGCAAGAGCGATCCGAAGCTCACGCGCCTGGTCGAGGAGCTGAAGGAGCGCGAGGCCGCGGGCTATGCCTACGAATCCGCCAACGCCTCGTTCGAGCTGCTGGCGCGGCGTACACTGGGCTCGGTCCCGGAGTATTTTCGCGTCGAGCAGTTCGACGTCAATGTCGAGCAGCGCTACAACGCGGTCGGCGAGCGCGTCACGGTGGCGCTGGCCGTCGTCAAGGTTGACGTCGCCGGCGAGCGGCTGATCTCCGCGGCCGAAGGCAACGGTCCGGTCAATGCGCTCGACGTCGCGCTGCGCAAGGATCTCGGAAAATACCAGGGCTACATCGACGGCCTCAAGCTGATCGACTATCGCGTCCGCATCCTCAATGGCGGCACCGAGGCGGTCACGCGCGTGCTGATCGAAAGCGAGGACGAAAAGGGGGAGCGCTGGACCACGGTCGGCGTCTCGCCCAACATCATCGACGCCTCGTTCCAGGCGCTGATGGATTCGGTGTTCTACAAGCTGGTGAAGTCCGGCGCGCCGGGTTGAGGTGATGCATCCGTCATGGCGAGCGAAGCGAAGCAATCCAGGGCTGAATGCACGACTCTGGATTGCTTCGTCGCTTCGCTCCTCGCAATGACGCGGAGAGGGCAGGAGCAAACGCATGATCGACCACGTCTCAGTCGGTGTCAGCGATCTCGCCCGCAGCGCGCGGTTCTACGAGCGCACGTTGGCGCCGCTTGGTTTGACGCGCCTGGTCGAACGTCCCAGCACGATCGGCTTCGGCAAGAGTTATCCGGAATTCTGGATCAATCTGCGCGCCGGCATGGCGCGGGTATCCGCCGAGACGGGCTCGCACCTTTGCTTCCGTGCCAGGAGCTCCGACGACGTCGATGCATTCCACGCCGCGGCGCTGGAGGCAGGCGGTGTCTCGGACGGCGCACCGGGGCTGCGGCCGCATGACCGCGTGCGCTATTACGCGGCGTTCGTGCTCGATCCCGACGGCAATCGGATCGAGGCGGTGACGTTTCCGGCCGAATAGGGATCAGAGCCGCTTGGCGATCTCTGGCGCCATCTCGGTCTCTTCCTTGGCGACGCGGGCGGCGGCGTCGCGCAGGCGCGGCAGGATGTCCTCGACGCGTTCGGCCTTGAGCAGCTCGATCTGGAAGCCGGGGCGGATGAACTCGGTCTCGCGCATGTGGGCCAGCAGCGCGAACAGCGGTTCCCAGAAGCCGTCGATATTGGCCATCAGCACCGGCTTGGCGTGGCGTCCGAGCTGCTTCCAGGTCAACTGCTCGACCAGCTCTTCGAGCGTGCCGATGCCGCCGGGCAGGGCCACGAACGCGTCGGAGTGCTCGAACATCAGCCGTTTGCGCTCGTGCATGTCCGGCGTGATGATGAGATCCTTGAGCGGCATCATGACCTCCTTCTTCACCAGGAAGTCCGGAATGATGCCGGTGACGTCGCCGCCATGGTCGAGCACCGCCTTGGCGACCGCGCCCATCATGCCGATGGAGCCGCCGCCATAGACGAGCCTGACGCCGTTCTCGGCAAGCGCCTTGCCGAGTGCCTTCGCCGATTCGATGAAGCTGGGATTCGTCCCCGGGCCGGAGCCGCAATAGACGCAAACGGTGCGGATTTCAGTCATTGGAGCGGTGTGACACTGCAGTTGAAAGGCGTCAAGACGAGGGCGGAGGACGTGGATTCGCGGGCTTTCACGGGATGATGCGGGCTGAATGGGTCCATTTGTCCGAAAACGAGTATGCAAATACTGCGCCGCGGTAACGGATTCCGTCGACGTACCGGTGCATCCGGCGCCCGGACACTCTATATGACGCAGGCAACATATGACGCAGGCAACGCCCCGGCATCACAACATGCCAAAACACTCGCTGTTCCAGAACGTTTGATGCCGCCCGATTCCTCCTCCGAAGCAGCCGCCAACCAGCCGTCATCGTCCCTCGAGCAGGGAACGCTGGCCGGTACGCTGCGCCATTTGTGGCCCTTCATCTGGCCGAGCGATCGCGCCGATCTGAAGATGCGCGTGCTGTGGTCCGTGGTGCTGCTGCTCGCCGCCAAGGTGGCGACGCTGGTTCTGCCTTTCACCTTCAAGTGGGCGACCGACGCGTTGACCGGCGCCAACACCGCGCCGATCGCGCCCGATAACTGGGCGTTCTGGCTGGTGGCCTCGCCGATCGTCATGACGGCAAGCTACGGCGGGATTCGGGTGCTGATGGCGGTGCTGACGCAGTGGCGCGACGGTATTTTTGCCCGTGTCGCCATGCATGCGGTGCGCAAGCTCGCGACCATCACCTTCGTCCACATGCACGAATTGTCGCTGCGCTTCCATCTGGAGCGCAAGACCGGCGGCCTGACCCGCGTGCTCGAGCGCGGCCGCAACGCGATCGAGACCATCGTGCGCATGGTGATCCTGCAGCTGATCCCGACCATCGTCGAGGTCTCGCTGCTGACCGCGGTGCTGCTGTGGCAGTTCGACTGGCGCTACGTGCTGGTCACGCTGACCATGGTCGCGGCGTATCTCTATTACACCTACATCGCGACCGAGTGGCGCATCGAGATCCGGCGCCGCATGAACGACTCGGATACGGACGCCAACACCAAGGCGATCGACTCGCTCTTGAACTACGAGACGGTGAAGTATTTCGGCGCCGAGGCGCGCGAGGCGGAACGTTACGACCGCTCGATGGAGCGCTACGAGCGGGCCAGCGTGAAGACCTATACCTCGCTGGCGGTGCTCAACGCCGGGCAGGCCGTGATCTTCACGGTCGGGTTGACGGTGGCCATGCTGATGTGCGCCCAGGGCGTGCGCCAGGGGCGCAACACCGTCGGCGACTTCGTCATGATCAACAGCATGATGATCCAGCTCTACCAGCCGCTGAACTTCATGGGCATGGTCTATCGCGAGATCAAGCAGGCCATCATCGATATCGAGAAGATGTTCGGCGTGCTCACGCGCGATGCCGAGGTGAACGACGCGCCCGGAGCGACGCCTTTGGTGGTGACCTCCGGCAACGTCCGCTTCGAGGATGTCCGCTTCGCCTATGAGCCGGAGCGGCCGATCCTGCAGGGGCTCAGCTTCGAGGTGCCGGCGGGCAAGACGGTCGCGATCGTGGGGCCGTCCGGCGCCGGCAAGTCGACCATCTCGCGGCTGCTGTTTCGGCTCTACGACGTCTCCGGCGGCCGCATTCTGATCGATGGCCAGGACATCCGCGATGTTACCCAGGTGTCGCTGCGCGCCCAGATCGGGATGGTGCCGCAGGATACCGTGCTGTTCAATGACACCATCCGCTACAACATCCGCTACGGACGCTGGGATGCGGACGACGCCGCGGTCGAGGAGGCGGCCCGCCTCGCGCAGATCGACGGTCTGATCCGGATGGCACCGAAGGGCTACGAGACCCAGGTGGGAGAGCGCGGCCTCAAGCTCTCCGGTGGCGAGAAGCAGCGCGTCGCGATTGCCCGCACCATCCTGAAGGGGCCGCCGATCCTCGTGCTGGACGAGGCGACCTCGGCGCTGGACAGCCATACCGAGCACGAGATCCAGGAGGCGCTCGATGGCGTGTCGCGCAACCGCACCTCGCTCGTGATCGCGCACCGGCTTTCGACCATCGTAGCGGCCGATGAGATCATCGTGCTCGACCGGGGTCGCATCGCCGAGCGCGGCACCCACGCCGAGCTGCTGGCCAAAAGCGGGCTGTATGCCGGCATGTGGAACCGGCAGCGCGAGGCCGAGGAGGCGCGCGAAAAACTGGCGCAGATTGGCGATGAGGCCACGGCGCCGAACCGCAATCCGCCTGATCGGGGCGAACCGGATGTCGCCGGGCCGGATCTGGCGGGACGGGTAGCCAGCGCCGCCGAATGATGCTGCGGACCGCCCTGATCTGAACTCAAGACTGCATTAAGGATTCATTTTGACCTTCGCCGGCCATCGACCTAGTCAAGGCGGCGGTCCGCTCTGAGGGTCAGAGCGACAACACTCAACGAAGCAGGCCATGTCGATCAGCAATTCCATCCGCGCTCAGATCCCGCCGATCCACCCGGAAGGCTACCCCTTCATCGGGGGATTTGCCCTCGTCAGCCTGATCCTGTTCTGGATATTCACCCCGCTCGGCTGGATCGGCACGCTGCTCACCGTCTGGTGCGCGCTGTTCTTCCGCGACCCGATCCGGGTCACGCCGCAGCGGGAAGGGCTGGTGGTGGCGCCGGCCGACGGACGCATCTCCATGATCACGCGCGCCCTGCCGCCGGCCGAGCTCGGCCTCGGCGACCGACCGCTGCTGCGGGTCTCGATCTTCATGAGCGTGTTCAACGTGCATGTGAACCGCAGCCCGGTGGCCGGCCGGATCGAGAAGATCTCTTACCGTCCGGGTGCCTTCATCAATGCCGAGCTCGACAAGGCGAGCGAGGACAACGAGCGCAACTCGCTCGCGATCTCGACGCCGCATGGCCGGATCGGCGTGGTCCAGATCGCCGGCCTCGTGGCGCGCCGGATCGTGTCGTTCGTGCGCGAGGGGCAGACCATTGGCGCGGGCGAGCGCTTCGGCCTGATCCGCTTCGGCTCGCGGCTCGACGTCTATCTTCCTGACGGCACTGAGGTTCTGGTCTCGGAGGGGCAGACCGCCATCGCCGGCGAGACGATCCTGGCCGATTTCGACGTGCCCGTGCCCGGCCTGACGTTCCGGAGCCAGTGAACCGTCGCTGCCCGCTGGTGACCCATTAAGGAGACCTTGAGCCGTGTTCAGGCACAAGGTCCCGGACAAACCACACGTGGTGTGATCATGAGCTTCGATCTGAACTCTCCCGAACTGCGCCGCCGCCGTTTCCGCCCGATCCCGGTGCGGCTGCTGGTGCCGAACATGATCACCTTGCTGGCGATCTGCGCCGGCCTCACCGCAATCCGGCTGTCGACCGAGGGGCGGATGGAGCTCGCCGTCGGCGCCATCGTCTTCGCCGCCTTCCTGGACGGCATCGACGGCCGCATCGCCCGCATGATCAAGGGCCAGTCGAAGTTCGGCGCCGAGCTCGACAGCCTGGCCGACTTCGTCAATTTCGGCGTGGCGCCCGGCCTGATCCTGTACTTCTGGCAGCTCCATGAGCTGCACGACGGCGGCTGGATCGCCGCCATGATGTACGCCATCAGCGGCGGGCTGCGGCTGGCGCGCTTCAACGCCAGCATCGACGATCCCAACAAGCCGCCCTTCGCCGCCAATTTCTTCACCGGCGTGCCGGCCCCGCTCGGCGCCATCACCGTGCTGCTGCCCGTCTATCTGGCTTTCCTGGACCTGCCGAGGCCGCCGGCGCTGCTGACGGCGTTCTACACGCTGCTGATCGCCTTCCTGATGGTGTCGCGGCTGCCGGTGTTCTCCGGCAAGACCGCGCGGATGCGCGTCTCGCCCGAACTCGTGCTGCCGGTGTTCGCCGCGGTGGTGTTCTTCGTCGCGCTGCTGGTGGTCTATCCCTGGCACATCCTGTCGGCCGGATCGATCCTCTACATCCTGAGCCTTCCGTTCGGCTGGCGGCTGTATCGGCAGCAGGCGGCGCGGCACGCCGCGGTCCTTGGTGCCGCGGCTGCAGCGTCGCACGCCTCGTCTTCATCCACGACGGCTTTTGCGCCGACCGGCGTGCCGGCGGCGGAGCAGGGGCAGCGGCCGCCGGAACGGCTGCACTGAGCGCAGGGCGCCCCGACCGAGCCCGCGCTTTGCCGGCTTCGGCGCCTCAGTTATACCGGATGGCCAAGGACGGCCCGCGAATGCCGTCCGCATCATCCGGAGAAACGCCCGTGACAAGCACTGCCGCCGCGCCCCTCGCTGCTTCCGTCCTCGAGGCGCTCGCGCGCTATGACACGCCGACCATCTGCAACGCGATGGAGATCGTGGCGCCCGAGCGCCGCCTGATCGGCTACACGACCAAGCCGCTGGTGTGCCCGTTCCCGGACCTGCCGCCCATGGTCGGCTACGCGCGGACGGCGACGATCCGGTCCGTCGTCAAGTCGGGCCTGCCGGCGGACGAGCAGGCGAGGCGGCGCACCGACTACTACGAATATGTCGGCACCGGTCATGGTCCGCGCATCGTCGTGATCCAGGATATCGATGGCCCCGACATCGGCTACGGCGCGTTCTGGGGCGAGGTGCAGAGCAATGTCCACAAGGCGCTCGGCTGCCTCGGCGTGATCACGGATGGATCGATCCGCGACATCCCGCAATGGGCTGCTGGCTTCCAGGCTCTGGCGGGCTCGATCGGTCCGTCGCACGCGTGGGTGCATGCCGAGAGCTTCGGCGGCGAGGTCCGCGTCGCCGGGATGACCGTGCGCTCGGACGACCTGATCCACTCCGATCGCCATGGTGCGATCGTCATCCCCGCCGACATCGCCGCGAAGCTTCCCGAGGCGGCCGAGCTGTGCGCGCGCCGTGAAACGCCGATCCTGGACATCGCGCGGTCTGCGGATTTCTCGCTCGAGAAGCTCAAGGCCGCCTTGAAGCGGTCGGCGGAGATTCATTGAGCGTCGCTTCGCTCCGGTCCAAATGAGCGAGCCGTGCCGCTCGACGGTGCGGCTCGCCGCCCTTGCGCGGGGCGCTCGCCGAACTGCGACGCTGCAACCGCATCCGGATGACTACGGGGTGACGACTGAGCTTCGGCCGAAAATGTCGAACGCGGTGACGAATTACCCGCAAACAGGCCGGGACTCGCCGAAGGTTAAGCGGCCGTCGCTCGTTGAGAAGATTTTATCCATCAAGCTTTACCTGATGGCTAGCCCGTCCCGATAGGCATGTCGCCCGAGGGCGAAGGACATGCGCAGGCTGATATCGAAATCGAGGCCGTTGTTCGGGCGGGTCGACCGGACCGTCGACAGGATGGTTCGGCTGATCGGACATTTCGGCAGTGCCGCGATCGGCCTCTCGGCGATCGCGCTGGTGTGGGCCGGCATCTTCTACACGATCTCCGAAGAGTATACGCGCACCGAGCAGTCGGCGCTGAAGAACGGCGCCAATCTGGCCCGCGCGTTCGAGGAGCAGATCATCCGCTCGATCCGCGCGGCAGATCAGACCTTGCTCTACGTCCGCGACTCCTATGCCAGGGACCCGCACAACTTCGACATGTCGCTATGGTCGAAGAACAGCCAGTTCCTGTCCGACTTCTCGTTTCAGGTCGTCGTGATCGGCAAGGACGGCATCATGCTGTCTAGCAACATCGATCCGAAGATGCGCGGCCTCGACCTGCGCGACCGCGAGCACTTCCGCGTTCATGCCGACGGCAAGGATGATTTTCTCTTCATCAGCAAGCCGATCTTCGGCCGTGTCTCCAACAAATGGTCGATCCAGTTGACCCGCCGCATCATCATGCCGGACGGTTCGTTCGGCGGCGTGGTGGTGGTCTCGCTCGACCCCGAATATCTGTCGAGCTTCTACAATTCGGTCGATCTCGGCAAGAAGGGCAATGTCACACTCCTCGGTCTCGACGGCATCGTGCGCGCACGGGCCTCGGCCGGTCCGGGGGGCGTGGGATCCTCGCTCGCCGGCAGCCCGGTGATGAGCGCCATTCAGCACAGAAGCAGCGGCTTCTACACCTTCAAAAGTCTGATCGACGGCATCACGCGCATCTACTCGTTCCAGCGCATCAAGGATCTGCCGCTGGTGGTCATCGTCGGTCAGGCCTCCGAGGAGATCTTCAGCGCCTTCAAGCTCAACCGCGATCGTGATCTGCTGGTCGGGGCGTTGCTGACGGTGGTCATCGGCATCATCACGATCCTGATTGCGCGCTATCAGGCGGGACTTGCCGCCTCACGCGATGCCGCCGAGGCAGGTACGCGGGCGCGCTCCGAATTCCTGGCGATGATGAGTCATGAGATCCGCACGCCGATGAACGGCGTCATCGGCCTTGCCGATCTCTTGCTGTCGGCGGACCTCGCGCCGGAGCAGCGCAAGATCGCGACAACCTTGCGCGAGTCGGCCGATTACCTGTTGCAACTGCTCAACGATGTCCTCGATTTCTCCAAGCTCGATGCCGATCGGCTGGAGATCGAGCACATCGAGTTCGACCTGCACCGGTCGGTGACGGCGACCGCCGAGTTGCTGGTGTCCCGCGCCAAGGAAAAGGGCTTGCAACTGACGACGTCGATCGCGCCGGACGTGCCGAACTACGTGGTCGGCGATCCCGCGCGGCTGCGCCAGGTGCTGTTCAACCTGGTCGGCAATGCGCTCAAATTCACCGAATCGGGCGGCGTCCATATCGATGTGCGTGCCGAGAACCTTGCCGGGCCGAACCTGACGCTGGTGTTCTCGGTCGCCGATACCGGCGTCGGCATTCCCGCAGACGCCGTCAGCCGGCTGTTCAAGCAGTTCTCGCAGGTCGACAATTCCATCTCGCGCCGCTTCGGCGGCACCGGTCTGGGGCTCGCGATCTGCAAGCGCCTCGTCACCTGCATGGGCGGCGACATCAAGGTGCAGAGCAAGGTGGGCGAGGGCAGCACTTTCACCTTCTCGATCCAGGTCCAGCCGCAGCCGGACGTCGAGCAGGTGAGCGCGCCCGAGGCGACCATCGTGCCGGTCGGCGAGACGATCGCCGAGGAACGTCCGGGCAGCCTCGCGCCGCTGAAGATCCTCGTTGCCGAGGACAATCTGACCAATCAGTTCGTCATCAAAAAGCTCCTGGACAAGCTTGGTCACGGCTACGACATCGTCGAGAACGGCACGCAGGCGATCGCAGCCGTGCAGAAGCAGCCTTACGACCTCGTGCTCATGGACATGATGATGCCCGAGATGGACGGGCTCACGGCGACGCGGATGATCCGTTCGCTGCCGCCGCCCGCGCAGGACATCTACATCGTCGCTCTGACGGCCAACGCCACCAGCCAGGATCATCTGGCGTGCACCGACGCCGGCATGAACGACTTCGTGACCAAGCCGGTCACGCGCGATCGACTGAATGCCGCTCTGCTTCGCGCAGCCGCTGCTACACACAAGGAAAGGCTTGTCGCATGACCGACTGGGTGCAATTCGACGAATCCGTCTATCAAATCCTGGTCTCCGAGCTCGGCGAGGAGGATGCGCTGGAGGTCCTGCGCACGTTCCTCGACGACACGTCCGGAAAGTTCGGCACGCTTGCGGCCAAGTTCGAGGATCGCCTCGAACTCAGGCGCGAGGCGCATTCGATCAAGAGCTCGTCGGCGACGTTCGGTTTCTCGGCGCTGTCGCGCCTGTCGCGCGAACTCGAGGTGGGATCGGCGACGATGGAGCCGGCGCAGATGCTGGAGATGGTCCACAAGATGCAGCGATCATTCGATCAGTCAGCCGTCTTCGCCGCGGCGAACCTGCTCAAGTCCGGATCGTCGGTCGCTTGAGCGAGGTCGGCGTCGTCTGCGGCGCTGCTGTTTACCTTTCATTATGCCTACCGAATTCAGTAACTCGTCCTTAATGGCGGACATTTAGTGTCGTGACATGCGGTCCAGAAGCACCGCGTCGGTCCGGCAGGGTCCGTGGTTTGCGTACGCGGTGGAGTTGACTCATGGATATTATGACGAGTGCGGGGCTCGTGGCTGGCGTGATCGTCATCGCGACGATGATGCTGCTGGGCGGCGATCTCGAGATGTTCGTCAGCGAGCACGCCGCAATCATCATCTTCGGCGGTTCGATCGCAGCCACCATGATTCGCTTCCCGCTGGGCGTCATGCTGCACGGTGTTCCGCTTGGAATGAAGTACGCTTTCACCATGAGCCGCCTGTCGGCCCGCGAGCTCGTCGACGAGCTCGCCCGCATCGCCGAGATCGCGCGCAAGCAGGGCCCGGTCGGCCTGGAAAAGGTCGAGACCGACGAGCCGTTCCTCGCCAAGGGAATCCGATACGTGGCCGACGGCTACGACCTCGAATTCATCCGCGACAATCTCGAGCGTGACCGCGACAATTTCCTGATGCATCTGGACGAAGGCAGCAAGATCTATCGCGCCATCGGCGACTGCGCCCCGGCGTTCGGCATGGTCGGCACGCTGATCGGCATGGTGCAGATGTTCGCCAACATGACCGACCCCTCGAAGCTCGGCCCGTTCATGGCGACCGCGCTGCTCGCGACCCTGTACGGCGCGCTGGTGTCGAACCTGATCTGTCTGCCGATCGCCGACAAGCTGCATGGCAAGCTGCTGGACGAGGAAACCAACCGGACGCTGATCATCGACGGAATCCTGATGATCCGCGACTCCAAGAGTCCCGCCCTGGTCCGCGAAATGCTCCTGGCCTATCTGCCGGAGAAGCATCGCCACGCCGAAGGCGAGCCCGTGCCGGCCTGATCGGCTGCGGCGGGGCGATCCGGGGTGGGGTAGGCAATGGCCAAGAAGAAGAGGGGCGATGCGCATGGCGGCGGTCACGGCTGGTTCGTGACCTTTGCCGACCTGATGGGACTTCTGGTCAGCTTCTTCGTGATGCTGGTCGCGTTCTCGACCATGGACAACGCCAAGCTGAAGGTCGTCGCAGGCTCGATGCGCGACGCCTTCGGCGTGCAGACCGAGTCGCGCTATTCGGGCATCGTGGAATCCGACGGCCTGCCGACCCGGCCGAAGCTCAAGAACGCCGCCCACATCTCGCCGGAGGAGACCGCGCGCGAGCCGAGCCCCGAGCAGGAGGAGCGCCAGCATACCAATGGCGCCAAGCTGAAGATCGATCGCCAGTTCGCGCTGGCGTCCGCCTCGCTGCGCCAGGCGCTGCAGGACATGCCGGAGATGACCGAGATCTCCAAGCACATCATGTTCGAAGAGACCAAGCAGGGTCTCAACTTGGAGATTGTCGACCAGGACGGGCGGTCGATGTTCGCTGATGGCTCGAAGGTGCCGTTCGACCGCACGCGACGCCTGATAGAGAAGCTGGCTGCCCCGCTCAAGGCGACCCCGCTTCGGGTCCAGATCACCGGGCACACGGCCGCCGGCTTCGTTCCCGCCCGCAGCGACTATGGCGGCTTCGACCTGTCGGCGGACCGCGCCAATGCGGTGCGCCAGATCCTGGAGCGGGAAGGGCTGCCGGCGAGCCACATCTATGCCGTCTCCGGCAAGGCGGACACCCAGCCGCTGTTTCCCGACGACCCGTCGCTGGCAGCCAACCGCCGCGTGACGATCACCCTGATGCGGGAAGACCCGCCATTGCCGCCCGATCTGAAGCCGTAGCCGGGATGCTTCGCTTGCCGCATCATAATGCCGCATGGCGGCTTGCGAACGGCAACGAAGAGCATCAGCGGGCACTTGATTCGCCGGGGGTAGATCCGACATCTGCCTCAGGATGCCTGGGCTAAAGGCACTTGCCGCGATGCGGCATGCGACATCCGTGTCAGCCATGCCGTTTGGTTGCGACCTGGGAACAGCGGTCTGCTTACGCTAGAGACTTGACCTGCGAACGGTCTACGTTCACACGCGCCGGGCCAAACAGGGAAGATGCGTTCCGAGCAACATGACGGCCAGCGCGACATCGACCGAAGGACAGGACACCGCGAGCACGTCGGGGTTCTGGGGGCTGACGCTAGGCAGCATCGGCGTGGTGTTCGGAGACATCGGCACCTCGCCCCTCTACGCCTTTCGCGAGGCCGCGCACGGCGCCGCTCAGGGGCAGCCGGTGTCGCGGATCATCGTGCTTGGGGTGCTCTCGCTGATCCTCTGGTCGCTGTTCATCGTGGTGACGGCCAAATACGTCCTGCTGCTGCTCCGCGCCGACAACAACGGCGAGGGTGGAACGCTGTCGCTGATGGCGCTCGGACAGCGGGCCTTGGGTCGGCGCAGCCTGTTCCTGATGTCGCTGGGCGTGATCGGCGCTTCGATGTTCATCGGAGACTCGATGATTACGCCGGCGATTTCGGTGTTGTCGGCGGTCGAAGGCCTCAAGCTCGCGGCGCCCGCGCTCGAGCACTACGTCGTGCCGCTGACCGTGTTCATCCTGGTCGTACTGTTCGCGGTCCAGAGCAAGGGGACGGCGCGCGTCGCCTCCGCCTTCGGCCCGGTCATGGTCACATGGTTCACCACCCTCGCCGTGATGGGACTCGTCCACATCCGCGACGACCCCTCCGTGCTCGCGGCGATCAATCCCTATTATGCGGTGCAGTTCCTGCTCTCGCACGGCACGATCGGCCTGGTCACCCTGGGCGCGGTGTTCCTCGCGGTCACCGGCGGCGAGGCACTCTATGCGGATCTCGGTCATTTCGGCCGCAAGCCGATCCAGTCGGCCTGGCTGTTCTTCGTGCTTCCGGCGCTGCTGATCAACTATTTCGGGCAGGGCGCACTGGTGCTGTCCGATCCCGCCGCGATCGAGAATTCGTTCTACCGGATGGTGCCCGAACTGCTGCTGCTGCCGCTGGTGGTGCTGGCCACCGCCGCGACCGTCATCGCGAGCCAGGCCGTGATCACGGGCGCCTATTCGCTGGTCAGCCAGGCGGTCCAGCTCGGCCTGCTGCCGCGTTTCGAGGTGCGCTATACGTCCGAGAGCCATGCCGGCCAGATCTATCTGCCGCGGGTCAACCGGTTGCTGCTGATCGGCGTGCTGCTGCTGGTGCTGCTGTTCCGGACCTCGAGCAATCTCGCCTCCGCCTATGGCATCGCAGTGTCCACCACCATGGTCGCCGACGGCATCATGGGCTTCGTGGTGATCTGGAAGCTGTGGAACTTGCGCGCGGCCGTGGCGGCCGCCGTGATCGCTCCCTTCGTCATCGTCGACATGACCTTCTTCAGCGCCAACCTGCTGAAGCTGCTCGAAGGAGCCTGGGTTCCGCTGCTGTTCGGTGCCGCGATGGTCGTGACGATCTGGACTTGGCGGCGTGGTTCGGCGATCCTGGTGCTCAAGACGCGCAAGATCGAGGTTCCGCTGGATGACCTGATCACCAGCCTGGAGAAGAGGCCTCCTCACATCGTCAAGGGCACGGCGGTGTTTCTCACCAGCGACCCGACCTCGGTGCCGACCGCATTGCTTCACAATCTCAAGCACAACAAGGTGCTGCACGAGCACAACGTGATCCTGACCATCGAGACCGCGCAGACGCCGCGGGTCGATGTCTCGGAGCGCGTGCGCATGGAGAAGATCAGCGAGAAGTTTTCCAAGGTGCGGCTGCGCTTCGGATTCATGGAATCCCCGAACGTGCCGCGCGCGCTCGCGGTGGCGCGCAAGCTCGGCTGGCAGTTCGACATCATGTCGACGTCGTTCTTCGTCTCGCGCCGCTCGTTGAAGCCATCGTCCCAGTCGGGCATGCCGACCTGGCAGGACCATCTCTTCATCGGTCTGAGCCGGTCGGCCAACGACGCCACGGACTATTTCCAGATTCCCACGGGCAGGGTCGTCGAAGTAGGTACCCAGGTAACGATTTGATCGGCTGGACTTCCCTGACGGCTCGTGCATGCTTAAATGCATGGCTGAGGCGCATTCCCGACGGGTCCGTCGTAACGCGCTGCCGCTATAAGCCGCGCGCTCTGCCGCGTTGTGCAGTGAAGCATTAACGAGTCCTCGAGGGGGCTACCCCATGACAGTCGACGTCGCAGCTACGCCCGCGGAAGCGCCGGCGACCAACGGGCATGGCAACGCCCATTCCACGGCGAGCTTCGCGGCGCTGACACTGGGAAGCATCGGTGTCGTCTATGGCGACATCGGCACCAGCCCGCTGTACGCGTTGCGTGAAGCGGTCTTGGCTGCGAGCAGCAGCGGCGAGCCTGCGCCTCACGCCGTGATGGGGGTGATCTCGCTCATCCTGTGGGCTCTCATCGTCGTCGTGACCCTCAAATACGTCGTGATCCTGCTGCGCGCCGACAACCACGGCGAGGGCGGCACCCTGGCGCTGATGGCGCTCGCCCAGCGCGGAGTCGCGCGCGGCGCCAGCATCATCGTGCTGCTCGGCATCATCTCGGGCGCGCTGTTCTATGGCGATGCGGTGATCACGCCGGCTCTGTCCGTGCTGTCGGCGATCGAGGGCATCAAGCTGGTCACGGCGGCGTTCGAGCCCTACGTCGTGCCGTTGACCGTCGTGATTCTGGTCGCGCTGTTCGCTGTCCAGGCGCGCGGAACGGCCAAGGTTGCTGCGTTCTTCGGCCCGATCATGCTGATCTGGTTCCTGGTGATCGGCATCGCGGCGCTGCCGCCGATCCTGCGCCATCCCGAGGTGCTGTGGGCGATCAACCCGCTGAATGCCGTGACCTTCATGCTGCATCACGGCATCATCGGCTTCATCACGCTCGGCGCGGTGTTTCTGGCCGTCACCGGCGCGGAGGCGCTGTATGCCGACCTCGGCCATTTCGGCAAGCGGCCGATCCAAACCGCCTGGCTGTTCATCGTGCTGCCGTCGCTGGCGCTGAACTATCTGGGGCAGGGCGCGCTGGTGATCGCCGACGCGAAGGCGATCGAGAACCCCTTCTTCCTGATGTTTCCGGAGTGGGCGCTGATCCCGATGGTCGCGCTCGCCACCATGGCGACCGTCATCGCGAGCCAGGCCGTCATTACCGGTGCCTATTCGCTGACGCGTCAGGCGATTCAGCTCGGCCTGCTGCCACGCTTCGAGATCCGCCACACCTCCGAGGCGCATTCGGGCCAGATCTACATTCCGCGCATCAACAAGCTGCTGCTGATCTCGGTCATGCTGCTGGTGCTGATGTTCAAGTCATCGAGCGCGCTCGCCTCGGCCTACGGCATCTCGGTCACCGGCACCATGGTCGTCACCGCCATGATGGGCTTCGTCGTGATCTGGAAGGTCTGGCGATGGTCGCCGATTGCGGCGGCCGCCCTGATCGCGCCGTTCCTGTTCCTGGATCTGACCTTCCTGGCGGCGAACCTCCTGAAGGTGTTCGAAGGCGGCTGGGTGCCGCTGGCGCTGGGCGGCTTCGTGATGACGCTGATGTACACGTGGCGGCGCGGCAGCCGGCTCTTGTTCGACAAGTCGCGCAAGCTCGAATTCCCGCTCGCCGATCTCGTGACCATGCTTGAGAAGCGTCCGCCGCAACGGGTGGCCGGCACCGCCGTGTTCCTGACCAGCGATCCCTTGAGCGCGCCGACCGCGCTGATGCACAGCCTCAAGCACTACAAGGTGCTGCACGAAAAGAACGTCATCCTGACGATCGAGACCGCGCCGACGCCGCGCATCGAGCCGTCCGAACGGGTTCGCCTCGAGCAGATCAGTCCGACGTTTTCCAAGGTGACGTTGCGCTTCGGCTTCATGGAATCGCCCAACGTGCCGCGCGCACTTGCGATCGCGCGCAAGCTCGGCTGGCAGTTCGACATCATGTCGACCTCGTTCTTCCTGTCGCGCCGTGCGCTGAAGCCGGCTGCGCATTCAGGCATGCCGCGCTGGCAGGATCACCTGTTCATCTCAATGAGCCGCTCCGCCAACGACGCGACCGACTATTTTCAGATCCCGAGCGGACGGGTGGTGGAGGTCGGCACCCAGGTTACGATCTGAGCTCGAGACCCGTCTCCTCAGCGTGCCGAAGCGCTTGATTTTCGTAGCGTCTGGGGTGAGTTTGGCGACCGGATTGGGGCCGATATGGCCCTGGTGAAGGCTTGGAGGATGGGCGTGGCTGTTGTGCACGATTTGACCCCGCAGGACGTGGCCCAGGGGATCGCGGAAGGGCGAATTCTTCTGGTTGACGTGCGCGAGCCGAATGAAGTTTCTGCGGAAGCCTATCCCGACGGCGTCGTCGTTCCGCTGTCGGGCTTCGACCCGAAGCTGATCCCGGATCCGCAAGGCAAGGACGTCGTGTTCGCCTGCCGCTCCGGCAAGCGCTCGGTCACGGCCTCGCTGGCCGCGCAGGCCGCCGGTCTGCCCTACGACAAGCATCTCCAGG
This sequence comes from Bradyrhizobium sp. HKCCYLS3013, assembly GCF_051167615.1. Lineage (NCBI taxonomy): Bacteria > Pseudomonadati > Pseudomonadota > Alphaproteobacteria > Hyphomicrobiales > Nitrobacteraceae > Bradyrhizobium > Bradyrhizobium sp. HKCCYLS3013. The sequence continues at coordinate 231,247 of NZ_JBNPTK010000009.1, forward strand.
GCGGTATGCTCGGCTGGAAGGCGGCTGGCCTGCCGACCAGGACTGGCGGCTGACAGGCGATCATGATCTCGCAGAACAAGGTCTTTGCCGACCTGCCCGTCACCATTTTCGAGCAGATGTCGCAGCTCGCGCGCGACAACGACGCGATCAATCTGGGGCAGGGCTTTCCCGACGATCCGGGTCCGGAGGATATCCGCCGCGCCGCGGCCGACGCGGTCCTCAACGGCTACAACCAGTATCCGTCGATGATGGGCCTGCCGGAGCTGCGTCAGGCCATTGCCGCGCACTACAAGCACTGGCACAAGCTCGATCTCGATCCGATGAGCGAGGTCATGGTCACCTCCGGCGGCACCGAGGCGCTGACGTCGGCGATCCTGTCGGTGGTGGAGCCGGGCGACGAGGTGATCTGCTTCCAGCCGGTCTATGATTCATACTTGCCGATCATCCGCCAGGCCGGCGGCATTCCGCGCCTCGTCCGTCTGGAGCCGCCGCACTGGCGGCTGTCGGAGGAGATGCTGCGGCAGGCGTTCTCGCCAAAGACCAAGGCGGTGCTGTTCAACAACCCGCTCAACCCGGCCGCGGTGGTCTACCCGCGCGAGGATCTCGAGCTGCTGGCGCGCTTCTGCCAGGAGTTCGACGCGGTGGCGATCTGCGACGAGGTCTGGGAGCACGTCGTGTTCGACGGCCGCGCGCACATCCCGCTGATCAGCATTCCCGGCATGCGCGACCGCACCATCAAGGTCGGCTCGGCGGGCAAGATCTTCTCGCTGACGGGCTGGAAGATCGGCTTCGTCTGCGCCGCGCCGCATCTGCTGCGCGTCGCCGCCAAGGTGCATCAATTCCTGACCTTCACGACGGCGCCGAATCTTCAGGTCGCGGTCGCCTACGGCCTCGGCAAGTCGGACGACTACTTCATCAACATGCGCAGCGAGCTCGCGCGCAGCCGCGATCGGCTCACGGCCGGTCTCGAAAGCCTGGGCTTTCCCGTGCTGAAAGCGCAGGGGACGTACTTCCTCACCGTCGACCTTTCGCCGCTCGGCCTCAACGAGACCGACGAGCAGTTCTGCCGCCGCATCGTCCACGACTACAAGGTGGCCGCCATCCCGGTGTCGGCGTTCTACGAGACGGATGCCGTGACGTCCGTGGTGCGGTTCTGCTTCGCCAAGAAGGACGCCACCCTGGATACGGCGCTGGAGCGCCTCTCGGACGCCATCCACCGGCGCTAGGAGACACGAGTGATGACGCGCGGCTGCATGGGTTCGGCTCTGGCGCTGGCTGTCGCGGCGCTGACGCTCACGGGGGCGGCCGGTCGCGCAGAGGAGCGCGTCGTCAACTTCTACAACTGGTCGAACTACATGGCGCCCGGTGTCCTTGACGACTTCACCAAGGAGACCGGCATCAAGGTGGTCTACGACACATTCGACGCCAACGAGACCCTGGAGACGCGGCTGCTCGCCGGCAAATCCGGCTACGACGTCGTGGTGCCGACCGCGTACTTCCTGCAGCGCCAGATCAAGGCCAAGATATTCCAGCCGCTCGACAAGTCGAAGCTGCCCAATCTCGTCAATGCGTGGCCCGCCGTGACCGAGCGTCTGGCGACCTACGACCCCGGCAATCAGTTCGCCGCCAACTACATGTGGGGCACGACCGGGATCGGCTACAACGTCAAGGCGGTCGAGAAGATCCTGGGGCCCGGCGCGCGGATCGACAGCTGGGACATGGTGTTCAAGCCGGAGAACCTCGCCAAGTTCAAGGACTGCGGCGTCCACATGCTGGATTCCGCCGACGACATCTTTCCGGCGGCGCTGAACTATCTTGGCCTCGACCCGAACTCGACCAGGCAGGCCGATCTGGAGAAGGCGGCCGAGGTGGTCGGCAAGGTCGCACCATCCGTGCGCAAGTTTCATTCGTCGGAATACTTAAGCGCGCTCGCCACCGGCGAGATCTGCCTCGTCGTCGGCTGGTCCGGCGACATCATGCAGGCGCGCAGCCGCGCGGAAGAAGCGAAGAACGGCGTCGAGATCGGCTACGCAATCCCGAAAGAGGGCGCGCAGATGTTCTTCGACAATTTTGCGATTCCCACTGACGCTCCGCACGTGGCCGAAGCCTATGCGCTGATCAATTATCTCTACCGGCCCGAGGTCGCGGCCAAGAACTCCGACTTCCTGTCCTATGCCAACGGCAACCTGGCGAGCCAGAAGCTGATCGATCCAAAAATCTTTGGCGACAAGAACATCTATCCGGATGAGACGACGCTGAAGAAGCTGTTCGTCATCACCGCCCGCGAGCCCGCGACGCAGCGCGTCATCAACCGGCTCTGGACGAAGGTGAAGACCGGGCGGTAGCCAGCGCTGCTGCCGGCATTGCGAACGCTGCGAAGCAATCCAGGGCTGAGAAGAAGATCTGGGTTGCTTCGTCGCGTTGCTCCTCGCAATGACTCCGCGGGATTACCCCAGCCGATGCATCGCGCAGAGCTTGTTGCCGTCGAGGTCGCGCAGATATGCCAGATAGAGTTTGCCGGCGGAGCCTTCACGAACGCCGGGCGGATTTTCGCAGCTGGTGCCGCCGGCTTCGAGCCCGGCTGCATGCCAGGCGTCTGCCTGCTCAGGTGAGTTGCAGGCAAAGCCGATCGTGCCGCCATTGGCGTGCGTGGCCGGCTCACCGTTGATCGGCTTCGACACCCCGAAAATGCCGGTCGGCGTGATGTAGAAGATGCGGTGGCCGTCGACCCGTGCCGGCCTCACGCCGAGCGTTCCCAGCAGCTTGTCGTAGAAGGCCTTGGCCTTGTCGAGGTCGTTGGTGCCGATCATCACATGCGAAAACATTCGCGCTTGTCCTCCCTGCAGCTTCCGAACAGCCGTCGGATACGCGACCAAGGTAGCGAGCGTCGATGGATGAGGTAAGCGTTTTCTTTCAAGGGCCCGTCAGCGGTAAGTGGTGCTGCAGCGCTGCTTCCCTGCAGCGGAATTTGTCCGGGCGCGGGCTACCGCCAGCGCCGATGCAGCCAGAGCCATTGCTCGGGATATTCGCGCACCCAACTCTCGACGACGTCGGTGATCGCCTGCGTCGTGCCCTGGATGTCGATCTGACCATCGGCCGTCCGGACCGGCTTCACCTCCTCCGAGACTTCGGCGCGGAAGCGATTGCCGGGGAGGCGGATGATGCGGACGCCGTGCACCGGGCATTCGACCTGGCGCAACAGGCGGGCGAGCATCGGATTGGCGCGGGTCTTGCGGCCGAAGAAGGTGACCTCGACGCCGCCGGTCAGGTACTGATCGACCAGCATGGCAACGTGCTGGCCGTTCTTGAGCGCCTGTGCCAGCCGCAGCGGTGCGTCGCGGCCGGCCGGGACCAGTGTGCCCATCTTGACCTGCCGCATCTCCTGGATGATGCGGTCGGCGGCGGCGATGTTGGGCCGGCGATAGAGGATCGCCGTATCGAGCTTATGGGCGACCGCCGCCAGCGCCGGCATCTCCCAATTGGCGAGGTGGCTGGCAAAGATCAGCGCCGGCTTGCCGTCGAGACGGAGCTGATGAAACAGCTCATGGGTGCGCGGCGACAGCTCGATCCGGCTGCGCTCGGGATGCGCCTCGTCGTAATCCCAGATCTTGTCGAGATGGGCGAACTCGGCGCCGACGCGGCCGAGATTGTCCCACACGCCGGCGAGGATCTTCTCGATCTCCTCGGGCGATTTCTCCGGAAAGGCCGCGGTGAGATTGTCGCGACCAATGCGCTGCTCGCGCAGCCGCGGACCGATCCGCTGCGCGATGCGCGCGAAGCGGTCGGCCGTCTTCTGCGGGTCGAAATAGCGCGTGGTCCTGAGCATGCCGACCGTCAGCGCACCGACGGCGGAGGCCCCGGCCGACTTCACGGCTCGGCGGATCACGAGCTTGGTCCGGAGGGGCAGGAGACTCATCGATGTGACAGGCGGATCAGGCCGGTTCGCGCGTCAGGATCAGCGAGGCGTTCTGGCCGCCGAAGCCGAACGAATTCGACATCACGGTGGTCACGCGCGCATCGCGGGCCTTGTTGCCGACGACGTCGAACAGGATTGCGGGATCCGGAATGTCGTAGTTGATGGTCGGCGGAATGCGCTGATGCTCAAGCGTCTGCAGCGAGAAGATCGCTTCGACCGCGCCGGCCGCCGAGATGGTGTGGCCGACCATCGACTTGTTCGACGACACCGGGATCTTGCCGGTGTGCTCGCCAAACACGGCGGAGACGCCGACATATTCCATCTTGTCGTTCTCGGGCGTGGCGGTGCCGTGGGCATTGATATGGTCGATCTGCTCCGGCGCCATGCCGGCATCGGCGAGCGCCTTGCGGATGCAGCCGATGATCGGCTTGCCGTCCGGCGAGGAGCGGGTGCGGTGGAAGGAGTCGGTCAGCTCGCCGCAGCCGGCGACGACGCCGAGGATCTTGGCGCCGCGCGCCACGGCCGCGTCGTAGCTTTCCAGCACCAGCGCGCCGGCGCCCTCGGCCATCACGAAGCCATCGCGATTCTTCGAGAACGGCTTGGAGGCGGCCTGCGGCGGGTCGTTCTGGGTCGACAGCGCCGACAGCAGCGAGAAGCGCACGAGCCCTTCCGGATTGACCGAGCCTTCGGTGGCGGCGCATAGCGCGACGTCAGTCTCACCGCGCCGGATGGCTTCGACGCCGAGCTGGATCGCGGTCGCGCCGGAGGCGCAGGCAGTCGACAGCGAGATCGGCGAGCCCTTGGTGCCGAAGGTGTCGGACAGCGAATCGGCGACGGAGCCGAACAGGAAGCGGTGGTGATAGTTGACGAACTTGCCGCCGCCGCAGACCTTCAGCAGGTCGTCATAGGTGAACTGAGTGCCGCCAACCTCATGCGCGAGCTCCAGGCGCTGCGGCCACTCGATCTCGACGGGCGCCACGGCGAGAAACAGCGGGCCCGGGAAGTCGCCCTTGCTGCCGATTCCAGCCTGCGCGATGGCTTCCTCGACGGCCATGTGGCCGAGCCGCTCGGACAGGCCCGTCGACGTGAACGGCGCCACGGGGACGAAATCGACCGTGCCGGCCATGGTCGTCTTCAAGCCGTCGATCGGAAAGCGCGTGATGGTGCGGATGCCGGACTCGCCGGCCACGAGCTTGTTCCAATTATCGGACTTGCCGGCCCCAAGGGAGGTGACGATGCCCATCCCGGTCACGACCACGATGGGGCGTCCAAACTTGTCGCGTACACTCATGATGTCCCCCGTCGCGTCTTCTTAAGGCCGTACCGTGTTCACTTGACTGCTTCGACCAAGGCCATGCCTTCGCCGCGGTAGTGGCCGGCGCCGACCACCACGATCTGGGTCGGAGCCTCCTTCATCTCTGCCTCCACACCCGAGGCGTCGCCCGGTGCGAACAGGGCGCCGCGCGAGATCGAAAGTGCGGCAAGCGCCAGACCAAGCGCGAAATGCGCTTCCATCGTGTGGCCGAAGCGGGTCCCGCTCGAGCGCACCGCGAACGCCTTGTGATGGTCGAGGAAGGCGCGCTCCTCCGAGGTCACCGGCTCCGCACCGGTCGCGCCCGTGATGATGGCGCCGGGGGCCTCGTGGACGTCGAGCGCCGACCATAGACGGTCCAGCGTTCCGGTCACCGCGCCTGCCTCCTTGCGGCGGGCGCGGTCGGCGACGACCTTGCTGAGCCGCGCCAGCGGCTTGGCGCCGCGGGCTTCGGCATGCGGCTTGGATTCCAGCACCAGGAACGCGCCGGCCGATCCGAGCGCGAAGCCCGGATGGTCCTTGCGGGACCAGACCGGCTTGAATTCGTTCTTCAGATTGTAGTCGCCGAACTCGTACAGCACGAGCAGATCCTTGCGCTCGCCATTGTGCGAGCCGCCGACCAGCGCGATGTCGCTCTGGCGGCCGGCGATGCGGGCCAAGGCGATCTTGAACGCGTCGACGCCCGCAACCTCCTCGCCCATGAAGGTGCGCGAGGTGCCGCAGACGCCGTGCGAGATCGCGATGTTGCCGGCGAGCAGGTTGGACAACTGCGCCAGGAACAGGGTCGGGCGCAGGTCGCTCATCAGCCGGTCGTTCAGGAAGCCAGGCGTGCAATTGCCCTGGGCCTCCGCGTTGAGGATCGCTGTGTCGACGGAGATGTCGCGCTCGCCGCCGCCCGCGGCCACGATCATGTCCATCCGGGACAGGATGTCCTTGTTGCCCTTGAGGCCGGCGGAATCCAGCGCAAGCCCGGCGGCATAGGTGCCGATGCGCTGCCACGCCTCCATCTGGCGCTGCTCCTTCTTCGGGATCTGCGCTTCCAGATTCACCTTGGCCCAGGGATGCACGATGTAGGGTGCAAAACCCTGCTCGTCGACGTTGATCTGGCCGGCGTTGAGGGCCTCCCAGTTCGCATCGAGTCCCTCGCCGAGCGAGGTCGCAAGGCCGATACCGGTGATCCAGACTTCGACGGGCTCGGAGGTCACGGCTGTCGTCTCACTCATCGCTGTAGGACCTGTTGCGGAAAGCCGACGCGCTCGGCGACGGCGTCCATGTGTCCGCGCAGCTCCGGATTGGGGAAGGGGACGTGGCTGAAGGTGATCGTCGCGTTCGAGCGTAGCTTGCCGCCGACCTTCACGCGCGCTTCGGTCATGGCATAGCCGGAGCCCTCGTGCAGCACGTTGGCCTCGACGGTCAGCACCTCGCCCGGCGACACGAAGCCGCGCATCTTGGCCTCCTTGACCGCGGCGAGGAACGGCATCCGCTCGAACTTCATGAGCGCGAGCAGCAGCCAGCCCGATGTCTGCGCCATCGATTCGATCAGGAGAACGCCGGGCATGATCGGATAGCCCGGGAAATGTCCTTCGAAGATCGTGCTTTCGGTGGGGACCTTGGCTTCGACGGTGATGGCCTTCTCGTCCAGCCGAAGATCGAGAATGCGGTCGATGAGCAGGAAGTATTCGATCTGCATGGCAGGCGCTCACGCGCCCTTGGCGGCGACCAGCTCGTCGATGCGGGCGCACAGGTTCTTCAGCACGAAATACTGCTCGGTGCTGGCTTTGCCGTCGTTGACTTCCTGCGTCCACTTCTCGAGTGGCAGCTTGATCCCGAAGGCCTTGTCGATCGCAAACGCGATGTCGAGGAAATCGAGGCTGTCGATGCCCAGATCGTCGATGGCGTGGCTATCCGGCGTGATCGTGTCGCGCGGGATGTCGCAGGTTTCAGCGATGATCGTGGCGACCTGATCGAATGTTGAGGACATCACTAAGCCTTTGATATTTTGGAGCTAATCCGGTAGGTGGCGACGGGAGGACACCGCGCCCCCGGGGCGTCTGATGCGAGCCCTTTTACCCCCGTCGCCCGGGGAGTCGTGTGCCCGTATATCGGAGCGACGCGGTGAGTTCAATGGAGCCGGACACGGCGGTTGTGGCGGGATTGTGATGCCCCGCCGGCCGCGGCAGCCGCGTCCAGCAGGGGATCAGGGCGTGTAGGTCTCGGTGATGATGCGGGCGCAGTCGCGCCGTCCGGTCAGCAGGCAGTCCTGGGTCTTGCGCAGGTCGGCAATGCTCATCGCCAGCCAGATGCCGATCGCGGTCAACGCGACCGTGAAGGCGATGGCGGCGATGTTGGCCAGGATGCGGTGACGGAAGTCATCGGGCTCCTCACGCGGCTGCTCATACCGGGAGAGATCGAGTGTCGGCTGCTCGCGCCGGTGCAGCTGAATCGGCGGACTGCCGCCCTCGGCCGCGCGCCGCACCGGACTGCTGCGCGGCCGGAACGGCACCACGCGATGCTCTTCCTCCGCTGCAATGGGGCGCTGGGACTTCATGCCTCGACTCCGATGGTCCTTTTTAGCACGCGGGCCCAACCTCTCACAAAGAAAGTTTGCCATAATTGAGCTGCATCAGCAAAACATCTCCCTCCTCGGATGCATCCAGTCGGCGCCTGCTCCGCGGGTGATTGGAACCTGCCGCGGTCGGTCCGAACGGCGTCGCAGCTCGGGGAAGATGCGCTGGAACGGCTCGGCAGGCGTGGCATAATGCTGATCATCCCCCTGGAAGCCCAGCCATGGCCAATACCCGCGAGCCGCTGCTTCATCCCGTGCCGATCCTGTCGCTGCGCCCGACCCAGATGACCGTCGGCATGCGCGAGGTGAAGGAGAAGCGCGAGCGCTGGCGCGAGCACAAGTCGAAGAAGAAGCAGGCCGAGCTGCTCGGCAAGCACATGATCCCGGTGGTGCTCGGTCCCGACGAGCGGCACTACGTCGTCGACCACCATCACCTCGCCCGCGCGCTCCATGACGAGGGCGTCAAGGATGTGCTGGTCACGGTGATCGGCGACCTCTCGATGGTCGATCGGGAGGCGTTCTGGGGCGTGATGGACAACAAGCGCTGGGTCTATCCTTACGACGCCAAGGGCGTGCGGCGGCATTTCAAGGATCTGCCGAAGACCGTCGCGAATCTGAAGGACGATCCGTTCCGCAGCCTGGCCGGTGAGCTGCGCCGCGCCGGCGGCTTTGCCAAGGACACGACGCCGTTCAGCGAGTTCCTATGGGCCGACTTCCTGCGCCGCAAGGTCAAGCGCAAGACGGTCGAGACCCATTTCGCCGCCGCCATGGAGCACGCGCTGGCGGCCGCAAAGAGCCACGACGCGGTCTATCTGCCCGGCTGGTGCGGGCCGGCGTCGGACGATTGATCGTCTCACTTGGTCTTCGGCAGCCGCCCCATCAGGTAGAACTCGTCGTTGGGCCGCATGCCTGTGACATTCGCCATCCGGTTCGACAGCGCGAAGAATGCCGCGATTGCGGCGATGTCCCAGATGTCGTCGTCGCTGAAACCGTGGCCGGCCAGCGCCTTGAAATCGGCGTCCCCGACGGTCTGCGCCTCGAGCGCCACCTTCATCGCGAAATCGAGCATCGCCCGCTGCCGCGGCGTGATGTCGGCCTTGCGGTAGTTGATCGCGATCTGGTCGGCGATCAGGGGACTCTTGGCGCGGATGCGCAGGATCGCGCCATGCGCGATGACGCAATACTGGCACTGGTTGGCGCTCGAGGTCGCCACCACGATCATCTCGCGCTCGGCCTTGGTCAGCCCGCCGTCCTTCTCCATCAGCGCGTCGTGATACGCAAAGAACGCGCGGAACTCGTCCGGCCGGTGCGCGAGTGTCAGGAACACGTTGGGCACGAAGCCGCTCTTCTCCTGCACGCCGAGCAGCCGGGTGCGGATGTCGTCCGGCAAGGCGTCGATTGCGGGAACGGGAAAGCGGCTGATGGGAGCTTGCGTCATGGCAACGGGTCCGGCGTGCGTGGCAGGGGGCGAACCTTAGTCGATCGCCGCGCAGGCGCAACGGTCCAGCTCAGCCCATCACCTTGCTTTTGGCGACGTGCCCGCAACGCCTCCTCGGGGCGTCATCGACCGGGATTTGAGAGCGGCGGCCGCCGTGTTTAGCGCAGCGGCTTCTTCAACAGGGAGAAGCGGTCCGGATCGAGCCCCATCGACGGCTGCAGCATTGGCGCGTCCAGCGATGCGGACATACTTCCTCGATCCCCGAGGTTGCCGGCGCCGCCGTCGCCGCTCGAGGCGTCCCGGCTCGAGGTCGCTCCGCGCCAGCGCTCCAGCACGGCACTGACGAAATGCATGTCGTGTCCGGCATTCACCGAGCGGACGGTGGCGATCGTCGCCTCGCTGCGCGGCAATTGATGCAGCGGCACCTCCTTGAAGCGCAGCCGGGTCGGCAGCGCGACGCCTTCGCCGAACGCCAGCACCTCGCGGGTGCCGAGCGAGGGGACGAAGGAGAGCAGGTTGGCGGCGGCGTCCGACACCGCCGAGCGCAGCAGCGACTGGTCGCGCTCGTTGGCGAGGCGCATCGTGAACAGCGTGTTGCACTGGGAGATGATGGTGGCGTCGAGCTCGGCCGGCCGCTGGGTAATCAGGCCGAGATAGACGCCGTATTTCCGGCCTTCCTTGGCAATGCGCGAGATCGCCTTGCGGGTCGGGCCGAAGCCGATCGAGCGGTCGGCGGAGGCGTAGCGGTGGGCCTCCTCGCAGACGAACAGCAGCGGCGAGACGCCGTCGCTCCACAGCCCGAAATCGAACGCCATGCGGCACACCACCGACACGACGGAATCGACAACCTCGGCCGGGAAGCCGGCGAGCTGCATCACCGTCATCGGCCGGCCGTTGGCGGGCAGGCGGAACAGGTGGCTGATGACCTCGGCCATGGTGTCGCCGCCGACATTGGCGTTGTCGAACATGAAGGCGTAGCGCGGGTCGTTGCGTACGGTCTCGATGCGCGAGATCAGCTTGTGATAGATGATGCGCGAGGAGCGGTTCTCGAGCTTGCCCATCCGCTCGTCGATCAGGTTGATCAGGTCGACGAGGCGGTAGGGCACCGGCGTATCGACGGTGTAGCCGACCATCTTGGGGTCGACGCGCTTGAGCCCGATGCGGTCCGTGTTCTGGTACTGGGTGTAGATGCCCTTTGCCAGCGGGATCACTTCGGCCAGGATGTCGAGCTCTTCCGGCACGCCGGGCCGGCCGCCGAACAGGACGTCGACGATCTCCTCGAAATTGAACAGCCAGAACGGCAGCTTCAGGTTGCGCGGGTTCAGCACCAGCGCCTTTTCACCAAAGCAGCGGCCGTATTCGTTGTGGACGTCGAGCAGGAAGATGCGCAGGTTCGGCCGCGCCTTCAGGATCTCGTTGAGCAGCAGCGACACGCCGGTCGATTTGCCCACGCCGGTCGATCCAAGCACCGCGAAATGCTTCGACAGCATTTCCTCGACATTGACACAGGCGCGCACGGAGGTGTCCTGCTGCAGCGCGCCGATGTCGATGTGGTCGCCGGCGGTCGGCGTGTAGATCGTGCGCAGCTCCTCGCTCGTGATCATGTCGACGGCGTCGCCGATGGTCGGGTAGTGGGTGACGCCGCGTTGGAACTTGGGCCGTTCGGCCGGCCCGAGAATCTCGCCGAGCAGGTCTACCGACGCCGTCGCGACGTATTCGCTGGCATGCGAGAGGTCCTCGCTGGTCACCTCGGTGATGATCGCAATGATCGTGGCGCTCGGGCAGCGAATGCTGATGAAACGGCCGACTGTCGCGCGGATATCGGAGACGTTCATCTGCTGTTTCGACAGAATGCCGACGCGGGCCTGGGAGCCCCGCACCGAGATCACGCGTCCGAAGGATGTCACGGTCATGAAACCTGTGGTGAATTGTTGAGCTGACACCTTCTCTGCTGGGACTGGAAAATTTGTTAAGCGGGCAATGTTTGTGAACGCGCCGGCGCCCGGCCCGGCCGTCGGAGGGGCGCGCGGAGCGTTGCGATCGCGCCTCCTCAATGGGGCCTAACACTTTGGAGTGTAAGGATTTCTGCATCCTTCCCTAAAGCGTTGCGCGAGCCGTTCGGGTTAACGTCCGGTTCACCATCTCCAAGGCTCTTCCTTCAGGGCTCTTCGGCGCTGGACGCCCCGACCCCGAAAGCAACCTGGATGGGTTACCGCACCGATCCGAAAGCCGTCCGGCCGCTCAGCGATTTGATCGCAATCAATCTGGAACCCGGGCGTGCCGGCTATATCTTTCCCGTCAAGCGCGAGGGAGCGGATGCCGGCCGATCTCGTCGGATGACATTGGTCGCGCCCATGCCGTTGCAGACCTGATCCTCGCGTGAAGCAGGAGGATGATGTTATGGCTGAACCTACCAAGCTGCCCGTCAACACCGAGAAGGCAGGTGCGCCCTCCATGCAGGGATGGCGGCCGTTCGAGAACCTGCGCCGCGAGATCGATCGCGTGTTCGAGGACTTCCATGGCGGGATCTGGCGCACACCGTCGCTGTTCGACCAACTGCCGGGTCTGGCCCGCGCACGGTCCTTTGCCGTGGCGCCGGCGGTCGACGTCGCCGAGCACGACAATGCCTATGAGGTCACGGCTGAGTTGCCCGGCCTCGACGAGAAGAACGTCGAGGTGAAGGTTGCGAGCGGCGTGCTCTCGATCAAGGGCGAGAAGCAGGAGGACAAGGAGGAGAAGAAGAAGGACTATTACGTCCGTGAGCGCAGCTTCGGCTCGTTCGAACGCTCCTTCCAGATCCCCGACGGCGTCGACACCGACAAGATCGAGGCCGTGTTCAAGCAGGGGGTGCTCAAGGTCACCCTGCCGAAGAAACCCGAGGTACAGAAGGCCGCCAAGACCATCGACATCAAGGCGGCGTGACCGCATCCTGTGGCTTTCTGTCCCATGATCATGGGACAGACGATGGATCGGACGCCGAGGAAGGGCCGCGCGCGCGGCCCTTTTTTTCGCGGAGCTGCAGGGGTAATCTGCCTCCCAAGCAAACGGTCGGCGATGCCGGACCGGGGAACGACCGGAAGGGAGACGAGAGGATGGGCAAGCTCGCACTGGCGGCCAAGATCACGCATGTGCCGTCGATGTATCTCAGCGAGCTGGATGGTCCGGCCAAGGGCAAGCGACAGTCGGCGATCGACGGTCATATCGAGATCGGCCGGCGCTGCCGCGAGGCCGGCGTCGACACCATCGTCGTGTTCGACACCCATTGGCTGGTCAATGCCGGCTACCACATCAATTGCGCGCCGCATTTCGAAGGGCTCTACACCTCGAACGAGCTGCCGCACTTCATCGCCAACATGACCTATGAATACGACGGCAACCCGGAGCTGGGCCACATCCTCGCCGAGGGCGCCAACGCCCATGGTGTTGCCACCATGGCCCACGATGCGACGTCGCTGGCGCTGGAATACGGCACCTTGGTGCCGATGCGCTACATGAACCCCGACCGCCACTTCAAGGTCGTCTCCGTCTCGGCGCTGTGCACCTCGCATTATCTCGCCGACAGCGCCAAGCTCGGCTGGGCGTTCCGCCGCGCGGTCGAGGATCATTACGACGGCACGGTCGCCTTCTTCGCCTCGGGCTCGCTGAGCCACCGCTTCGCCCAGAACGGCACCGCCGACGAGTATCGCGACCGGATGTTCAGCCCGTTCCTGGAGCGGCTCGACCACGAGGTGATCCAGATGTGGGAGCACGGCGAGTGGCCGGATTTCTGCGACATGCTGCCGGAATATGCCAGCAAGGGCCATGGCGAGGGCTTCATGCACGATACGGCCATGCTGCTGGGCGCGCTCGGCTGGAACCACTACGACCGCGGCGTCGAGGTGGTGACGCCGTTCTTCCCGTCATCAGGGACGGGCCAGATCAACGCGGTGTTTCCGGTCTCACCGATGCCGCAGGCGCTGGACGACGTCGGCCGGCCGCGCGCCGCCGCGCTCGCGGGCGGTCGGCTGTAGCGCCGCTCACCAGACCTCCGGATGCCGGAGCATTTCGATGATGTCCTCCGGATAGACCTGATCGGCGGTCGCCGTGAGCCCGGCTGGTCGCCGCCATTTGCTCGGTGTTGAACCGCGGCGTCGGCGGCGCGACCAATGCGGGATGGACCGGAGGCCGGTGACCGCTCAATGCTGACGAGAATTCTGTTGCTGACCGCGATGCTCATCGTGCCGGGCATGGCGGCGGCGCAAGTGCCGCATCGCGAGGCCTGCAACGTCGAGGCCGACATCATCGACCGCGATCCGAACGGCGCCAATGTCCGCGCGGAGCCAGGCGGCGGCATCGTCAATGCCTTGAAGAACCCGACCAGCGACGGCTGGATCGTCGTGCATCTCACCGCGCAGCAGGGTGACTGGTTCGAGATCGACCGGGCCGTGCTGAACGACGTCGAGCAAGGCAAGGAGACCGTGATCTTTCAGGGCAGGGGCTTCCTGCATCGGAGCATCGTCGGCGCCGGCGGCCTGCAGAACGGCGCGGCGATCTACCGCGATCACGCCACATCGAGCGCGAAGCTCGACCCGCATGCGAGCGGTGACCAGGCGGTCGAGCTGCTCGGCTGCTTCGGCGACTTCGCCAGGATCCGCGTCAAGAAAGGCGTCGGCTGGACGCGGCAGCTCTGCACCAACATGGTGACGACCTGCTCGTGAGCGGCTGCGCCCTCTGATGCGATCCTTCAGGCCGCGTGGCGTTGATGCGACAGCCGCTCGCGCTCGCACCGGCACTCGGCCGCGAACTGGCGCAGCCGCTCGATCGTCAGCGTGTCGGTGATGCTGCGCGCGAGTCGCTCGGCGCGTTCGATCTGGTCTTCGAGGTCCATCAGCTTGGTCATGTCCCGTCTCCCTGGCCAGACAATTTGAAGCAAATTGCATCGTTCCGGCCGGATGAGGATCGTGGTGAATGACGGGTTAATTCCGTGATCGGGCGCACCTTGGCGAGATCGTGAAGTCGAGGAGACGATGCGAGGCGGGGACCGGCAGGACAGCGTCGTCGACGCAACGCAAGCGTCGCATTCAGCCTCGATCGCGGCGCCTCTGTTGTGATCGGGCGGGCCGTTCGCTAGCATGGACGCCTCACCGCGCCCAGGGAAGCGTTCCATGCCTCGCCGGAAAGTCGATTCCGACGAAACCATCGTCGTCGCTCCAGAGCTGCGCTCGCCCAAGGCTGTACAGCTCCTGACGAGGATGCTCTCCCTGGATCGCGAACTTGGCGCGAGGCAAGTGCTGGACGTCGATCAGTTGCTCGACCTGGCGCAAAGCCGCGTCGGCTCGGTGCCGCTGGGGACGCACAGCGAACTGCATCTCGAAGGGATCAGGCGCCTGGCAGGCTCGATCGCACGCGATACCCACTATGACGATCTCGGCCGCTACATGGCGAGCCACTACATCTATGGCTGGCTCGAGCGGTACCTTCAGTTCGAGCAGGATGTGGCCGACTTCCCCGACATCGTCGACGTGCCCGTTGCAAAGCCTCTGTTTCTCGTCGGTTTCGGCCGGACTGGAAGCACGTTTCTGCATCATCTGCTGGCCCTCGATCCCCAGGCGCGGGCACCGCGGCTCTGGGAGTTGCAGGAGCCGTCGCCACCGCCTCGTCGGGAGACGTATGAGACGGATCCGCGGATCGACCGGCTTCGCGTGCACGCCGATTTTCGGTCGGCCGTGATGCCGGATCTGCACAAGATCCATGAGTTCGCCCCCGCGGCCCCCGAGGAGTGCCAGCTCATGATGTGGCACGGCCCGCAGCACATGATCCTCGGGCTGAGGTCACCGGACTATTGGCAATGGTTCCGAGGGTTGAGTCCGTCAGAGTTGGACATGCTGTACGCCGGCTACAGACGTCAGGTTCAGCACCTGCAGCTGTTTCATCGCGGCGGGCACTGGGTCAGCAAGTCGCTGGCTCATGCGCAGTTCTTTCCGGTGCTGTTCAAGAGCTTTCCCGACGCGCGGATCGTTCGGCTGCATCGGGATCCGTGCCGGATCATTCCGGCCCTCGCCAGCCTGATCGGGCAGATGCAGATCGCCTATACGCCGCGCCTCGATGCCCACGACCTCGGCCAGCGCATGCTCGAGCTGTTCGAGCAGTCGATGGCCCGGATGATGCAGGCCGACGAGGAGGCGAGATCCGGCCAATTCATCGATGTCCTGTTCGAGGATTTGACTCGCGACCCGATCGCGACCGTTCGCACCATCTATGCGAAGTTCGGCTACGATTTCACGGGCGAGTTCGAGACCCTCATGCGACGGCACTTGCAGGCGGAGTCCGTCAGCCGCCGTTTCAAGCATGTCTACTCGCTCGAGCAATTCGGATTGTCGCGGGCGCAGGTGCTGGACCGGTCGGAAGAGTATCTCGCATGGGTGGAACGGCGCACGGGCGCGAGGCTCTGCCGGCCCGGTCGGTCCTGATCCAATCAGAACAGGAAACGCTAGCGGATCGGCGCTTGCCGGCAATAGTCGCGCCAGAACGTCCGATATCCCTGTTCCACATGCTGCGTGTAGAGCGCGCCGTTTCCGGCCGCTGAATGCGAGACCCTGGCCGGCAGCTCGGCGCGGAGCGCGGCAAGCTCGGCAGGCCGCGAGCAGAATTTCAGCGCTGTCGCGAGATAGCCGTCGTCGTTTTCGGCGACCCACGCATCCAGGCCCACTGCCTTGGCGATCGCGCCGCCCGCGCGGGCGGCAGGGCCGCTGCCGAGCTTGGTGACCACAGGCACGCCCATCTGCAGCGATTCCCAGGTCGAGATGCCGCCATTCTGCGGGAACGGATCGAGCGAGATGTCGATCTCGGCGAACATCGCAAGATGCTCCTGGCGCGTCGTCTTTCCTGCAAAACGGACGCGGTCCGCGGTAATGCCGTGAGCGACGAAGCGTGCAACCAATCGGTCGCGCAGCAGGGGATCGCCCATCGAGTGGTTCTTGACGACGATGATCGAGCCGGGCGTTGCAGCCATCAGCTGCGACCAGAGTCTGAGAGCAGGTTCGGACATCTTGTCGATGCGATTGAACACGCCGAAGGTGACGTGGCCGTTACGAAGCATCGGCAGCGGCGATGGCGGAATGGGAGGCGGGGGTTCGATCGTGATCAGCGACGGCAGGTCGTAGATCTTTTCGGCGAACAGATGCCGGACCGCGGGTGGAATCGTCACCGGATCGGCCAGCAGATAATCCATGACGGGCAGGCCCGTCCCGGTGACGCTGCCGACGGCCGAGACCTGGACCGGGGCGGGCTTGCGCGCAAACATCGTGAGCCGGTGGCCGGCGGAATGCCCCGAGAGGTCGACGAGGATGTCGACCTTGTCGGCCTGGATCTGATCGGCGAGCTTGTCGTCGCCCCACAGCGAGGCGTCGACAAAGCGATCGACCAGCGAGCGGCACAGGTCGGTCTTGGCATCCTTCATCGGCGAACAGGAATAGGCGAGGATTTCGAACTTGTTGCGATCGTGGTGGCGCAGGAGGGGGAGGAAGGCAAAGGCCGCTGAATGGTCGCGGAAATCGGACGAGACGTAGCCGACGACAAGCCGCCGGTCGGGGTCGATGTTTCGCACGCCGAGCGCGCGGCGCTCTAACCGCGAGCCGATCGCATCCCACCAATATCTCCGCGCTTCCTGAAGACGTTCCACCCCGGTGTCGGGCAGGAAATCCAGCGCGAAGATCTTCTTGGTGATCGCGTCCTCATGGTTCGGTCGGATCGCGAGCGCGCGGTCGTAATGTTCGATCGCCGTGGCGGTGTCGCCCTGCGCTGCAGCGCAGACGCCGAGCAGGGTCCAGGCGATCTCCGAGTCCGGGTTCTGTGCCAGCACCTTGTTGATAACGGAGATCGCGAGCGCGATATTGCCATGGACGAGAGTCACCGCGGCCTTGCCGCAAAGTGCTTCTTCCAGCAGCGGCTCGAGCGCGAGCGCGGCGTCGAAATCGGCTTCCGCCTGGTCGAACTTGCCCATCTCCTGATACGCCCGGCCGCGCTGGGCGAGCACGGCGGCGGCCTTCGGATTGATCGCCAGCGCCGCATCCAGCGCGGCCAGCGCGGAATCGAACTCCCGCAGGTTCATGCTGGCCACGCCCTTGCCGAACAGGGCCGTCAGCAACCGCGGCTGCAGCGCCAGCGCGCGATCGAAGTTCTGACCGGCCTCGTCGTTGCGGCTCGTGAACAGCAGCGCCATGCCGCGATTAGCGTAGGCCTCGGCATAGTCGGGCTTCAGGGCAATGGCGCGGTCATGCGCTGAGATCGCCTCCTCGAAACGGAAGAGGCTCATCAGCGCGTTGCCCAGATGCGTGAGCGCGGTCGGGAAGTTCGGCCTGAGCGCGATGGCGCGCTCGAAGCGGGCGCGAGCGTCCTCGTGGCGGCCGAGCCGGGACAGCGACAGGCCGAGATCAGACTGGGCGTCGGCCGAGCGCGGATCGATCTCGGTCGCGCGTGTCAGCACGCGCACCGACTGGTCGAAGCGGCCGCAGTCCCGCTCGGACACGCCGAGCAGATGCAGGGCGCCGAGATGGTGCGGCAGGTCCTGCAGGATCTGCTGGCACAGGGCCTGAGCCTCCGGATGCCGGCCCTCGCGGTAGGCCTTGACCGCTGCCGGCAGCAGCACGTCCGCCTGTTTCTTGGCCCGCTTTTGCAGCCTTGCGTTCTGGAAGGCGCGGGAGCCGACGCTGCTTTGCAAGTGTTTTCCTCCACAGAACCGGTCCATTGCTCGCAATGGTTGTTCCGTTCTCGCCGATTCGCAATGAGCAGACGTTAACGCGCGGGACCGCGCGCCGAAGGGGTGGCGGACGCCGCAGCGCGTCCCGCATGGGCATGCAATCTCGGGCGTAGGGCAAAACCGAGCCGGATGCTTCTCAGATCACAAGGACGAGGCGGTGGAGTTTCAAGCCGTCGCGGCAATGATCAAGCTGGCTGGGGAACCTGGATTCGAACCAAGACAAACAGAGTCAGAGTCTGTTGTGCTACCGTTACACCATTCCCCAACGGAATGCCGTGCAGTTTCAAGCAATTGCCGGACTGTTTGGCACCGTTCTGCGCGCCGGCCGGCAAAGCTCGGGCGGCGACGACGCGTCCTTCTACCCGTATGTATCAGGCTTTGGCAAGCCGCTGGATGACGGATTTCCAACGTGCTCTGCCGCCCGTCGCGCCACGGGCTGGCCGGGTCTAGCGCTCGCCTCTCGCGGCCCGCGGCTTTCGTGGCGCGCCGTCCGGGCCGCCGCGCACCAGCAGGACCAGACAGGCACCGAGCCGTTCCGCAATCTCGTCGTCGTCGATCGACAGCGGGCCGGGATCGTTGAGGATGGCGTTCACCAGGGTGCCGAGCACGACCTGGACGCCGAACGCGACCGTCTTTCGCGCGTCCGCTGTTCCCGACCGCGTGCGCGACGCCGCGCCGGCGCGCCCGCCCCCAGGCAGCAGCAGCGCCGCACGCTCCGACAGTGCCTGTGCCAGCTCCTTGAAGCCGCTCCAGTGGTTCGCGCCGCGCTCGCTGCGCACCAGCGCGGCGCGCAGCACGCCCTTGTGACGGCGCATCCACAGCACGGTGCCGCGCACCAGCAGGTGGCATTGCCGGTTCAGGTCGCCCGCGCGGGCGGGATCGGGCGGCTGGAGTCTCGAGAGCTGCTTCCGCCCGTCCGCCAGGGTGAGCGAGAGCAGGGCGTTGAAGTAGGCCTCCTTGCTGTCGAACCGGCTGTAGAAGGCGCCGACCGTTGCCCCGATATGCGCACAGAGGTCGCTGATCGACAGCTCCGCGAGGCCGCGCGTGTGCAGCAGCTCCGCGCCGGCCGTCAGCAGGGCAAGCGTCGTCTCGCGGCTGCGCTGCTGCCGCGACGGGGTGACGCCGGGCAGGTGGTCCGGCGCGATCCGCTGAGGCATGTCGCTGGCTCCCTCTAGAACAATAATCATAATTATGATTATGATCTGAGGCAAGCCTGGCCGTGCCGCCCCTGCCCGGGACGTCGCGGATCCCAGAGCCATCAGAACGATACAACTCGTGCGGGCTGCCAGGCGCGGCCGGGACGCGAGCAAGAGGGAGGACGAGGCATGAGCGAGCCCGCATTCGGTGGCACGATCGGCAGGACCATTGCAGGCTCCAGGCCGTGGTGGCCGGCGCCGCAGCAGCCGCCGAAGGGCGCGCCCAACATCCTGGTGGTGCTGTTCGACGATGTCGGCTTTTCCGATTTCGGCTGCTACGGCTCGCCCATCCGCACCCCCGCGATCGACGCGCTGGCCGCGCAGGGCCTGCGCTATTCGGGCTTCCACACCACCGCGATGTGTTCGACCACGCGGGCGGCGCTCCTCACCGGCCGCAACCATCATTCGGTCGGCGTCGGCTGCCTTGCCAATTTCGACTCGGGCTATCCCGGCTATCGCGGCAAGATCGCGCGCGAGGCAGGGACGCTGGCGGAGATGCTGCGCACCCATGCCTATCGCAACTACATGGTCGGCAAGTGGCACGTGACGCCCTTGACCGAGAGCGGCGCGACCGGGCCGTTCGACGGCTGGCCGCTGGGGCGCGGCTTCGACCGCTTCTACGGCTTCCTCGACGCCGAAACCGATCAATATGCGCCGGAGCTCGTGCTCGACAACACCCCTGTCAGTCCGCCCGGCAGCTACGCCGACGGCTATCACCTGACTGCCGATCTGGTCGATCAGACCATTCGCTTCATCGCCGACCACACCGCCGACCGACCGGAATTGCCGTGGCTGACCTGGCTCGCCCTCGGTGCCTGCCACGCGCCGCACCAGGCGCCCCGCGAGATCATCGAGAGCTACGACCCGGCCTTTGCTCATGGCTGGGACGCCGAGCGCGCGCAGCGGCTGGCACGGCAGAAGGCGATGGGGCTGGTGCCGGAAAATACCGATCTGCCTCCGCGCAATGACGGCGTGAAGGCCTGGGACGCGCATTCCGACGACGAACGGCGCGTCTTCACCCGGCTGCAATCGGCCTTCGCCGGCATGCTCGATCATGCCGACCAGCATCTGGCGCGGCTGCTCGCCTTTCTCGACAAGACCGGCCAGCGCGACAACACGCTCGTGATCGTCATGTCCGACAATGGCGCCAGCCAGGAGGGCGGGCCGCTCGGCTTCGTCAACGCGATGGGACCATTCAACTTCAAGCCGGAGCCGGTCGCCGAGAAGCTCGCGCGGATCGACGACATCGGCGGGCCGGATACGCACTCGAACTTCCCGCATGGCTGGGCGATGGCGTCGAACACGCCGCTGCGCCGCTACAAGCAGAACACCCATGGCGGCGGCATCCGCGATCCCTTCATCGTCTCCTGGCCGCAGCGCATCGCGGCGCGCGGCGAAGTCCGCCACCAGTTCGTCCATGCCTGCGACCTCGTGCCGACCCTGCTCGACCTGATCGGCATCGATGCGCCGGCCACGATCGCGGGTGTGCCGCAGATGCCGCTCGAGGGCGTGAGCTTCGCCGCCTCCATCACCGATCCGTCCGCGCCGTCGAAGCCCGTGCCGCAATATTTCGAGATGTTCGGCCATCGCGGCCTCTGGCACGACGGTTGGAAGGCGGTGGCCTTTCACCCGTCGGGCACGCCGTTCGACAACGATAAATGGGAGCTGTTTCATCTCACGCAGGATTTCTCCGAGACGCATGATCTCGCCGCCGCCGAGCCGGAGCGGCTCGCGGCACTGGTGAAGCTGTGGTGGGAGCAGGCGGAGGCGCACCAGGTACTGCCGCTCGACGATCGCTTCGGCCCGCGCTTTGCCGAGAACGCCGCGCGTTTCCACGGCGCGCGTACGCGCTTCACGTTCCACGCCGGCATGGGCCATGTGCCGACCGACGTCGCCCCCGACGTGCGCAGCCGCGACTATCTGATCGAGGCCCATGTCGAGATCGATGCAGAGGGCGCATCCGGCGTATTGATCGCCCATGGCGATGCCACGTCAGGCTACAGCCTCTACGTCAAGGACGGCCATCTCGTGCACGATCTCAACATCGGCGGCCGCCACGAGATCGTCAGCTCGGCCCGCCCGGTGCCGGCGGGATCGCATCGCCTGGGCGTGCGCGTCGAACGTCTGAGGCGGCAGACCGAGCCGGCCAAGGGCGCGCGCACCGGCCTGAGCCAGTACACGTTGCTGATCGACGGCCAGGAGGCCGGCGCGCTGACGACGCAGCTGGCCTTTCACACGCTGATCTCATGGTCGGGGCTCGACATCGGCCACGACCGCGGCAGCCCGGTGTCGGACTACGCGGCGCCGTTCGCATTCACCGGACGGCTGTCGCACGTGACCGTGACGATGCAGAATGAGCAGAGCCTGGATGGCGAAAGCGTCGGCAACGCCGAGATGGCGCGACAATAGTCGACGACCAGGGAAGCGGCGGATCGTTATTCCGCCGCTTCCTTCACGGCGCCTCCGGG
This sequence comes from Bradyrhizobium sp. HKCCYLS3013, assembly GCF_051167615.1. Taxonomy (NCBI): domain Bacteria; kingdom Pseudomonadati; phylum Pseudomonadota; class Alphaproteobacteria; order Hyphomicrobiales; family Nitrobacteraceae; genus Bradyrhizobium; species Bradyrhizobium sp. HKCCYLS3013. The sequence goes on from NZ_JBNPTK010000009.1 coordinate 252,880, forward strand.
AGCGGCCGCGTCGGGCTCGTGGTCGATATGCGCGCGCCCCCAGCGCGCGAAGGCGTTGTTGACCTTGTCGAGATAGAGATAGATCACCGGCGTCGTGAACAGCGTCAGCATCTGGCTGACGATCAGGCCGCCGACCATCGCATAACCGAGTGGCTGGCGGATCTCCGAGCCGGTGCCGTTGCCGAGCATCAGAGGCACGCCGCCGAGCAGGGCTGCCATCGTCGTCATCATGATCGGACGGAAGCGCAGCAGGGCGGCTTGGCGGATCGACTGCTCGGGCGGCAGGTGCTGGTCGCGTTCGGCGGCGATGGCGAAGTCGACCATCATGATGCCGTTCTTCTTCACGATGCCGATCAGGAGAATGACGCCGATCAGCGCAATCAGGCTGAAATCGTAGCCGAAAGCCATCAGGATCGCGAGCGCGCCGACGCCGGCCGAGGGCAGCGTCGAGAGAATCGTGATCGGGTGGATGTAGCTCTCGTAGAGGATGCCGAGGATCAGATAGACCACGACGAGGGCGGCGAGGATCAAGAGCGGCACGGTCGACAGCGACTGCTGGAACGCCTGCGCGGTGCCCTGGAAGCTCGAGTTCAAGGTTGCGGGCGCGCCGAGCTCGACCATCGCGCGCTGCACCGCATCGGTGGCCTGGCCGAGCGCGACGCCCTGGGCGAGGTTGAAGCTGATCGTGATCGACGGGAACTGACCCTGGTGGCTGATCGACAGCGGCCTCACCGGCACGTTGGTCCAACTGGCGAAGGTCGAGAGCGGCACCTGGTCGCCGGTGGTCGGCGATTTCACGTAGAGCTTGTTGAGCGTGTCGATGTTGCCCTGCAGCTCAGGCAGGATCTCCAGGATCACGCGGTAGGAGTTGAGCTGGGTGAAGTACTGCGCGACCTGGCGCTGGCCGAAGGCGTCATACAGCGTGTCGTCGATCAGCTGCGGCGAGATGCCGTACCGCGAGGCGGTGTCGCGGTTGATCGTGAGCTGTACGGTGGTGCCGTCGGCCTGCTGGTCTGTGGCGACGTCGCGCAGCTGCGGCAGCGAGCGCATCTTCTCCAGGATCTTCGGCGCCCACTCGTTGAGCTCGGCGAGATTGGAGTCCTGCAGCGTGAACTCGAACTGGGTTCGGGACGGCCGGCCACCGAGGCGGACGTCCTGCGCGGCCTGCATGTAGAGCCGGGCTCCCTCGACCTTCTCCAGCTGCGGCCTCAGGCGTGTGATGATCTGCTGCGCCGATGCATCACGCTCGTCACGCGGCTTCAAGGTGATGAACAGATTGCCGGTATTGCCGGCGCGGCCGGAGCCGCCGATCGCCATTGCGACGCTGGCCACGCCCGGATCATCCTGCACGATCTTGGCCAGCGCCTCCTGGCGCGACTGCATCGCCTTGAAGGAGATGTCCTGCGACGCCTCCGACGCGGCGGTGATCAGGCCGTTGTCCTGCTGCGGGAAGAAACCCTTGGGGATCAGCACGAACAGGTAGATCGACAGGCCGAGCGTGGCGAAGAACACCATCAGCGTGGTGAAGCGCCAGCGCAGTGCGATGTCCAATCCCTTCTCGTAGGCCCTGAGCAGCGCCTCGAAGCCGCGCTCGCTCCATTGGTAGAATTTGCCATGAGCCTGGTGGCCGCCGCGCAGGAAACGCGAGGCCATCATCGGCGTCAACGTCAGCGAGACGAACATCGAGACGAAGATCGTCATCGCCAGCACGACCGCGAATTCGCGGAACAGGCGCCCGATGATGCCGCCCATCAGCAAGAGCGGGATCAGCACGGCGACCAGCGAGATCGAGATCGAGACAATGGTGAAGCCAATCTCCTTGGCCCCCTTGTAGGCGGCAGCCATCGGGGACTCGCCTTCCTCGACATAGCGAGAGATGTTCTCGAGCATGACGATGGCGTCGTCGACGACGAAGCCGACCGCGATCGTCAGCGCCATCAGCGAGAGGTTGTCGAGTGAATAGCCGACCCCCCACATCATCGCGCAGGCGCCGAGCAGGGCGAGCGGCACGGTGATCGTCGGGATCACCGTGGCCCAGAAGCTGCGCAGGAAGATGAAGATGACCATGACCACCAGAAAGATGGTCAGGAGCAGCGTGAACTGGACGTCTTCGACCGCGGCACGGATGGTCGTCGTGCGATCCGACATCAGCTCGACCTTGATGGCCGGCGGGATCGCCGCAACCAGGCGCGGCAGCGTCGCCTTGATCTTGTCGACGGTTTCGATGACGTTGGCGCCAGGCTGCTTGAAGACCACCAGGAACACGCCGCGCTTGCCGTTGGCCCAGGCGGCCTGCTTGGCATCCTCCGATCCGGTCACCGCCCGGCCAATGTCACGGATGCGCAACGGACCGCCATTGCGGTAGGCGATGATGACGTCGTTCCAGTCCTTCGACTCGGTGAGCTGGTCATTGGCGTAAATGGTGTAGGCCCGACGCTCGCCGTCGATGTTGCCCTTCGGGCTGTCCACCGTGGTGATCGCGATCTGGCTGCGCACGTCCTCCATCGAGAGGCCCTTGGCGACCAGCTTGGCCGGGTCGATCTGGATACGGATCGACGGCTTCTGCTGGCCGCCGATGATCACCTGGGCAACACCCGAGATCTGGCTGATCTGCTGCGCGAGCTGCGCATCGACGGAGTCGGAGACCGTCGTCAGCGGCAGCGTCTCGGACGTGGCGGACAAAATCAGGATCGGCGCGTCCGCCGGGTTGACCTTGCGGTAGGTCGGCGGCGACGGCAGGGTCTTGGGCAACTGGCCCGAGGCGGCGTTGATGGCGCCCTGGACGTCGTTGGCGGCGCCGTCGATGTTGCGATTCAGGTCGAACTGGATCGTGACCGATGCAGTGCCCAGGTAACTGGTCGACGTCATCTGGGCGATGCCGGGAATCTGTGCGAATTGCCGCTCCAGCGGCTGGGCGACCGAGGTCGCCATGGTCTCAGGGCTGGCGCCCGGCAGATTGGCGGTCACCTGGATGGTCGGGAAGTCGACCTGCGGCAGCGGTGCGACCGGCAGCAGCGGGTAGGCAACCAGGCCAATGAACAGGATACCTGCCATCAGCAGCGAGGTGCCGATGGGGTATTTGATGAAGGGTGCCGAGATGCCGCCGCCGTTCATTCCTGCCGGACCTTAGCTGGCGCCGGCTCCGAGCTGGCCACCGCGGTGGTCACGACCGAGCCTGGCTGCACTTTGAATTGACCGCCGGTAATCACCTGCTGGCCGGGCGTCAGCCCTTCTTCGACGACGGTCCGGCCATCGAGCGAAACGCCGACCTTCACCTTGCGCAGCTCGGCCTTGTTGTCCGGGCTCACCGTGTAGGAATACAGCCCGCTGGTCGAATGCTGGACCGCGTCGTCGGGAACCACCGTGGCGTCCTTCAGCGTCCGCACCAGGAGCCGCGTCGAGACCGACTGTCCGGGCCACAGCACGTGGTCCTTGTTGTCGAACACCGCTTTCAGCCGGATCGTTCCGCTGGACGTGTCGACCTGGTTGTTCACGACCATCAGCTTGCCCTCGGCGAGCTGCTTCCTGCCGTCGGTGGTGAACGCGATCACCTTCAACGGGGCGGTCTTCTGCGCCTCGTTGATGTAGGGCAACTGCTCTTCCGGCGCGGTGAAGATCACCGCGATCGGTTCGATCTGCGCGATCGAGACGATGCCGGTCTGGCTCGAGGCGTTGACGATGTTGCCGATGTCGACCTGGCGGAGGCCGGCGACCCCGGAGATCGGCGCCTTGACCTGGGTGTAGCTGAGCTGGGTCTGGGCATTGGCGATCGCGGCGTCGTCGGCGGCGATCTGCGCCGTGAGCTGTGCGACGGTGGCGCGCTGGGTGTCCTGCTGCTGCCGGGTCGCGAACTCGCCGAGCTTGGTGGTGCGCTGCAGGTCGAGATTGGCGTTGTTGAGATTGGCCTCGTCCTGCGCCCGCTTGGCCTTGGCCTGGTCGAGCGCGGCCTGGAACGGCCTCGGGTCGATCTCGACCAGCAGGTCGCCTTCCTTGACGAGTTGGCCTTCGGTGAAGGCGATCTTGTCGATCTGGCCGTCGACGCGGGTGCGGACCTGGACGGTGTTGAAGCCTTGCACGGTCCCCAGGCCGGTGAGGAAGACCGGAAAGTCCGTCTTCTCGACCGGCACGGTCGAGACCCGAACCGCCTGCGGTCGGGCCGATTTCTGCTCAGCGGTCTTCTTCGCTGCCTCGGCGCCCTGATGACGCTGCCAGCCATAATAGCCGGCGCCGCCGAGAGCCGCGACAAGCAGGATCCAACCGAGGGTTCGTGATGTCTTCATGCTGGCCCACATGCTGAGACGAACAGGATAACCGGTCTTTAAAACCATTCCCAGCATGCCAGATATAGTACGCACGCAATTAATGTGTAAACACACGAGCGCGTGGACAAACCTAAACAATCGGCAAGCTTCGAGGGATCGCAAGGGAGTTCACAGCCATGTCGCTGGATATGAGACGGCAGCTCGTTACGCAGCTTGTCGAAAGCTCGCGCATCCTGCGCAACTATATTGATCATCGTGCCAAACAGCGCGGCACGACCCGCGCCCAATGGGTGGTGCTGTTTCGGCTGCGCGCGCATGAGGGGATGTCACAGGTCGATCTCGCAGAAGTGCTGGAACTGCAGCCGATTTCACTGGTGCGTCTGCTCGACAGGCTGGTGGAGCAGGGGTTGCTGGAGCGCCGGCACGATCCGAGGGATCGCCGCGCGAACCGTCTCCATCTCACCGCCGCGGGACGAGAGCTCGTCGATGATCTCGACGAGCTGCGCGATGCGATCGCCGGCGACGTTCTGCACGACATTCCGGACGAGGCCGTCGCCACCAGCCTGTCGACGCTCAGGAACCTGAAGGATCGGATCAAGACGCTGTCCGATCCGAAAGCCGAGGTGGCGCTCAAATAGCCGAGGCGCAGCGCAGACCGGTCTCATCTTGAGTTGTGTCGTATCGTAAAACATCTTGAGTGCGAAAAGCCGCGGACAAGCTTGGCCTTGCCGCGCAGCGTGGCCTGCGCGAGAGCAGGGCGGTCTGTGGCGATCCTCTGCCGCCATCGTCGGGCAGCGCGCCGCTCCGGACCATTCGCGGGCCGCGCGGGTCTCTCGTGCGAACGCCGCACTCCGACCTATTCTCGCCGTCTTGTCGCGCCCGATGGGAGCTGATTAGAAGCCGATGAGTCCGGCCGCCGTCATGGCGCCGTCGGGCAGCGGCAGGATTCAACCGGAGCGAGGCCGCGTCGTCCGACGATGCGCCGTGCGACGATAGCGAATGGGGAGCTCACGATGGAAGAACTGAATGGAAAGATGCTCGCGTGCCAGATCCTGGTCACTGGCCTGATCGCGCGCGTCGCCAACGAGCAGCGCGATCCCTTGCGCTTCCTGAGCGATTTTCGCGATGAGATCAGGGCCGTCGTCAAGGGCGTGCGGATCGCGGGGATCGATGATTCCGACCGCGTGCGCCAGATCGCGGTGCAGACCGTAGACGAGCTGTTCTCGTTGATGAAGCCGCCGAGCAGCGACGAGCCGGCTGGCTCGTCGAACTGACCTGCGCCGGAGTTGGGCGCGACGCAGTGGTGATTCGACGACAGCGCGAGTCAAAATCGCGCTGTTTAGAACGATTTCAAGTTCCGTATGTTGTTAGTTGAGCATTTTTAGAATTGTTTTGATCTGGAACTATTCAAGGCCAAATTAGGGCTCCTCAAATTGACCCCCTGAAACGCGCCCGATACCAACGACCCATCGTCGCACTGCGAATGATCCGCGTGAGCGATGTGGAACGAAAATCTGGGGCGCGTGAAAATAAATGGGACAAGTGAGAGCACCGCTATCGCTGCGTGGGGTCGCAGCGATGAAGTTCAATGACGGACGAGGAGAGGGGCCTTCCGTCACCAAGGTGTCGGCGGTGGCCGGGCTGATGGCGGTGGCGTCGATGTCGTCGGCCGAGGCGCAGCCGGCGTCCGACCTGCCGCCCGTCAACGTCGATGCGCCGATCGCGCGGGCCAAGCCGACGTCCTCCAAGCCGACCGCCGAGCAGGTCCGCGCGCGCAATGCCCTGCGCCGCGCGGCGGCCCGCCAGCAGGCGGCGCAGCAGGCCGCGGTCGCGTTTCCGAACGCAGGCGGCCTGTCCGCGCCGGACGCCAACCCCTACGCGGACGCAGCCGAGCCCTACAAGGTCAACCGCGTGCAGGCATCGGGCAAGTTTCCCGAGCCGCTGCTGAACACGCCCAAGACCATCACGGTGATGAGCAAGGAGGTGCTTGCCGACAAGCACGTCACCGCGCTCAAGGAAATCGGCCGCTCGACCGCGGGCGTCACGCTCGGGTCGGGCGAGGGCGGCAATGCGTTCGGCGACCGCTTCTTCATCCGCGGATTCGACGCTCGCAACGACGTCTTCATCGACGGCATCCGCGATCCCGCGGTGTCGATCCGCGAGAACTTCTTCACCGAGCAGATCGAGATCCTGCGCGGTCCGGCGTCGTCCTATGCCGGGCGCGGCACCGCCGGCGGCGCCATCAACATCGTCACCAAGCAGGCTGGCGATACCAATTTCAAGCGGATGGATACCGAGTTCGGCACCGATCAGCAGAAGCGCGTCACGCTCGACGTCAACCAGGTGATCTCGCCGACCGTCTCGGTGCGCACCGGCGGTCTGTTCCAGGACTCCAACGTCGCCGGGCGCAATTTCGTCACCGACGACCGCTGGGGCGCCTTTCTCTCGACCAAGTGGACGCCGATCGACGATCTCAAGATCACGACCAACTACGTTCACACCGATCTGTCCGGCTATCCCGATTTCGGCGTGCCCTACTACAAACAGGGCAACGTGCCGGTGACTTCGGCCGGCATTCCGCGCGGCACCTGGTACGGGTTCCTCAACCGCGATTTCCAGACCGCGCGCCAGGATTTCGGCACCGCCGCGGCCGAGTACAAGGTCAACGAGGCCATCACGCTCAGCAGCAAGTTCCGCGGCGAGCACTCGCTTCTCAACTATATCGGCACGCTGCCGCAGGGTCCGAACACGACCAACGCGAATCCGCTGCTCTGGACCACGACGGCGAGTGCGCAGAGCCGCTACCAGACGGTGGACGTCTGGGCCAACCAGAACGATGCGACGTTCAAGCTCGACACCGGCGGCGTCAAGCACACTGCGGTGCTCGGCACCGAGTTCTCGAACGAGAACATCTCGATCGACCGCTACACCGGACTGTCATCGGAGCTGTTCGGCGGCGGCTCGACCAGCAACGGCGCCGTCACCGGCGTCAACGTTTACTCGCCGCAATATACCTACATTCCGTTCAGCAACACACCGTCGCTGTCCGGCAACCCGACGCGCTACGGCGTCAACACCAACAGCGTCTACGCGATGGATACCGCCAATTGGCGGGACATCATCATCCTGAACGGCGGGGTGCGCTATGACGGCTACAACATGAGCTCGTCGACCAATTCGCCGAAATTCCTCAAGATGAACGCCGACCTGGTCAACTACAATGTCGGCCTGGTCTACAAGCCGATGCCGATCGGCAGCATCTACGCGGCCTATGCGACCTCGGCCAATCCGTTCGGCTCCGAGCTCGACGCCACCGGTACCGACTACGGCGGCGTACCCGCCAACACCGCAGTCCTGCTCGGACCCGAGCGCAACAAGGCGGCCGAGCTCGGCACCAAATGGGAGCTGGTCGATCGCCATCTGCTGGTCTCAGCCGCGCTGTTCCAGACAACCAAGGACAATGCCCGCGAGACCGTCGGCGGCCTGCTCACCTCGGGCGCGGCCTACCGCATCCAGGGCATCGACATCGAGGCGGAAGGCAAGCTTACCGATCGCTGGAGCATCTTCGGCGGCCTGGTGCTGATGCAGTCGAAGGTCACGCAGAGCGGCGTCGCCTCCAACATCGGCTTACAGCTCGCCAATATCGCCCACCAGTCGTTCAGCATGCTGTCGAAGTACAAGCTCGACAATGGCTGGGAGATCGGCGGGCAGGCGGTCTACCGCTCCAAGGTGTATGGCGGCACCTTCGCGGCCAACACCGGCAACGAGCTGCCGAGCTACTGGCGCTTCGACGCCTTCGTCGAGAAGCAGCTCGACAAGAACTGGACGATGAAGCTCTACGCGCAGAACCTGACCAACAAGCTGTACTACGACACGCTGTATCGGAGCGCGGTGCCGTTCGTCGCCGTGGCCCCGGGGCGCGCCTTCTACATCGTCACCACTGCGAAGTTCTGATCATGCTGATCTGCATCCCGGACGTTCTGTCCAAAGACGAGGTCGCCGACTTCCGCCGCATCATGGATGCGGCGGAGTGGGAGGACGGCCGCTCGACGGCCGGGGCGCAGTCGGCCATGGTCAAGCGCAACGAGCAGCTGCCGCCGGACGGCGAGGCGGCGCGGGTGCTGGGCCAGCGCATCATCACGGCGCTGACGAAAAATCCGCGCTTCCTGTCGGCAGCGATCCCGCTGCAGATCTTTCCGCCCTTGTTCAACCGCTACACCGCCGCGCGGGGCGACCATTTCGGCATCCATGTCGACAATGCCGTGCGTGGCGATCCCTTGACAGGCCTGCGCATCCGCACCGATCTGTCGATGACCTTGTTCCTGGCCGAGCCCGACAGCTATGACGGTGGCGAGCTTGTGATCGAGGACACCTACGGCTCACACGAAGTCAAGTTGCCCGCGGGGCACGCGGTGCTGTATCCGTCATCGAGCCTTCACATGGTCACGCCGGTCACGCGCGGCGCCCGGGTCGCCTCTTTTTTCTGGATGCAGAGCATGATACGGGATGCCCACGTCCGGAGCATGATCTTCGATCTGGACACGGCGATCCAGAGCTTGGCGGAACGCCTCGGGAGGGACGATCCCGATGCGGTCAAGCTGACCGGCATCTATCACAATCTGATCCGGCAATGGGCCGAGGTCTAATGGGCCGAGATATGATGACATCGTTCCTCGTTAGGTTTGCAATCGTCCTGTCATGTCTGTCTGTTGCTGTGGGGCTACCTGCACATGCGCAGCAGGAGCCGGCCAGGTCCGCGCCGGCGGTCTCGACCGATCTCTCCGCGCCGGCACCGGGCACAGCGCAGACGATGGCCCCTCCCGCGTCGGGCCAGGCCGCAACGACCCCTGCGCCGGCGGGCAGTGAGAGCGCCACCCGAGCTGGCAGGTCGGTGACCACCGGGCTCGACGAGCTGTCACCGCTCGGCATGTTTCTCAAGGCCGACATCGTCGTCAAAACGGTCATGATCATGCTCGCGCTGGCCTCGGTCGCGAGCTGGACGATCCTGATCGCCAAGAGCCTCGAATTTTCCGTCCTGCGCCGACGGCTGATCGGCGCGCTGCGCAAGCTGACCGGAGCCAAGTCGCTGGCCGAGGCCCAGCTCGTGCTCGGACAGGGCAAGAACGTCGCGGCAATGCTGCTGCAGGCGGCGCTCACCGAGGCGCGGCTGTCGGCCGGGCTCGGCAGTGACGAGGGCATCAAGGAGCGCGCGGCCTCGAGCTTCACCGAGATCGTCCGCGCCGAAGCGCGGCGGGTGCGGACCGGCATGGGCCTGCTCGCCACCGTCGGCGCGATCTCGCCGTTCGTCGGGCTGTTCGGCACCGTCTGGGGCATCATGAACAGCTTCATCGGCATTTCCAAATCGCAGACCACCAACCTCGCGGTGGTCGCGCCGGGCATCGCGGAAGCGCTGCTGGCGACCGCGATCGGTCTCGCTGCCGCGATCCCGGCGGTCATCATCTACAACCACTTCTCGCGGGTCACGAAGGGCTATCTCGAGCTCGTCAACCGCGCCTCGGGCACGACCGGACGATTGCTGTCGCGCGATCTCGATCGCAGCCATGGCGGTCTTCACGTCCGGGCGGCGGAGTAGCCGACGATGGCCGTCTCGCTCTCCGAAGGCGATCTCGACGACGATTTCGACGAGACCCACGACATCAACGTGACGCCGTTCATCGACGTCATCCTGGTGCTCTTGATCATCTTCATGGTGGCCGCGCCGCTCTCGACCGTCGACCTGCCGATCGACCTGCCGTCGTCGACGGCGACGCCGCAGAAGAAGCCGGACAAGCCGACCTACGTCTCGATCAAGCCGGACCTGTCGCTGGCGATCGGGGAAAATCTGGTCAAGCGCGTCGATCTCGTGCGCGATCTCGATGCCATGACCGATCGGCCGAAGGACCGGCCGATCTTCCTGCGCGCTGACAAGCTGGTGCCCTATGGCGAGCTGATGGGAGTTCTGGAGCTGCTGCGCGCCGGCGGCTACACCAAGATCAAGCTGGTGGCCCTGGAAGCGCCGCCAGCCGCGGCTGCCCAGGGACTTGCGGCAGCGCCGCCGGCCCAGCCCGCGCAGCCGTGAGGAGCGCCGACGTGTGATGAGCGACCTCGACGTCGGGCACTCCCCCTCGCGCCGTCTCTGGTTTCTGGCGATCATGGGCGCGCTGATGCTGCATGTCGGCGGGGCCGCGCTGGCGCTGACACATCTGAAGGACGACGAGGACGTCGGCGGCCTCGGCGCGGCGGGCGCCGAGGTCATCGACATCGATATGGGCTCGCCGAAGGTCGACGACGACGAGGTTCCGGTCGGACAGGACTCGGTGGCGCAGACCGCCGCTCCGCAGATGCAGGAGCAGAAGGCCGAGGTCGAGCAGACCGATCTGCAGAAGGATGTCCCGACCACGACCGAGGAGGCCGACCGCGAGGTCACGACCTCTGACGTGAAGAAGCCGACCGAGGAGCAGAAGGTCGCGACGGTCCAGACACAGGCGTCAGAGGCACAGGAAGCCTCCGAGGACAGCGCGCGCAAGGCCCTGGACGAGAAGGTTCCTGAAGCCGAGAAGACCAAAGCGCCGAATGCCGGCATCGGCAAGGACGTGCAAAGGTTGACGGCCAATTGGGGCCGCAAGATCAGCGCCTATTTCGAGCTGCACAAGAAGTATCCATCCGGAAAGAAGACCGCTGCTCAGCTCAAGCTGGCGCTCGTGCTCAACCGGCTCGGCCGTGTCGTCTCGGTAGACGTCAGGGAAACGTCCGGCGATCCGGAGTTCGATCAGGCCGCCGTCAGCATGGTCCGCCGTTCGGATCCCGTGCCAAAGCCTCCCGCGGGCCTCACCGACGACGAGTTCTCCTTCATCCTGCCGGTCAAGTTCAACCCGCCGAAATGAGCGGGTGGGGTTCGGCTGGCCTCACTGCCAATACAGCCTGATCCCGACATAGACCACGCAGAGCGCGGCGAAGATCAGCCCGACCGGCAGCTTGCGCGGAGCGGTCGTCCCGCTTTGCGCCGCCTTCGGCTTCGGCGGCAGCTTGCGGAAGGCGGTGACATTGTCGGTCACCGGCTCAGCTGTGACCGGCTTGACCTCGGGCGGGGCGCCGCCGCCGCCCATCTCGGCATAATAGGCCTTGTACATCTCGCGGATGGTGGCCTCGGTCGCTTCGTCCTCCGGCATGTCGCCAAGGCGGGCCTTGTAGCTGGCCAGGAATTCCTGCGCCGCCGGCGGCAGGCCGGAGGCGCCGTTCAGCTTGGCGATCATCTTCCAGGTCGCGAAATCGGCACGGGCGCGGGTGTCGGCGCGGCGTGCGATCATCATGTCAGCGGCTTTGACCAAGAGTGCCTCGGGGCTCGTTCGTTACCATCCCTGACGGGTAGATCTAGACATTACCCGTCAATAGCAGAAGCAGATGCTTCAGAGAATCGGTCGTGGCGCGGAGCAGCCCCGACACAAGATCAAGATTGAGACCGAACTGGGAACCCGCCAGCGGCAGGAGGATCAGGCATCCGATCAGAATCAGCATGCCGTACGGCTCGAGCCGGGCCAGCGGCCGCGCCAGCACCGCCGGCAGGACACCGACCGCGACCCGGCCCCCGTCGAGCGGCGGTATCGGGAGCATGTTGAACACGGCGAGCAGAATGTTGAACGAGAAAATATTCCATAGATTGCTCGCCACCCACCGCGCGGCCTCAGGTGGAACCAGCGGAAGGGCGTGGAACGCCAGTCCCGCCGCCAGCGCGAGCGCGATGTTGGTGGCGGGTCCCGCCAGCGCCACCATCACCATGCCGGCGCGGAGCGGCTGCAGATTGCGAAAATCGACCGGCACCGGCTTGGCGTAGCCGAACAGGAACGGCGAGCCGGACAGCAGCAGCATGCCCGGCAGCAGAATCGTGCCGAACGGATCGATGTGCCGGACCGGGTTGAAGCTGACGCGACCGAGTCGCAACGCGGTCTCGTCGCCGAACCGCCAGGCGACGAAGGCGTGAGCAGCCTCATGAAAGGTGATGGCGATGATGATCGGCAGGATCCAGACGGAAATGCCGTAGAGCGAGATGTTCAAGGATCGGGTTTCCGGACGCGTTGTGTCCTACATAGGCACGATGGTTCCTTGATGCTACGCGGGATTTTCCGGAAATTGCGGCAGTCCGTCGCTGAGCTGCACCCAATCGATCTTTTCCGAGACCCAGATGTGCTCGGTCGGGGCAAAGGCGTTGCGGTCGTCGAAGCAGGCCAGGGCCACGCCGACCACCGGGCGCGTGGTGCGCCATGAGAACAGCCTGACTCCGCAGCGCGGGCAGAACATGCGGTCGAGCGCGTCGGAGGAGGGGAAGCGCGCGGTTTCGCCGGTGATCGTCAAAGCGTCGTGCGAGAACAGCGCGCGGGCGAAGAACGGCGCGCCCGTCGCCCGCTGGCAGTTGCGGCAATGGCAGACGCGCACATTGATCGGCTCGCCCGTGCATTGGAAGCGCACCGCGCCGCAGAAGCAGCCGCCATGGCGGGTCATCAGGCAAGCTCCATGGATCGGGACATCCGTATCGCCAGCGAGACGAAGGTGGGCCCATCGCCGTCTGCGTTGGCACCTTTGCTCGCCCCGCCGCAAACTAATAGGTCGCGCGGCCGCCGGAAATGTCGAACACGGCGCCGGTCGAGAACGAACACTCCTCCGAGGCCAGCCACGACACCAGCGCGGCGAGCTCTTCCACCAGCACGAAGCGGCCCTTCGGGATCTTCGACAGCATGAAGTTGATGTGCGCGTCCGTCATCTGGTCGAAGATCGCGGTCTTCGCCGCCGCCGGCGTCACCGCATTCACCGTGATGTTGTGCTGCGCCAGTTCCTTGCCGAGCGACTTGGTCAGCGCGATCAGGCCGGCTTTGGACGCCGAGTAGTGCGCGGCATTCGGGTTGCCCTCCTTGCCGGCGATCGAGGCGATGTTGACGACGCGGCCATAGCCCTGCTTCAGCATCACCGGCACGATCGCCTTGGCGCAGATGAAGGGACCGTCGAGATTGATGCGCAGCACCTTGCGCCACTCATCGAGATCGGTCTCCCACACCGTCTTGTTGATGCCGGCGATGCCGGCATTGTTGACCAGGATGTCGATGCTGCCGAACGCGGCCAGCGTCGCGTCACGCGCGCCTTCGACCGCTTTGGTGTCGGTGACGTCGACCTGCAGCGCCAGCACCTCCGGACCGATCTCCTGCGCGGTCTTCTCCGCCCGCGCGATGTCGTGATCCCAGATCGCGACCTTGGCCCCGGAGGCCCTGAAGCGCTCGGTGATGGCGCGGCCAAAGCCCTGCGCGCCGCCGGTGACGACGGCGCAGCGATTGGCGAGATCGATGTGGTTCATGAAGAAAGACTCCTCTTTCGACCCTCATGGTGAGGAGCGCGCAGCGCGTCTCGAACCATGAGGCCCCTGACATCCGGGCCTCATCCTTCGAGACGCCGCTGCGCGGCTCCTCAGGATGAGGAGAAGCTACAGTGTCCAGCCGCCGTCGATGGTGTGCGCGACGCCGGTCGTGAACGCGCTCTCGTCGCTGGCGAGATAGACCGCGAGATGGGCGATCTCCTCCGCCGTGCCGAGCCGGCCCATCGGCTGGCGCGAGATGAACATCTCGAGCCCGTTCGGGCCGGCCGAGGCCGCGCGTCCGAGCATCGAGGGCGTTTCGATCGTGCCGGGGCAGATGCAGTTGCAGCGGATTTTCTTGCCGACGAAATCGGCTGCGACCGAGCGCGTCAGCGCCGCCACCGCCGCCTTGGTCGCGCCGTAGACGTAGCGGTTCGGTGCCGCCTTGAACACGCCGGCGGCGGAGGCGATGTTGACGATGGCGCCGCCGCCCTGATCGAGCATGTCAGGCAGGAAGGCGCGGATCGTGCGATGCATCGACTTGACGTTCAGGTCGAACGAGAAATCCCAGTCGTCGTCGGAGCAGTCGAGGATGGTGCCGTTGTGCACGAAGCCGGCAGCGTTGAGCAGGATCTCGACCTTGCCGACGCGATCGGCCATCGCGTTCACGGCCGCGGTGTTGCGCACGTCGAGCGTCGCGACCTCGGCAATGCCTTCGCTCTTCAGCGTGCTCAGGCCGTTCTCATCGATATCGGTGGCGAACACGGTCGCGCCCTGACGCGCGAAAGCGATCGCGCAGGCGCGGCCGATGCCGGCTGCGGCGGCGGTGACAAAGGCGCGCTTGCCCTTGAGGCGGTCGGACATGGGGTCTCCCTTGGGATGCTCGTTGATTCTTTCGTCATTGCGAGCGCAGCGAAGCAATCCAGGGCTGCGCGCGCGGCTCTGGATTGCTTCGTCGCTTCGCTCCTCGCAATGACGGTGGCCGGCTTTGCGCGGCGTGTCTAGTGATTATGCCTTGCCACGCCGACAGTGCCAGCGATGTTGTGATAGCGCGTGGCAAGCTCCATGCAGGCGCCGGTGGCCTGCTGGCCGACGGTGTTGCGATAGAGCTCCTGCCACGGCGTCTGGTTGGCGGGGTGTGGGAAGCCGCCCTTGGCCTTCAGCTCGGCGCGCCGCGTCGCAAGCTCCTCGTCCGAGATCAGGATGTTGGCCGAGCCCTTGTTGAGGTCGATGCGCACGCGATCGCCGGTCTTGAGGATTGCGAGCCCGCCATCGGCGGCGGCCTCTGGCGACGCGTTGAGAATTGACGGGGAGCCCGAAGTGCCGGATTGCCGGCCGTCGCCGATGCAGGGCAAGGACAGGATGCCGCGTTTGATCAGCGCTGCCGGCGGCTGCATGTTCACCACTTCGGCGCCGCCGGGATAGCCGATCGGGCCGGCGCCGCGGATGAACAGCACGCAGTGCTCGTCGATCTCGAGCGATGCATCGTCGATGCGGTCGTGATAGTCCTCCGGACCCTCGAACACGATGGCGCGGCCTTCGAAGGCGTTCGGGTCCTTCGGATTGACGAGATAGCGGTCGCGGAACTCCTTGGAGATCACGCTGGTCTTCATGATCGCGGAATCGAACAGGTTGCCGCGCAGCACGAGGAAGCCGGCATCCTTCACCAGCGGCTTGTCGTAGGACCAGATCACGTCGTTGTCCGGCTTCGGCGCCTCGCGGCAATTGTCGCCCATGCTGCGGCCGTTGACGGTGATGACGTCCTCGTGGATGCGCTTGTGCCGCATCAACTCGCCGATCACGGCCGGCACGCCGCCCGCGCGATGGAACTCCTCGCCGAGATAGAAGCCGGCCGGTTGCATGTTGACGAGCAGCGGTACGTCGTGGCCGACCTTCTGCCAGTCGTCGATGTCGAGCTCGACGCCGACATGGCGCGCCAGCGCGTTGATGTGGATCGGCGCGTTGGTCGAGCCGCCGATCGCGGAGTTGGCGACGATGCAGTTCTCGAATGCCTTGCGCGTCAGGATGTCCGACGGCTTCAGGTCTTCCCACACCATGTCGACGATGCGCGTTCCGGTCTCGTAGGCGATCTGGCCGCGCTCGCGATATGGAGCTGGAATCGCGGCGCAGCCCGGCAGGGACATGCCGAGCGCCTCGGCCAGCGCATTCATCGTCGAGGCCGTGCCCATGGTGTTGCAATGGCCGACCGACGGCGCCGAGGAGGCGACGATCTCCATGAACTCCTCATAGCCGATCTCGCCGGCGGCGAGCCGTTCGCGCGACTTCCACACCACGGTGCCGGAGCCGGTGCGCTGGCCTTCGTGCCAGCCGTTCAGCATCGGGCCGCCCGACAGCACGATGGCGGGGATGTTCACGGTCGCCGCGGCCATCAGGCAGGCCGGCGTCGTCTTGTCGCAGCCGGTGGTCAGCACCACGCCGTCGAGCGGATAGCCGAACAGGATTTCGACCAGGCCGAGATAAGCGAGGTTGCGGTCGAGCGCGGCCGTCGGGCGCTTGCCGGTCTCCTGGATCGGATGGGTCGGAAATTCCATCGCGATGCCGCCGGCGGCGCGGATGCCCTCCCGGACGCGGTGCGCCAGCTCGATGTGGTGGCGGTTGCAGGGCGAGAGATCGTTGCCGGTCTGGGCAATGCCGATGATCGGCTTGCCCGACTGCAGCTCAGCCCGGGTCAGGCCGTAATTCAGGTAGCGCTCGAGATAGAGCGCGGTCATGCCCGGATTGTGCGGATCGTTGAACCACGCCTGCGAGCGCAGCTTGCGGCTCTTGTCAGCGCCGTTGCCGGCATGCCCGTTCGAGTTCGTCATGTGTTTTCTCCCGCAGTGCAAACGTGGCGAGGCCGGTCCGTCGTCTGTGCGCCATCGGCCCGCTGTCGAGGATCGCCTACGTCTTTCGTTCAAGTCGTTGTTGGTTCGAGTGGTTCTAGTGCATGGTTTTTGGTTGCGCTACCATTTTGTTCCGGCAGCGCGCCCCGACGCAGGCTGCGGATTTGCGGTGCCGCGCTGCAAGGTCGAGCTCTGCCGTTCGATCACCTCGAAGCCGAGATCGACGACACGCTGCGCCACGGGACGGCCTTCCACGGCGTCCATGATCATCGTCGCCGCACGCCGACCCATCTCGTAGCGATTGGTGCGCACGCTGGTGAGCGTCGGAACCGCCGCGGCCATGAATTCCATGTCATTGAAGCCGACGATCGCGATCTGCTCGGGCACCGCGATGTGCCGGCGCTGGCATTCGAACAGCACGCCGAGCGCGAGATCGTCATTGGCGCAGAACACCGCATCGAGATCCGGCGCCTTCATCAGCAGATCGGAGAACAGGCTGCCGCCCATCGTGGTCGAGGTCGGAACAGGCGCCGTGACGATGAGACGCGGGTCGAACAAACCGGCCTCCTTCATCGCGTTCTGATAGCCCTGCAGCCTGCGCTGCACCCTTGGGTCCATGCGGGCGCCGATGAAGCCGATGCGGCGGCAGCCCTGCGCGAGAAGGTGTGAAATGGCTGCAAAACAGGCATCGACGTGCGAAAATCCGATCATCATGTCGATCGGCTCGGCGCCGAGCTCCATGATCTGCACGACGGGACAGTCCGCCGCCTGGATGATCAACCGGCTCTCCGCCGTCTGGTCGAGACCGGTCACGATCAAGCCGGCCGGCTTCTGCATCAGGAACAACCGCAGCAGGCGCTCCTCCTGCAACACGCTGTAGCGGGTGTTGGCGAGCTGGATGCTGTAGCGGCTGCCTTCGAACGCATCATAGATGCCGCGCAGCACGTCGGAGAACACGTTGTTGGTGAGGGACGGTATCAGCACGCCGATCACTTCGGTGCGCTGCGATGCGAGCGCGCGCGCGGCGAGGTTCGGCACGTAACCGAGTTCCTTGGCGGCGCTTTCGATCCGCGTGCGGCGGCCGGCCGAGACCGTGGCGGGATTACGGAAGAAGCGTGACACCGTGATCGGGCTGACGCCCGCCAGTGCCGCAACTTCGGTCAGCCGGACTTTGCCCGGCTCGATGCGTTTCCGTCCCATGCCTCGCTCATAGCATAGGCGGTCTGGTACACAAGCGATATTGACAGCGCTATCACGCGGTTGCTAAGCGAGACATTGCGGAAGCGAACTGAACTGCGGACAATGCCAGCCGAGCTGGCCCTGTTTCGGAGCCAGTCGGAGCGACCGGAGCCAACAACAAGACTACCAAGAACAAGACCACCAAGAACAAGACTGCACGACCAGGACTACAAAACGACAAACGGCCTGATCAAACGGCCGAGAACAACGGTCAGAATGCCGCCGGCAAGCAGCCAATGCTGTCGGTCTTTGAGGAGGAAATTGATGTCGTCGGTGCAAATTCGCGACGTGCGCAAATCATTCGGCGGATTCGAGGTGCTGCACGGCGTGACGATTCCGATCGAGGATGGCGAGTTCGTCGTGCTGGTCGGGCCGTCCGGCTGCGGCAAGTCGACGCTGCTGCGCATGCTCGCAGGGCTCGAGAACATCACCTCCGGAACCATCTCGATCGGCGAGCGCGTCGTCAACAACGTGCAGCCGAAAGAGCGCGACATCGCGATGGTGTTCCAGAACTACGCGCTCTATCCGCATATGACCGTCGCCGACAACATGGGCTTCTCGCTCAAGCTGCGCGGCGCACGGCCCGAGGACATCAAGAAGGGCGTCGCGCGCGCCGCCGAGATCCTGGCGCTGACGCCGCTGCTCGACCGCTATCCGCGCCAGCTCTCCGGTGGCCAGCGCCAGCGCGTCGCGATGGGCCGCGCCATCGTGCGCGATCCGCAGGTGTTCCTGTTCGACGAGCCGTTGTCGAACCTCGACGCCAAGCTGCGCGTCGCGATGCGCACCGAGATCAAGGAGCTGCATCAGCGGCTCAAGACCACCACCGTTTACGTCACTCACGACCAGATCGAGGCCATGACGATGGCCGACAAGATCGTCGTCATGCATGACGGCATCGTCGAGCAGATGGGCTCGCCGCTCGATCTCTACGACAAGCCGGACAACCAGTTCGTCGCCGGCTTCATCGGCTCGCCGGCGATGAACTTCCTCAACGGCCACCTCAAGTCGAACGGCTCGGTCTATGTCGAGACCGACAACGGCGCCAAGCTGCCGCTGCTGACCGCGCCGGCCGCCTCCGACGGCCGCCCCGTGGTCTACGGCGTGCGGCCCGAGCATCTCGAGCTTGCCGATGACGGCATCGAGGCCGAGGTCGTCGTCGTCGAGCCGACCGGCTCGGAGACGCAGATCGTCGCCCGCATCGGCACCCAGGACATCATCGCGGTCTTCCGCGACCGCCACGAGGTCAATCCCGGGGAGAAGATCCATTTGCGCCCGCGCGCGTCGGCGGCGCATCTGTTCGACAAGGACAGCGGCCGGAGACTCTGATCCGGGCGCTCGAGGCGCAGAACTGACAACAAACAAAACAAGCAAATACTCAACGGGAGAAAACTTCAGATGACTCATTTCCCCACCGATCGCCGGTCCCTGCTCAAGGGTGGTGCGACCTTGCTGGCGGCCGCGGCGACGATGTCGGCCGACGAACTGCTCGGCTATGCCAAGGCCTGGGCGCAGACCTCGCCGTGGAAGCCGGAAGCCGGTGCCAAGATCAATCTTCTGCGCTGGAAGCGCTTCGTCGAGGCCGAGGACGTGGCCTTCATGAAGATCGTCGATGCGTTCCAGAAGGCCAACAACGTCACCATCAACGTCTCCAACGAATCCTACGACGACATCCAGCCGAAGGCCTCGGTCGCCGCCAACACCGGTCAGGGCCTCGACATGGTGTGGGGCCTCTACACCTTGCCGTTCCTGTTCTCCAACAAGGTCACCGATGTCAGCGACGTGGCCGACTATCTCGGCAAGAAGTGCGGCGGCTGGACCGACTCGGGCAAGGCCTACGGCATGCTCGACGGCAAGTGGATCGGCATCCCGGTGGCGGCCACCGGCGGCCTCGTCAACTACCGCATCTCGGCGATGGAGAAGGCCGGCCACAAGGAGTTTCCGAAGGATCTCGCGGGCTTCGCCGACCTTGTGAAGGGCATGAACAAGAACGGCACGCCGGGCGGCATGGCGCTCGGCCACGCCTCGGGCGACGCCAACGGCTGGCTGCACTGGGCGCTGTGGGCGCATGGCGGCAACCTGATCGACAAGGACAACAAGGTCGTCATCAACTCGCCGGAGACCGCCAAGGCGCTCGAATACGTCAAGGGCCTGTACGACAATTTCGTGCCGGGCACCGCGTCGTGGAACGACTCGTCCAACAACAAGGCGTTCGTGGCCGGACAGCTCTATCTGACGGTGAACGGCATCTCGATCTACGTCGCGGCGAAGAAGGACAATCCGGAAGTCGCGAAGGACATGAACCACGCGCATCTGCCGGCGGGCCTCGACGGCAAGACCCGCGAGCTGCATCTCGGCTTCCCGATCCTGATCTACAACTTCACCAAGTTCCCGCAGACCTGCAAGGCGTTCACGGCCTTCCTGCTGGAGCCGGAGCAGTTCAACCCGTGGATCGAGGCGGCGCAGGGCTACCTGTCGCACTTCCTCAAGGCCTACGACGCCAACCCGATCTGGACCGCCGATCCGAAGAACACGCCGTATCGCGACGTCGCGGCGACGGCTGTCACGCCGGCCGGCGTCGGCAAGCTCGGCGAGGCGGCAGCCGCCGCGATCGCCGACTTCGTCGTGGTCGACATGTTCGCGAACTACTGCACGGGCCGCGAGGACGTGAAGACGGCGATGGCGAGCGCCGAGCGCTCCGCCAAGCGCATCTTCCGCTGAGGTGATGACTGCGTAGGGTGGGCAAGGGCGCAACCCGCCGTGCTCGCCGTCATTGCGAGCGAAGCGAAGCAATCCAGGGCAGTGCGCTCGACTCTGGGTTGCTTCGTCACGGAGCCTGCCCACGGGCTCGCCGACGGCGAGACCCGGGGGGCTTCTCGCAATGGCGGACCAGAACCATCCGTCCCGAACGCCGGTGGGCATGCTGCGGTTTGCCCATCCCAAGGTTCGAAGGGAGCTGCTCGATACGATGAGTACCATTCAGACTTCGCTGCCACGTGGCGCGGCCGTGACCGGCGAGCCCTCCGCGTGGGAACGCATCAAGACCAACCGCAACTTCGTCGCGCTCTGGTTCATGCTGCCGGCGGCAGCATTCCTGATCCTGTTCCTGGCCTATCCGCTGGGCCTCGGCGTCTGGATGAGCTTCACCGACGAGAAGATCGGCCGCGCCGGCGTCTTCGTCGGGCTGGAGAACTACGAGTGGCTGTGGGATGACGCGATCTTCTGGCTCGCGGTGTTCAACACGCTGCTCTACACGATCGTCGCAAGCGCCATCAAATTCGCGATCGGCCTCTATCTGGCGCTGCTGTTGAACCGGCGGATGCCGTTCAAGGCCATGGTCCGTGCGATCGTGCTGGTGCCTTTCATCGTTCCGACGGTGCTGTCGGCGATCGCGTTCTGGTGGATCTACGATTCCCAGTTCTCCATCATCTCCTGGTCGCTGATCAAGCTCGGCCTCATCAGCCAGAACATCAACTTCCTGGGCGACACCAACTGGGCACGCGCCTCCGTGATCATCGCCAACATATGGCGCGGCGTACCGTTCGTCGCGATCACGCTGCTGGCCGGCCTGCAGACCGTCTCGCCCTCCCTGTATGAGGCCGCCACGCTCGACGGTGCCACCAGCTGGCAGCGCTTCCGCTTCATCACCTATCCGTTGCTGACCCCGATCATCGCGGTGGTGATGACGTTCTCGGTACTGTTCACCTTCACCGATTTCCAGCTGATCTGGGCGCTGACCCGCGGCGGTCCCGTCAATGCCACCCACCTGATGGCGACCTTGAGCTATCAGCGCGGCATCATCTCCGGCCGCCTCGGCGAGGGTGCAGCGATCGCCACCGCCATGATCCCGTTCCTGCTCGCGGCGATCGCGATCTCCTGGTTCGGCATGCAACGGCGCAAATGGCAGCAAGGATCCGACCAATGACCGAGACTGCTGCGCTGCAATCCAAGACGCAATCCAACGCCACGACGACGGCGGCCGCGCTCGCGGCCGACGACGACAGCGAGGGCATGAGCTATCTCGAGTCGCTGCCGCGACGGCTGATCACGCTGTATCTGCCGCTCGGCATCATTCTCCTGGTGCTGCTGTTCCCGTTCTACTGGATGGGGCTGACGTCGATCAAACCGGACGAGCAGCTGATCGACATGGAGAAGTACAACCCGTTCTGGGTGGTGCATCCGACCTTCAAGCACATCTCGAAGCTGCTGTTCGAGACGCAGTATCCGCGCTGGCTGTGGAACACGATGTATGTCGCGGTCGGCGCCACCACGCTGTCGATCTTCGCATCCGTGCTCGCGGCCTATGCGATCGTGCGGCTGCGCTTCAAGGGCGCCGACACGGTGGGCGTGCTGATCTTCTTCGCCTATCTGGTGCCGCCGTCGATCCTGTTCATCCCGCTGGCCTCGGTGATCCAGGCCTACGGGCTGTTCGACTCGCCGCTGTCGCTGATCCTGGTCTATCCGACCTTGCTGATCCCGTTCTCGACCTGGCTGCTGATGGGCTACTTCAAGACGATCCCCTTCGAGCTCGAGGAATGCGCCCTGATCGACGGCGCCAGCCGCTGGCAGATCCTGGTCAAGATCGTCGTGCCGCTCGCCGTGCCCGGCCTGATCTCGGCCTTCATCTTCTCGTTCACCTTGTGCTGGAACGAGTTCATCTACGCGCTGACCTTCCTGCAGTCGACGCCGAACAAGACCGTGCCGGTCGCCATCGTCAACGAGTTCGTCGACGGTGACATCTACAAATGGGGATCGCTGATGGCCGGCGCCCTGGTCGGCTCGCTGCCGCTGGTCATCCTTTACGCCTTCTTCGTCGAGCATTATGTGTCGGCCATGACCGGCGCGGTGAAGGAGTAGGGCGAACTTTTCGTTGGTGGAATCCGATGTCGCGCCACGCTCAGTGCACCCTCTCCCCTTGTGGGAGAGGGTGGCAGCCGAAGGCTGCCGGGTGAGGGGTCTCTCTCCGCGATGGCGGTGCTTGTTGGACTAACCCCTCACCCAAACGTGTGTGCGGTACCAGCGGTGATGCCCTCTCCCACAAGGGGAGAGGGCGCAGTAGTGTCCACCGCGGTCGCGGCGCCGATCACAGTGGCCGTATTGAAATAACAAGAAACAAGGAGCATCCCCTTGCATATTCTCGTTCTCGGCGCCGCCGGCATGGTCGGACGCAAGCTGGTCGAGCGTCTGGTCCGCGACGGCCGCCTCGGCCAGGCAGCCATCACCCGCATGACCTTGCAGGACATCGTCGCGCCGGCGAAGCCCGACACGCCCATCGCGGTCGAGACCATCGCCGGCGACTTTGCCGTGCCGGGCTTCGCCGAGAAGCTGGTCGCCGCGCGTCCCGACGTGATCTTCCATCTCGCCGCGATCGTTTCCGGCGAGGCCGAGCTCGATTTCGACAAGGGCTACCGCATCAATCTCGACGGCACGCGGATGCTGTTCGACGCGGTCAGGCTGATCGGCGACGGTTACAAGCCGCGCCTGGTCTTCACCTCGTCGATCGCGGTGTTCGGCGCGCCGTTCCCCGACGCCATCGGCGACGAGTTCGTCAATGCGCCGCTGCTCAGCTACGGCACCCAGAAGGCGATCGGCGAGCTCCTGCTGGCCGACTACAGCCGCCGCGGCTTCTTCGACGGCGTCGGCATTCGCCTGCCGACCATCTGCATCCGCCCCGGCGCGCCGAACAAGGCCGCCTCGGGCTTCTTCTCCAACATCCTGCGCGAGCCGCTCGCCGGCAAGGAGGCCGTGCTGCCGGTGTCCGAGGACGTCCAGCATTGGCATGCCACGCCGCGTTCGGCGGTCGGCTTCCTGCTGCATGCCGCGACGATGGACACCGCGAAGATCGGCCCGCGCCGCAATCTCACCATGCCCGGCCTGACGGCCACCGTCGGCGAGCAGATCGCCGCGCTTCGGCGCGTGGCGGGCGACAACGTTGCCAACCGCATCCAGAGGGTTCCGGATCCCTTCATCATCGGCATCGTCGCCGGCTGGCCGCGGAATTTCGAGGCCAAGCGGGCCCGCGAGCTCGGCTTCACCACCGAGGAAAAGACGTTCGACGACATCATCCGGATTCACATCGAGGACGAGCTCGGTGGTAAGTTCGTGGCCTGAGAACGCCACCAGCCTCTGGACTCCAATGGCGCAAAGCGCCATTTGAGCAGGGAGACATTCGGGAGAGAAATCATGACCGCCAGCATCGTCGGATGGGCGCATACGCCGTTCGGAAAGTTCGACGCCGAGACCGTCGAGAGCCTCGTCGTCAAGGTCGCCAATGAGGCGCTCGCCGACGCCGGCATTTCGGCGGGCGACGTCGACGAGATCGTGCTCGGCCATTTCAACGCCGGCTTCTCAGCCCAGGACTTCACGGCCTCGCTGGTGCTGCAGGCCGATCCGGCACTGCGCTTCAAGCCGGCGACGCGGGTGGAGAACGCCTGCGCGACGGGTTCCGCCGCCGTCCACCAGGGCATCCGCGCCATCGCGGCCGGCGCCGCGAAGATCGTGCTCGTCGTCGGCGTCGAGCAGATGACGCGCACGCCCGGGCCGGAGATCGGCAAGAACCTGCTCAAGGCGTCCTACCTGCCGGAGGACGGCGACACCGTCGGCGGCTTCGCTGGCGTGTTCGGCAAGATCGCGCAGGGCTATTTCCAGAAGTACGGCGACCAGTCCGACGCACTGGCGCTGATCGCGGCCAAGAACCACAAGAACGGCGTCGCCAATCCCTATGCGCAGATGCGCAAGGATTTCGGCTTCGAGTTCTGCCGCTCGGAGAGCGAGAAGAACCCGTACGTGGCAGGTCCCCTGAAGCGCACCGACTGCTCGCTGGTCTCCGACGGCGCCGCCGCTTTGGTGCTCACCGACAGCGAGACCGCGAAGTCCTTCGCGAAAGCGGTCAACGTGCGCGCGACGGCGCACGCGCAGGATTTCCTGCCGATGTCCAAGCGCGACATCCTCGCCTTCGAGGGCTGCACCGTGGCCTGGCAGCGCGCGCTGGAGAAAGCCGGCGTCACGCTGTCCGATCTCTCCTTCGTCGAGACCCATGACTGCTTCACGGTCGCCGAGTTGATCGAGTACGAGGCGATGGGCCTGACGCCGCGCGGGCAGGGCGCCCGCGCCATCAAGGAGGGCTGGACGCTCAAGGACGGCAAGCTGCCGGTCAATCCGTCCGGCGGCCTCAAGGCCAAGGGTCACCCGATCGGCGCCACCGGCGTCTCCATGCACGTCATGACGGCGATGCAGCTCACCGGCACCGCGCCCGAGGGCATGCAGCTCCCCAACGCCAAGCTCGGCGGCATCTTCAACATGGGCGGCGCCGCGGTGGCCAACTATGTGTCGATTCTGGAGCCGACGAAGTAGGCTACGTTTCAAGAGGGGCCATCCACCGTCATTGCGAGCGCAGCGACGCAATCCAGGGCCGCGCGCGGGATTCTGGATTGCTTCGTCGCTTCGCTCCTCACAATGACGGTGACCCAGGGGGGCTTCAAGGCAGGGTAATCTGGTCGTCAGCCTCCTCAGTGATCTGTCATGATCATCCAAACCGACCGCCTTATCTTGCGCAAATGGTGCGACGATGATCGCGCGCCGTTTGCGGCGATGTCGGCGGATACCGCGGTGATGCGATACTTGCGCGCGCTGCCGACGCGGCAGGCCTGCGATCAGTGGATCGACTTTCAGATCAAGCATTGGGCCGAGCACGGCTTCGGTTTCTGGGTGGTCGAAGACCGCGCCACCGGCAGCTTCCTCGGAGCAACCGGCTTATTCCGCGTGTTCTTCGATGCGCCGTTCACGCCGGCGGTCGAGATCGGTTGGCGGCTCGCGCGCGCGGCCTGGGGGCGGGGGATAACGACGGAAGCCGCGCGCGCATCGCTCGCCTTCGGCTTCGATCGGCTCGGTCTCGATGAGATCATCGCCTACGCCGCGCCGGCCAACGAAGCCTCGCAGAACGTCATGCGCAAGCTCGGCATGATCAGGGACGAGGCCTCCGATTTCGATCATCCGCGCGTCGAGGCGGACAGCCCGTTGTGCCGGCAAGTGATGTACCGGCTCCCACGCGCCCTGTGGGAAGGCGCCTCGCGCTGATCTCTCCTCCTCGTCGTTCCGGGGCTCGCGCAGCGCGCGCTCCGGAATGACGGAGAGAGTGTGCGTCGTGGGCAGTCATCTGGGCTACGGCTTCCAGATCTTCTCCTCGCTGAACCCCAACTCGGCGAAATCCTTCGCGCGCAGGCCGGCGTCATCGGCCGGAAAGAACTCATCCAGCTGCGGCGGCTTGACGGACGTCGCCGACAGCATCGCATGCGCCTGGCCGCGGTGATGGATGTCGTGCTGGAACAGATGCAGCAGCAGCCGGTCGCAGCGCTCGTTCTGCACCCGGCTCTCGCGGTTGATGCGAACGGTGTCGTCGAGGCGCGCGGGCGTCAGCGCCTCGCAGAACGCGATCAGCCGGCGGTCCATCGCGCCCTGCGCCTTCGCAAGATCTGCGAGGCGCGGGAACGGCACCTCGTTCTGCCACGCCATCGGGCCGAGCCAGCCGCCTTCCAGCGCGTCGACGTAGAACAGGTCGATGATGTAGATGTGGTTCAGCGTCTTCTGCAGGCTCGGGAAGAAGCCGGTGCGCTCGGCGGCGAAGTCCTCGGCGCTGAGCTGGCCGCAGGAGGTCAGCAGCCGGTGATTGGCCCAGGCGTTGTTATAGGCGAAGGCGCGAAACGTCTGAACGAGATCGGCGGGCATTGGGACAGGGCACCCCGTGATGGCTCGCTTCACATCATACGGAACTGATGACGCCATTCACCACCGATTTCCGCAGCCGTCCGTGCACCATCCCCATGCGCATTTGCGGAACTCTGCCACAATTGGTCGCGGTGCATCGCTGCGCCTCCTGTGCAACAAGTTGAGATGCCGCACGACACACCCCTCATCGCGACCATCGTCGCCGGCCTTGGACTGGCCTTCGTCTTCGGAGCGCTCGCGCAACGGTTCCGGTTCCCGCCGCTGGTCGGCTACCTCCTCGCCGGCGTCGCCGTCGGTCCGTTCACACCCGGCTTCGTCGCCGACCAGGCGCTGGCGACCGAGCTCGCCGAGCTCGGCATCATTCTCCTGATGTTCGGCGTCGGCCTGCACTTCTCGCTCAAGGACCTGATGTCGGTGCGCGCGATCGCCGTGCCCGGCGCGATCGTGCAGATCACGGTGGCGACCCTGATGGGCATGGCCTTGAGCTGGGCGATGGGCTGGTCGATCGGCGGGGGCCTCGTGTTCGGTCTCGCGCTCTCGGTCGCCAGCACTGTGGTGCTGCTGCGCGCGATGCAGGAGCGGCGGCTGATGGACACCGAGCGCGGCCGCATCGCGGTGGGCTGGCTGATCGTCGAAGACCTCGCGATGGTGCTGGCGCTGGTGCTGATCCCAGCCTTTGCCAGCCTGCAGAACGGCAATGGCGACGTCGCCGCCGCCGATCCGCTCGCCGCCCGCTTCGGGCTCGGGCTGACCGGCGTGCTGCTGCTGACCTTCGTCAAGATCGGCGTGTTCATGGCGGTGATGCTGCTGGTCGGCCGCCGCCTGATCCCGTGGATCCTGCACTACATCGCCCACACCGGCTCGCGCGAGCTGTTTCGCCTGGCGGTGCTCGCAATCGCGCTCGGCGTCGCCTTCGGCTCGACAAAGCTGTTCGGCGTGTCGCTCGCGCTCGGCGCCTTCTTCGCCGGCATGATGCTCGGCGAGTCCCCGCTGAGCCAGCGCGCCGCGCAGGAATCGCTGCCGCTGCGCGATGCCTTCGCGGTGCTGTTCTTCGTCTCCGCCGGCATGCTGTTCGATCCGGGAAGCGTGATCCGCGAGCCCTGGCCGCTGCTCGCGACCTTGTTCATCATCCTGTTCGGCAAGTCGGTTGCCGCGTTCCTGATCGTGATCGCTTTCCGCCGTCCGGCTTCGACCGCGCTGACGATCTCCGCGAGCCTTGCGCAGATCGGCGAATTCTCCTTCATCCTCGCCGAGATCGGCGGCGCCTCGAATCTCTTGCCGAAAGCCGGGCGCGACCTGATCCTGGCCGGCGCCATCATCTCGATCATGCTCAATCCGCTGATGTTCGCTGCGCTGGATTGGCTGCTGCCGCGGCTGCGGCGCCGTCGTACGGATGAGGCTGCAACGCCAGCGCCGAAGCCTGCCGAGATGCCGGTGACTCAGTTGACCGAGCACACGATCATCATCGGATACGGCCGCGTCGGCCGTCTGGTCGGCGAGGCCCTGCGGCAGCGTGGGCACGCGTTCCTCGCGGTGGAGACCTCCGAGGACATCCTGAAGCAGCTGAAGGAAGCCGGTGTCGAGACCATCACCGGCAACGCGGCCCGGAGCAACGTGCTTCGTGCGACCAATCCGGCTGGCGCGCATGCGCTGGTGATCGCCATCCCCGAGGCGTTCGAGGCCGGGCAGATCGTCGAGCAGGCGCGCGCCGCCAATCCAGCCCTGCACATCGTGGCGCGCGCGCATTCCGATGCCGAAGTCGAGCACTTGAAGTCGCTCGGCGCCGACAGGGTCATCATGGGCGAGCGCGAGATCGCGCGCGGCATGATCGAGGAGCTGGACACGCGGCCGCCTGATGCCGCGCCCGAGCTGGTGCCGGAACGCGCGGCGGAGAGCGTGCAGGTCCAGGCGTAGCCCGGGCGCAGGCTTGTCACTACGGATTCAAGGGCTGCAGCTTTGTTTTGTGCCCATCTCCCTCAGCGTCGTCATGGCCGGGCTTGTCCCGGCCATCCACGTCGCTCGGCGTGCCGAGAACGACGTGGATGCCCGGGACGGAGCCCACGGCTGTCCGGTTCAGGCAGGCTGGACAAGGCGCATGGCGTGGATTCTTCTGCGATCTTGAGCATCGCCAA